>JAVBJZ010000030.1:0-58517 GCA_031546725.1 Azospirillum sp.
CTTTCTTCGCTCCATAGCGCAGCCATAGCCGACAACCGCTCTTACCGGCTAGTACTCTGTCAGTTGTGATCTAAAGATCACAACTGACAGAGTACGAGCTCTTTTCTTTTCCCTCGGCGGGCGGGCGCATCCCACCGACAGCATATTGCAAAGCAATATGCGAGAGGTGTAGCCCCTTGCCTCCGCGGGCACGAGCCCGCGGGGCCTCAACGGCCCAGTCGCGCTTCCGCGCTCCACAAATCACAGCTGACAGAGCACTAGAGCCGGTCGGCGTTAACCCCTCCTCCCATAGAGCATCACGGCAATGGACGGTCCTTCCCGCAGCGGTATCCTGACGCTTTACGGCGCGCTCTGGCGGTTCGCCATCGGGTCCCGGCATCTGGTGGCTACATTCTTCGTGCTGCTGATCCTGGCGCAGGTGATGCGCATGGCGGTGCCGTATTTCTTTGGCCTGGCGGTGAACGCGCTGCAAAACACCAACGCCCAGGACATCAACGCGGCGGCCCGCGCGCTGCTGTTGACCCTGGCGGCGGGTGTGGCGGCCTGGTTGCTGCATGGCCCCGGTCGGGTGATTGAGCGTTTTACCGCGCTGCGCATCCGTGAGCGTTTCGCCAACACCGTTTACGGCAAGCTGATGCAACTGCCCATGAGCTGGCACGAGACGCATCACTCCGGCGACACCATTCAGCGCATCGGCAAAGCCAACACCGCGCTCTTCAACTTCGCCCAGAATCAATACACTTACCTGCAAAACATCGTCGGCCTGTTCGGCCCGCTGGTGGCGCTGTTCGCCATCTCCGCCCCGGTGGGTGGGGCGGCGATCGCCGCCTACACCCTGCTGGGAACCATCGTGCTGCACCTCGATCGCACCATGGCCCGCCTCGTGAACGACGAAAACCGGGCGGACCGGCGCTACACGGCGGAGCTGGTGGACAGTCTTGGCAACGTCGCCACCGTGCTGACCCTGCGCTTGCAGGACGCCACACAGCGCGCGCTGGCGCGGCGCCTGCACGATGTGTTCGCGCCGTTGCGCCGCAATGTCCTGCTGAACGAGGCCAAATGGTGCACGATCGAGCTGTTCGGGCAGGCGTTGCGCGTGACGCTGGTTGGCCTTTACGCCTGGTTGGAATGGCGCAGCAACGGCGTCATCATGGTCGGCACCGCCGTCATGGTGTACCAGTATTCCGAGCGCATGGGCGATGTCGTCTGCTCTTTCGCCACACAATGGCAGGAGATAGTTCGCTCTGGGGCCGAGTTGTCGGGAACCGACCCGATCTTCGCCGCCGCCGAGCGTCGCGGCGGCGGTGGGCTGATTCCGGCGGAGTGGCGTGAGATCCGGCTGTCCGGCCTGACCTTCCATCATCCGAATCGCCGCACGACGGCGCCGACGTTGGACGACGTGACCTTGTCGCTGCGCCGTGGCGAACGGGTGGCGCTGGTCGGCGAGAGCGGCTCCGGCAAAAGCTCACTGATGCGTGTCCTGGATGGGCTGTACGGCGCCGACCGCGTCCATTTCGATGTGGACAGCCTCCCGGCGCCGGAGCTGGCCGACCTCAGCAGCATCGCCACGCTGATTCCCCAGGACCCGGAAATCTTTGAAAACAGCGTGGCGTACAACATCAGTATGGGCTTGGAGCACAGCGAGGCGGAGGTGCAGCGCGCCTGCGTTCTGGCCTGCCTGACGCCCATCCTTCAACTGATGCCCAAGGGACTGGAAACCCCCATCGTCGAACGCGGCGGCAATTTGTCCGGCGGCCAGAAACAGCGTCTGGCGCTGGCGCGCGGCATCCTGGCGGCCAAGAACAGTTCACTGATCATGCTGGACGAACCGACCAGCAGCCTCGACCCGGCGACCGAGGCGAAGGTCTACGGGAATCTGATGGCGGAGTTCCCCGACGCCTGCATCGTCTCATCGATCCACCGGCTGCATCTGCTGCCACGCTTTGACCGCATCGTCTATATGGCGGACGGGCAGATCGTGGATGTCGGCGGCATTCGCGAACTGGTGCACCGCCAGCCCCGCTTCCGGGAGTTGTGGGTGGAGGCTATGGGCGAACAGGCGATCGCGTGATCGCCTATAAAAAGCAAAAATCCCCTTGCCAACCCCGCCGTATCCCCGTATAAGCCGCGCTCTCTTCCGGCGTGGCGCAGCGGTAGCGCAGCGGACTGTTAATCCGTTGGTCGTAGGTTCGAATCCTACCGCCGGAGCCAGCGCGGGTGTAGCTCAGTTGGTTAGAGCGCCGGCCTGTCACGCCGGAGGTCGCGGGTTCGAGTCCCGTCACTCGCGCCATTCTCCCTATCGTTCCGGGGGAATGGCGGTATGAATTTGATACGAATCAATGCTGTGGGTCTGGCGATCGGTGCAAGAAACTCTCCTGCCCGTTCAGCTAAGGATGACCCATGACCATCGCGTATGACGCAACCACCCGTCTGGATAAGGTAAACGCGCAGGACGCCGCCCGTCTGGCGCAGTTGCACCCGGCGTTCGCCCCGGATGGCGGCATACCGGGCGACGCCAGCCTGGGCGCTATCGCCCAAGCCACCGGCCTGCCGCTCGAGCTGATCCTGACCTACGCCTGCGGCGAAATTCACGTGAAAGTCCACGAAGGCCAAAGCTGCGGGGGCGGTTGCGGCTGCTCGCACTGAAGGGGGCCTTCAGGGCATCCACAATTCCACGCTCAGGCCACGGCGATCCTATGGCATCTTATCCCCTCTCCCCGCATAGGGAACGGGAAGGGTAAGGAGCCCCGCGCATGCCGCTCGTCCACACCGCCATCGTGTTGCTTGTCGCCGCTGTCCTGGCGGTGCCGTTGGCGAAACGGATGGGCTTTGGCAGTCCATTAGGCTATCTGGCCGCTGGATTGGCGATCGGGCCAAGCGGTCTTGGCTTGATTGTCGATGTGGAGGCCATCGCGCATGTCTCTGAATTGGGCGTGGTCATGCTGCTGTTCCTCATTGGGCTGGAGCTGCGACCGCAACGCCTGTGGGTGATGCGCAAGGCGGTGTTCGGGCTGGGGGGCGCCCAGATGCTGCTGACCGCCACGGCGCTGGGCGGAGGGGCGCTGGCGTTGGGAGCGCCGCTTCACACCAGCGTAGCGGTAGGGGCCGGGCTGGCGCTGTCATCCACCGCCATTGTCCTGCCACTGCTGGCTGAACGCGACCTCTTGTCAACGCACGCCGGGCGCAACGCCTTTTCCATCCTGCTGTTCCAGGATCTGGCGGTGATTCCGCTGGTGGCGCTGTTGCCGCTGCTGGGCGATGGCGGCGGCGCGACGCCAACCAACAGCACGGATGCCTGGATCGCGGTCGCCAAGGGGGCAAGCGCCATCCTGGTGGTGCTGGTTGGCGGACGCTGGCTGGTGCGACCGGTGTTTCGGTTGGTCGATTCCGCCAAAACGCCGGAGATCTTCACCGCCACCGCGTTGCTGATCGTCCTGGGCACCGCCGCCCTCGTCGAGGCGGCGGGGCTGTCCATGTCGCTGGGGGCCTTCATGGCCGGGGTGCTGCTGTCCGATTCCGAATACCGGCACGAGGTGAAGGCGGATATCGAACCGTTCGAGGGGCTGTTGCTTGGCCTGTTCTTCGTGTCGGTGGGGGTGTCAGCCGATGTGGCCGGCTTGAAGGCCGCGCCGGTCACCATGTTGCTGCTGACGCTCGGCCTCATCGCCGTCAAGGCGGCGGTGGTGCTGGGGCTGGCGCGCATGGTCGGCAACACGCCGCGCGGCGGCATACGGATGGCCGCGGTGCTGGCCCAAGGCGGCGAGTTCGGCTTTGTGCTCTTCGCGCAAGCCACCGCCGGCGGGGTGATGACGCAAGGGAACGCCAACACCGCCATGCTGGTGGTGACGCTGTCGATGATCGCCACACCGTTCTTGTTCGCCGCCGCCGAGCGTTGGATTGTCCCTCGTCTGGCCGGCAAGCCTGTACGCCCCTTCGACGCCATCACCCCCAGCGCGCAGGAAGACAATCCGCCGGTGATCATCTGCGGCTTCGGTCGGGTCGGGCAGATCGTCGGGCGGGTGCTGCGGCTGCGCGGCATCCCTTACACCGCGCTGGAAAAAAGCGCCGATCAGGTGGATTTCGTCCGCCGCTTCGGCAACAAAGTGTTCTACGGCGACCCGACGCGGCCCGAGTTGCTGCGCGCCGCCGGGGCGGAGACCGCCAAAATCCTGGTGGTGGCGCTGACCGACATGACCGAATCCCTGACGGTGGTGGACATGGCGCAACGCGTGTTCCCGCATCTGGCCATCGCCGCACGGGCCCGCAACCGGCGTCACGCGCATCTGCTGATGGACCGTGGCGTGCGAATCATCGTGCGCGAGACCTTCCACTCCAGCCTGCACCTGACCGAACAGGTGCTGACCGCCATGGGCATGAACGCCGAGGAAGCCCGCCACACCATCGAGACCTTTCATACCCACGACCAGCGCACGCTGGTCGCGCAGCACGCCGTGCACCATGATGAACAGCAACTGATCCAGAGCGCGCACGACGCCGCCCGCGAGTTGCAGTCCCTGTTCGAGGCGGATCGCCCCGAACGACAAAAGGCCTGAACGATGAAGGAGATCGCCATGCAAGGACCGCATGCCATGCAAGGACCGCATGATTGGCTGGAGACGGCGATCGTGCCGCGCTCGCACGACATCGGTGGATTCGAGGTGCGGCGGGCGCTGCCGTCAGCGCAGCGGCGTATGGTCGGCCCCTTCATCTTCTGGGATCAGATGGGGCCAGGGCTGTTGAAGCCCGGCCAGGGAATTGACGTGCGCCCGCATCCCCACATCGGGCTCGCCACCGTCACCTATCTTTTCGACGGTGAGATTCTGCACCGCGACAGCCTGGGCTCGGTGCAGGCGATCCGCCCAGGGGCGGTGAACTGGATGACCGCCGGTCGGGGCATCGCGCATTCCGAGCGCAGCGGTGACGAAACCCGCCGCACCGGGCAACGGGTGTTTGGCATCCAATCCTGGATCGCCCTGCCCAAGCAGGCTGAAGAGACAGCCCCCGCCTTCACCCACCACCCGGCGCAGACCCTTCCCATCATCGAGGGCGAGGGCAAGCGGGTGCGGGTGGTCGCCGGACAGGCGTATGGCGAACGCTCCCCCGTGCAGGGCTTCAGCCCGATGCTGTACGTGGATGCGACGCTGGACGCCAAAGCCCGCCTGCCCATTCCGGTCGAGCACGCCGAACGGGCGCTGTATGTCGCGCAAGGCGCGATCACCGTGAACGGTGACCCGTTCGACGCCGGACAACTGCTGGTGCTGCGCCCCGGCGACGCCATCACGGCGCAGGCCGAAACCGCCGCCCGGGTTCTTCTGCTGGGCGGCGAGCCGATGGACGGGCCACGGCACATCTGGTGGAATTTCGTCTCCAGCTCCAAGGAGCGCATCGAGGCGGCCAAGGCCGACTGGCAAGCCGGACGCTTCACCGCCGTCCCCGGCGAGACGGAGTTCATCCCGCTGCCGGAGTAATAGAGCCGGAAGAATTGAACCGGAAGCGCGGATCAGGCCGCTTCAACCTCCAGCGCGACGCTCTCGGCCATGGCGACGATCTCCTGGCCGGTCAGCGTTTCCTGTTCCAGCAACGCCTTGGCGATGGCGTCCAGCGCCGCGTGGTTGCTGGTGAGCAAGCGCCGGGCCCACTCCATGCCCTCGTTGGTGATGCGGCGCACCTCTTCGTCGATCTGCCAAGCCATGCGCTCGGAGACGGGGTTTCCCGGCTCGGTGCGGGTGTGGGCGACGAAGCCGACCGTCTCGCTCATGCCCCAGGCGGTCACCATCCGGCGGGCGATATCGGTGGCGGCGCGGAAATCGGCCTCAGCGCCGGTGGTCACCGCGTCGCGACCGAACACCAGTTCTTCAGCGGCGCGACCGGCCATGGCGACGGCGATATCGGCCCGCAGCTTGGCGCGTGACAGCGAGACCCGGTCTCCCTCGGGCAAGCGGACGACCATGCCCAGGGCGCGACCACGCGGAATGATCGTCGCCTTATGGATCGGGTCCGCTTCGGGAATCTTGATGGACACCAGGGCATGACCGGCTTCGTGCACCGCCGTCAGGTGACGCTCCTGATCGGAAAGCGCCAGCGAGCGCCGCTCGCTGCCCATCAGCACCCGGTCCTTGGCGTATTCGAAATCCGCCATATGGACGATCACCCGCCCCTGCCGCGCCGCTGACAACGCCGCTTCATTGATCAAATTGGCAAGTTCCGCACCGGAAAAGCCCGGCGTACCGCGCGCCACGGTCTTCAAGCACACATCGTCCGCCAGCCTGCAACGGCCAGTGTGCACGCCGAGGATGGCGGTGCGACCGGCGACATCCGGCGGATTGACGTGAACGTGACGGTCGAAGCGGCCAGGACGCAGCAGAGCGGGATCCAGCATCTCTACCCGGTTGGTGGCGGCGATGACAACCACGTCGCCGCCTTCAATCACCCCGTCCATCTCAACCAGGAGCTGGTTCAGCGTCTGCTCGCGCTCGGAGTGGGAATTGACTTCGCCACGCTTGCCGCCCAGCGCGTCGATCTCATCGATGAACAGGATGCAGGGCGCGCTGGCCCGCGCCTGCTTGAAGAGCGTGCGAACGCGCGCCGCGCCCAGACCAACGAACATCTCGACGAAATCAGAGCCGGACGCCGCGAAGAACGGCACCCCCGCCTCCCCCGCCACCGCCTTGGCCAGCATGGTCTTGCCGGTGCCCGGTGGGCCGACCAGCAACAGCCCCTTGGGCACGCGGGCCCCGGCCATGGCGAAATGGCCGGGGTCCTTGAGGAACGCCACCGTCTCGCAGAGCTCTTCCTTTGCCTCATCGACGCCGGCGACATCGTCGAAGCCGACGCTGGAATCCTCCACTTGCAGGCGGGTGGCGCGGCCCTTGCCAAAATACCGCCCACCGCCAAGGGCAAGACCGGCGAGCAGAAGACCGATAATCAGCAGCGGCGCCAGCTTATCCAGCACCGTCATGGTTTTCGGCATCAGCCCTTCCGGCCCCTCGACGAAGGAAATGGCGATCTTGTGGTCGCGCAGCTCACTCAGCAACTCGTTGGTGACCGGAACGACGATACGGTACTGCTTGCCCTCGGTCGTGGTCGCCTGCGCCGTGTCGGCGCCCAAGGTGACCGAAGAAACGGCGCCACGCGCCACCATATCGACGAATTCGCTGTAGCTGGCGGTTTTCTGGTCGGCGTGCAGCGCGTAGTCATTCCAAGCGGCGTACAAAACCCAGCCGCACGCAAGGGCAAGAACAGCGACGATGGCGAAGGTCAGTCGACGAGGCAATTGCGGCATGTCTACCTAATAGGGATGAGGTGTCTTGATCATACAGGAACAATGAATGCTTTTATCATGCCTTGTATTCAACATCTTTTATGGAAAGCCCTTTCTTTTTCACGACCCCGAAGCCTGACCTGCGCCATAAAAAAGAAGGGCGGCCTTTTGGCCGCCCCTATACTCCCATCGATATGTAAAAAATTTATTTATTGCCGCGCAGAGCGTCTTTAACACTGCCTATAGCGTTCTGGATCTTGCCTTTTATTTTATCCATAGCGCCTTCGGCTTGAAGCTTCTGGTCACCCGTGACGCGCCCTGCGGTTTCCTTCACATCCCCTTCCAGCTTCCGGCTGGAGCCTTCGACGCGATCGCGATCCATCCCTTGTCCTCCAAAGCTTGTGCTGGAAAGCCGTCACTGAACAACAACAGGCTCTGCTGGTGGGAAGTTTCGTGAGAAATAGAGAGGCAGGGCTGTTCCACACACATCCCTCTTCCCATATCGCCGCCAAGCACTATTGTCCCGCGAGCGAAACAACATTGCGGAACCGACCATGCCGCCCAGCAAACCGACCCCGACTGCTAAAATCTCGGACACCGAGATCGCCCGCGTGCAGATGTACCTGCGCCGGACCTTCGGCAACGATAAGATCTCTGTTGAGACACCGCAGAAGGCCGGTCAATCCGCCGAAGTGACCGTCGCCGGAGAATTCGTCGGCACGTTGCACCGTGACGTGGAGGACGATGAGGTTTCCTACGCTCTGCACGTCGTGATCCTGGAAGAGGATCTGCCGACGCCGCAAATCCCTCCTCAAATCCGACGCTGATCGAAGCATACCCCCCTGCACAGGCGTGCAGGGGGGTATGTGGATGAAAGACCGTGTTTTTGAAACCCGACGCGGCTTATTCGCTGCGGGGAAATGTGCGCAAAGGGCGGCGCTCAACGATCGGTGTGGACCGCGGCTTGCTGAAGCTGTTGGGACCGGGATAGCTGGGGACCGTCGAACGCGACGCTGTCGAATCGGAGGGCAGCGAATCCCGCACCCGGAAGATGCCCCGTTCCACAGGAAGGCTCTCCGCCAGAATAACCACCGAATTCAGTGATAATTGTGGATCCGCCGCATCGCCGCCCTGGAAGGTCTTCAGCAGGCCATTGGCGAGATAGTCGCCGATCTCCTCGGTGCTGCAACCCAACCACTTGATGGCTTCGGTGAGAGAAAGCGATTGGTCGCGCATCGTAGCGTCCTGTACCTTGAAAATTGTCTATAAACAGATGGTTTGCCGCGCCCGCATCGAACGCCCGGGCATCCAACGCCCAAGCTTCGGCCCCGGCGCGTTGCCGGTCAGCGCGTTACCGAACGGTGGCGCAGGAAACAATAAGCCCTACCCGCTCCCCTGTCGCGCCTCTTCTGCACGACCGAAGCCACTTTCCGATCCAAAGGGCGGCGCTGCACGGCGCCGCCCATCATCGCCAAAGATCACTGGCAAAGACGGTCGATTTCTTCCTTAAGATGCAGCTTTTCCGTCTTCAAGCGAGCAACGGCGACGGAATCATAGGTATGGTGCGCTTCTTCCGTCCGAATCCGCTCATCCAGCTCCGAATGCCGCTGGCGCAGCACTGCGATATGCGATTCCTTGTTCATGGGACTAACTCCCTTGCTTGGCTGTTTTGACACGAAATCGATGCAATCAGGTTAGATCAGAATAGGGCATTGCTCCAGATTCAGATCAACGCCACCTCCACATACCCTCGACCATCCCTTAAACCTCGTGGTCGGATCACCCAGCGGTCCCCCGGCGTTTTCATACCGGCAAGCGCATTATGCGCCAGAATTTTGAGAGAGCGATGTGAAATTTAACACGCGATTCTTGATAACGGGCCTGGCGGCAATCGGGGTAATGGCGGCGCTCTCCGGTTGTCAGGCGCCCGGATTCGGGGGGCTGTCACAAACCGCACAGCGACCACCGCCCAAGCGTATGGAACCACCACCAGCACGCGGGATCTGGATCGTTGGCAGCACCGCCGTCCAACCCCGGATCGACGCGGTGTCCGTCGCCTATGAGCCGACGCCCGACACCCAGCCCCATGTGGTTGCTGAAGGAACGGCGGGGGGCTTTCGCACGCTGTGCTCTGGAGTCGGTGTCGATTACCCGGACATGACGCTGGCCGACCGCCCCATCCGCGTTGAAGAGCTGAAGCGCTGCAGGGACAAGGGAATCGCGCTCAGCGCCTATACCCTGGGGGCCAAGCAATATGTCTATGTGAAGGATGCGCACATGCTCGCCATACCCGGCGTGCGCGGCTTCGTTGAAAGTTGGGGCGTGCCAGGCACGCCAGCATCCGAACCACTGGCGCCAAACCCGCTGTAATAGCTTTTCCTCGACCTCATGAAAATCTGCGCCAAGCTCGGCATTGCTTTCTGGCGCCCCTTCGACCACCGCCCAGTGCGCCGCGCTTCACCACCTGCCAAACCTCATTCACGAAGGGGCGCTCTCGCCTGAGCGCCCGGACTTTGGCCTCTGTCGCGCTTTTCTAGCCAAAACCCCGACTCTGGAAGAGGCGTTCGGCCTGCTTCACCCGAAACGTCAAAATAGAGCACCTCACGGTTCTAGCTCTTCCAAGAATAAAGTCTGTTTAGAGCAAATTATACAAGAAATCATAATATACAAAATAGGAAATAAAAATGCCTGGAATAAACAAAAGGAATACGTCATTTTTGTTGCAAGCAATGGAGGAAGATAACCCTCCAGGTTATGAAGTATTGAAACAATATTTTGCAATAAAAAATCAAACCAACCCATTCCTGACGCTTGGCAATGACAACGGAGCACCTTATCGCGGCTATGGCGTTCTCTCGATGCCGCAGACGGATGCCTCGTTCGATGATTCCAGTTCGCAAAGACCAGCCGAACCCGGATTTGCCGAGAGGATCGCCAACAGCCTCAAAGGTGTCGGACAGTCCGTTCTCGCTGGCTACTACAACGGTGGAGCGCGGCTGTATCACGGGCTCGGCAATGCGCTGGACGGCGTGAACACTGCCGGCGACTGGCTGGTGGACACCACCGGCAGCGGTGAGAAAGCCGCCGGCAACGGTTCCGCTGGAGCGCGCAATTGGCTGCATGAGGCGGCGCTGATGATGCAAGCCAAAGCTGCCGAAACAATGCCGAAGAACCCGAACTTCCTTGAGAAGACCTACGCCGGCATGGGCGCCGCACCGGTCGATATGGCGCGGATCTTGACGCTGTCTCGTCTGCCGGGGGGTATGCCCACCGCATTTGGTCTGGACGCGGGTCTCCAGAACATCGACCAGGGGCTAGACGTCGCGGCTTGGGAAGCCGGGAAAGCGGCGCTGTTGGGCGGCATCCAGAAGGCGACGGGGTCGTTGACGACAGGGCCGCGCGTCGCCATCAACGCCGCTGTGCCGGTGGTTCAAGGTCTTGCCAGCGGCACGCCTGCGGAGGATATGGCTGCCAACGCCATCCTGGGTGGCGGCATGGCGGTGCTGCCAACAGGCGGCGGCGTGACGGCGCGTGAGGTGCTGACCGGCGCGAACCGCCGGCCAATACCAGAGCCTGCCTTGGACATGAGCCAAGAGGTGATTCTCCAGGCCAGAATGCGCGCCCAAATAGCGAAAGGCCTTGGCTTTGATCCATCTGATGCCGCCATCCAGGTTAATGATCCGCGTGGGGCAATTGTTCATTGGTTTGACACAAGATACATACCGCCTGTTGGTGTCGTTGTGCCGAGACGGGATGTGAACACGCTTGGACATTGGGGAATTGAAACAGAGCATGAGGGTACATCACTTTTTACCCATCAGGCAGGAAGACCTGGAACATACGCTATTATCAGAAATGAGTTCCCCATGGACCTCACTGAATCATTTCCTATAGAACCGTCTAAATCAGTTGCGGTAGGTTTACCTAATGCCATGGCAGCTCAAGCTTATCAAAAAGAGCTGATAGATAAAGTTGTTGGGCGGTATGACCCAAAAGATAGGAATTGTCAGAAGCATGTAGGTGAAGTCCTGAATGCAGGCGGAGCCAAGGTGCCGACTGACCCAATGGAACTTTATCGGTATCTAAGAGATATTGGAGCTTATCCGTCAGGGAGAAAATAATATGGGCCATTATGAGTGCGCAAAACATGGGGGCATGCCCCCAATGGTTGAGCTTAGCCAGTCTATTTTCATAAAATTTAATGAAGGACATAATATTGGTCAAGATTTTCACTGTATTTATGTTGCAATGCCAAGTACAGAGAGCTTCAAGAATGAAATATATGGCTGGTATGTTGATGATGATGATTTCGTTATAATAAAACGCTATATTAACTCAACAGCCTCACAAGAAAAAGGATTAAAATTAGATGATGAGATGAAAATAGCGATAGCTAGAGAGCAAAAAAATGAAAAGTTCATTTTAATTGACAGAGATAAGAAAAATAAAGAATTGAATGATCGGCTCTTTTTAGTGAAATTAGAAAAACGTATATGGCGCGTTTGCCGTTCTTGCTGGGAAGAAAGATTAACAACTGAAGGTATTAAATGTTGTGACGAAATCAATATTTAATATTTCATGAATTATTTATAAAAGCTTTGCCTCATCATTGATAGATAAAATTTACCCTCAATCGTTCTTATTCATATGGTAAGGGATCTCTCCCTTACCATCGTTTCCATGAAACGGGAATCCCGTCCCTTGGCACAGGAAAGATAGCCAAGGTCTCCTGGATCCCCGTTTTTCACGGGAATGACGGGATTGGGCAGCAGTAACCTATCCCTTATCGTCATCCTGTGAAGCTTTCAGCGGATCCACAGGATCCGCCCGCCGCCAGCACCGGCGCAAGCACGGATAAACCTTGCCACTTCATGCCTGCACCAAGCTATCCGAATCTCTTTTCCAAACAGTAGAAAGCATTACCTCCCGGAGAGCCTCTGATACTCTTGCAGCGCGAACCTCAAGAAATTCTTCAGTTCTTCATTCGTACGATTATAGCGAATGGTGACCTGGCGTTTGCGTGGATCGACCTGGGCCACCGTAAACTCAACCGAAGCGGTGATCTCCATACGGCGGCCCATAAGCAATTTTGCTTTCCCCACATCACCGTCCTTGAAGGCGGTGTTCTCCTCGTAGATACGGAAGCACACACCATCCGTGGACCAAAAGCGGCTGTGGTACGCGTCCTCGCCGATCTGCACCATAATCACCGGATTCTCGTAGCGCTTTTGCTGACTCGTCTCTTGCGGAGCGGCGGGGCGTCGTGCTGGCGCAAGGCTTTCGGGTGTCGGCTGTTCAATACCGCTGCCATCAAGCTTGGCGCCGTCCAGCTTGGTGTTGCTGAAAATCATCGCGCCAGCCTGGCTGTTGCGCAGATCCGCAAAGGATAGATCGGCGCCGTCAAAATTGGTCGGCCACATTTTACCGCCCCCCCGCGTCAGCGGCTGGGCGTTGACAGCGACCAGCTTGGACGCCCCCAGAGGGGCGCGGCGCAACGTGGCGCCACGCAGATCCGCCTCGGTCAGATCGGCCCCCTCAAGATCGCTGTAGGAAAAATCGGCCATTTCCAGCTTGGCCTTGCGCCATTTGGTGTTCTTGAAACGGCAGCGGCGCAGGCGGGCGGCCGACAGCACCCGCCCCGTCAGGTCGAGGCCCTCCACCGACACCAGGGAGAGGTTGAGGCGACGCCCTTCCCGCCCCTCGCTGTTCACCCAGCGCTCGTGCAAGAGCACGGCGGCCAGAAACGCTTCCTTCGTCATCTCCGTGTAGGTGAAGTTGGCCTCGGGTGACTGATCGAAGGGGATGTATGAACGGCTGAGCGTCATCGCCTGATCAACGATCACACCGCCCAGCAGCGCTCCATCCAGCAGCGCGCCGGACAAGTCGGTCCCCACCAGCATGGCGCCGGCCAAATCAGCCCCGGACAGATCGGCGTCGTTGAAGTCGGCCCCCGACAAGTCGCAGCCGGTGAAATCACCGCCAATGGGAAGGGAACGCCTCATTCCTTCCCCCGAATCGGCGGCGCTCAACAGGAGGGTGTCGGAACGCAGATCAGCGCCGCTCAGGGAACAATCCGTCAGAACGGCCTTGTGCAGATTGACGCCGCGCAGGTCAGCCCCGGCCAGATTCGCCCCGGCCAGATTGGCCCCTTCCAGATCGGCGCCGAACAGATCGCATTGCGACAGATTGGCGCCCATCAGCTTGGCGCCGCTCAGGCTCACTCCCGACAGCTTGGCGCCGCTCAAGTCGATCTTTGGCAAATTCAGCCCGGTCAGATCCTGGAAGCTCAGGTCGGCGCACGCGCCGCCCTTTTTCTTCAACCAGTTCTGATGGTTGATGATGACGCTTTTGATCTTCTCGATTTCTGCCTGGGTCCGTTCGGCCATTTGGTCTTGCTCGACTTGTCCTGGGGTCACACTTTCGAGGCGGCCCATGACGCCTACGCCATGGGCTGCCTCATCAACACGCTGACGGTATCACACCGACCGTGTCTGTCCGCCATCAACCCGGAGCTTGGCGCCGGTGATGTAGGCCGCCCGCTCGCTGGCGAGGAAGGCGACCGCATCGGCGAACTCCTCCGCCCGGCCATAGCGGTTCATCGGGATGGCGGCGCGGGCGGTGGCCGCGATTTCCTCCACCGGCTTGGCTTGCGCCTTGGCGTTGGCGTTGTCCAGCTCATCGATGCGCTCGGTCTGGATGCGACCGGGCAGCACCATGTTGACGGTGATTCCCTTCCCCGCCACTTCGCCGGCCAGCGTCTTTGACCAGCCGAGGATGGCCGCGCGAATGCCGTTCGACAGACCCAGATTGGGAATCGGCTGCTCGATGCCCGAAGAGCCGATGGTGATGACGCGGCCCCAGCCACGCTCCTCCATGCCCGGCAACAGGCGCTGGGTCAGATGGAAGAGATGCCCGGCCATCATGGCGAACTGCGCGGTCCATTGCTCCAGCGTCGCGCCGCGCGCCGAGCCCGGCGGCGGACCGCCAGAATTATTGACGAGAATATCCACCCCCCCCATGGCCAGCACCGCGTCGGCCAGCCGGTCCACCGACCCGCGATCCGCAAGATCAAGCGGCAGAGCGCTGGCGCGGGCCTGCTGGTTGGCCGGCAGGCTCGCGATCCATTCCCGGATGCGCGCCTCGGTGCGGGCGGCGGCGATCACCGTGACGCCTTCGGCCAGCAAGGCGCGCGCCGATGCGGCGCCCAAACCACGGCTGGCGCCCAGCACCAGGGCGCGGCGGTTGGCGATTCCAAGATCCATTATTCAATCTCCTTCAGGCGCTGATCCTGGCGGGCGAGCAGGCGCTCGATGTCAGCGATATCCATGGATGACAGCGCGCCACCCGGTTTACGCAACGCCGCGCACGCGATAGCCCCACGCTTGGCGAGCACGAATTTGCGCGCCAGCAGACCGATGCCCTGCTGCTGCTCATAGCGGGCGTAGGGAAGATAGGCGTCGAAGAGGTCATGGGCGCGGGCGACCGCGCCACGGCTGTAGGCGTCAACCACGCCGACCATCATCTCAGGATAGGCGAAGCCGGTCATGGCGCCATCGGCGCCGCGCCCCATCTCTTCGGGCAAGAAAAGGCCCCCATTGCCGGTCAAGAGGCTGACCCGGCGCACATCGCCCTTGTCCGAGGCGGCGCGCAATGCGCTGATCTTGGCCAAGCCTGGCCAATCCTCATGCTTGACCATGACGCAATTCGGTAGATCCTTGATGATCCGGTTGATCACCGCCGTGGGAATCTGCACGCCGGTGGTCAGCGGATAGTCCTGCAAGACGAAGGGTGTCCGGCCCAGCGCCTCCGCCACGCCGGCGTAATAGCCATGGATCTGGTCGTCGCTGCGCAAATGGCCGGCGGGCGCGACCATGACGCCGGCGGCTCCATCGTCCATGACCGCATCGGCCAGTTCGCGCATGGGCGCGAAGCCGGGGCTGGAAACACCGACGATGGTCGGAATCCGCCCATTCACCCGACTCAGCACGCGGCGGACAAAGAGTCGCGATTCCGCAGCGGTCAGTTTGGGCGCTTCGCCCATGATGCCCAGCACGGTGATGCCGGTGACGCCGCGTTCCAGATAGAAGTCGACCATGCGGTCGGTGCTGGCAAGGTCGAGCTCCCCGCTCTCGGTGAACGGCGTCACCGCAATGACGAAGACGCCTTTCGCCGATTCATCCAATCGCACCATCTCTCGTCGCCCTTTCTTTGCCGGCCCGCGGGACATAGCCAATCATCAACCCTTCCGGCTGTCCAGTCTCAGCACGGCACGGCGTCCATTCGTCGCGATCGCCTGGCCAATTTCAGGCGCAACGGATCATCCGTCACCAAAATTTATCACAGGTTATTGTAGGTTTTTGCTTCGCGTTCGCTCTGGTGAATTTCTATTAATTAACCTTTTGTGTGGAATACTCTGTGCACACGCAGGACTGGATAGGGATATACTATGGTCGCCACCGCCAACGGTCTCATTGACACAACGTTCACCATCACCGCTTATGGGCAGAGCGCCGGCGCAAAATGGCCTCATTTCACCCTGCGCCTCAACGGCGTAAAGATCGGTGAAGCGAATGTCACGTCGGCGGAAGCGGGAAAGTACAGCTTCACCACCCAGGTCTTACCGGACCAGCCCTACACGCTTCAGCTCGATTACGATAATGATGGCATGTATAATGGCCAGGATCTCAACCTTTTCGTAAAATCTTTTGAAGTAAACGGGACTACCATCCCGGTCACCGACAAATCCGTCACCTATGACAAGGGCGCTCTGGATGGCAAGGATGTCATCGCCGGGCAGGAGGGAATGTATTGGAAAGGCGCGCTCAATGTGGCGCTGCCGCCCGCCGCGTTCCTGCCACCGCCCCCGCCGCCCGCCGTCTTGCCCCCCGTCATGACCAGCGAGATCGTCGTCAACGCCTGGGGCAATACGGTTGGCGGCCATCCGCCGCATTTCAAGTTGCTGGTGGATGATGTCGTGGTCGGGGACAGCAACGCCTCCGCCACCTTGGCCGGCTACACCTTCAAGGTCCCTGTCAACCCTGACGAAGCCCACAAGATCCAGGTCTGGTACGACAACGACTCTACCGTCAACGGCCAGGACCGCAATCTCTTCGTCAAGAGCATCACCATCGACGGCAAGGAGATCAAGGCGACCGATCCGCTGGCCTCCTACGACATCGGCGTGGTTGACGGAAAAAATGTGGTTGCCGGTCAGGAAGGCCTGTACTGGGGTGGCGCTTTGACCTTCGGCGTGCCGGAGGAATATTTCGGCGGCGCCGTGGTGCGCCCGCCCCCCGCCCCTGAACCGCCCCCGGTCAAGGCGGCGGAGATCACCGTCAACGCCTATGGCTCCTCGGCCGCTGGTGTCGCACCGCACTTCAAGGTGTTGGTGGATGGTGTGGTGATCGGCCAGGGAAGCGCCGCCACACCCACGGCCACCGCCTACACCTTCAAGACCGATCTGAATCCAGAGCTCGCGCATAAGATCCAGATCCAGTACGACAACGACGCCACCATCAACGGCCAGGACCGCAACCTCTTTGTCACGAAGGTGTCGGTCAACGGGCACGACATGACTCCCACCGACACCGGCATCACCTATGACCGCGTCGGTAAGGAGAGCATCGCCGGGCAGGAGGCGATGAAATGGGGTGGCGCGCTCAATCTGACCGCTCCGTCCAAATATTTTGAACACCCGGTTCTGCCACCGCCGACCGGACCGGCCTTTTATGTGGCGGCCAACGGCAAGGATTCCTGGTCGGGCAAGCTGTCCGCCCCCAACGCCGACGGCACCGATGGTCCGTTCGCCTCACTCGAGCATGCCCGCGACGCCATGCGTTCCGATGGCCATATCGACACCACCTATGTGCGTGACGGCACCTATTTCCTGTCCAAGACGCTGGAGCTCTCGGCGCTGGACAGCGGGCATGCCTTCAAGAACTACCCCGGCGAAGTACCCGTGCTGAGCGGCGGCGAGCGGGTCAGCAATTTCGTCAGCGAAGGCAACGGCCTCTATTCGGCCAAAGTCGGGACCCCCAGCGGTTTCACCGTGTCGATCGGCGGCGAACGCCAGCATTTGGCTGAGAAGGGGGAATGGGACAGCGCCGACCCCACCTCCGGCTGGTTCTTCGCCGATCCGGCCAGCGCCGGCGCCAGCACGACGGCGCTGCGTTACCATGCCGGCGATTTGTCACTGTCCGACTTCGCTCCGGGCACGCAGATCCAGGTTTTCGACACCGATCGCATGACCGACGCCATTGTCGAGATCAACAAGGTCGACGCCGCGACCCACACCATCCAGCTCAAGAGCGCCCTGCCCTTCGCCGTCGCCGATGGCGCGACCTACCGGCTGCTCGGCAACGCCGCCTTCGTCGATCAGACCAGCGAATTCGGCTGGCGCACGTCAGACAGCAAGCTGGTGGTGAAGCCCGCCGACCCCGCCACCTTCGAGCATGACGGCGTGGTCGTCGCCCGACTGGGCACGCTGATGAAGGTGACCGGAGCCACGGGGATAACAGTGGAGGGGTTGACCTTCTCCGACGGCACCAGCGGCGGTTCCGGCCTGGAGCTGAATGGCGTCACCGACGCCAAAATCGGCGGCAACCATTTCCTCAACCTCGGCACGGGCATCCTGCTGAAGGGGTCGAGCGGCAATCTGATCGGTGGCAATGAGGTGGAGCATACCTCCGTCCACGGCATCGAATTGAGCAGCAACAGCAACCAGAACAAGATCTACGACAACGACATCCATAATGTCGGCGAGATCCGCAAATTCGCCGCCGGCATCATGGCCTCGGGCGCTGATGACAACATCATTTCCCACAATGACATTTCCTACAGCCCGCGTTATGGCATCTCGATCAAGAATTGGGATGGCGCAACCATCAACACCGGCAACGTCATAGAATACAACCGCATCTTGCATACCGTGCAGGAATCGGCGGACGCCGGCGCCATTGAGATCCTCGGGCGGTCCGGCATTGACACCGGCATGGTGGTGCGCGGCAATTGGATCGAAGATGTCGGGGGGCTGGCCTCCACCAGTTCGGACACATGGCTGACGCACGCCAAAAGCTTCGGCGTCTACCTCGACGATCTGACCGGCGGCGTCACGGTGGCTGACAACTTCATGAAGAACACCAATCTGGCCGCCGTCCACATCCATGGTGGCGACAACAACCTCGTGGAGAATAATTTCAGCATCCTGGGCAGCAACGCGCAGGAATTCATCCGCATCGGCTGGAATCCGAAGTTCGGCGACGCCGGCACGCCGGTCAACAACGTGATCGTCAAGAACGTCATCGCCGGCACGCTGCCGCTTGACGACTACCATGAGCTGTTGTCGGCCAACAACCCGACGATCGACCATAATCTGGTGTACAACCTGCCGACCTACGGCAACGCCGATGTCGTGGGGAATCCGCTGTTCACCGACGCCTACGCCGGCAAATACGCTTTGCTCGCCAACTCCCCGGCGCTGACCATGGGCATCCATGACCTGGACTGGAACGCCATGGGCAACCATGGCTACGCCACCAACGGGACCATGCCGATGTTCTGGGAGCATTGATCCACGCGCCCTCCACACGCATGGTTTTTCCATGCGTGTGGAGGGCGAATCATCAGGACAATCAGGCGAAGGGTGATATTCCTTTTATTAAGATAACTGTCATCCCCGCGGACGCGGGGACCCAGGCTTTGCAGTGAAGAAAACTCTTGAAAATACTGGGTCCCCGCTTCCGCGGGGATGACGAATATGTTAAAAAATAAAGGACTTAAGTCCTTTTTATGATTGCCCCGAAACCATGCCGACGTCTTCTTATACACACCGGGTTCTTCCTATATGATTTGAGACGATACACCGTCTCAGGGGAACCCTTCATGATGCTTGAAGAGCACGGCCTGGCTCACCTCCTCCCCGCACAGCAACCGCATGAGGGGGCCCTGATCGACGTGCATTCCCCCATCGATGGGGTGGTGCTGGGGCGGGCGCCGGTCGATACGCAGCACTCCGTCCAGTCCAAGATCGCCGCCGCGCACGCGGCTTTCCTCACTTGGCGCTCAGTCCCCGCCCCCAGACGCGGGGAGCTGATTCGCCTGTTGGGTGAAGAACTGCGCCGCGATAAGCAGCACCTCGGTCGTCTGGTCACGCTGGAGTGCGGCAAGTCGATCGAGGAGGGCTACGGCGAAGTGCAGGAGATGATCGACATCTGCGACTTCGCGGTCGGCCTGTCGCGTCAGCTCTATGGCCTGAGCATCGCCTCGGAGCGACCGGGTCACCGCATGATCGAAACCTGGCATCCGCTCGGCGTGTGCGGGGTCATCAGCGCTTTCAACTTCCCGGTCGCGGTGTGGGCCTGGAATTTCGCCCTGGCCATCGTCTGCGGCGATCCGGTCGTGTGGAAACCATCGGAAAAGACGCCGCTGAGCGCTCTGGCCTGCCAGCAGATCTTCAGGCGCGCCGCGGCCCGCTTTGACGCCGCGCCGGAGGGGCTGTTGAGCGTGCTCATCGGCGATCACCGCCTCGGTGAGCATTTGGTGGATGATCCGCGCGTCGCCTTGATCAGCGCCACCGGCTCCACCCGCATGGGCCGGGCGGTGGCGCCGCGCGTCGCCCAGCGCTTTGGCCGCGCGATCCTGGAATTGGGCGGCAACAACGCGATGATCGTCACCCCTTCCGCCGATCTGTCCCTGGCGGTGCGCGCCATTCTCTTTGCGGCGGTGGGCACCGCAGGCCAGCGCTGCACCAGCTTGCGTCGCCTCATCGTGCACGACCGTGTTTACGACCGCCTTATCCCGCAGCTCCGGCATGCTTACGGCCAGGTCACCATTGGCTCCCCGCTTGATCCCGCGACTCTGCTCGGCCCACTGATCGACCAGGACGCCTATGAGGCGATGCAGCGGGCGCTGGATGCTGCGCGGCTGGAGGGGGGCTTTGTGACGGGTGGCGATCGCGTTCTGGCGGATCGCTTCCCCAAGGCGTTTTACGTCCAGCCCGCCCTGGTGGAAATGCCGGGGCAGACCGCCATCGTGCGGCATGAAACCTTCGCGCCGATTCTCTACGTCATGCGCTATTCCGGCGCTGTGGATGAGGCCATCGCCGTGCAGAACGACGTGCCTCAGGGCCTGTCCTCCTGCATCTTCACCACGGATTTGCGCGAATCCGAACGGTTTCTGGCGGCGTCCGGTTCGGACTGCGGCATCGCCAACGTCAACATCGGCCCATCCGGGGCCGAGATCGGCGGCGCCTTCGGCGGCGAGAAGGAGACGGGTGGCGGACGCGAATCGGGCTCTGACGCCTGGCGGGCCTATATGCGCCGGCAGACCGCCACGGTGAACCACTCCGACGCCCTGCCGCTGGCCCAGGGCATCCGCTTCAATCCGTTGGATTCGTAAGATGTCACCAGCGGAGTAACCGCTCTTGCGGCCTTGTAAAACCGGGGATTGAAACTCTATTGATGCTCTGTAAATCTTTTTCGGTATAGAATGAAACAGGCGTCAGAGTTTGGGAATGCTGTGCTGTGACCCATGACCGTCTCGCCATAGCGGTGATCTTCCTCGGGTTCGCCTTCGCCACCCCGGCGCGGGCCGAGGATGCGTTGGCGGCGGACACCGTTCCAAACTGGCGGCTTGGTTCGCTTGCCTATTCCACCACGATCCCCACCGCCCGGTCCGAAAGCCTGGACGAGCTGCAACAGAAATACCGCCTGGGCGCCGCACCCTTGCCGGGACTGGAGCCCTACGCGGCGCTGAAGCCCTGGGTTTCCGGCGCTTCCCAGCCGGATGGCTCCCTGACCAGCCGCGGTGGCGTCCTGGTCGATATCCCCGTCGGTTCTTTCACGTTCACGCCCAGCATCGGCGCGGGCTATATCAGCAATTCGCCTCGCGACGTCCACACCTCGATCGAGTTCCGCTCGCAGGTCGAGCTGGGCTATCAGTTTGAAAACAAGTCGCGCGTAACGCTGGGGTATACCCGTATCACCGGCGGCGCCGACAACACCCGCACCGAGCCCAATTCCGTGATCGGCTTCACCTACCGGCTGCCCATCGGCAGCCTGTGGGGAAAATAATCAGGAAGCCGGCGCCGTTTCGCTTTCGTTGGCGCGGATGAGCTTGATGTCAGCGCCGGAGGCCCAGGCGCCGATATCTTCCCGGCGCAGCGCCGCGGCCATCAGGTCAGGAAAAATATCGGGCGTGCAGGTGAACACCGGGATGCCGAGCGCGGCGACCTGGCCCGCCATGTTTGCATCATAGCCGGGCCGGCCTTGATCGGTCAGCGCCAGCAGCACGATGGCGTTGACGCCAGCGCGAACGAGATGCGCGAGGCGTTGCAGCAGCTCACGCCCGTTGCCGCCTTCGTAAAGATCGGTGATCAGGACCAAATGCGTCTTCGCCGGTCGTTCCATGCGGTCGGCGCAATAGGCGACGGCCTGGTTGATGTCCGTGCCGCCCCCGAGCTGAACGCCGAACAGCACCTCGACGGGGTCGGCGAGATCATCGGTCAGATCAAGGATCGCCGTATCGAAGCAAACCAGCTTTGTGCGCACGACGGGCAGCGACGCCATGACCGCCGCGAAGATCGAGGCATAGATCACCGAACTCGCCATGGACCCGGATTGGTCGACGCACAGCACCACCTCATCAAGGTCGACAACGCGGCGCTGCTTGCGCATGAAGCCGACAAGTTTTTCCGGCACGATGGTTTTGTGCGCGGGCTGGTAGTGGCGCAGATTGGCGGTGATGGTGCGCCGCCAGTCGATGTCGCGCGCCCTGGGGCGGTTGGTGCGCCGTGACTTGTCAAGCGCCCCGCGGATCGCCTCGGCGGTCTTGCGCTCCAGCCGCTCCATCAGCTTGGCCACGATGTCGGTGATGACGCTGCGCGCCAGATCCTTGGTTTTGTCCGGCATCACGTTGCGCAGCGAAACCAGATCGGCGACGAGATTGACATCCGCTTCGATGGCCTTGAGGAACTCCGGCTCCATCAGCATTTGCTTCAGGTCGAGCCGCTCGAAGGCGTCCTTTTGGATGATCTGAACCACGGATTGGGGAAAATAAGAACGGATGTCGCCCATCCATTGCGCCACCTTCGGCGCGGAGCCCCCCAACCCACCCCGGCGCTTGCGGCTGTTCCCCGCGCCTGCGCCGCCGCCATCGCCATAAAGCGCGGTGAGAGCGGCGGAGAGCCGTCGGTCATCCTGGGAAAGCGCCTGTTCGTCATCGATCCCGATGGCCAGACGCCAACGCCGTTCATCCGCCTGCCTGGCGATCTCATCATTCATGCGTCGATACGCCTGTCAGGAGGGGGTGGAGCAGCGCCAGATGCTTGCGCCAGTTTTCACCACCGTCGGGGGCCAGCGTCAGCGCCGTCGGCAACGCCCCCGTACGACCGAGCACCGCTTCGATCAAGCGCCGGCGTTGCATGCTGTCGAGAGTGGAAAAGACCCGGCGAAGCAGCGGCAGATGCGCCATGAAGCTGTCTTCGTCCAATCCCCGCAGCCACGCATCGACCGCGTGGCGCAGGGCCTGATCATAGATCAGCCTTTCGCCGGCGCCGCTGAAGAATCCCTCGAAGAAGCCGGCGGCGTCGGCGACCGGCGTTCCCGGCGAAAGCCGCCTTTCAAGAAGCAGGGCCGCCCCTTCGGCGTCCAGGCAATCGGCCTCATACAGCAGATAGGCGGCGCATCCGGCGACCAGCGCCGTGGCGCGCGTGCTGTCCAGCGTATCGGCAAGCCCCTTATGCCAGATATCCAGGACAGCCGGCCCGGCTTCCACCAGACGGATGCTCTCATCAGCGCTGCGCAGGGCTGATACCACGGCGGAGGCGGCCTCGGCATCCAGATCGCGCGCGGCGGGCGGCAGGGCGATCGCCGCCTCGATGACCAGCCTTTCCAGCAGTTCGCCAAGACGCGCGGTGTCCGTCTGGCGCGCCTGTCCATAGCGGGCGATATCGGCAAGCGGGGGCAGCGAGGCCAGCATCTCGCGGCAATCGCTGCTGAGCGCCGCCCGCTGCTCCAGCGCGCTGAGGCCAACCCTGGACGCTTCACCGAGAGCGGCGGTGAGGGCGTTCTGGACCAGCCCGGCCATGCCATCCAAGGTGGTGGCTTCACCGATCATCTGAATGAGCTTGCCGTCAGCGGCCTTTTCGATGGTCGGTCCATAAACGAGGTTTTCGACCAGACGCACCGCGTATTCCGGCTCCCAGGAGAGCATCCAGCGCTCGCGGAAGGTTCCCCGGCTTTGCCCCATATCGCTCAACCGGCCCCAGGGCACGCCCAGCACGCTCAGCCGGTGCAGCAGCGTCGAACGGGCAAGGCCGCTTTCGCTTCTGAGATCGAGGGAGAGTTCCCGCTCCAGCGCCTCCGGCTTCAGCCGCACGGCCTTCTGGCAACGCTGCAAATCCTCAAGCAGCGGGGCCAGCGGCGCGCCGGGCGGAATTTCGCCGACATCATTGCCCAATAGCAAGGAGGATTCGACCAGCGACCACAAGGCCGCCTCACCACCGAAGAGCGCGGCGACCGCCGCGTCGCGCAACTCCTCGAAGCCAAGGTGCGGGCGCTGCCGGAGCGCCGCCAGCGCGTGGGCCAGCCGTTCCGTTTCGATGAGCGACGCCGTCGAGATCAAATGGCCTTTGGCCCGCATCACCCCGGCGATCCTGGTCAACCAGACGCTGGCGGAATCGGTTCTGCCGCGCGTGCGCCAAAGATGCTTGCACCAGCCCGGAGCGACAACCCCCGCGCCATAGCCATGGCGCAAAGCCAGACGTGGGCTGGTCCATGGCACCCAGGTCATGGCGCTTTTGCGCCGGAGCATGCCCTTGAGCAAGGCCTGATCGGCTTTTTGCGTGTGCGCGGCGCGCAAGGCGGGCACATGCCAGGCGCCGCACACCACGGCGACCGGGCCGTCGAATTCCTTCACCGCCGCGGCGATCTGCAACCGCATATGCGCTTCACGCTTGGCCTCAAAGGGGGCAAGGCCGGTCTCGCCTTCACGCAGGGCGGCCATGGCGTCGGCGACCGCCGCGAAGATCGGGCCGGGTTCGGGGTTTTCTTCGATGACGTCGGACCACCAGCTTTCGCCATCCTCATAACCGGCGGTCCGGGCAAGCGCGCCAATCGGATCGGCCATGTACGAAGAAGAAGACTCCTCTTCCTCAACCGCCCCGCCTTCAGCCTCTGCGCCTTCCGTCTCATGCCCGCGCGCGAATCGCTCGGTGGAGGGCAGATCGATGAAACGCACCGCCGCCTTGTGGCGTTGGGCCCAAAGCACCGCTTGAAATTCCGGTGAGAATTCGGCAAAGGGCCAAAAGCTGACGGCCGAGGGATCATCCTCCAGATAGCACAGCAGCGCGACCGGCAATTGCGTGGCCGGGTCGGCAAGCATCGGCAAAAGGGCCGAGGCGTCCGACGGCCCCTCAATCAAGACGGCGACCGGCTGCGCATCATCAAGCGCCTTGAGCAGGCTGGCGGCGGAGCCCGGCCCATGGTGGCGGATGCCGAAATAGCTGGTTTTTTGAGCGTTCTGCGCCATGGTTTTTAAAGGGAATCGGTCAGCGCTTTGTAATAGCTGGCGTAGCCTGATCGTTTCTTCAGCACCGTTTCCAGATACTCCTCGAGGACGGCTTTGTCCTGCACGGGGTCCTTCACAATGGCGCCGACCAGGTTTGGCGCAAGCCCTTCCGGCGACAGCGCGCCACCGTCGAACCACGCCGCCTGACTCAGGCCGCCGACCATGGTGGCGATGGCTTCGGCGGTCGATAGTGATCCCGTCGGCGTCTTCAGCGTGACCTTGCCATCGGCGGTGGCGCCGGAGCGTAGCTCGCGGAAGATGGTCAGAACGCGGGAAATCTCCTCCCCGACATTCTTTGGAACCGGCAAATCCAGGCTCACCGCCATCTCCTCGACGCGGCGGGAGACGATGGACACCTCCTCCTCCATGGAACTGGGCAGAGGCAGCACCACCACGTTGAAGCGCCGCTTCAGCGCCGACGACAGCTCGTTGACGCCTTTGTCGCGGTTGTTGGCGGTGGCGATCACATTGAAACCACGGGTGGCGTAGACCGCGCTGTTGAGTTCCGGGATCGGCATCATCTTTTCCGACAGGACGGTAATCAGCGTGTCCTGCACGTCCGAGCCCATGCGCGTCAGTTCCTCCAGACGGCACAGCTTGCCCTCCCGCATGGCGCGGAACAGCGGCGTCGGCACCAAAGCCGCCTCGCTCGGCCCCTTGGCGAGCAATTCAGCGTAATTCCAGCCATAGCGTATCTGGTTTTCGTCCGTGCCCGCCGTGCATTGAACGATCATGGTGGAATCCTGCATGATCGCCGCCGCCAGATGTTCGGACACCCATGATTTGGCGGTGCCGGGAACGCCGAGCAACAACAGCGCCCGGTCGGTGGCCAGCGTGGCGACCGCCGTTTCCATCAGCCGCCGGCTGCCGACATATTTGGGGGCGATCACCGTGCCGTCATTGGCCTTGCCGCCCAGCAGATAGGTGATGACCGCCTTCGGCGTCAGCCGCCAGCCCTCTGGCTTCTGCCCGGCGTCGTCGCGGGCGAGCGCCTCCAATTCATGGGCATAGGCTTGCTCGGCGGGCAGGCGAAGGATCGCGGTCATGGAGTCGTTCTTCCGTCAGTCGGGGAGGAGCGTTCGAGGGAGGAAAGCGCCGTGTTGAGGCGCAACAGAGCGAGTGCGGGGTCCGTCGGAGAAAGGCCCGCCGCAAGCACGGCGTCGAGCACGCTTTGCGCAGCATGGGAATCGGCAAGAAAACCAAACAGTTGAAGGGTAGAGGGCACCAGATAATAGTCTCTATCGTTTCCGGTATTCGCTTTTTCGGCGATGACGGCGCACATCGCCTTAAACGCCCGGCTGCCTGCAATGTCTGCGGGCTTCAAGGCGTTGATAAAGAGACTATGGTCAAGAAGACCCAGCGATTGAAATTGACCGTCGAGCATGGCATGCATAAAGGTAAGCCGCCGCGGTTCATCAAGGCGGGGAAGAAGAAACGATAGAGTTCCAATCAAGTCAGATGCAAGTAACCGATCGGCAAGCTGCGCCAACACGCCATCATTCACCGCGAAAGCAGCCTTCTCGACCAGAGATTTGTCCATATCGTTGTCTTTTCCGAATTGCCAGCGCGCGAGGAATTCTTCCTCATCAATGTTAAGCATAGCAGCAAGGTTGGCGAGTGAGCATTGGTCAAGAAGTTCGTCCCGCCTCTTTTGCTGTGCTGCTGACTTGATCTCCATCGGGCTGTAGAATATTTTCTTGAAAATAATGCCTGTTTTGCTCTGCTCGATGAACCCAACCAATTCCGCAACAATACCGCTGGCTTCACCGTTCGGCAGCGTATGCCCCTCCAACCGGGCCAGCAAATGCACGGCAAGGTCACGCACCTTACCGGAACGATCACTCGCTAAACTTTTCAGGTAAGGCGCATCATCAACGCCAAGGCGGTGGTTCAGGATAGTGATGAGAGTGAGGCGGGTTTCCGCTGGTTCCTTATCCGCTTTGGCCTCGATCAAGGCTCGCGCCGCCGCCGGATTGAGCGCGCGCATCTCGGATAAAAGGACACGCCGCGCTGCGGGATAAAAATCGTCCCAACTCTGCTCCGTCAGGGTTTCAGGCGGCGCCTTTTGATGTGTATCGGCATTGTTCAGCCAATCCACCCAAGGTGCATAGAGGGCTGGCGATTCGGTGTCAGAGGCGGTTGGCATCCAATCCAAGGGATGGGCCGTAAAACCACGGCTGGCGACAAGCGCCAGCAACCGTGATCGCCGCAACCCCGTGTTCCATAGGCTTTGGGTGAGTTTCAGCGCCACCTTGAACATGGCCCGGTGCTGGTCCGGCACTGTCGGCAGGGCCAAGCGTGGCAATGGTGCGGATTTGACCAGGACGCTGGGTGCGGCGGGACGCAACGCCACATCGAAAGCCTGACCGGCGATGGCGAGAAGCCAGCGCTCGCGTTCCTCATCCGCCGCCGTGTCGATGAGGGACTTCCAGGCGTCCGGGGCAAGCGCGAAGGCCGCCCCGCCGGACATCCAGCAATCGCGCAGCCTGACGAGGGACAAATGTTCCTGGTCGTTCATGAGAGATCCAGCCTCCCATACGGGCTCTGCGCCGCCAGGAGGGAGAGCCGCGCCCCATCCCACAGCCCAGCCGTCGCCTGGAGGGTAAGGCCAAACACCGCCTTCGGCACAGCGTCGGCAAGGGGCAAGGCCATGCCGCCGGCGTGCTCCGCCGCCTGCCACCACGGGCGATCGTCCTCGTCACGCAGGATCATCCCCAGCGGCAGCAGCAGCGGGCTGTCGGTGTCCCAGGGCGCCGCGTGCTGACGCGCCACGTGCAAGGCCAGCGGGTCGCGGCGCGACTCTTCATTGTCCGGCCATGCCTCAGCCGTGGCCGATGCGTCGGCGAACCGTTCCGCCACCAGCGCGCGCAGAGGCGCTGACGAGGGGTAGAACACCAGCCGCGCCACGAAGCGGTCGCCAGGAGAAAAAGCCTGCAAGCGCTTGCCCGCCGACGCCGGATAATAATCTTGCAGCACGGCGAAGCGCGGCGTCATCGCCTTGAGATCCAGCAACCACGTCGCGTGGCTGACCAGCCCGTCACGACGGGTCTCGATCTTCTCACCGAGAACTTCCCACAGGCTTTCAACCCGCGGGGCGTCAGGGTTGGCGAGAAGCTGGTCGCGGGTTTCGGATGTGGCGACCATCCGCCACAGATCAGGGTTATCCGGCGCCGCCCGCCAGGCTTTGGCCAGGAGAACCAGCTTGCCCAGGTGGCGAAGGGCCGCTTCCGGGCGCTCTTCGGCGCGCAGGGCGATCAGCCGTGACGGCAATTCGTCGATACGGCTGGCCAGAGCCGCCGCCTTTGCATCGACCAGACGCGCCGCGATCCGGCGGCAGCGCTCCGTGCTGGCGTCGATGAAACCGGACAGGCCAAGCCGAAGCTGATCGGCGATCCATTGGTCAAGCTCATCGAGACCGGCGGCGATCGAGCGCTGTGTCGTGTCGGCGCGCTTGCGCTGCGCCGCCTCCCGGCGTTGCGTCGCCGCCGGGTCCTCCGTCTTGGCTGACTCTTGCGGGGTTTGCGCTTCGATGATGCTTTTTTTACCGGATTCAGCTCCGCTTTCCGGCTTGCCCGTCCCTTTGCGCCGCCGGCCAAGCCAGTCGTTCACCCATTCCGGCGTTTCGCCCGCGGCGAAGCTCTGATCCGCCGTGGCCTCGATCCACATGAGCGCCAGCGCGTGCTTGCACGGGAATTTTCGGGATGGGCAGGTGCATTTGGAGCCATGATCGCCGGTATCGGCCACCGCACGATAAGGGTTGGCGCCGGAGCCCTGGCACTCGCCCCAGATCAACCCCTGGGCATCATTGCGTTCCAGGCGGACCCAGTGGGACCGCTTGGTCAGCTTCGACGCCGCGCTGAGCGACGCCTGGTCGGGGGCAAGCGCTTCGACTGTTTTTAAATCAAACGCCAATGAGACTATCCAAAGTATTAGAAAACCATTGGAATTGATCTTCTATGGAAAATAACCCGGACCTGCCTGTCAAGGTTCGAGCGGCTTGTTTGCGGCTTCGTGCGGCGATTTGTCCAAATTCCGACCACGAAGCCGCACGCAGGCGACTGCAACGCGGCCATTCGGACAGCGCATGGCGCAGACGGCAATATTTTGCTAGAATTAATGCTGTGTCTGATAATTCCCCTCCCCCCCAACAAATGGACAACGCGCCCCTCGGCATCGCGATGATGCTGATCGCGGTTGTGCTTTTTTCCGTGCTGAACGTGCTGGTGAAGCTGGCGGCGGCTGACTACCCGCTGACCCAGGTGACGTTCTTTCGCAACGCCTTCGCCCTGATCCCCGTGTGCGCCACGGTGATGGCGCAGGGCGGCTTGTGGTCGTTGCGCATGCGGCGGCCTTTCGGCCATGTCTGGCGCTCGTGCATCGGCCTGATGTCGATGACGCTGATGTTCTGGTCCTATCACCTGCTGCCGCTCACCGACGCCGTGGCGTTGAATTTCGCCGCTCCCTTGTTCCTGACCGCTCTGTCCGTACCGCTGCTGGGGGAAAAAGTCGGCGTTCACCGCTGGAGCGCGGTGGCCGTGGGCTTTGTCGGCGTGCTGGTGATCGCCCGGCCAAGCGCCGACATGCTGCAACTCGGCGCGATGGTGGCGTTGAGCGCCGCGCTGGCGCAATCCTTCGCCATGATCGCCATCCGGCAATTAGCCCGGACGGAGACCGCCACCACCATCGTCTTCTATTTCACGCTGATCACCACGGCGCTGAGCGCGCTCGCCCTGCCCTTCGGCTGGCGGACGCCGGATCTGCCGGGGCTGCTCCTTCTTGGGGGGGCCGGGGTGGCGGGGGGCGCCGCGCAGCTCTTCATGACGCGGGCCTATGCGCTGGCCCCGGCGGCGGTGATCGCCCCCTTCAACTATGCCTCGATCGTCTGGGCCGCGCTGTTCGGCTGGCTGCTGTGGCAGGATGTGCCGGCGTGGAACGTCATCCTCGGCGCCGCCATCGTCGTGGCGAGCGGCTGTTACATCCTGCACCGCGAAACCAGGAAGCGCCGCGCCACGCCCACGACGGCGATCATGGGCGCCGACGATTAGAGCCGAGAATCACCTTAAATTATTCGCCATCTCGTCGAAGGCGTCGCGAAAGCCTTTCAATGAAAAGTCGATGTCCTGCTGGCTGCCATCCTTGAAGGCGAAGCGCGTCAGCACCGTGGTCCCATCGCGGAACGTATCGGCCATCTTATCGACCGCGAAGTTTGAGAACACACATGTGTTGACCGCCGCCACGGTCGACTCAAGCCTTGGGTGACGATCAACCCGCAGCGCGCACCGATCGACCACAGCCCGGTCAATGCTTAAGAACAGAGCATAATCCCGGTTGACCGGCACGACACTGATCGCCACCGCCCGCCCACCCTGACCGGCTGGATCGGCGAGCAGACGGTAGAGAATAAGGCGGCAAGTCTGCATATCCGTCATGCGATCCATCGAGCAGTCGGTGATCCACTGCCCTTCCGGTCCAAGATCCTCCACCTGGCCAGCGCGAGCCGTGCCCGCCTGCCCACACGCCAGCCCGCCGCCCAGCACCGCCAGACCCAGGATTGTCTTCCACCGCATCGCCAACCCCACAGCCATCCCTTTTTCTACTCGATACACACCAAATCTATGAAGAAACAGCACCCCTGATTCGCTTTTGGCCCACACCCTTAAACCACCAACCGCCAAGCCATCCAGCCGAGCACACCGGCGTTGATGGCCATAATCACCGGGGCGGCGCGCGCCACCGCCGCGCGCCATGTCCGCCCGGCGAGATGCCCAGCCAACCCAACCGCGAACAGGCTGGGCACCGTGCCCAAGGCGAAGGCCGCCATCCCCACCGCGCCGCTCAGCGCGCTGCCGCTGGCCGCCGCGACGGCGATGGCGCCGTACAGCAAACCACAGGGAATGAAGCCCAGCGCCACACCCAGCCCATAGCCCCGCCAGCCCGTAGGGTTGCTGAACAGGGGCCGCGCCAGGCGCGACACGCGCTCACCCCACCGGCGCCGGAAACGCCCCTCTCCCACCGGCAGCCACGCCGATGCACCCTTCACCGCCGCGCTCAAGAAGAACAGGGCGGCAAAGACCAGAAGCGCCGCCGACACCCAGCGCAACCCCGGCAACGCCCCCACATGCCCGGCCACCACAGCCCCCACAGCCCCCAAAAGCGCGTAGCTGGTGGCGCGACCGAGGTGGTAAGGCAAGACAGCCGCCCCCGTCAGCCGATGAAACTCTCTCATCCCGGCGACCGGCACCTGTTCGAGGCGTGCGGTCACCTGCGCCAACACGAACGGCCCGCACATACCGGCGCAATGCGTGACGCTCCCGACCAGACCGGCGGTGAGCAGCGTCAAAAACAGCCCGCCATCGTGGTCGATCGCCACAGCGCACTGGTTGAGACCAGCATCGATCAAGGAAAGCGCGGAATGGGTGTCCATGGTGCTTCGTTAAAGCGCTGTGGAGCGGATGCCCAGGAGACGATGCCCAGGGCCGATCAAGGCCATTGATGGGTACCCCTCAATGGGATTTGGTATAACATAAGCCAAACATCGCCTTTACAAAAGGAGAAGCACGTGAAGCGATTGGTATTGGCGTGCCTGCTGGTCTGCGGTCTGGCCGCCCCGGCCTATGCCGAAATCAGCCTGATGACCGCGCCAGAACTGGTGACGGCGGTCGTTGAGAACAATGTGACAAAGGCCCACCAACGCTTGATGCGCGGCGAAAACCCCAATACCGCCGACGGCAACGGGCGCACCGTGTTGATCCTCGCCATCGTCGCCGATAATCTGGACATGGTGAAGCTGCTGCTGGACAGCAACGCCAGACCCGACCAGCTCGACCGAAACGGCAATCCGCCCTTGTACTGGGCGGCGGAGTCCGGCGATGTGAGCATACTCAGTCTGCTTCTGGCCAAGGGCGCTAAAGTCGATCAGGAGAACAAGCAGGGAACAACAGCGCTGATGGTCGCCGCGCGTAACGGCAAGGCCGAAGCCGTGGAGCGCTTGTTGAAGGCCGGGGCCAAACCGGACCGTTCCGACTACGCCGGCCGCGACGCGTTGAGTTGGGCGCAGGAAGGCCGCAGCAGCCGCGTCCAGTCACTGCTGCGCCAGGCAAAGCACTGATCTGACCCCCGCCGCCATGATCAATACGTTCTTCCATAGTCTCGGCTTCGCCAGTTTGGGCTTCGGTAGTTTGGCGCCGCAAATCCTGCTGTTGGCCGCGCTGCTGCTGGACGCCATCGCCGGAAACTGGATCGAGCGGGTGTTGCCCGATCCAGCGGCGCTATCGGCGCGATTCTATCAGGCGACCGACCGGCGTCTCAACCGACCGGGGCGCGGTGGCGCCGCCCTGATGGCGCTGGGTATGGTGGTCATGCTGTTCATGCTGCTTGCCGCGGGGGCGCTCGGCCTCGCTATCGAGCGGATTGCCGGATGGGAATGGGGGTGGACCCTCGAAATCCTGGCGCTGCTCACCTGCCTGCGGGGCCGGGCCGCCTGGACACGGGCGCATGCGGTCGGCCTTGCCCTCGGCAACCAGAACCTGCTCACCGCCCGCATGCTGGCGGCGGCGATGACCTCCCGCTATACCCACGGCATGGATGGACATGGCGTCGCCCGCATCGCCATCGAGCACGCCGCCAAAGCCTTTGACCGCGCGCTGGTGGCGCCGGCCTTCTGGTATCTGCTGCTGGGCGTGCCCGGCATGCTGGTCTGGAGTGTGATCAGCGGCGCTGAGGCGGTGTTTGGCCGCCTCCGGCACGAGCGCTTTGGCTCTATCGCCATCCGCCTCGATGATGCGCTGAACGCCTTGCCGGCGCGGCTTGCCGGGGCGCTGCTCGCCCTTGCCGCGCTGTTTCTTGGTTCGACTCGCGCCAGCAAGGCCTTCACGACCATCGGTCGCGACGCCGGCAAGCACCCTTCCTTCAACATGGGATGGCCAATCGCCGCGAGCGCCGGCGCTCTCGGTCTGGCCTTGCTCGGTCCGTACAGGGATGGTGGCGTCACCGTCACCGAACCATGGATCGGCGACGGGCGCGCCACCGCCACCGCCGCCGACATCAACGGGATGCTGGGATTGATGGCGGTGGCCGATTTGCTGTTGATGCTGGTGGTGGCGTTGCTAACGCTGCTGTTCGCGCGGTAGGCCGCAAAACCTTTTAAAAACTAAGCGAATCGGCGATCACCGCGCCACTCGACGCCATCAGGTTCAGGCCAATGTGGTGGGCGATCTTCTGCGGGTGCGCGGCGCTGTCCGGCAGCCCGAGGCTGCGGGTGACCTCAAGCGGCAGGTCGTAGGTCGAACACCCCGGCTCATACACGACAATCTCCCGCAAGGGGCCGGTCATGCCATGGTTGCGCGCGGACAGGAGGGTCTGCACGGCCTGAAGCACGCAGACATCGGTGCAGATACCATCCACCACCAACACCTCGACCGCGTTGTCGGTGATCCATTGGAACAGGCGGTTGGCCCCCGTCGTCGCATCGGTCAGGCCGATCACGCCGTTGATGCAGTCCTTGCGCAGCAGCGTCACCCCTGGAGCCCCGTCCAGCCAGGCGAGTTCATCGACCAGAGTCTCCTCACCAGAGCCCAGCTCGCAATGGGTGGGGTATGGGAATTCCGGCTTGCCCGGCTGATGGGTGTCCAGGAACACCGCAATCGGCAACGCCGCCTCGATGAACAGACGGTTGGTGCGGTCGATCTCCGCGATCATACCGGCGATTTGTTCGTCCGGTGCGGGGGGAGCCAGATTGCCGCCCCCGACAGCGGCGAAGCCCTTCACCGGGTCGACATCAAGTTTGCCGGTCTTCTTGCCGGCCAGCGAATAGCTGGTCTTGTGCACTGGCATGACGGCGGCAAGCGCCCTCAGGACATCGTCGTTGCGCATGATAACCCTTCCCCCAAATCCCAGCGTTCACGCCATCCAAGCGTTCTGGATCAGCATACACACCAGCGTTCCCGTCCCGACGGAGGCCAGGAGATTCCGAAAAATCAGGTGAATCACCATCGTCGCCGCCGCCCCGGCGGCATGCGCAAGCTGCACCGCAGCCGGGGCATCGCCGCCCGCCCCGAGATAAACGATCAACACCGCCAGCACCGCCGGTGGGAAGAGATCGGTAAACAGCCGGCGCAGCACCGGGCTGCCCAGGCGGCCACCAATCAGGAACGGCAGGAAACGCACGGCGGCGGTGACTGCAGCCATTAAAATGGCCGCGAGCATAATCTCCTGGCTCATCCAGCAACCCTCCGGCGATCCACCAGCGTCACCGCCGCAAGGGCCATGGCCAGCACCGGCAACAGCGTCCCCGCCATGCCGAACAGCGCGACCCCCGCCACCGCCACCACCCCGGCGACCACCGCCGCCAACGCCTTGGCGTGCGTGCGACTCTGTTCGATCAGCAGGACGATGAACAGCGCGGTCAAGGCGAAGTCGAGTCCCTGCGTGCCGCCCGACACATACCCACCGGCCACCGCGCCGATGGCGCAGCCGATGACCCAATAGGACTGATTCAACAGGGCGACGCGCCACAACAGCCCCTCGTCCCGCGACTCCGAGGCCGCCAGCAGCGCATAGGTCTCATCGGTCAACGCGAAGGCGAAATAGGCTTTCGCCGCGTTCCAGACCGGCAGGCGTTCCACGAACGCCAGACCGTAGACGACGTGGCGCGCGTTCAGCACCAAGGTCGCCAGCGCGATCTCCAGCGGCCCTTGCCCGGCGGCGAGCATGCCGATGACCATGAATTGCGACGCCCCGGCGTACACCACCACCCCAAGCAACGGCGCCCCCAGGGGGTCAAGCCCCTGCTGCACCCACAGCACGCCGAAGGCGATGCCGATTGGCACATACCCCACCATAATCGGCACGCTCAGCACGGCGGCCCGCCGCCATAACGACGAACCGCGTTCGATGGTGGTGACGTTGCTCATCAAGACCTGGCTTCGCTCTCTTTCCGCTCGATCAATTCGATCTTGTAGCCATCGGGATCCTCGACGAAGGCGATGACGGTGGAGCCGTGCTTCATCGGGCCGGGCTCCCGGGTGATTTTGGCGCCCCCGGCGCGAAGCGTGTCGCAGGCGGCATGGATGTCCGGCACGCCGATGGCGATGTGGCCGTAACCGCCGCCAATGCTGTAGGGTTCCTTCTGATCCCAGTTGTGGGTCAACTCGATGACCGCGGAATCCGTCTCATCGCCATAACCGACGAAGGCCAAGGTGAAGCGGCCACCCTCATAGTCATTCTTGCGCAGCAGCCGCATTCCAAGCAACCTTGTGTAGAAGTCCAGCGCCTTATCCAGATCGAACACGCGCAGCATCGTGTGCAGCAAGCGGTATTGGCTCATGGAATTTTCTCCTATAGGGATTGGGCCCATTATTTCAGGGAATTTTTCTTGGCGACCACGTCCAGGACAACCTGGGCCGCCCGCTCGGAGGGCGGGATGTCTGCAGTGGAGCCCAGCCAGCCGGCGACTTTTGCGACACCCTCGATCTGTTCACGCCGGGCTGCGGGATCATCGAGCAGGCGGGTCACCGCCGCCGCCAGAATGTCTGGCCGGCAGTCTTCCTGCAACAGCTCTGGGACCAGCATGCGATCAAGCATCAGGTTCACCAAATTGGCGTATTTCACCGTGATGAAGCGCCGGTACAGCGCCACGGTAAGCCGGCCAAGACGATAGGCGATCACCGCCGGCAGGCTGGCGAGCGCCAGTTCCAGCGCCACCGTTCCCGACGCCGCCATAGCCACCTCCGAGGCGGCGAAGGCGTCGTATTTCTCCCTATCGCCTTCCACCACGATGCAGCGCACCGGCCAATCGGCGGCGGCGGACAGGACAGGCTCGCGCACCGTCGCCACCGTGGGAATCACCACCACGAGATTCGCATGCGTGGACAGCAAACGCTCCAGCGTCACACGGAAAACCGGCAGCAGCCGGCAAACCTCACTGCGGCGGCTGCCCGGTAGAACGGCGACCACACGCGACTCCGGGCCGATTCCATGCCGGGCGCGAAACGCCGCAGCATCCCCTTTGCCAGCGCCGCTCTCCACCACCGAATGGCCGACGAAGGTGCAATCCAGCCCTTCCGCCGTAAAATAGGGCGGCTCAAAGGGCAGCAGCACCATGAGATGATCGTAAATGGCCGCGTATTTCTTGGCGCGCTGCGGCTTCCACACCCACACCGTCGGCGCCACATAATGGATCAGCGGGATGTCCGGCGCCGCAGCGCGCACCCGTTTGGCGACGCGCACGGTGAAGCCGGGCGAGTCGATGGTGACCACCGCATCCGGTTTGAGCCGGATGATCTCCGCCACGGTCTGGTTCATCCGGCGCAGCAGATTGGGCAGTTGCGGGAGCAGTTCAAACACCCCGAACAGCGCCAACTCCGCCTGAGGAACCAGCGTTTCCAGCCCCTCCGCCGCCATGCGCTCGCCACCGATACCGGCGAACCGCACCCGCCCATCGGTCAACCGCTTCAGCGCCGCCATCAGCCGCGCCCCCAGCACATCGCCCGATGGTTCCCCGGCGATCAGGAACAAGAGAGGATCACTCACCGCGTCACCTCGATACCGACAACGAACAGGCCCAGCCGGTCGGCCAGCGCCCCCACCGCCGCGCGGTCCACGGTCAGGCTGCCGCCAGCTTGCACGGCGACGCCCGCCAGTCCCGCGGCGGCGGCCTTCTCGACCGTCGCCGTCCCGATGGTCGGCAGATCGAGACGCGCGTCCTGTTGCGGTTTGCTGACCTTCACCAGCACGCCACCACCACCCGACCGGCGCAGCGTCCCAGCGCGCTCCAGCATGGAATCCGTCCCCTCGACCGCTTCCACGGCCAGGACCATGCCTTGCTGCACCACGCAGCCCTGCCCCACGTCAAGGTGACCCAAGGCCAGCGCCACCTCGACACCGCGGGCGATGTCACGCTCCGCCTGTTCATCCGGCAGCCGATTCCCGACGGGACCTCGGGCGGTCAGCAGATCGCCTAAGAAGTTGTGCAAGCCCGCGACGTGGAATCCCTCTTCCTCCAGCCCGCGGGCTATGGCGCGCAGCAAACCGTCGTCGCCAAGCGCGCGGGCGCCAACGCGCATCAGAAATTTTGTGGCCCACCAGTCTGGCATCAGGGCGGTCAGGGATGGACGGTGGACCGGACCGGCGAACACCAACTCACCCACACCCTCGTTGCGCAGGCGGTCGATGATGCTGCCGGCAGCGCCGAATCGGCTCCACAGATGCTCGAACCCGATGACCGTCGCCGGGTCGGTTTGCCCCTCGAAGGCGACGATGAACACATCGCGCCCGGCGCCACGCACCGCAGCGGCAAGGCGCGCTGGAAGCTCCCCGCCACCGGCGAGTATGCCGAGCTTAGGCGCCATTCTCCTGGCGCGGCTGGAGAAGGGGACGGGAGGTTTTGGCCTGGATGAACGCCACGACCTCATTGATCAGCTCTTCACCCGCATAATCCCGGATCGCCTCTTCCAGACGGGAGGCGAAGGTTCCCTCAGGAGAGGTGAAGATCATCTTGTAAGCGGAGCGCAGCGCACGGATCTGCTCCTTGGTGAAGCCGCGCCGCTCCAGCCCGATCAGGTTGAGACCGGCGAGTCGCGCCCGCTCACCCATCACCAGGCCATAGGGGATGACGTCGTTCTCCACACCCGACATGCCACCGATCATGGCGTGCGCGCCGATGCGAACGAACTGGTGCACCGCCGACAGACCACCGAGGATGGCGTAGTCGCCAACATGCACGTGACCAGCCAGCGTGGCGTTGTTGGCGAGGATCACATGATTGCCGACCACGCAGTCGTGCGCCACATGCGCGCCCACCATGAACAGCCCATAATCCCCGACACGGGTCAGCATGCCGCCGCCCTCCGTGCCCGGATTCATGGTGACGGACTCGCGGATCTTATTGAATTTCCCGATGATCAGTTCAGACTCTTCACCGTGAAACTTCAGATCCTGGGGGACATGACCGATGGAGGCGAAGGGAAAGATTTCTGTTCCTTCCCCAACCCGGGTGCGTCCCTCGACCACGGCATGAGAGTGCAAACGCACGCCCGCGCCAAGCTCGACATGCGCTCCGACGATGCAGAACGGCCCGATGAAGACATCGTCGCCGATCTTGGCCGCCGGATCGACAACGGCGCTGGGGTGGATCACACTGCTCATTTCTCGTCCAGGATCATGGCGGAATAGATCGCTTCGGCAACCAGCACGTTGTTGACCTTCGCTTCACCCTTGAACTTCCACACCGTACCGCGATGGCGCTGCTTGGTGACGTGGATGTGCACCGTATCGCCGGGCGTCACCGGCTTGCGGAATCGCGCCTCGTCGATGGTCATGAAATAGACCAGCTTGCCTTCGGCCTCGTTGCCCAGCGTCGAGACGACCAGAACCCCCGCCGTCTGCGCCATCGCTTCAATCAGCAACACCCCCGGCATCACCGGCCGTGAGGGGAAATGCCCGGCAAAGAACGGCTCGTTGATCGTTACGTTCTTGATACCAACGGCACTTTCACCCCGCACAATATCAACCACCCGATCAATCATCAGCATCGGGTAGCGGTGCGGAATCATCTGCATAATCCGCAAGATGTCGAGATCGGCCATCTTGTCGCTTTCCGCCGTCACATCCATCACCGCTCCATTCACTCAACCTCGACCATCGGTCGCCGCACGCCATTCATACCCATCAACAGATAATGGAGGCGTTATGCCCCCATCTCTGCATCTCATCAAACCAGCCCTATCGGAAAATGAGGCCCAGTCTGTTTGTCTATTGCTTGGGAACCGTCACCGTCACGGAGGGCAACTGCTTGTTAAGCCGCTCGAGAACGGCGTCCGTCACATCAAGATTGCTGGAGAACAGAACCAGCAAATTGCGCGGAACCACCATATTGACGCCGCGTTCGTCAGCAATCGCCTGGACATTATCCAGCATGACCTTCTGCACCTGGCCCATGGCGTCGTTGAACGCGGTGTCCAAGCTACGCTTGCGCGTCTGAACGGTGCGCTGCACGTCAGCGACCTGTTTCTCGAAGTCGCGGCGCTTGGCGGCGAAGGCGTCAGCCGCAAGAACGGTTTGCTGCTTGCGCAGCTCGTTCTCAGCGCTCTGCAACTTGTCCTCAAGAGCCTGGATCTCTTTCTGGTACGCGTCGCGCTGCGATTCGATGGTCTTCTGGATGGCCTTGGAGGCTATGGATTCCTGCATGACACGCTGGACATCGACCACGGCCACCACCGGCGCCTTAAGCGATTCGCCTTTCGCCGAAGCCGCCGGAGACTGGACGACCTGCGCCGGCATGACGAGGGCCGGTGGCGTCGCCGCCGGCTTCTGGTCCTGTTGCTGGGCGTTGGCGGAAAGCGGAAGAAGGGCGACGGCGGTCAACGCAGCGGCGGTGAACACCCGGATATGAGATCGTTGCATCATTAGAACCTGGTTCCAAAGCTAAACCGGAAAATCTCTTTCCGATCATAGCTTTCCTTGAGGATCGGGAGGGCAATGTCAATACGGATCGGTCCAAAGGGGGAGCGCCAGGCGATGCCGGCGCCCGCCGACAAGCGAAAGGACTTATCATCCGTAACGTTTGGATCGCCGGTGATACCGCTCTTGCTCAGGGCGCCGGCGTCACTGAAGGCGTACCCCTTGATGCCGACCTCTTCCGGTAGGCCAAGCGGGAAGCTCATTTCCAGCGAGCCGCGCAGATACTGCTTGCCGCCCAACGCATCGCTGGTCCGCAAATCCCGCGGCCCAACGCCGGCGGTGCGGAAGCCGCGCAGCGTGTCGCCACCCAGGAAGAAGCGATCCGCCAGCACCACCTCCCGGCCCCCAAGGCCGGTGATGTAGCCCGCTTCACCCAGGGTGCTGAACACCCAGTCATCGCTGAACACCGGGACGTAGAAACCGGCGCCAAGCTTGGTGCGCAGGAAGCGGCTGTCGCCACCCAGGCCGGCGAGATCGGTTTGCAGACGTATATAATAGCCTTTGGTCGGGTCAAGGCGGCTGTTGCGGGCGTCGTATGTCAGCTCTTGCCCCACCAGCGAGGTAAGACGGCGACCTTCTTCTTCGCGGATGTAGATCGACGCAGTCTCCGGCACATTGGAGATCGCCGTATCCTGAAGCTGATAATACAGCCGCTGGCGCAGCCTGTCCGACAGCGGATACCCCAGGCGCAGCGTGAAGCCGTTGTTCTTTTCGTCGAACGACGCCTCATTCTGGTAGTTGCGCGTCAGACGGAACAGATCAAAGCCGGCGGACAGATCACGGTCGAGGAAGTACGGCTCGGTGAAGCTGATGTCGTATTCCTGCCGACGGCTCGACACGGTGGCGCCAAACCGCAAATCCTGGCCCTTGCCAAGCAAATTCCGTTCGCGAATCGAGAAGTCCGCCAACGGGCCGTCACTGGTCGAATAACCGGCGCCGATGGAAATCTCTCCGGTGGATTTTTCCTGAACATCGACGTTGACCACCGCACGGTCGGGTGCGCTTCCTTCCTGGGAGGTGATTTGCACACGCTCGAAAAAGTCGAGGTCCTTGATGCGCTGCTCGGACCGCTTCGTCTTCGTCGCGTTGAAGGGGTCGCCTTCAGCCACCAGGATCTCACGCCGGATCACCTTGTCCAGCGTCCGAACATTGCCCGTGATGTCGAGGCGTTCGATAAATGTCCGCGGACCTTCGTTGATCTCATACGTGACGTCGATCGTCTGGCTGTCACGATTGCGGTTGATCTGCGGTCGTATATCGACAAAAGCGTATTGCAGATCGCCGACGGCGCTGATCAGCTTGTTGATCGTATCCTCGACATCCATGGCGTTGTACCAGTCACCCTCCTGGGTGGTGACGGCGCCGCGCAGCAGCTCGGGGTCGAGGGTTTTGAGGTTCGACTTGAGGTCGACCTTGCCAAACTTGTACCGCTCACCTTCTTCCACGGTGAAGGTGATGATGAAATCTTCCTTCTGCGGCGTCAGCTCGGCCACCGAGGACACCACCCGGAAATCGGCGTAGCCTTCCTTCAGATAGAAACGGCGCAGCAGCTCGCGGTCGTAATTCAGACGGTCTGGATCATAGCTGTCGTCCGACGTGAGGAATCGCCACCAAGCGGTTTCTCTCGTCTGGATGTTTTCACGCAACGTGCCTGTGGAGAAATGCTCGTTGCCGACAAAGTTGATGGCGCGCACGCCGGTGCGCGCCCCTTCATTGATTTCAAAGACCAGATCGACACGGTTTTGATCAAGCTTGATGATCTTCGGGTCCACGGTCGCAGCAAAGCGCCCCTGGCGGCGGTAGATATCAAGAATGCGCTGCACGTCATTCTGAACGCGGGTTCGCGTGTACACGACCCGGGGCCGCAACTGGACTTCTTTTTCCAATTGCTCGGTGTCGAGCCGGCGATTGCCTTCAAAAGCGATGCGGTTGATGATCGGGTTTTCCTGCACTGCCACGACCAGCGTATCGCCTTGACGCTTCAATTGCACGTCAGCGAACAGGCTGGTGGCGAACAAGGCCTTCAGCGATTCATCGATCTTGCTCGCCGAGAACGCTTCGCCGGGCTGCACCGTGAGATAGGAACGCACCGTACTCGGCTCGATACGCTCCGTTCCCTCGATCCGAATGTCCCGGATCACTCCACCGGAGGATACCGGCGCACCTGCGCCACTTGGCGTCTCGTTCCCTGGCGCCCCATTCTGGGCCAAGGCGAAAGATCCCGTTAGCATGACGCAACCAGCCATCAGGCTGAGTGCCAAAACCTTAGACGACACCCGCAAAATACGCCCCCTGGCTCTTCGCTTTAGGAAATCAACCCTCTGAGGAAGTCGACCACGCGGAGTTGAACGAGGTCGTTCCACGTGGCGAAGACCATGAGCGTTAATACCAGAGCCAGTCCAATGCGAAAACCGTATTCTTGTGCGCGAGGGCCGAGAGGGCGGCCGCGCAACGCCTCCAGGCCATAGAACATGAGATGTCCACCATCCAACAACGGGATGGGAAACAGATTGATCATGCCCAGACTAACCGACAGGAAGGCCATGAACCAAACCAGCGCGTAAGGGCCCGCCTGCGCGACCTGGCCCGACATCTGGGCGATGCGCAGCGGTCCGCCCAACTCCTCCGTGCCGCGCGAACCATTGATCATCTGGCCAATCGCAACGAATGTGCCGCTGACGATGCCGGTAATCTCGCTTCCCGCCTGCCAGGCGGCGGTCAGCGGATCATAGCGTTTGCGCTCAGGCTCCGCCGACCGGACGCCGATCAAACCGACACGGTGCGTGTTGCCGAGTCGGTCGGTGGTCGTGCTCTCTTCCGGCGTCACGTTCACGGTAAGCTGGCGGCCTTCGCGCAGCACATCCACCGCCAGCGAACGACCTAAATTCACGCTGACGATCTGGCCGATCTCTTCAAAACGCTGAACGGCGGCGCCATCAATGGCGATAATCCTATCGCCGGCCAGCAGGCCCGCACGCTCCGCCGGGGTGTTCGGCTGCACCTCACCGACTTTCGCGGGCATGAAAGGCTGTCCGGCGATGGCGAACAAAAGCGTCAGCGCCACGAAAGCGAACAGGAAGTTGGTGAGCGGTCCGGCGGCGACAATCGCCGCGCGCTGGCCCAGACGCTTGTGATGGAACGAAACGGCTTTCTCGGCCGCGGTCATCTGTGACAGCTCAACGCCCTGGGCGCTGGCCGGGTCGGCGTCACCGAACATTTTCACATAGCCGCCAAGCGGCAAGGCGCTGATTTTCCAGCGCGTGCCGTGGCGGTCATTCCAGCCAAACAGCTCCGCTCCGAAGCCGATGGAGAACACCTCCACCCGCACGCCGTTGCGCCGGGCGATGTAATAGTGACCGAACTCGTGAACGAACACGAGAACCGACAGGACCAAGAGGAAGGCAAAGACTGAAGTGCCGAAGCCGCCCAAGAAATTCATCAAGCCTGAGCCCTATATGTGCCTAGGCGCACACGCGCCCGAGTTGTTGTGTGGCTGACCTGCGCGCCTCGGCGTCCGTCGCCAGCACCGCCTCCAGACTGCGCAGAGGCCTGTGCGGCAGCGCTTCCAACGTCGCCTCGACGATGCGTTCGATATCGAGGAAACCGATGCGGCGTTGCAAGAATGCCTCGACCGCAACTTCATTGGCCGCATTAAGAATAGTAGGAGCGCCCCCACCGTTTTGCAAGGCTGCCCGGGCGAGGCGCAAGGCGGGAAAACGCTCGAGATCCGCCTCCTCAAAGCTGAGTTCGCGTATTTTCGCCAGATCGAGCCGCTGCACGGGCGTTTCCATCCGGCTGGGCCAAGCCAGCGTGTAGGCGATGGGCGTGCGCATATCCGGGGGCCCGAGCTGCGCCAGCACCGAACCATCGACATATTCCACCCTGGAGTGCACCACCGACTGCGGGTGGACCAGCACGTCGATGCGTTCTTCCGGTATACCGAAAAGGAAGTGCGCCTCGATGACCTCCAGCCCCTTGTTCATCATGGTGGCGCTGTCGACGGAGATCTTGGCCCCCATGTCCCAAACCGGGTGCGCCACCGCCTGCTCGCGCATCACCGTGGCCATGAAGGCGCGGTCCTTGGTGCGGAACGGCCCGCCCGAGGCGGTCAGAATCAGCCGGTGGACGCGCTGGGGATGGTCAAAATCAAAGACCTGGTAGATGGCGTTGTGCTCGCTGTCGACCGGAAGCAGCGTGGCGCCGTGCGCCTTCACCTCCTCCATCATCAAGGCGCCGGCGCAGACCAGCACTTCCTTGTTGGCGAACGCCACCACGGCGCCACGGCGCACCGCCGCCATGGTTGACTCCAGCCCAGCGGCGCCGATGATAGCGGCCATCACCCAATCAGCCTCGCTCCGGCCCGCAGCTTCGACAACAGCCGCCGGTCCAGCCGCCGTCTCGATGCCGGTCCCCGCCAGCGCCGCTTGCAGATCACGGTAACACGCCGGATCGGCGACCACCGCCAGGCGCGCGTTCAGCCGTCGGGCTTGTTCGGCCAGCAAGGCGACGTTGCGGTTGGCGGTCAGAGCTTCCACCGAAAAAGACTGTGGCGCCCGCGCTATCAGATCGACCGTCTGCGTCCCGACCGAGCCGGTCGAGCCGAGAATCGTCACCCGCCTCGGCGCACCGTCCTGCTTCACCACCATCGCCCCCATTTCACCACCGCCCACTTTGCCACCGCCCCCTTCACCACCATTGCGCCCCCAGGGTCGCGTGCAACACCGCCAACACCGGGGCGGCGACCAGAAGCCCGTCAATACGGTCAAGCAGTCCCCCGTGACCGGGGATCAAACGGCTGCTGTCTTTCACATTGTAGCGGCGTTTCACCCAGGATTCGAACAGGTCGCCAGCCTGCCCGATCACCGCCAGCAACGCGCCGATCGGCAGCGCCACCCATGGCCGCGCGGCTTCCGCCACCACCGCCACACCATAAGCAAACACCGCCGCCGCGATCATGCCGCCGATCAGGCCAGCCCAGGTCTTCTTTGGACTGATGCGCGGCGCCAGCTTGGGGCCGCCGATGCTTCGCCCGGCGGCGTAGGCGCCGATATCCGTCGCCCAAATAGCCAGCAGACAAAACAGCACCAGGGGCAGGCCCGGATACTCGCGCAGCCATGCCAGACCGGCCATGCCCGCCGTCACATAAGGAATACCAAAGCCCAGCAGCCACGACGCCTTGGGACCAGCCACCAACCGCACATAAACACCCAGCACCACGGCCAGCAGCATGGCCATCGCCGGTCCACCCGACGCATAGGCGACCAGCACCAGGATCATGGCGAGGATGGAATGCCAGAAGGACTCTGGCAGACGGTCGCCGGCGACAAGATTGGCCCATTCCCCGATGGCGACCAGCGCCGAGACAGTAAGGAGCGCGCGAAACACCCACCCGCCATACCAAACAGCCAACAGCACCAAAGGCGCCATCACCATGGCCGAAAGAATCCGGAGTTTGAGATCGCCGGCCTTTTTTGCCGATTCCGGCTTAGCGCTTGCCGGCTGTGGTGGCGCCGAAACGACGCTCTCGGTGGTGGTAGTCTTCAATGGCGGCCTCCAGATCACGCTTGGTAAAGTCAGGCCAGAGCGTGTCGGTGAACACGAATTCAGTATAGGCCGACTGCCACAAGAGGAAATTGCTCAAACGCCGTTCGCCACTAGTACGGATGATCAAATCGGGATCGGGGATATCCGCCGTGAACAGCCGCGTTATGAATGTCTGCTCGTCGATATCAGCCGGCTCGATCCGCCCGGCCTTCACTTCTTCCGCCAAGTGGCGCGCGGCGGCGATGATCTCCTGACGCGAACCGTAGCTGAGCGCCACGACCAGCGTCATGGCGCGATTCTCCGCCGTCATCGCCTCGGCGTTCTCGATCAGGCGGACAAGATCCGCTGACAGGCGCTCCCGGTCGCCGATGATGCGCAACCGGATGCCGACCTTATGCAACGCGATGATTTCGTTGCGCAGGTAAAAACGCAACAGGCCCATGAGGTCAGAGACCTCCTCCTCCGGCCGCCGCCAGTTCTCCGATGAGAAGCTGAAGATGGTGAGGTAGGCGATGCCCAACTCCCGTGCGGCTTCGACAGTGCGGCGCACCGCCTCGACCCCTTTTTTGTGGCCGGCGGTGCGTGGCAAGCTGCGCGCTTTCGCCCATCGGCCATTGCCGTCCATAATAATGGCGACATGGGCGGGCGGCTCAAGCGTAGAAAGCTCGGGAGAGGGATGGTTCTGGACGTCGCGCATACCACTAGACCTGCGTGATTTCCTTTTCCTTCTGGGCAAGAGTATCGTCGATCAGCTTGATGTGCTGGTCGGTGACACTCTGGATCTTGTCCTGCCAGGTCTTCAGTTCATCCTGAGTCAAATCCCCGTTCTTTTCGGCCTTCTTCAGCATCTCCATACCGTCGCGGCGCACATTGCGCACAGCGATACGGGTCTGCTCGGCGTATTTGTGAGCGACCTTGGCCAATTCCTGGCGGCGCTCTTGGGTAAGGTCTGGAATCGGCACACGAATCGTCTGCCCCTCAGGCTGGGGGTTGAGACCCAGGCCAGCGTCCCGAATCGCCTTATCCACAGCCTTCAGCATGGCGCGATCCCATACCTGCACGGTGATCAGGCGCGGCTCGGGCACGCTCACCGTCGCGACCTCCTTGAGGTGCATTTTCGAGCCATAGGCTTCGACGGTGACGGGTTCCAGAAGGCTGGCCGACGCACGCCCCGTGCGCAGTCCGCTCAGTTCCTTCTTGAAAGCCTCCAACGCGCTGTCCATGCGCCGGTTGATATCGGAAATGTCAGGATCAGCCACGGTCCTCACTCCCTCTCTTCTGTAATGATCGTGAACTTGCCCCGAGCGGCCATCACCTCGGCGAAAGCGCCGTGGGTCTGGATCGAGAAGACCAGTATGGGGATACGGTTCTCGCGCGCCAAGGAAATAGCCGAGGCGTCCATAACCTGAAGGTCGCGCGACAGCACGTCCAGATAGGTCAGCCGCTCATAGCGTGTGGCGGCGGGATCTTTCTTTGGATCGGCGCTGTAGACGCCGTCCACCTGCGTGCCCTTCAAAAGCGCATCGCAGCCCATTTCCGAGGCCCGCAACGCCGCAGCCGTATCGGTGGTGAAGAACGGATTGCCCGTGCCCGCCGCAAAAATGACCACACGACCTTTTTCCATGTGCCGGATGGCGCGGCGGCGGATGTAGGGCTCGCACACGCTGGCCATGGGGATGGCGGACTGAACACGGGTGTGCACATCCATGCGCTCCAGGGCGCTCTGCATGCCCAGCGCGTTCATCACCGTGGCGAGCATACCCATATAATCAGCCGTGGCGCGTTCCATCCCGGCCGCGGCGCCCTTGATGCCGCGAAAGATGTTGCCGCCACCGATAACCAGGCAGACCTGGACGCCGAGACCGACAACCGCTTTCACCTCGCTGGCGATGCGGTTCATCATTTCGGGATCCAGCCCGTAGTCGCGCTGCCCCATCAGGGCTTCGCCGGACACTTTGAGCAAAACACGCTTGTAACGAACAGCGTCGGCAGGCACCGAGATCTGACCCATTGAAACCTTCCCCCTCAGGGTTGTGGTCGGTCGTGGCCGTCGGATATGGCCGTCTGAATGTAGCAGTCTGGATATGATGATCGAGTAGAGATAAATCCGGCGCCCCAGTGAGCGCCGGATCCTTTACCCTCAGCCTTGCTGACCAGCCACGGCGGCCACTTCGGCGGCGAAGTCGGACTGCGCCTTCTCGATGCCTTCGCCCAAGGCGAACCGGACGAAGCCGGTCAGCTTGATCGGCGCGCCGATGCTCTTGGATGTGGACTCGACGACGGCGCGGATCTTGGTTTCGCCATCGATCACATAGGTCTGCTCCAGCAGGCAGACTTCCTCGTAGTATTTGCGCAGACGGCCTTCGACCATCTTCTCGATGATCGACTCCGGCTTGCCCGAAGCGCGGGCCTGGTCGGCCAGAATGTTCTTTTCACGCTCCAGCGCCGAGATATCGACGTCGGCGATGTCCAGCGCGTCCGGGCGGGCGGCGGCCACATGCATGGCGATCTGCTTGCCCAACTCGGCCAGCTTGGCGGCGTCACCCGTCGATTCGAGAGCGACCAGAACACCGATCTTGCCGAGACCCGGCGCCACGGCGGTGTGGATGTAGCTGGTGACGACACCCGCCGACACGCTCAACCGCACCGAACGGCGGATGTTCATGTTCTCGCCGATGGTGGCGATCAGGCTGGTCAGTTCGTCCTGCACGCTGTGCGCGGAGCCCGGATAGGCCGCCGTCTTCAGCGCCTCGACATCGCCGTTGCCGCCCAGCGTGATCTCGGCGGTTTTGGCGGCGAAAGACTGGAACTTGTCGTTGCGGGCGACGAAATCAGTCTCGGCGTTCACTTCGACGACCGCGCCGGCTGTCCCGGCGGTGGCGACGGCGACCAAGCCTTCAGCGGCCACGCGGCCCGACTTCTTGGCGGCGGCGGCGAGACCCTTCTTGCGCAGCCAGTCAACAGCGCCCTCAAGGTCGCCATTCACCTCGCCCAGCGCCTTCTTGCAGTCCATCATGCCGGCGCCGGTCTTCTCGCGCAGTTCCTTAACCAGCGCAGCGGAAATCTCGGCCATGGGAGAGCCCTTTCTTGGAAAAAAAGCGTCTAAATCCGGTTTAACGTTTTCGCGTTCTGGCTAGAACTCATAAAAAAGGCAGTCGGACCAGCTGACAGACGGCCCGACTGCCTTGAAGCCAAAACTCAGGCCTGAGCCGGAGCCGGAGCCTGCTCGGTCTCTTCCGGCAGCGCTTCGCCGGCATCCTCGTGCGCGCCGACATCGATGCCGGCGGCGACCATCTCGGCCTGCAGACCGTCGAGAACGGCGCCGGAAATCAGCTCGCAATAGCTGTCGATGGCGCGCAGCGCGTCATCATTGCCCGGGATCGGGAAGGCGATGCCATCCGGGCTTGAGTTGCTGTCGATCACCGCGACCACCGGGATGCCCAGCTTGTTGGCTTCCTGAACCGCAATCGACTCCTTGTTGGTGTCGATGATGAACAGCACATCCGGCAGGCCACCCATCTCCTTGATGCCGCCCAGCGCCCGCTCTAGCTTGTCGCGCTCGCGGGTGAGCATCAGGATTTCTTTCTTGGTCAGACCCGAGGTCTCACCAGACAGACGCTCTTCCATTTCGCGCAGGCGCTTGATCGACTGGGAGATGGTCTTCCAGTTGGTCAGCATGCCGCCAAGCCAGCGGTGGTTGACGTAATACTGGCCGCAACGCTTGGACGCCTCGGCAATCTTTTCCTGCGCCTGGCGCTTGGTGCCGACGAAGAGAACCCGGCCACCGCCGGCGACGACGTCACGCACCGCCTGCATGGCGCGGTGCAGCATCGGCACCGTCTGCTCCAGGTCGATGATGTGCACGCCGTTGCGAACGCCAAAGAGGTACGGCCCCATCTTGGGGTTCCAGCGGCGGGTGTGGTGACCGAAGTGAACGCCGGCCTCAAGCAGCTGGCGCATGGTGAATGTGGGCATTGTCATGGAAATCTACCTTTTCCGGTTGTTCCGCCACGGGCGTTGTTCACGAAGGTGTGAACACCGGAGGGGGCCATTGGCTCGCGCCGAAGGTCCGCCAGCCCGCGTGTGGTTTTGACGATGCCGTCTTCATAGACCCCCCTGCCCCTTTTGGCAACAGAGATGCAGAGTTAGAGGGGGCGGCGCTTCGCTTCTGGATCGCGTTGTTTTTGCAACACTGTTGCGCCTGCGTAGATGAGGACACGGGTTAAGCCGATTGTTTCCCCCATTTTGACCTCACCATCGGTAAAACGCCCCAGTATAGTGTGTGCAATCACGCAACCCACCCGGCCGCGCCCACCAGGACCCCCATGTTCCGATCCGAGACTCTCCGCACGTCCGCCGTCGCGGGCGACATCGCGCGCTCGCGCCTGCTTACCCCGGTCTTCCTCCTCCTGCTGTTCGCGGCGGCGGCGCCGATCTTCGCCGACACCATCCCGCCCCTGGCGGATTATGTGAACCATTTGGGCCGCATGCATGTGCTGGCGTCCATCGGCAGCGATCCGATCCTGGCGCGGCTTTATGAGATCGACTGGGCGATCATCCCGAATCTGGTGATGGATCTGGTCGTGCCGCTGCTGAATCGCTGGATGAATATTTACCTCTCCGGCCAGGTTTTCATCTTCGTCATCATCGTCTTGCTGGCGACCGGGCCGATGGCGGTGCACCGCGCGCTGTTCGGCGTTCTGTCGCCCTGGCCGCTGCTGGCCTTCCCGTTCATGTACAACGCCGTCTTTCTGCTGGGCCTGATGAACTATTTGTTCGGGCTGGGCGTCGCGTTGTGGGGCATGGCTGCGTGGATTCACTTGCGCAACCGCCGGCCTCTGCTGCGCGCCGGCGTGTCCTTGGCGTTCGTGCTGATCACCTTCACCTGCCACCTGTTCGCGCTTGGCCTCTATGGCATGGCGTTGCTGGCGATGGAGCTGTGGGGGGTGGTGGTGAAACGGCGCCTGTCCGTGACCGATCTGCTGGTCTTCGGCGCGCCATTCCTGCCGGTGCTGCCCCTGATGCTGATGAGCCCGACCCTGGGCCTGTCAACCGAGAACATCTGGGAGTCGTCGGGCAAGATCGGCGGCATCTTTTACATCATCCAAACCTACTCGGACTCGTTCGACCTGACGCTCGGCGGCCTGGTCGTGGCCTACATCATGTGGGCCGCCCGGCGCGGCGCGCTGACGCTGCACCCCGCAGGGCTGTCGCTGCTGCTGGTCGGTACGGCGGTGTTCATGGCCATGCCGCGCATGCTGTTTGGCTCTTGGGAGGCGGACCAGCGCCTGCCGGTCGCTATTTTCTTCATGGTGCTGGGTTTCGTGCGTTTCAAAGCCCCGGACCGCTCGGCGCGCTACGCCTTCTACGCCTTCGTGATCGGCATATCGCTGGTGCGCTATGTCGACGTCTCGGCGCATTGGCGTGGGATCCAGCGCGTCAACCACGACATCAGCGAATCCGTGCATCTGATCGAGCCCGGCAGCAGCGTGCTGGTCGCCCACGCCGACCAACCGCACGGCAGCGATGCGGCGAATCAGGCGCTCAGCCACGCCCCCTGCATCGCCATGATCGAGCGAGCGGCGCTGGTCTCCACCGCGTTCAGCGTGCAGGGCAAGCAGATCCTGAACATCCGCCCCGCCTTCCGCAACCGGGTGGACGCCGACGACGGCGACCCACCGACGGTCAGCCAATTGCTCGCCACAGTGGACGGGTCGGTCCCTGGTCAGCCGCAGTTCTGGGACGCCTGGCCCGCGCGCTATGACTATGTGTACGTGCTCTATACCGACAGCGACCCGAACCCCGATCCCGAGCACCTCACCTTGGTGCATGAAGGACGACAGTTTCAGCTCTACCGCGTCGTCAACCAGACAGCGGCGGATGAGGAGGACTGAGCGGAGGGTGTTAGTTCCGATTTTGTCCATTCATGCCGCACGCCGTGATCCTGGCCCCTGAGCGGCGCTCATATGGTCTCGTCGATGCCGATCACCACCGAGCTATCTGGCACAAAGATGGTAACCAGCAATTCGAGCAAGCACCGAGCGACCGCGCGGCTCGACCACCGGTTTCGATGGAGGGTGCTGAAATTCTTAGCCGGCAGCAGTCCATGGCAAACAGGACCATCCAGAGGATCAGACTGTTGGGGAGGGGAATTGCACGGTACTGGGTCGGAAGAATTTGAGTTTGCGTAAGAGCACAACTCAATATTGATCCAATATCATGACGGGCCACAATGCGATGAGACTTGCGACAATCGTAAGTGGAAACATGATCGCCACTTTGGATTGATGGCCTGCACGTCCGACAAGTGACAGATATAGCCAAGATAAAAAGGAGCAGAGAACCGCAAGATGGGTTAAGTATAGGGGGAAGGACATACGACCCAGGAACGTTCCTATTCTACCTCTCAGGAGGCGCACCAATGGCGGGTAGATGAGTGCTAGACTCAAAATAAGCACTCCTGAAACAGCATTATAAAGACGAGATGGCGGGAAGTGCTTGTAGAATCCAACAGAATGGGCAAGACTGACAGGTTGGGCATACCCGAAGAACACTATAATGATAGCCAGGAGTGGCGACAGCCAAATCCATGTATAATGTTCCATTGTATATACGATCATTGTATATACGATATGATGACGGTCATTTTCCAACCAGACAGAGTAAGATTAGCAAGGAAAAGACCGACAATAAAATTGAAAAATTTATCTTCATAAAATAAAATAAGGGTAAAAATGAGAAACAAAACCCATTTACCGCGCTCGATCATATCTACGATACGACCATTACCTTTCATTGACCAATGATTTGCATAAATTTATAAATAAATTCACTGACAAAATAATAGACACAAGTAAATATACAGAAAAATAAATAAAACGCAGTAGGCTATAGGAACAAATTTTAACGCTTTGTAGTTATTAATGAACTCGAAGAATTCCGACAATATTAAAAAACAAGAAAACTCCCAAAAAATTCATAATCAATCGTCAAAAGTATATTATTAAAATAGATTTCTCCAAATAAAAATGTTCCTATCGCTCATTCATAAAGAGCAGATATTATCTTTGCTTTATTCCATAGCTTATATCGCGAGCGTAATCGCGTCGATCGCTTCTTCCCCAAGATCAAGCATTTCAGGCGCATCGCCACCCACTACGACCAGACACCAAGGGCATTTTTATCCTTTCTCTGCCTCGTCAGCGCTTTTATCTGGACTCAATGAATGTGAACGCCCTCTAGAACAATCAAAAATTTCATTGGGAACAGAGGCAGCCTCACCAACCGTAAAAGCCGCACGAAGCGCCATGGCGGCGCGGTCGGCGGCGGCCTCATCGCAGGCGTGGACGATGGCCAGGGGACGCTGCGCGTCCACCCTTTCACCCAGGCCGGCGACGGCGTCCAGGCCTACAGCAAAATCCACGCGATCGGCCACCGTGCTGCGTCCGCCACCAAGCGCCACGATGGCGACGCCCACGGCGCGGGTGTCGATGGTCGTCACCACGCCGGCGCGTTCCGCGTGCACGGCGCGGCGCAGCGGGGCGATGGCCAGATATTTTTCCGGTGCATCCAACAAATCCACCGGACCGCCAAGCGCCGCCACCATCCGGGCAAAACGCTCGGCCGCCGCGCCGCTGCGAATCGCCGCATCGAAGGAGCGGCGACCAGCCGTCGCATCCGGGGCAAGGCCGCCCAACACCAGCAGCGCGGCGGTGAGGCCCGCCGTAATCTCATAGAGCCGGGGATCGGTTGGCTCTCCGCGCAGGAACGCGATGGACTCGCCGACCTCCAGGGCATTGCCGGCGCTGCGGCCCAACACCTGATTCATGTCCGTCAACAGCGCCGTGGTCGCCAGCCCGGCGCTGCGCGCCACGGTGACGATGCTCTCGGCCAGGGCCTTGGCGTCCTTGACGTCGGTCATGAAGGCGCCGGAGCCGAATTTCACATCCATGACCAGACCATCGAGCCCGGCGGCCAGTTTCTTCGACACGATAGAGGCGGTAATCAGGTCGATGGATTCCACCGTCGCCGTCACGTCGCGCACGGCGTACAGCCGCCGGTCAGCCGGGGCCACATCATCCGTCGCGCCGACGATGGCGCAGCCCACTTCCTTCACCACGCGGGCGAGCGTCGCCACGTCCGGTTTGGCGGTATAGCCAGGGATGCTCTCGCATTTGTCCAGCGTGCCGCCGGTGTGCCCCAGGCCACGCCCCACCACCATGGGCACGAAGCCACCGCAGGCCGCCACCACCGGCGCGAGAATCAAACTGACCTTGTCGCCCACACCGCCGGTCGAATGCTTGTCCAGCACCGGGCCGGGCAGGTTCAACGGGGCCCAGTCCAGCACCCGACCGGAATGCGCCATGGCGCGGGTCAAATCGACACGCTCGGGCAGGTCCATGCCACGAAAAAAGACGGCCATGGCGAAGGCGGCGGCCTGCCCCTCGGTCACCGAGCCATTGGCGATTCCGCGCACGAAGGCATCGACCTCCGCACGGTCCAGCCGGTGGCCGTCGCGCTTTTTACGAATGATTTCCTGGGGAAGCACGGCCCTTATTCCCCTTTTGCCGCTGCGGACGGCGGCGCGTTCTCTCCCTCCAGCAGCGCGTCAAGCAGTCCCGACGCGCCAAACCGAAAACACCGTGGGCTTGCCCAACCCGGCCCCATCAGCGTGTCGGCAAGGTGCAGATAGGCCGCAGCCGTGGCGGCGCCGCGGATACCGCCCGACGCCTTGAATCCCACCGATCGGCCGGTCTGCCCGATGGTGTGCAGCAGCAGAGCCGCCGCCTCCAGCGTTGTCCCCGGAGTGATCTTGCCGGTGGAAGTCTTCAGGAAATCGGCGCCTGCGGCGATGGCGTCCCGCCCTGCCCAGGCCAACAGATCGGGATCGGGAAAGACTCCCGATTCCAGGATCACCTTCATGATGACGGCCTCGCCACACGCCTCACGGCACGCGTGCAGCACCTTGAGCGGCAGGGCGCGAGCCCCCTCGATAAAGGCGCGGTACGGCAGCACCACATCGATCTCATCCGCGCCGGCCTCGATCGCGGCGCGGGTGTCCTCCGCCACACGGAGCGCATCATCCTCACCGGAGGGGAAATTGATGACCGCCGCGACCTTGACGCTGGTCCCTTGCAACGCCGTGCGCGCCGTCGTGACGAAGCGCGGCCAGACGCACACGGCGGCCACCGGACCAACCGGCGTCACAGCGCGTGCGCACAGCGCCGCCACGCTGTCGCCCGTATCGTCATCCCCCAAACTGGTCAAATCGAGAAGCGCCACGGCGCGGCGCGCCAACCCGGCCTCCGCTTTGGCTTCCGTTTCGACCAGACGCGCGGCGGCCACGGCACGTTGCAGTTCAGCACGCAGTTTCATGGCCGGACCTCATCGTAACTCAAGCGTTCATCACCACCAGCACGATGGCGGCATAATGGCAGGTGGCGGCGACCAGCACGAAGCCATGCCAGATCGCTTGGGCATACGGCAGGGAATCGCGTTTGTGCACCGGCACGCCGGCGGTGTAGAGGATCCCACCGGCAGCCAGCAGAATCAGTGCGCTGGACGATAAGCGCTCGATCACCACGTCGGACTGAAGCAGCCCTATCCAGCCAAGCGCCAGATACAACAGCACCGTGACGCTTTCCGGTCGTTGGCGGAACAGCACCTTGAGCAGGATGCCCAGCACCGCCACCACCCAGATGACGGCCAGCAGCCCGAACCCACGCCACCCACCAACCACCAGGGCGCAGAACGGCGTGTAGGTGCCGGCGATCAGCAGGAAAATGGCGGAATGGTCGAACACCCGCAAAATCGCCTTGCGCCGCGGCTCCTGCGAGGCTGCGTACAGCGTGGAGCAGGCGAACATCGCCACCAGCGAGACCCCGTACACCGCCGCCGCCATGAAGGTTAGAGGGTTTTTGGACTCGAAGGTCCATCCCATCAAGATGATCCCGGCGACCACACTGGCCACCAAACCGGTCGTCTGGATGGTCAGATCCACCCGGCGTTCGCGCTTTGTCCGCATGCGAGCCTCTTAATTGGCAGTCCAACCCTAGGGAAATTGTCACAGGCGATGATAAGGTTCAAGCTAACCGTCCGGGCAGTCGCCGGCTCTGCGCCGGGCCGTTTGGTTGACTTGCCCACGGCAGACGGATATCACGCAGATCGAACCCTGCCGATCTTTAATTTATCCAGCTTATGATTTGACGAGCCAGGCCCGCCTGGCTCTTGGAGGACGCTTCGTGGTCCACGAACTGCTGATGGTGCTGCTTCAAGGATATGTGGTGGGCATCGCCATTGCAGCGCCGGTTGGTCCCATCGGTCTGCTGTGCATCCGCCGCACCATCGAGCACGGTATTTTCATGGGCTTCTCCACCGGCATGGGGGCGGCGGTCGCCGACACGATCTATGGGGCCATCGCCGCCTTCGGCGTGTCCGCGGCGCTTGATTTCCTGCAAGGCCACCAGACCGGATTCCGCATCGTTGGCGGCGTCTTCATGCTGATCGTCGCCATCCGCACCTTCCGCCAAAAGCCCGCAGCCGAGGAACAAGAGGTCGCCCGCGCCCCCGACAGCCGCACGGTCATCGCCGGCTTCATGACGGGGTTGTCGCTGACCTTGACCAACCCGGCGACGATTCTGGCCTTTATCGCCGTGTTCGCCGGTTTTGGGCTGGGGGCCAATCTGGGTACGTTCAACGCCGCCACCATGGTGCTGGGCGTGTTCCTGGGCGCGTCAAGCTGGTGGCTGGCCCTGTCGTCCGGCGTGGCCGCCGTGCGCCATCACATCACCGAGCGGGGTTTGGTGATGTTCAACCATTGCACCGGGGTGGGGTTGGCATGCTTTGGGCTGTGGGCGCTGACCACCGCCTTCACCAGCATCGTCTGGGCTGGGCCATGAATCCGGCGCCGTTTTCACATCCCACCGCCAACCGCGTTCAGCCCAGTCGAGTTCACCCATGACCGACCTCTTCGCCATGCCCCTCAACCCGCGCACGATTCCCGTGGAGGCGCTGACCACAGAGCAGGCGCAGGCCGAACTGGCCGCCCTGGCGGCAGAGATCGCGCGCCACGACAGGCTCTATCACCAGCAAGACCAGCCAGAAATCTCGGACGCGGACTACGACGCGCTGGTGCGCCGCAACGCTGCCCTTGAAGCCCGCTTTCCCGGCTTGCAACGCGCCGATTCACCCATGCTGCGCGTCGGCGCGACGCCGGCGGCGGGATTCAAGAAAATCCGGCACACCGTCCCCATGTTGTCGCTGGGCAACGCCTTCGCCCCGGAAGACGCGGTGGATTTTGCCGCGCGCGTCCGCCGCTTCCTGGCGTGGAGCGATGAGACGCCCGTCGCTTTCGTTGCTGAGCCGAAGATCGATGGGCTGTCCTGCTCCTTGCGTTATGAGAACGGGCGGCTGGTGCTGGCCGCCACGCGCGGCGACGGAGCCGAGGGGGAGGATGTCACCGCCAACGTCATGACCATCCAGGACGTGCCAAAGACCCTGCCCGCCCCCTACCCCGCCGTGCTGGAAGTGCGCGGCGAAGTCTACATGAACCGCGCTGCGTTCTTAGGCATGAACCGCGCCCGCGCCGAGCGCGATGAGCCGCTGTTCGCCAACCCGCGCAACGCCGCCGCCGGCAGTTTGCGCCAGCTTGACCAGAAGATCACCGCATCACGCCCGCTGTGCTTCTTTGGCTACGCGCTGGGCGATGTCTCGGAGCCTATCGCCGACACCCAATGGGGTATCCGCCAACGGCTGGAGGCATGGGGTTTCGCGCTCAACCAGCCGGCCGCGCATGTGGACGATGTCGACGCGCTGCTGCGCTATTACGAACAAATCGGCCAACGGCGCTCCTCCCTGCCCTTCGATATCGATGGAGTGGTTTACAAGGTGGACCGGCTGGATTTGCAGGAGCGGCTGGGCTTCGTCTCCCGCGCCCCGCGCTGGGCCATCGCCCATAAATTCCCCGCCGAACAGGCCCAGACCCGCCTCAAGAGCATCACCATCCAGGTTGGCCGCACCGGCGTTCTCACCCCCGTCGCCGCGCTTGAGGAGATCACTGTGGGCGGCGTGGTGGTCAGCCGCGCCACCCTGCACAACGAAGATGAGATCGCCCGCAAGGATATCCGCATCGGCGATCTTGTCATCGTGCAACGGGCCGGCGATGTGATCCCGCAAATCGTCAGTGTGATCCTCTCCCAGCGCCCTCCGGGGACGGTAAGCCACGTCTTCCCCGACCATTGCCCAGAGTGCGGCAGCCTCGCCGTGCGCGAAGAGGGTGAAGTGGCCCGTCGCTGCACCGGCGGCCTGATCTGTCCGGCCCAGGCCAAAGAACGCCTGCGCCATTTCGTCAGCCGCAACGCCTTCGATATCGAAGGCTTGGGCGAGAAGATCATCGAAGAGTTCTGGGACGACGCCCTGGTCCGCTCGCCGGTCGATATCTTCACCCTGCAACAGCGCGCGCAGAGCGGCGCCATCAGCATCCTCGGTCGCCCTGGCTGGAAAGAAAAGTCGGTTGAGAATCTGTTCAAGGCGATCAATGACCGCCGCGACGGCATCGAACTGCGCCGCCTGATCTTCGCCCTGGGCATCCGTCACGTGGGTGAAGCGACGTCCAAGGCCCTGGCTCACCATTACCGATCGCTGGACGCCTGGGTGGATGGCGTGGACGCGGCTATAACGGCCATGCCCGGTCCTGCTTGGCGTGAGCTGGCGGCGCTCAAGGGGATCGGTCCCGCCACCCTGCAAGCGCTGTTGGCGTGGTTCGCTGCGCCGGAAAACCTTGGCAAAGTGGATTTCTACGCCACCCAGCCGATGCTGCGGCTGGAAACGGTCATTGCCACGCTTGGCGTCAAAGAGGTGAAAAGCAACGCCGCCAAGACGCTGGCCACGCATTACCAAAGCCTGGAACGCTGGAAGAAAGCCATGGTCGACGCCGTGCAGGCGATGCCGGGTGAAAGCTGGAACGCGCTGGTCGGGGTAAGCGACGTCGGCGAAGTGGCGGCGGAAGAGATCGCCGGCTTCTTCCTGGAAGAACGCAACCGCGCCATCATCCGGGATCTCAAGGCGGTCGGGCTGCGCGTGCTCGACGCGGATCCACCCAAAGCGGCGAACACGCCGGTCGCCGGCAAGAGTGTGGTGTTCACCGGCACGCTGGAGACCATGACCCGTGACGAGGCGCAGGAACGCGCCTTATCATTGGGAGCCAAAGTCACCCATTCAGTGTCGAAGAAAACCGACTATGTCGTGGCCGGGGCCGAAGCCGGCAGCAAGGCCAGCAAGGCGCGCACCCTGGGCGTCACGGTGCTGACCGAGAACGAGTGGCTTGCGCTGATCGCGGGATGAACGGGAGGGCCAACAGCGGATCCCCGTTCAATTTGAACGGGGATCCGCAGTAAAAAATCATGCAGTCAAGAAAACTCAGGCAAACAAAGCATCGATGTCGTCTTGCGAGATGTTGCCGACAACAGCCTCATCAGCCGGCCCGTGCAGTTCCAGCCCCGCGTCCATCTTGGTGACGCTGGGAGGCAGTGGCATCGCTTCGAGTTCGCGGCGGTTCCACAGATTCAGCATGGATTCGATGCGCTGTTCAATGAAAGTGAGGGCCCGAACAACCTTGGTGATGCGCTGGCCGGTCAGATCCTGGAAGTTGCAAGCCTCGTAGATCCGTACGACGACTTCCTGCATGTCGTGA
>JAVBJZ010000018.1:0-90158 GCA_031546725.1 Azospirillum sp.
TTCTAAATTGAACGGTGTTGTCGGGGCTTGCAGGCTTGCCCCGGCTGGGAGCGCTTCGTACCGGCGGGTGGGCTTGCCTTCAGCCCCGACACAGCACGGCGCAAGGATCTCCACGCATGTTCATGCATAACAAGAACCTGATGTACACGGTGCACGTTTCCGAGCCCAACCCGAAGCTCGCCAGCCTGATGCTGGAGCAGTTCGGCGGGCCACAGGGGGAGTTGGCCGCCGCGATGCGCTATTTCACCCAGGGAATCGCCGAGGAGGATCCGGGCCGCAAGGACATGCTCATCGACATCGCCACCGAGGAACTGAGTCACCTGGAAGTGATCGGCTCCATCGTCGCGATGCTGACCAAGGGCGTGAAAGGCAGGCTGGCGGAGGGAGCCGAAGAGACCGCCGACCTCTACGCCACTCTTACCCAAGGCAATGGTAGCCACACGCTGTCGATCCTCCACGGCGGCGGACCGGCGCTGGTCAATTCGGCGGGCCAGCTCTGGAGTGCGGGCTACATCGATACGATCGGCGAGCCGACCGCCGACCTGCGGTCCAACATCGCCGCCGAAGCCCGCGCCAAGATCATCTACGAGCGCCTCATCAACGTGACCGACGATCCCGGCATCAAGGAGGCTCTGGGCTTTTTGATGACACGCGAGGTGGCGCACCAGAAGATGTTCGAGAAGGCGCTGTACTCCATCGAGAACAACTTCCCGCCGGGCAAGCTGCCGGGCGAGCCGGCGTACACGGACAAGTACTACAATTTGAGCCAGGGTTCGGGCGACGCGCGCGGGCCGTGGAACCAGGGCGAGCAGTGGGAATTCGTCGATATGCGCCTCGATCAGGGGCCGGTCAACGGCGGCGACGGCAACCCGACGGTCCGGCTGGCGGCTAAAGAGATGAAAGCCCTCGAGCAGGCGGCGATCCGCACCAAATCACGCACCGATCTCGATCCGGTTACCGGCGCCGACCTGGGGGCCGGGCCGGGGGCCGGCAGGACGAAGAAAGTCTGAGCGTCCGGGTGCGGACGGAATCTTGGTGGGACTTCGTCCTTGCCCATTCCCGCGAGCATCACAGCCCTGAATGGCGCCGCCGCCTTTCTTGGATCAACCCACCGAGCAACCCAGGATTCCTCTTCGGAGCGGTAGCACCTCTCGTTTTGGCCGTGAAGCCAAGGAAGAAAAGAGACGACAGACCGAACAAGCGGTCACCTCGGCTCGAACGCTAGGAGGACGCCCAGTGCTGCGAACCTTACGCCCATCCCCTTTTGCAACCAGGCCGCGATCCAACATGATTTATCGTGCAGAAAACACCGGGTCTCAGCACCTTGATGAACGCCACAGCCGCCCTTGCCGACAATCATGTGTTTCCCGGCGCTCATTGATCCCTGACGGGGAACGGATGCACAGCTTCCCGAGCTGCCCCGGCTATGTCGGCACTCGAATCCGATGTGGCGTTCGGACAGAAAGGGGCTTGACCTAGAGCTCACTCCAGCAAGTAGCTTGCTTATCGGTTCACGTTGATGACGAGGAAGCATGAGGATTGGCGAACTTGCCCAACGGTCGGGGTTGTCGATTTACACACTCCGATACTACGAGAAGATTTGCCTATTGCCCAAGGCTGATCGCAGCCTCTCGGGACGTCGCGATTATGATGCTTCCATCCTGAAATGGATTGAATTCGTGGAGCGCCTAAAGGCATCGGGAATGCCGATCAAGGACATCATTCGCTATGCAACGCTATGGCGACAGGGTGATGGTACAGAGGGCGAGCGCAGAAGACTTCTCCTAGCACAGGGCGAACGGGTTCGATCACGAATTGCAGAACTAAATTCATGCCTCAACGTCATCGACGAAAAAATCCTGGACCTCATAAAACTAGAGAAAGAATAAGCAATCATGGCCGTTTACATCATTTCTGACGTAATCCCTCAGGATGAGGACGCGTGGAACACGTATGTACAACTCGCGCCACCGACCATCGAGAAATATGGCGGTCGCTTTCTTGCACGTGGTGGCCCTATACGATCATTGGAAGGTAAATGGGCGCCCCAAGCGATTATTCTGGTTGAATTCCCTGACAACGCCGCTGTCGAGCAATGGTATGCCTCTCCCGAATATGCTGACGCATTGAAGGTTCGGGATAGAGCATTGCGCCGGAATTTGATCAGTGTGGAGGGAGTCTGACAACGCGACCTTCTTCTGCACCATCCGCTTCCTCAGCAGATATGATTGCAGAAGTGCCCACGGAGCCCCAAGGAAGCCCATCGTCACTTCGAGAAACGCCATGGCCAAACGTCCCCTGCTGAAGCCTGACAGATGGGCAGTGCTGCTCCAGGCGCCTACAGACGGCGGCCGGATTTTAGAGCGGTTTCGCAGAGGTCTGAGCCGGACAGAGAAGGCCAGACGTCCGCCCATGGCCTTCTCCGTTCACGGCTATGCGGCGGTAACCACCTGGGCGCTCTTCGAGCTTTCCGCGCCGCCGACGGCTTGCGCCACCGTTTCGATGGCCGCAAGGATGCTGTCTGGAACCGCATGGTGGAGCATGTGCCCGACGTTCGGCACGATGCGCAACGTGCTGTAGGGGATCTCCTTGTGCAGGCGCGTGGATTGGCGGTCGGCATCGACCACTTTGTCCTCCGCCCCGGCCATGATGACCACGGGTAACGCCAGCTCCCGGTAGCGGCGCTGCACCGAAGCGGCGGCGGAGGGCATCATGCTTCCGTCCTCGGCCATGGCGCGGATCTGCGAGGGGCGCACGCTCATGGCCGGCGCGAAGCTTTCCTGGAAACGATCCGGCACGGCGCAGGGCGCGAACATGCCCTTGATGAAGGCCGGCATCAGCGCGGCCCCGAGCAGCGGCGACACGGTGTAGCGCAGCACGTCGCCCAGAATCGGGATCGCTGGCGGCAGCGCCAGGCCGGCGTCCACACGCGCCGTCGGGTAGTAATAACCCGCCAGCAGGATAAGGCCGCCGACGGCTTGGGGATGATCAAGCCCGAGCGCGACGGCGACCATGGCGCCCCAGGAATGCCCAAGCACGATGGGCCGTTCGAGGCCTAAACGGTCAAAGGCGCGCCGGAAAAGCGCGGCCTGAGCGGCGGGCGTCCACAGCGTGCCGCGCGGACGGTCGCTGTAGCCCATGCCGGGACGATCGAAGGCGATGGCCCGGTAGCCGCTTTCAGCCAGTTGGTCGAGGATGCCGCTGCAGATGAAATCCTCGGATGTGACGATGTTGCCATGGATGAGAACGACCGGCGGTCCCTCGCCCTTGTCCATGTAATGGAGCCGGACGCCGTCGACGTCCAGGAACCGCCCTTTGGGAGGGTTTCGCCGTTCGGCCCGGTGGGCTTGATAGCCATTGATCACCGCTGTCGCCGCCAACGCGGCGGCGATGCCGGCTATGGCGCCAGGGCCGGATTTTCGGAGACTATCGGAGGGTTGAAGCCGTTGAATTATCGTCACAAATCTCTCCCGCATTGTATTGTGCGGCGCAGCACAACGGGTTTATCAACTCCAGCTAAGCAGAATGGTTCCCTGCTGACGTTGAGCGCATGCCGGGAGCGCCACGCTCCCAGCGCTGGCCCAAACTGACTACCGCACCGAATGGGATCTGCTCTAACGCCTGCCATCGAAGCGGCGCGCCTCAATCGCTCCGCTTTCGCCGACACGCGCGTCGGGGGAGGCGAAAACCTGATCCGCGTTGCGGCGGAATGTGCTCTCCAGAACGATGCCCGCCGCCACGGCTAGTCCAGCGGCGGCCAGAATGCTGAGAATGAACGCTTTCATCTGATTGTCCTCCTGGTACTGTAACAGGCGGCCACGCTGCCGGTTGCAGCGGGTGTCTACGACCCACAGAAGGACAGGACATGGCTCACGGCAGCACCAAAGCCATCTACACCGCGGCATGCGCCAATCTCGCCATCGCGCTGGCTAAATTCGTGGCTGCTGGGCTCACCGGCAGCGCCGCCATGTTCGCCGAAGGCGTGCATTCCGTCGTCGACACCACCAACCAGATCCTGCTGCTGGTTGGCTTGAAGAAGGCCGAGAAGCCAGCCGATTCCATGCACCCTTTCGGTTATGGGCGGGAGCTGTATTTCTACGCCTTCATCGTCGCGCTGTTCATCTTCCTGGGTGGCGGTCTGTTCGCCATCTATGAGGGCTGGCACAAGGTGCTGCATCCCGAACCCAGCACGAACGCGCATCTGTTCGGCTGGACCATCTCCGGGTTCTGGATCAACACCAGCGTCTTGCTCTTCGCCATCGTGGCGGAGGGTTATTCCTGCTCTGTGGCGCTGAAAGCGTTCTGGCTGGAAAAGGGGAAGGTCGGGGCGATCACCGCGATTCGCAACAGCAAGGACCCTGCCCTCTTCACCATCCTCATTGAAGATCTGGCCGCTCAGGCCGGCCTTCTCATCGCCCTGGCCGGCGTCATCCTGGCCGAAAAGCTGGGCATGCCCGTGCTGGACGGCGTGGCGTCCATCGCCATTGGAATCGTGCTCATCAGCATGGCCGGATTCCTGATGGTCGAGACGCACGGCCTGCTGATCGGTGAAGCGGCTGATCCGAAACTGGTCGAGGCGATCCTACAGGCCATCGCCGAAGAGCCCGACGTCCATCACGTGACCGAAGTGCTCACCCAGCACATGGGGGCCGCCGATATCCTGGTGAACGTGCACCTCGATGTGGAGAGCGGCATGACCGCCGAGGCCATCGGCGCGGCTATCCTGCGCATCGAAACGCGGGTGAAGCTGGTTTACCCCAAGGTCAAGCGTATGTTCGTCGAAGTCCAGGCCCCACCACGCCGCACGACGCCGGAGGCCGCGTCGTAATCGGCCCGATCACTCCGCCGCCTCGATGACAAAGGCCTCCGCCTCATCATCATAGGTGAACAGCTCCGCGTAGCGCGCCCAGCTGGTCACCGCCTTCAATGCCTCCTCGGCGGCGTCCTCGCTCATGAACTCACCCAGTTCACGGGCGAAATGTGACCAGGGCGCGCGCCGGTCAGGCCGCTCCGACAAGGTGGCGTGGATGTGCGCGACCAGCGGCTCGAAGAGGATCAAATGCTCGGCGAACAGCGCCTTGCGGTCATCCAGATCGGCCCCGGTGAACAGATGGCCGGGCTCGGTGAGCCGGATGTCGCCTTCCGCCACCTCGGCGAAGCCAAGCAATTGCAGCGTCTCGGCGATGGGAAACAAATCATCGATCTCGTGCTGAAGCGCCGCCGCCAGATGGGGAAGATCCGCCTTACCGTTATACGCCGGGGAGGCCAGCGCCTCCATCAGGCCGGACAGCCGGTTGGTTGAGACGTGCTGCAACGGCTCGGCCCAGATTGGCCGCAGCCGCGCGGTCGGCGCCACCGGCGTCAGCGGCTTGCGCGCCGTCATGCGGCCATAGATATCGTCGACCAGTTCACGGAAATCCGGCGCCAGGCGGTTGCGGGGGTGCGGGATGTCCACCCGGATCTCCGCCGCAACCCGACCAGGATTCGAGGAAAACACCAGGATGCGGTCGCACATCAGCACCGCCTCTTCGATGTTGTGGGTCACCATGAGGATCGACTTGATGCGCAGCTTATGCTCCATCCACAAGTCGAGAAGGTCGGTGCGCAGCGTCTCCGCCGTCAGCACATCGAGCGCGGAGAAGGGCTCGTCCATCAACAGGATCTCAGGATGCACCACCAGCGCGCGGGCAAAGCCGACGCGCTGGCGCATGCCGCCGGAGAGTTCCTTGGGATAGGCGCTCTCGAACCCGGACAGACCGATCAAATCGATGGCCTCCTCGGCGCGCGCCTCCGCTTCTTTCTTCGGCACGCCCAAGGCTTGCAATCCGGCCAGCACATTCTCGTGAACGGTCAGCCAGGGGAACAGAGCGAAGGATTGGAACACCATCGCCACCCCGTCGGTCGGCCCGGTGACTGGCGTGTCATAATGCAAGACCTGCCCGGAGCTTGGCCGCGTCAGCCCGGCGACGATGCGCAGCAGCGTCGACTTGCCCGAGCCCGAGCGGCCCAGTAGCCCGACGATCTCCCCATCCCGCAACGCCAGATCAACGTTGTCGAGAACGACAAACGCCTGTCCCGAGGCCTTCGGATAGGCTTGGCGAACGCCACGCAGTTCAAAGATGGTCTTCGGCATGGCGATAAGCTTCCATCAGGCAAGGCGCAGGCGGCGCTCGGCATAGCCATAAAGCGGGCGCCAGAGCAGCCGGTTGAAGAGAATGACGAACAGCGACATCACCGCGATGCCCAGCACGATGCGCGGGTAGTCTCCCGCCGTCGTGGCTTGGGCGATGTAACTGCCCAGCCCATGCGCGGAGACCTGGGTGTCGCCCCAGCTCACCGCCTCGGCGACGATGCTGGCGTTCCACGAACCGCCGGAGGCGGTGACCGCGCCGGTCACATAATAGGGGAAGACGCCCGGCAGCATGACGTCACGCCACCACTGCCAGCCGCGAATCTTGAAGTTGGCCGCCGCTTCCTTAAGGTCATTGGGAAAGGCCGTCGCCCCGGCGATCACGTTGAAGAGGATGTACCATTGGGTGCCGAGGATCATCAGCGGGCTCAGCCAGACATCCGGGTTCAACTTGAAATGGACGATGCCGACCACCGCGACGGGAAACAGCAAATTGGCGGGAAACGCCGCCAGGAACTGCGCCACCGGCTGGACCTTCTCCGCCAGCCGGGGGCGCAGGCCGATCAGCACGCCCAGCGGGACCCACACCAGCGTCGCCACCGCGATCAGCACAACCACCCGCAGCAAGGTCACCGCGCCGAGCGCAAACACCGTGGCGACATCGCCCCAGCCGGCGCCATGGGCGATGAACGACACCATGGCCCAGCCGCCGTACAGCCCGGCCCCGGCCAGGACGGCGTACCACAGCATGTCCAAGGTCCGGGAATTGACGACGCCAACGCGGCGGTTCATCCCCTGCGGAAGCGACAGCCGCAGCCACGCCAGCCGGTCCGTCGCCGCGTCGAACGGCGCGAAAAGCGCGCGAAAAAAGCGGGTGCGCTGGAACAGGGAAAGCAGCCAGGATTCCGGGGCCTCCTGCCCTCCCGTCTGTTCAAAGCGGAACTTGTCGGCCCAGGCGACCAGCGGGCGGAACAGGAATTGGTCGTAGGCGAGGATGACCACCAGCATGGTCAGCACCGCCCAGCCCACAGATCCCAGATCCTTCTGCGCGATGGCCTGCGCCAGGTAAGAGCCGATACCGGGCAAGGTGATGGTCTTGTCCCCCACGGTGATCGCCTCGGACGCCACGACGAAGAACCAGCCGCCGGACATGGACATCATCATGTTCCACACCAGCCCGGGCATGGCGTAGGGCGCTTCCAGCTTCCAAAAGCGCTGCCAGCCGGAAAAACGAAAGCTGGTCGCCGCCTCATCCAGGTCGGACGGCACCGTGCGCAGCGATTGATAGAAGCTGAACGCCATGTTCCAGGCCTGACTGGTGAAGATGGCGAAGATCGCGGCGCATTCCGCGCCCAGCACGCTGCCCGGAAACAGCGAGAGGAAGAAGACCACGGTAAAGGAAATATAACCCAGCACCGGCACGGATTGCAGCACGTCCAGCACTGGGATCAGAACCATCCCCGCCCGGCGGCTCTTGGCCGCCAGCGTGGCGTAGGTAAAGGTGAACAGCAAGGAGGCGGCCATCGCCGCCAGCATGCGCAACGTGGAGCGCAGCGCGTATCCCGGCAGATTCGACGGCCCAAGCAGCACCGGCGCCGTCTCGATGCTTTCCAGCGGCGCCGACATCTGCTGCCCACCGACAGCGACCAGCACGAGAAGGCCGATGACCAGCGGCAGAGCCAGCAGGTCCCAGCGGTTCGGCGCCGTGCCCGATGCCTTCACCGAGATGCTTACATGCGTCCAGCTCATGACCGTTCCATCCCGTGGCCCGACCAACCCGGGCGGCTCCTGGCGTGAGGAAGGATGCTTCCCGCCTCGATGTGAGGCGATCAGGCGGGAGCGCGAGGGGGAACTGTCAACCTCGAGCAAAGCCACTGTGCGTTGACGTTCGGGGCGGCTGTACTCCCGCGAGCTAAGCGCCGTCAAGCATCAAGAGCGCCAAGCCGTCGATCCTCTCAAAACCATCCACCATGCGTCACAACGGGCGTCATCGGTAATCCCCACGCTCCAACCCGTGATGGCGCATCTTCAAATACAGCGTCTTGCGCAGCAGCCCCAGGTCCGCCGCCGTCTCGTTGATCCGCCCGCCGTGGCGCTGAAGGGCGTTGGCGATCAGTTGCTTTTCAAAAGCATCCATGTGAAGGGCCAACGAGGCTTCCGGTGACGGCGGGACGGCGGTCAGGCGAGGCTCATCGAGACGCAGGGCATAGCGTTCGGCCATGTTCTTCAGTTCGCGGACATTGCCCGGCCAGTCATGCGCTTGCAGCATCCCCAGGCGCTCCGCCGACAGCGGCGGCGTCTCGCGCCGATGGCGCAGACAGGCGGCGTCAAGGAAGCGGCTGAACAGCAGCGGCGCATCCTCGCGGTGATGGCGCAGCGGTGGCAAATCGATGGCGGCGACGTTCAAGCGATAATAAAGGTCGGAGCGGAACTCCCCGCGCCGCGCCGCCGCCGCGAGGTCGATCTTGGAAGCGGCGATCACCCGGATATCCACGGGCGTCGCCTGGTTGCCGCCCAGGCGTTCGACCACACGCTCTTGCAGGACGCGCAGGATCTTCACCTGCAAATGCAGCGGCATGCTCTCGATCTCATCCAGGAACAAGGTGCCGCCGCTGGCGTATTCGATCTTGCCGATGCGGCGTTTCTGGGCGCCGGTGAAAGCGCCGGGCTCATGCCCGAAAAGCTCGCTCTCAAAGATCGCATCGGGCATGGCGGCGCAGTTGATCGCCACGAAGGGGCCCTTCGCCCGGTAGCCGCACTCGTGCAGGCAGCGGGCGACCAGCTCCTTGCCAGTGCCGGTCTCGCCGACCACCAGAACGTCGACATCCGCCCCGGCGACAGCAGCGACCACCGCGCGCAACGCCTCGATGGCCTGAGAGCGACCGAGGATACGCTGCTCCAGGGCGCCGCCGCCGTCCAGCCGGTCGCGCAGCGCCCGATTCTCCAGCACTAGGCGGCGCTTTTCCGAGGCGCGGCGAACCACATCGACCAACGCTTCCGGTCGCGCCGGCTTCTCGATGAAGTCATAGGCCCCGCGGCGAATCGCGCCGACGGCCATGGCGATGTCGCCGTGCCCGGTGATCAGCACCACGGGAATCTCGGCATCGATGGCGAGCAGCCGCTGCAAAAGCTCCATCCCGTCCATGCCCGGCATCTTGACGTCGCTGACCACCACGCCGGGCCACCGGGCGCCAACCAGCGGCGGCGCCGCCATCGCCTCGCGGAAAGGGGCCACGTCGAAGCCCTCCAGCTCCAGCGTCTGCGCCGAGGACAAAAGCACCTCCTCATCATCGTCGATGAGGATCACCCGCGCCGCGTCCACCATGATCTGCCCGCCGCCTCACGTCTCTTGGAGGGTAAGGGCAAAAACGCTGCCCCGCCCCTCTTCGCTGTCGAGGGCGATCGCGCCCCCAAAATCCTTGACGATGTTGTACGAGATCGACAGGCCAAGGCCCAGCCCGCGTCCAACCTCCTTGGTGGTGAAGAACGGGTCGAACAGCCGGGCGCGCGTCGCCTCCGCCATGCCTGCGCCGGTATCGGCGATGGTCAGCACGATGCGCCCCTCCTGGCGGCGGGCGTCAAGGATCAGACGCCGTTCCTCCACCTCCCGCATGGCGTCCAGCGCGTTGGCGATCAGGTTCACCAACACCTGCTGCAACCGGATCGGTTCGGCCAACACCCGGACCTCAGCGGGGATAAGGTTGACCAACGCCACCGCCTCCTGGGCGATGCGTCCGTCAAAGAGGGAAAGCGCTGACAGGGCGGTGGCGCGCAGATCGACGGGTCCCAGCGTTTCCGCCGGACGACGGGCGACGGTCTTCAGATGGTGAGAGATCCGCGCCATGCGCTCGGTCAGATCCTCGATTTTGCCGAGATTGGTCCGCGCGTCATCGGCGCGCCCGCGCTCCAGCAGCAGGACAGCGTTGTGGGCGTAAGAACGGATCGCCGCCAGGGGCTGGTTCAATTCATGGGCGATGCCCGCCGCCATCTCACCCAGCGCCGCCAGCTTGCCGGCCTGGACCAGATCATTCTGGGTTTGCCTTATCTCGGCCTCAACACGCTCACGCTCGGCCACTTCGGTGCGGAGTTGCTTGTTGCTGGCGTGCAGTTGCGCGGTGCGCTCGGCCACCCGGCGTTCAAGCAGTTCCTGGGCCTGGGCGCGCTCGGAAACGTCCTGGAGGGTCACGATGAAACGACGACGGGTGCGCTGGTGGAAAGCGCGGATCGCCAGATCGACCGCCAGACGGGCGCCATCGGCGCGGATGATGCAGGCATCCGCCACGAACAACGCCGTCCCAGTGCTCGTCGTGGTGTTGGTGGCGAAGAACGCGCGCACCGGCAGCATCGCCTTCGGGTCCAGCAAATCCTCGAACGGCTTGCCCTGGATGCTCTGGGCGTCGGTGAACAGACGGCGGGCGGTGGGGTTGACCGTTTCAACGAAGCCGCGCTCGTCCGTGGTCAGAAGACCGGCGACAGTGTTCTCGATGATCGATTGCGCGTTGGCTTCCTCCACCGCGATGGCTGTGTTGCGAAAAACCAGCAGCGCCTCGGCCATGTCGGCGATTTCATCCCGCCCACCACGCAAGACGGGGGTTTCAAGATCGCCCGCCGCAATCGCCCGCATGCTTTGGCCCAACGCCGTGACGCGCGCCACTAGGCTGCGACCGACATACAGCCACGCCACCAGCACCGCGAACAGCAGACTGATGAACACGGTGCCGATCAGCATGACCCGTCCACCGGAAATCGCCTCAGCCGACCGCGCCGCGGCGGCGGCGGTTGAGGCATGCACCTCCTCGACTTGGCGCGCGATGGAGGTGCGTAAGCGTTCCACCAACCCTCGGTTGCTGGCCAGCAGAGCCTGCCCTTCACCTTGCGCCGCCAATTCACGCCGCCGCAGAGCAGGCACGCTGTTTTCACCCTCGGCGAAACCGAGCAGACTTTCCGAGATTTGGCGGACGGATGACGCCCCCGGAAGGTCAGTGATAGCCGTAAGATTCTTGCGCAGGCGGTCGGCCATTTCCCCCATGAAGATTGTGGCGTCGGCAATGCCGTCAGGGCTGGACAGACCAACGGAGCGGGCGATCAGGCCAACCATCAGATTGCCCGCCGCGTTGACGTCAAGCAGCGCCGCGTGCAGGCGTTCTTCCCGGAGCAGCGTGGTGTATTCTGGTTGGGCGGATTGGCGCAGCCCCTCGAACGACCGCGCGACGGTGAAGCGCACATCCTCGATCATCGGCTCGACCTCGTCGAGGAAGTCGGCGTGTGTCCAACGCAACCTCTCCATCCGCTGCCCGAGCGTGTCGATCAGCAGCAAGCGCTGCGTTACGTTGCTGTTGAGGGCGAACAGATTGCTGCGTATGCCCTCGATCAGCCGCCGCAGTTCGGGCGCGTTTCCCGCTTCGGTGGGGTGTTCCGCCATGGTGACGACCAGCGCGTCCATGTCCGTCAGCAGGCGCGCCAGGCTGTCCCAGGCGTGACGGCGATCGTCGTCACTCGACGCGGCGGCAAGCGTCGGCGCCGTGGCGATCAACGAACCACCGGCATCGGCGAGCCGGGTCGCCCGTTCCATCGCCGGCAGGCTGTCACGGGCGATTCCATCCAGGCTGACGCTCAGCCGGTTGAAGGCCAGCCAAGCGATGACGCTGGCCGCCACCGTCATAACGCCAACGGCGCTGAACGCCAGGAACAACCGGGCGCCAAAGCCGATGCGCCATCCGCGCATCACGGTGTTTTCTTCCGAGCCCGTGCATGGTTGGCCAGAGTACGGCCGATCAGCGCCTTGGCTGCCGCCGCATCCTCTTCGATCCGCTGGGCCCAGCCATGCTCGATCGCCATTTGTTCAGCCGGCAGCCCGATGCTGCGGTGGCGGGACGAAAAGCGGCTGGCGAATTCTGGATCACCGGCCAGCTCGGCGCTCACGGGAACGCGGGTCAGCCGGGCGCGCGCCTCGGCCAGCAGCGGATCACCGGGCATCACCGCCTCCGCCTCGTGCAGCGCCTGCCACAGCCGCGCCAAGGCGCGCAAGCGGAAGGTCACGAGATGGTCGAACAGGCTGTTCACCACCTCATAGCGCCGCTGTGAGAGCGGCATGTCGAAGCTCACCACCGTGTCGGCCAGCGGGGAGGCATAGGGATTCGGATAGCCGGCTGGGGCCTCGGCGTAGACCGTTGGGGCAACCGGCAGGCGACGGATTTGCGGCTCCAGCAGCAGGCGTTGCCCTTCATCAGAGAGCAAAAAGGCGATGAAGCGCCGGGCGTCGCGCTCGTTGCGCGCCGTCGCCAAAAGACCCACGCTGGCGGGAAGGATGATTGTCCCCTGCGCATAGGCGAAACCCACCGGCGCACCGGAGGTTTGCGAAGCCAAGCCGAAGAAATCGATGACCGGCCCGACGCCAAACCAGCCTTGCTTGACTCCCTCCATGATGCCGTAGCTGCGCGCCGTCACGGCGGCGAGATTGCCGCCGATCTCCAGCAGCGTCGCCCATCCCGCATCCCAACCCTGCTGCTGCAAAATGGCCTCGACGACCAAATGCGTGGTGCCCGAACGCGACGGCGTCGTGAAGCCGATATGCCCCCGATAGCCAGGATTCTTTAAATCCGCCCACCCCTCCGGCACGGGAAGATCATGCCGGCGCAAATAATCGGTGTTCCACATCAGCCCATAGCCCGACAGGGCGAAGCCAAGAAAGAAGCCATCGGGATCATCGACCGGGCGCCCGGCGACCAACGGTCTGGCAACCGACCGCACGAGGTCTGGAATCGGCTTCAGCAACCCGTCGGCTTTCAGGGCTTCAAACGCCTCCGGCGTCGAGGCCCAAAACAAATCGGCCTGCGGCTCATACCGTTCGCGGGTGTAAGAAACAGCGGTGAACGTCTTGCGGTTCAGGACGATCACCTGCACCTCTGGATAGCGTTGGGAAAACGCTTTCACCAGGGGGGCGGTCATGGCGTCTGGAAACGACGTCAGGACATGGAGGCGCTCCGCCAACACCGGCGGAGCGGCCAATACGGCGGCAAGCAGGAGCGTGAGCGTGAAAGCAATGCGGGACATCGACCGTTCACCAGAGGTGAAATTCTACAGCGCCCGCTCCGGGGATTGGTCCGCAAGCCGTACGGTAGCAAGCGTTATCTTTGGGCCCGCGCCTCACTTCCCATCCACAACCGCAAGCGTCAACGGTGGCGGATTGGCCAGGGTTTGATAGATGACGCAATAGCGTTCAGTCAACCGGATCAGCGTGTCGATGCTCTCCTGCGGGGCATCGGTGTCGAGGTCGAAGCGCAGCCGGATGGCGCGAAAGCCCACTGGCGCATCCTTCGCCACGCCAAGCGTCCCGCGAAAGTCCAGATCGCCTTCTGCCGATACGGTTCCCCCACGCAGCTCAAGGCCAAGCGCGGTGGCGACCGCCTTCAACGTCACACCCGCGCAGGCCACCAGCACCTCCAGCAGCATATCGCCCGAGCAGGCTTGGACGCCGCTGCCGCCGGTCGCCGGGTGCAAACCGGCTTCGACCAGGGCCCGCCCCGTATCCACCTTGCAGGCGATGCCGGCGCCGTCCAACGCGCCCTGCGCCTTCAGCGTAACAACGGCGGCGTCCGGGTTTTGCTTGTACGCATCCTTGAGCGGCGCTTGCAGAGCGCGCAGGGCCTCGGCATCCATGGTGTCTCTCCCTGTGGTTTTTCAGAGCAGGATTACTGTAACGGCGCGGGAAGCCATGTGTCCATGCGGCCTGACGCCGGACAGTTGAGCCTGATATTCGGGTTACTGCGGCGGGCTGATCACCTTCCGATAGGCTTTCATCCCCCGGCTCACCGCCCCAGATAGCAAAAGAAACCAAGAAAATCCTCAACGGGAGGCGCAATGACGTCACACGCGAGGCGGCGCGTTGGTCTGGCCTGGATGCTGGCCACAGGCATGGCGACGCTGGGCGGGTCAGCGCTGGCCCAAGAGAGTGGGGAAGAAAACACAGGCGGCGTCGTGCCGATGCAGGGCATCGACATCATCGGCGCCACCCCCGTCCTCGGCGCCGGCATCGAGCGTGAGAAAGTCCCGGCCAACGTTCAGATAATCGACCGCAAGGCCATCGACCAGGCAGCCCCGCCCCCGCTCGACACCCTGCTCAACCGCACCATCGCCGGGGCCTCGACCGCCGATAGCGCCGGCTCGACCGGCCTGACGTCGTTGAATTTCCGGGGCTTCACCGCGTCGCCAATCCTCGGGGAGCCGCAGGGGATCGCTGTCTACCAGAACGGCATCCGCCTCAACGAGCCCTTCGGCGACACCGTGTTCTGGTCGACGATCCCCTCGGTCGCCATCGATCAGGTGCAGGTCATCCCAGGCTCCAACCCGGTCTTCGGGTTGAACGCGCTGGGTGGAGCGATCTCGTTGAAGATGAAGGACGGCTTCACCTATCAGGGAGCGGAAGCCAGCGCCCTCGGCGGCTCGTTCGGCCATGCGGAGGGGTCAGCGCAGATCGGGCGGCGGTTTGGCGACATCGCCGTCTATGGCGCGGTCAATCTCCAGCACGAGGATGGCTGGCGGCCCTTCTCGCGGGAAAATCTGGCTCAGAGCTATTTCGACCTGGGAGTCCGCAAGGAACGCCTGAACCTTGGCCTTGGCGTGACCCTGAGCCGCGCCTCCCTCGTCGGCAACGGGCCGAGCCCGGTTGAACTCCTGGATCTCAGCCGGCGCGCTATTTTCACCGCTCCCGATGCGACGCGGCAGGAAACGATCAACATCGCGTTGCGCGGTGACTATGAACTGTCCACTCTCTTCAGCGTTCAGGCCAATGCCTATTACCGCAACGCGGCGGTCAAGACCGCCAACGGCGACACCGCCGAATTCGGCGCCTGCACCGATGACCCCACGATCCTGTGCAACAACCCCGGTGAGGATGGCGAGGCCGTGCTGAGCGAGCGTGCCGGCGCCGCGATACCGGCCGGCGCCGGCTTCAATGGCGCGGTCAATCGCACCCACACGGACACCAACGCCACCGGCGCTTCCGTCCAGCTCACCGCCGATCACTCCTTGTTCGGCATGAAGAACAACGCCGTCATCGGCGCCAGCGCCGACTTCGGTTTCGTGCGCTACCGCAGCGGCAGCGAGGGCGGAATCCTGACCGACGACCGTCAGGTCATCGGCTCCCCTATCTCGCTTGGCGGTGATGAGTTCAACACCGGACTCAACACGGAGAACCACTATTATGGTCTGTATTTTACTGACGCCCTGTCGCTGAGCGACCGGCTGACGTTGACGCTCGCCGGTCGTTTCAACCACGCTGACGTCACGCTGAATGACCAACAAGGAACGGCGCTCAACGGTGACCATCGCTTTGACCGCTTCAACCCGTCGGTTGGCGCCACTTTTCAGGTGACTCCGGCGCTCAATCTTTACACCAGCTACAGCGAGGCCAACCGTATTCCCACAGCGGCGGAGCTGAGCTGCGCCGACCCTGAACAACCCTGCCGCGTTCCCAACGCCTTCACCTCGGACCCTCCCCTGAAGCAGGTGGTGTCGCGCACGATCGAGGTCGGCGCCCGTGGCCGTTTCGGCGCCGCCACTGGGGATTCCGCGAGCAAGGGGGAAAAGGGAAGCACGATCTCCTGGTCGCTGTCGGCTTACGCCACACGCAATCAGGACGATATCATCTTCATCAGCGCTGGCCCTGTCCTCGGGTCCGGTTTCTTTCAGAACGCCGGCAACACCCAGCGCCTGGGCATCGAAGCGGGGCTTAACGGCACGTGGAAGCGCCTGTCCTGGTTCGCCAATTATGGCCTGGTGCGCGCCACATTCGACTCTGACCTGACCCTGTTGAGTCCCGATCACCCCTTCGCCGACGCCGACGGTCAGATCTTTGTTCATTCTGGCGACCGCATTCCGAACATACCCTTGCACACGCTGAAAGCCGGAGTCGATTACGCGGCCACCGACCGCTGGTCCTTCGGGGTGGAAACGATCCTCACATCAGGACGCTTCTTTCGCAGCGATGAGTCGAACCAGCTTCCGCAGGTTCCCGGCTATGCGGTGGTCAACCTGCACAGCGATCTGCGTCTGAACGACCGCATCACCGCCGTGCTGCGCATCGACAATCTGTTCGATCGGCGTTATTCGACCTTCGGTATCCTTGGCGACCCGACCGGGGTGTTTCCCACCTTCACCGATCCACGTTTCGAGACACCCGGTCATCCGCGCACCATCCGCGCCGGGCTGCACGTCGTGTTTTGAGGCCACGCTACTGCAAGCGGAAGGTCACCGGCACCTCAACCACCCGCCCCCCCAGCGCCGCCGGTGGCGGAGGGAAAGGAGCGGCGTCGCGCACGGCCTGGATGGCCGCCTCGACCAACCGCACCGGCCCACCCGCCGGGGCCGACACCGCGCCCAACGCGCCATCCGCCGTCACCACGATCCGAACGATGATCGTCCCTTCCTCACCACGCCGCATGGATTGAGACGGGTAAGCGCGGTGGCGCATGATCGCCTGGCGCAAGGCGCCGATGTACGGGGTGAGGGCGTCGCCGTCCGACGGCGCCGCTCGGGGAGCTGGCGCCGGCGCTGCCGGAACGGGCTGGGGCGTTGGCGGCGAAGATGGTGGTTTTTCAGCTTTTGGTTGCAATTTAGGCAACGGCTTGGATGGCGGCTTGGGCGCCGTGACGGGGACGGGTGGCGGTGATTCTACCGGCAGGATATCCAGCAGTGTGGGCGGCGGTGGCATGGGCGGTGGTAGCGGCAGCGGTATAGGCGGTGGTCGTATGGGCGGTGGTGATGGCTCGACAACGGTGGGTTCTTCAAGGATCGGGGCGTCGGGCGGGGGAGATTCAGGGATAAGGTCGATAATCACCATCGGGGGCGCTTTTACCGGCGATGACGCATAGGTGAGGACAAGCGCCATGGCTGCGCCATGCAGAAAGACCGACCCCACGGCGGATAGCGCCATGAGCTTCCGCTGGCCCGGCAGCCGGTCGCCCGGCTGCCGGCCAGGAGCGATCCAGAGTTCCATGGCGGAACTCCTTGCATAAACACATTGCCCTGGCTGCCAGTGTGGCGACGATAACGCCCAACAGACAAGGCGCTGTTCCGGCGTGCCTCAAGCGAGGCATGCCTCCATAACCGTTTGCGCAACACCCTCAGGGCTTCCGAATCATCCCGCCTCTACGGATGCGGAAGGGGATGGCGCGCTCAGCCGCTCCACCGCCCAGCGCGCGGCGTCGCGCACCACATCGGATGAGTCATCCAGCAACGCCTGCGCCACCTCAACCTGCTGCGGATCACCGCAATTCCCCAGCGCGATCAACACGTTGCGCACGAAGCTGTCCCGACCGATCCGCTTGACGGGCGAGGCGGTGAACAACGCCCGGAAGCCTGCGTCATCCAGCCGCGCCAAAGCCGCCAGACGTGGCGCGGTCAGCGACGCGCGGGGCTGAAACGCCGCCTCACGGCTGGCCTGGGCGAAGCTGTTCCACGGACACACCGCCAAGCAGTCATCACAGCCATAGACCCGGTTGCCGATGGCGGTGCGAAACTCTTCCGGGATCGGTCCTTTGTGTTCGATGGTCAGGTAGGAGATGCAGCGCCGCGCGTCGAGTGTGTAGGGCTTGGGAAACGCTTTGGTCGGGCAGATATCCTGGCAACGCTGGCAGCTGCCGCAGCGGTCGGCGTGCGGTGTGTCCGGCGGCAAATCCAATGTCGTGTAGATCTCCGCCAAAAACAGCCAGGCGCCGTGCGTGCGCGACACCACAACCGTGTGCTTGCCTTGCCACCCCACAGCCGTGCGCGCCGCCAGCGGTTTTTCCATGACCGGGGCGGTGTCGACGAACACCTTCACCTCCGCCTTCCAGCGGCTGGCCATCCATTGCGCAAGCTGCTTGAGCCGCCCCTTGATCAGATCATGGTAATCACGGTTCAGCGCATAGGTCGTGATCACGCCACAATCCCGCTGCTTCAATCGTTCCCGTGGGTCATCCGCCGGCGCATAGGACAGGCCCAGCACGATGACGCTGCGCGCCTCCGGCCACAATGTGCGAGGGTCGCCGCGCCGGTCGGTCTTCTCGGCCATCCAGGCCATCGCGCCGTGGTGACCGCGCTCCAGATACGCGGCAAGGTTGGCCCGCACCCCATCCCCCAGCGCCGCGCTGGTGAAGCCGACCGCATCGAACCCCAGCGCGGTCGCCCGCTCCCGAATGGCCTGGCGGATATCCTCAGCCACGGCCACGGTAGGAGGCGACGCCCTGCGGTGGAATCCACACTCCAACGGGCGGTTCGCCGGACTGGTAGAAGACATCGATGGGAATGCCGCCGCGCGGGTACCAATAGCCGCCGATGCGAATCCACAGGGGGGACAGTTCGCTTTCCAACCGCTTGGCGATGGACACGGTGCACGCCTCGTGGAAAGCGCTGTGGTTGCGGAACGACGCAAGGAACAGCTTCAGCGATTTGCTTTCAACCAGCCAGTCGCGCGGCGCATAGTCGATCACCAGATGCGCGAAGTCCGGTTGCCCGGTGATCGGGCACAACGAGGTGAACTCGGGCACGGCGAAGCGCACCAAGTACAATTGACCCGGATGCGGGTTGGGCACGCGCTCCAGCACCGCCTCTTCCGGGGTCTTTGGCGACTCCGCCTTGCCGCCCAGTTGGGTCAGGCCGTGGTAAATCGTCTCATCACTCATTTTCAAACCTCGACAGGAGCGGTGGTCTTCAGGGGATCATCCGTCGCCGGGATATCGCCTTGCGCCAGCCCCGCCTCCCAAGCCGTCGCCACATCCTCAAAGCGCCCCTCTTCGATGGCGCTGCGCAAGGACGCCATCAGATCCTGGTAGAACCACACATTATGCCCCGTCAACAGCATCGGGCCCAACATCTCACCCGCCTTGAAGAGATGGTGCAAATAGCCGCGTGAATAATGGGTGCAGGTCGGGCAGTGGCATTCCTGGTCCAGGGGGCGCTCGTCATGCGCGTGACGAGCGTTGCGGATGTTGATCTGGCCCCGCCGCACGAAGGCCTGCCCGGTCCGGCCCGAGCGGGTTGGCATCACGCAGTCGAACATATCGACGCCGCGCCGAACCGAGCCGATGATGTCGCTTGGCCGCCCGACCCCCATCAGGTAACGCGGCCGGTCCTTGAGCATCAGCGGGGTGGTGACGTCGAGGACACGGAACATCTCCTCCTGCCCCTCCCCCACCGCCAGACCGCCCACGGCGTAGCCGTCAAAGCCGATTCCGTTCAGCGCCTCGACCGATTCCGCGCGCAAATCCTCGTAGACGCCGCCTTGGACGATGCCGAACAGGCCATAGCCGCTGCGTTCCGTAAAGGCCGCCTTGCAGCGCTCCGCCCAGCGCATGGACAGACGCATGGAGGACGCCGCCTGCTCATGCGTCGCCGGGAAGGGCGTGCATTCGTCGAAGGCCATGGTGATGTTGGAATCCAGCAAATGCTGGATCTGCATGGAGCGCTCCGGCGTCAGCCGGTGCTTGGAGCCGTCCACATGCGAGCGGAAGGTGACGCCGTCCGCGTCCAGCGTGCGCAGCCCGGTCAGCGACATCACCTGAAAACCGCCGCTGTCGGTAAGGATCGGCCCCGGCCAGTTCATGAATTTATGCAGACCACCGAGCTGCGCCACCCGTTCCGCGCTGGGGCGCAGCATCAAATGGTAGGTGTTGCCCAGCAAGATCTCCGCGCCGGTCGCCTTCACCTGTTCCGGCAGCATGCCCTTGACGGTGCCGGCGGTGCCCACCGGCATGAAGGCGGGCGTGTTGACCAGCCCATGCGCGGTGTGCAGGCAACCGCGCCGCGCCGCGCCATCGGTCTTCAGAAGTTCAAACGCCAACCCGGTCACGAGAAGCCCTCATCAGCAAAGACGTGTCGCCATAGGAATAAAAGCGGTAGCCGGACGCGATGGCGTGCGCGTAGGCGGTCTTCATACGTTCCATACCGGCAAACGCGCAGACCAGCATGAACAGCGTGGAGCGCGGCAGGTGGAAATTGGTCAGCAGCCGATCGACAATGCGAAAACGATAGCCGGGGGTGATGAAGATATCCGTCTCTCCGGCGAAGGGCGACAAGCGTCCATCCTCGGATGCGGCGGACTCCAGCAGCCGCAGCGCCGTGGTGCCGATCGCGACGATGCGCCCACCGGCGCTGCGGGCGGCGTTCACCGCCGCCGCCGTCTCCGCTGAAATCTCGCCGTATTCGGCGTGCATTTTGTGCTCGCTCAAATCTTCGACCTTGACCGGCAAAAAGGTGCCGGCGCCGACGTGCAGCGTCACCGCCACACGCTGAATCCCTTTGGCCTGCAACGCCGTCAGCAGCTCTGGCGTGAAGTGCAGCCCCGCCGTAGGAGCGGCGACCGCACCCTCGTGGCGGGCGAAGACGGTCTGGTAGTCGTCCTGGTCCTGCGGGTCGGGCCCATCGCGGTGGATATAGGGCGGCAGCGGCATGGAGCCGTAGGCGTGCAGCCTAGCGAACAGTTCCGCCCCGGCGGCGTCAAAGCGCAGCCGGACCTCCCCACCCTCGCGCTTTTCCTCGATGATGGCCGAGAAATCCGGCGCGAAAACGATGCAGTCACCAATTTTCAGGCGCTTACCCGGCTTGGCGAAGGCCGCCCAGGCATCCTCCCCCGCACGCTTGTGCAGCGTCACATCCACCACCACCACGCCGCGCCTGCCGGTGAGGCGCGCCGGGATGACGCGGGTGTCGTTGCAGACCAGGAGGTCACCGGGCTGGAGCAAATCGGGCAGATCACGCACGGCGCGGTCAGCCAGCCCCTCGCCAATGGTGAGCAGGCGTGCGGAATCGCGTGGCCGCGCGGGATGGGTGGCGATCCGCTCCGGCGGCAGATCAAAATCGAAATCAGCGGTCTTCATGACCTGTGCTCTATAGTGCACCCACCCCTGCAATGGAAAGTCATATGGCGGGGTGGGGAGTCTATTCCGCGGCCCGGCCTTCCCCGGCCCACCCTTCTCTGCGGTCGAATTGCAGCGCCGCCAGACGCGCGTACAAGCCGCCCTGGCTGATCAGTTCGGCGTGTTTGCCGGTGGCGACGATGCGGCCCCGCTCCATCACCGCGATGCGGTCGGCGTTCAGCACGGTGGCCAGACGATGGGCGATGATCAGCGTGGTGCGCTGTTCCATCAGTTTTTCCAGCGCATCCTGCACCATGCGTTCGCTTTCGGCGTCCAGCGCCGAGGTCGCCTCGTCCAGCAGCAGCAGCGGTGGGTTGCGCAGGATGGCGCGGGCGATGGCCAGGCGTTGGCGTTGGCCACCGGACAGGCGCACCCCTTTCTCGCCCAGGAAGGTGGACAACCCATCGGGGAGGGCCTCCAGAAAATTTAGCGCATGCGCCGCCTCAGCTGCGGCGCGCACCGCGTCATCGCTGGCGTCGGGGCGGCCATAGCGGATGTTCTCCCAGGCGTTGGCGGAGAAAATCACCGGGTCCTGCGAGACCAGGCCAATACGTTGACGCGCATGCGCCGGATCGGCTTCGCGGATGTCCACGCCATCCAGGCGCACCCTGCCGGCCTGCGGGTCATAAAAGCGCAGCAGCAATTGGAACACCGTGGATTTGCCGGCCCCCGAGGGCCCGACCAGCGCCACCGTCTCCCCCGGCTCCACCGCCAGCGAGAACCCCTCCAGCGCCGCATCGTCGGGGCGTGAGGGGTAATGAAAGCGCACATCCTCGAACGCCACCGCGCCGCGTGGCGGCAGCGGCAGCGGCTTGGCGACGGCGGGAGGCCGCACAGCGGAGCGGGTGGCCAGCAAATCGAACAGCCGCTCCGTCGCCCCCGAGGCGCGTTGCAGGTCACCGATGACTTCACTGATGGCGCCCACCGAACCGGCGACGATCAGCGCGTAGAGGACGAAGGCCGAGAGAGCGCCCGCCGACAACCGACCCGCCAGCACATCATGCCCGCCGATCCACAAGATGACGCCGACCGCGCCGAACACCAGCACGATCACCACCACCGTCATCAAAGCCCGCACCCGCACGCGCTGAACCGCCACCTGGAAGGCGTCCTCAACCCGTTTGGTGAAGCGGGTGCGCTCAATACCCTCGTGGGTGTAAGCCTGCACGGTGCGGATGCCGTTCAGCGTTTCTTCCACATGGGCGCCGATATCGGCCACCTTGTCCTGGCTGACGCGCGACAACCGGCGCACGCGGCGACCGAACAGGATGATCGGGCCCACCACCAACGGCACACCCAGCAGCACCATGCCCGCCAGCTTGGCCGAGGTGATCAGCAGCATGGCCAACCCGCCAATCAGCAAAAGCAGATTGCGCAACGCGATGGACACCGTCGACCCGACCACCGTCTGCAACAGCGTCGTGTCGGTGGTCAGGCGTGAGAGGATCTCCCCTGTCCGCGTGGTCTCGAAAAAACCGGGGCTGAGGCTCAGCACATGCTGATAAACGGCGCAGCGCAAATCGGCGACCACCCGCTCACCGATCCATGACACCAGGTAAAAACGGCCAAAGGTGCTTGCCGCCATCAGCACGATGACCCCCAGCAGCACCAGGAGCGCCTGGTCGAGCAAGGCCGCGTCACCGGCGGCGAAGCCCCGGTCCACCAGCACCCGCATGCCCTGCCCCAACCCCAGCACCGTCCCCGCCGCAACCACCAGCGCCACGAAGGCGCCCAGCATGTGCAGACGGTATGGCCACAGGAAGGGCAACAACCGGCGCAACGGCTTCAGGTCACGGCGAACCCCGGCGTCGGGGCCAGCTTCAGGACCAGCTTCAGGATTCGCGGGAAAAGTGGCTTGGGCAGGGTCACGGGACACCGGGGGGCTTTCTTTTTGCGCGTGCAAATCGGCCATATGGCCCGTCCGCCCCCTTCCCTCAAGATTCAAAACACCCTCCCTGTACGGAACAGGTTGCATCGCGGTGCTGGCGTCGCTATAAACGCGGCTCGCTTTTAGGGATCTCGGCCATGAAAAAAGACATCCACCCGGATTATCACGAGATCACCGTCGTCATGACCGACGGGACCTCGTTCCAGACCCGGAGCACTATGGGCAAGGCCGGCGATACGCTGCGCCTCGACATCGATCCCAAGTCGCATCCGGCTTGGACGGGCGTGCAGAAGCTGTTGGACACGGGCGGCCAGATCGCCAAGTTCAACAAGCGTTTTGCCAACTTCGGCCTGAAGCAGTAAGGCTGCGGTTAGGGTTGATCGCGACCGGCCCACAAGGCCGGTGCTGCGGAATGTTGCGAAAAAGGACGCCCGAGTTTTTTGGGCGTCCTTTTCGTGTTGGTTGGCGACCGCCCGCCTTTACAGCCGTGTAACTTTATCCCGCCGCCGCCTGGATAACACAATCGCGGAACTGCTCGTCCAGCCGGCGAACGCGCATGTACAAAAGATGGCTGCGCGACAGCAGGCCACGCAGGCCGCCGGGCAGATTTTCATTCTCCGAGCCGGAGGGGTCGGAGCAAATCGTGCCCCCCGCCAGCGCGAACGCATCCGAAGCCGCCATTTCCCGTGAGATTTCGCCGGCATGCACAGCTTTTTGCGTCAGCAGCCACGCCATGACCTGTGTCAGGCGGCTGGTTATCCGCATGCTCTCATAGCTGATCTGAAGACGGACATGAGACGGCAGCGTGGTGAAATCGCTGGCTTCATAGTACGCAATGTAATTGCGCGCCTCGATCAGCAGCGACAGCGCCTCATTGAACGTTCCATTGAAGAAGGTGGCTGGTGCCCTCACGGCCGGTCTCCTTCCACAGCCGCGCTGGCCCTATCGTCAAGCCTGGCGGCAACTGATTAAGAAAAGATGAGCCGGTTACGGCCCCCTCTTGAACCGCAAAAAAGCCGTGCCCATGTCTTCGGCGTTGATGGGCGCCCAGCAGGGGCCCGCCAACGGACACATACGGGAACCGACCATGGTGGTGGTTCTCAATCGCATTATCGCTCTCTTGGAGGATATGTCATGCGCACGTCTGACCTTTCACCCCTGTTCCGTTCGACCGTCGGCTTCGACCGCCTGACCCGGCTGCTCGAAGCCTCGATGAACGCTGACGAGACAGCGTCCTACCCGCCTTACAATATTGAAAAGCTGGGTGAGGACGCCTACCGGATCACCATGGCCGTCGCTGGCTTCAGCCCGGATAATCTGGAGATCACCGCCCAGCAAAATTCGTTGCTGGTCATTGGTAAAGCTAAGAAAGAGCAGGACGCCAGCCAATTCCTCTACCGGGGTATAGCCGGACGCGCTTTTGAGCGACGCTTCCAGCTGGCTGACTTCATCAAGGTGACGGGCGCCAAGATCGAAGATGGCCTTTTGCACATCGAACTGGCCCGGGAAATCCCCGAGGCGATGAAGCCCCGCTCCATCGCGATTGAAACAGCCGCCAGCTACCCCGTGTTGACCCAGCAGGCGGCGTAAGCGCCAGCGCAGCCGCCTCTCACCCTTCCCTCCTCCCTACGCCTGGGGAAGAGGGCTGTGGGTGGGGGCGGCGTCATCCGCGATCAGGCAACCGCATCAGGCGCAGGCGATCAAAGAACCCGCGCCGCCGGCAGGCGGATACTGACCGTGGTCCCCTGCCCTAACGCGCTGTCGATGCGCATGACGCCGCCGTGCAGTTCGACCAGATGCTTGGTCAGCGGCAGACCCAAACCTGTGCCCTCGTGGCGGCGGGTCATCGATTGGTCCACCTGGCTGAAGCGGGCGAGCGCCTTGGGAATATCCTCCGGCGCCATCCCCACGCCGGTGTCCCGCACGTTGAATTCCAGCCCACCGTCGTCGGTGCGCGCCGCGCCCACGGTCACCTGGCCACCGGAATCGGTGAATTTGATCGCGTTGGACAGAAGATTCACCAGGATCTGCCGCAGCCGCAGTTCGTCGGCGCACAATTGCGGCAGATCGGCGTCCAGCATAAGCGTCACCGCCACCTTCTGCCGATCCGCCTGCATGGCCACGAGGCTCAGCGACTGCTCGACCATTTCAGCGATATTCACCGCCTGCTCGACCAGATGCAAAGTGCCCGCTTCGATCTTCGAGGTGTCGAGGATGTCCTCGATGATGCCCAGCAGATGTTGTCCCGATTGGCGAATCAAGACGGCATAGTCCGCGTAGCGGTCGATGGCGTCAGCGCCGAACATCCGCATCTCAATCACCTGGGCGAAGCCGATCACCGCGTTCAGCGGGGTGCGCAGCTCATGGCTCATGGTGGCGAGGAAGGCCGATTTGGCGCGGTCGGCAGCTTCGGCCGCCTCTTTCGCGGCGATCAGCTCGGCCTCGATCCGCCGGCGTTCGGAGATGTCGCGGATGATGGCGGTGGACAAGCGACGCCCCTGCACCTCCAGCGTCGATACCGACAATTCAACGGGAAACGCTGTTCCATCAGCGCGGTGCGCCTCGCTATCGCCGACCCCACCAAGCCTCTGCTGCACAGACACCGGATTTTTCTCCAGCGCCGCCCTGGGAATCAGCCGGTCGATCGGTCGCCAGGCGATATCAACCGCGTCGATGCCAAACATCACCTCCGCCGCCCGGTTGAAGGTGTGGACAATGCCGTCTTCGTCAACGGTGAGAATGGCGTCGGCGGCGGCGTCGACAATGCCCTGGTTGCGCGCCTCGGCCACCTGCAACGCCTCGACGGTGCGGGCATATTCGCTGGTGTCGGCCAGCGAGCCCATGCAGCCCTGCGCCGCCCCTGTGGCGTCGTGCATCGGGGTGGTTTGCAAGAACGCCGACACCGTCCCTTCCGGGCCGAGCAAACGGCAGTCGAAGCGGATCGGCGCCCCGGCGGGGATGCAGCGCGCCCATTCTTCCTCCAGCCGTGGCCGGTCGTCGGGGTGCACGGCGTCAAGCCAGCCCTCGGCCAGGATGCGCGCGGCGGGGATGCCGGTCATGGCGGCGAGACGCCCGTTGGCGAACAGGATGTTGCCATCCTGGTCCGTGCGAAACATGCCGACCGGCGCCGCCTCCGCCATGAAGTGGTAGAGCGCCTCGCTCTCCCAGCGGTGGCGTTCCGCCTCGACCCGTTCCGTCACGTCCCGGATGTTGCCGACCAGCCCCCGCACCTCCGGGTCGTCCAGAAGGTTGCAACTCGTGACTTCGACGATCCGCCAGCGCCCCGCACCGTCACGCAGGCGAAAGGAATTGGTGCTGCAACTCCCCATGGGGGAGCGGGCCCGCATGGCCAAACGGCTGTTCAGCAAAAGCCGGTCGTCCGGGTGCACGAATTCAGCGAGCGGACGGGTCAGAAGTTCCTCCGGCGCGTAGCCGAAGACCATGCGCACGTTGTGGCCGACGAAGATAAAGACGCCGCTGCGCGACAGCACCGTTGTCACGTCGGTCGAATTGGTCATCAACGCCCGAAAATAACGCTCTGTGAGCGGCACGGGTTGCGCTCCCCCTTAAATGTGTCCGTTCCGTCCTGGCGATTCTTCGCGGTGCGACAAGACCATGGCGCTAGGGCGCCGGCTCCACCCCCAGCACCGTCTCTTCAATCAGCCAGTCGACCACCTTCGCCAGCGCTTCCCAGCCGGTGGCCCCAGCCTCGATGGCGTCGCGGTAGATTATTACCTGCCGGTGCGCGCTGGTGCCGCGTGTCAAGATGCCGCGCGCCGCCTCGACCTCCGCCTGACAGCCAAAGAACGCCGCATCCTCGGCGACCAGGGTGATGATTTCCTCCAGCAGAGCGGGATAGGCGACGATCGACTCGCGCCCAAAATCCACTAGGCCATCGTCAAAGCCATAACGCTGGGCGCGCCAGCGGTTTTCTTCGATGCACAGATTCTGATAGGGCCGCCACGCCACATTTTTCAGCTTGAGACGCCAGAGCATGCGCAGCAGGCAGCGGTACAGCGCCGCGATGGTGATGGCGTCATCGAGGCGCGTGCAAATGTCGGTGATGCGCATCTCCAGGGTCGGAAAGCGCGAGGAGGGACGAATGTCCCACCACAGCTTGCTGGCGTCCTCGATGACGCCGCACTTCACCAGCAAGGCCACATGCTGCACATACGCGCCATAGCTGTCGAAGGCGTCGGGCATGCCGGTGCGCGGCAGCTCGTTCCACACCGACAGGCGGTAGGATTGGCGCTCCATCACCCGCCCCCGCCAGAACGGCGACGAGGTGCTGAGCGCCAGAAGATGCGGCAAGAAGTAGCGGACCTGATTCATCAGATCGATGCGCAGATCGTCATCGTCGATGCCGACATGCACGTGCATGCCACAGATCATCAGCCGCCGGGCCGGCGCCCCGATGTCACGCGCCAGCATGTTGTAGCGGTCGCGGTTGGTGTGCTTTTGCGGCTCCCAGGCGGCGAAGGGATGCGTCGATGCGGCGATGGGCGCCAAACCATGGGCGTCAGCCACGCCGGCCACGGTGCCGCGCAACCGCGCCATCTCCGCCCGCGCCTCCTGGAGCGTGAAGCACACCGGCGTGCTCACCTCGATCTGACAGCGCAGGAACTCTGGATGGATCAGGCCGGGGGCCTTCTCCTGGCAGGCGGTCAGCATCGCCTCTGGCGGTGACGGCGCGATATCGCGCGTGCCGCGGTCGACCAGCAGATATTCCTCTTCAAGACCAAGGGTAAAGGCGGGTTCGCGCATGGGGGGCTCACATCCGTGGATGATGTTCAACGCGGTAGAGCGACGCGCGGGCAAGGATCGGCGCCAATGCATCCCCCAGCAGCGCCGCCCATTGGGCCACGCCCGCGCTGTCCTCGATCAGATCCTGGCGGACCTCGATCAACACATTGGGCAACCCCGCCGGCGTGGCGTGGGCCTCGATGGTGCCGCCCAGCGTGTTGCGCCCGGAATACGGCTCGTTGTCGCCAATGACCCAGCGCCCGTCCACCCGCAAATTGTCGATCAGCGGCACGGGAATCCGGGGGTCCTGGTCCCACAACACGCCGACATGCCACGGGCGAGCGACGCCGCGCATCACCGGCGTGAAGCTGTGGATCGAGATGATGGCCGGCGCCTCACGCTTGTCCAGGCCGGTGAGCATCGATGCGATGGTGTCATGGTAGGGACGGTAAAGCGCGTCCACCCGCCGCTGGACATCCGCAACGTCCAACCCCCGGTTGCCGGGAACCACCACGCCGTCGCTGACCGCTGGGATCACTGTCGGATCACCCAACGCTCGGTTCGGATCGATCACCAGGCGTGAATAGCCGGACAACACCGCCGGCGCGTCGAATCGGCTGGACAGAATCTGCGTCAGCTCCGCCACGCCAATATCCCAGGCGATGTGCCGGACCATCTCCTCCGGCGGCAGGCCCAGCGCGCCAAGCGCCTGCGGGATGGCGCAGGACGCATGGTCGCACACCAGCAGGAAAGGCGCTGAGCCGTCGCCATTCAAGACACGCACAGCCGGCGGCTCAGCGGGGCCGAGAAGCAAGGGCGATCCGATCGCAGAGGTCTGCACGGCGGTTGTCGGCATATCATGCATAGCGGGTTGCTCAAGGAAACGCAGGCTCATGCCATCGACTGTATCGCGGGCGTGGAGAAGGGAAAAGGCTCGCCCTCCCAAACCTCTTCTCGCCACCACCAAAGAAACAGCATCAGGGGATCAACGCGATCTGCTATGGAAAAATCCCCATTCATGACAGCATGACACGATGACCGACACCCCAAACCTTCTCAATGTCCGGTCCTCGATCACCGGCAAACGCTGGCAGGCGCGCGCCTTTGACGAGCGCCTGTCATGGGCGCTGGCGCAGAGTCGGGGGCTGCCGGAGATCATCGGGCGCGTGCTCGCCTCACGCGGGATCACCGAAGCGACCTGCGACACCTTCCTCAATCCGACGCTCAAGGCGCTGCTGCCGGACCCCTCACGCTTGCGTGACATGGACATCGCCGCGGAACGCATCGCCCGCGCCATCACGCAGGGCGAAAGCATCGCCGTGTTCGGTGATTACGATGTGGACGGCGCCACTTCAACGGCGCTGCTGGTGCGCTTTTTTCGGGCGCTGGGGACGGATGCCCGCATCTATGTGCCGGATCGCATCACCGAGGGCTATGGGCCGAACGCCGCAGCGCTCCGGCGGCTGCACGCCGAGGGAAGCCGTCTGGTCATCACCGTGGATTGCGGCATCTCCGCCTTCGCCGCGCTGGAGGCGGCGGCGGAGGTGGGGTTGGACGTGGTGGTGCTTGACCATCACGTCGCCGAGCCCCGGTTGCCGCCCGCCGTCGCGGTGGTCAATCCCAACCGCCTGGATGAGGACGGCGAATACCGTACGCTGTGTGCGGCGGGCGTCACCTTCCTCGCCATGGTCGCGGTGAATCGCACGCTGCGCGCGGCGGGCTTCTACGAGGAACGCACCCCACCCAATTTGATGGACTGGCTTGACCTCGTGGCGCTGGGCACGGTGTGCGACGTGGTGCCGCTGACGGGGCTGAACCGTGCGCTGGTGGCGCAAGGGCTGAAAATCATGGCCCGGCGCGCCAACCACGGCCTGGCGGCGTTGGCGGATATCGCTGGCGTCAAGGAACGCCCGGACGCCTACCACGCCGGCTATGTGCTGGGGCCACGGGTGAACGCGGGCGGGCGCGTCGGAATGGCCGATCTTGGGGCTCGCCTGCTCTCCACCGACGATCACACGGAAGCTGGGCAATTGGCGCAGCGGCTGGAATCACACAACGCCGAGCGCCGGGCCATCGAGCAGGCCGTACAGCAAGACGCCATCGCCCGCATCGAGGAACTGGCCGAGCTGGAGGCCGAACTGATCTTCGTGGCGGGGGAAGGATGGCATCCGGGCGTCGTCGGTATCGTCGCCAGCCGGCTGAAGGAGCGCTACAGCCGCCCGGCCTGCGTTGTGGCGTTGGAGCGGCGTGACGACGGCACAATAATCGGCCGGGCATCGGGGCGCTCCGTGCGTGGCGTGGATTTGGGAGCGGCGGTCATCGCCGCGCGGCAGGAAGGCTTGCTGATCGCCGGCGGTGGTCACCGCATGGCTGCCGGCTTCACCGTGGCGATGGAGAATCTGTCGGAGCTGCGTTTGTTTCTTACGGCGCGAATCGCCGCGCAACTGTCAGCCGCGCCGCTGATACCGACATTGGAACTGGATGGCGTCCTGGCGGTGGGGGCGGCGACGCCCGCCCTGGTGAACACGCTGTGCGCGCTGGGGCCGTTCGGCACCGGCAACGCCGAACCGCGCTTCGCCCTGGCTGACGCTCGCGTGGTCAGAGCCGATGTGGTGGGCGTCAACCATGTGCGCTGCATCCTCTCGGGCAGCGATGGAGGCCGTCTTAAGGCCATCGCCTTCCGCGCTTTGGAAACGGAATTGGGCAAAGCGCTGCTGAGCTCCGGCGCCGCGCCCTTGCACATCGCCGGCGTGCTGCGGGTCGATCGCTGGAACGGTACGGAAGGTGTACAGCTGCTGATCGACGACGCCGCGCGACCGGGAAACGACATATCGTAATTTATCTGCTTGATTTCTGATCCATCGACCGTTAATTCTCTCGCCACCGACGCGGTCCCCATCGTCTAGAGGCCTAGGACACCGCCCTTTCACGGCGGCGACACGAGTTCGAATCTCGTTGGGGACGCCAGTTAAATCAAGCACTTAGCTGGTCGCGTGAGGGCAGTGGAGCAATTCCCATCCACTTTTTGTCTACTATTTCTCTAAAAGCTTGCATGAGCTGGTGCATACCAATACTGCCGCATGCCGCCTCGTTGGCCGTGTAAGCACAAAGCGCCCCCTCCCACCGCCTACTCCAATGCTTACGCCCAACACCATTCCTCGGCGAACTCACGTGGGATGATGACGCTGGCCTCGCCCTTGCGGATGGTTTTCAGAGCACGGCCTTCGGCAATCATTTGAAACAGTGAGGGTTTGCTGATTCAGTCCGCCTCGCAAAATTCGTCAATAGCGTAGGCTGGCGATTTCCCCATAGCCACGGGTTGGGCTGTGAGCCAGCCTAACCCCAGCAGCGCTCCTTGGGCGTGAGCGGGCGCAATGGGCTAATTTGCCGACGGCCTGGCCCCATAACACGACCTCATAACACAAACCCTACGAATCATCCCGTAACAGGACAGCAGCTCATCCCGTAACAGGACAGCAGCCTAAAAAATGGCCAGGACACGGCAAAGCGTCCCCGAGTAACGCGCAACGCCGAGCCTACTGTTTAACGGCCTCACCAAAAGATTCCATACAAAAGAAAAAACCCCGTTAAGCCATAAGCTTAACGGGGTTTTGTGATGGTAGCAGCGGAGGGATTTGAACCCCCGACCAAGGGATTATGATTCCCCTGCTCTACCACTGAGCTACGCTGCCATCGGGTCTAGCCGTTTCTGGCTGACGGCGCTTTTCTAGGCGATGCCTTTTGGGGTGTCAATAGCTTGTTGCATCATGAAGTCGCTTGCGCGATCCAACCACCGCCCAGCACCTGGTCCCCGCGATAGATCACACAGGCCTGACCGGGCGCCACGCCGTACTGCGGCTCCTTCAAATCCACCACCGCGCCGCCGTCGTCGGTCAGGCGCACGGTGGCCAGGGCGGGCGGTTGGGCGGAGCGCAGCTTCACCTCAGCCTCCACCGCTTCACCCGCAGCCGGCGCAGCATCCAGCCAGTTGACCTCACGCACCAGCACGCGCGTGCGCGCCAGATGACGGCGGGGGCCGACGATGACACGGCGCGTTGGCGCGTCCAGCCGCAGCACGAACAAGGGTTCGTCCTCCCCCTTGATGCCGCCGATGCCCAGTCCCTTGCGCTGACCCACGGTGTAGTGGACGATCCCCTCGTGCCGACCCAGAACCCGACCGTCCACATGGACGATCTCACCGGGCTGAATGGCGCCAGGGCGCAGCTTGGCCACGGTGTCGGCGTAGGAGCCGTCGGGGACGAAGCAGATGTCCTGGCTGTCCGGCTTGGCCGCCACCGCCAAGCCATAACGCTCGGCCAGGGCGCGGGTTTCCGGCTTGGTCAGGCCACCCAACGGAAAGCGCAGGAAGTCGAGTTGCGCCCGCGTGGTGGTGAACAGGAAATAGCTCTGGTCCCGCCCTGGATCGATGGCCCGGTGCAGTTCCGGCCCATGCCGCCCGGCCACACGGCGCACATAATGGCCGGTCGCCAGCGCCTCGGCGCCGAGATCACGAGCGGTGTTGAGAAGGTCGCGGAACTTGACCCGCTGGTTGCAGCGCACGCAGGGGATCGGCGTCTCGCCCCGCAGGTATGAATCGGCGAAATCGTCGATGACGTCCTGGCCAAAGCGGCTCTCATAGTCGAGCACGTAATGCGGGATGCCAAGGCGATCGGCCACCTGACGGGCGTCATAGATGTCTTGCCCGGCGCAGCAGGCCCCAGGCTTCTGCACCGTCAAGCCGTGATCATAAAGTTGCAGGGTGACGCCAACGACATCATACCCCTCTTCCCGCAGCAGCGCTGCGGTGACGGAGGAGTCAACACCACCGGACATGGCGACGACCACGCGGGTGTCCTGGGGGGGCTTGGGAAGGTCAAGCGTGTTCAACGGAGAATCCATGGCGCCCTATATGGGCTGGCCGGCCACAAGGGCAACCATACGATCAAGTCCGGGAGGGCGGAAAAGCACGGGGAAGAGCGCCTTGTTCGGCCCCTTTTTTCCGCGCTTTTCGCGATGAATCGATCGGCCTTTACCGATCAGCCCTTCTGCGCGTTGCGCGCGCCACCGGGAAGGCGAACGGTCAGGCCGTCCAGCTCCTCCGTCATGATGATCTGACAGCCCAGACGGGAGGTCTTGCTCAGGCCGAAAGCCAGATCAAGCATGTCCTCCTCATCCTCCGACGCTTCGTTCAACACATCAAACCAATCCGGCTCGATGATGACGTGGCAGGTCGAGCAGGCCAGGGATCCCTCACACGCTCCTTCCAGATCGACGCTGTGCTTATGCGCGATCTCAAGCACGGAAAGGCCAAGCGGCGCGTCCACCTCTTTACGAGAGCCCTCGGGCGTGATGAAGGTCATCTTCGGCATAGAACAAAACTCCAATTAAGCTGCCAGTTTAAGGTGGTTACCGTGTCACGCCGGCGGCGTGAAGCCGGCGCGGCGTTCGCGCGCCGCTTTGGCAATGGCTTCCAGGTCCTCCAGCCGGGCCAGCACGCGCGCGGCGTTGCCGGTCAACCCGGTGCGGAAGGCGATGGACAGGTCCCGGACGCCAGACTCGATGCGCTGCGCGACATCAAGCGCCACACGATCCACAGCGGCGGCGTCCTGAGCGGCGGCAAGATCGCCACGCAGATCCATGGCGTCGGGGTCATCGGCGGGCGACGCCGCAACCCGCTCGATCCGCAGCATCTCCAAAAGATAGCTGGCCCGGCGCACCGGATCACGCAGCACGTCGTAAGCGGTTCTCATCGCCTCGGCCTGGGCGCGCGCGTGCGCCTGCTGATGCGCCCCGCGAACGGCGAAGCGTTCAGGATCTAGCGCGCGCGTCAGGCCGGTGTGCTGGCGGGCGAGCAGCTCCAGGTCGATGTCAAAGCGCCTCTCCAGGTTGAGGCGGGCAAAATGATCAAGCGCGCCCGGCGGCAACACCGCGCCGCAACCGTGGCAAAACAGCGCACGCACGGACACCGAGCCGGCGCAAAGCCAACACGATTGCATGTCACCGGCAATGGCGCCGGTGATCTGGGGGCGGTTGCCGTTGTCCGACTGGGTCATGCGTGGCTTCCATTGGGCGCACAGACACGGGCGCAGCCGCCCGTTTCCGGCGCGTCATACCGACAACGATGGCTCGACGCAACAACACTCGACGCGCGACGACCACGGGTCATCCGTATGACCACCAGAAAACAAACCTGGAAAAGAGACGAGAGAGGGTTTTTCTTCAGCTCCCGGTCGGCGTCAAACGCCGCGCCATGGCCGCCCAGGATTCAAGGAATTGCTTGATCTCATCCGCCGTGCTCGCCCACCCCAGACTAATGCGGATCGCCGATCCAACCAGCGATGGGTCCGCTCTCATGGCGGTCAACACATGCGACGCTTTGACCTTGCCGCTGGAACAGGCCGCGCCGGCGCTGACGGCGATCCCCGCCAAATCCAGCGCCATGACCTGCGTCTCACCAGGGACTCCTGGCAACGCGAGGCAGGCGACGTTGCCAACCCGCAGAGCCCCCCTTCCCATGGCGCGGGCGGTGGGAGCCGCCGCCAGAGCCTGCTCTTCCAGCGCATCGCGCAACCGTGTCAGACGGTCCACCGCCGCCAGATCATCCAGCGCCAGGGCCGCCGCCGCGCCGAAGCCGGCGATGCCCAACAGATTCTCGGTGCCGGCGCGCCGACGCCGCTCCTGACCGCCGCCCCGCAGCAGCGGCTCCGGCTCGACACCCTCGGCCAGCACCAGCGCGCCCACGCCAGCCGCCCCACCGATCTTGTGCGCCGATAGCGTCAGCAGATCGACGCCAAGCGTTCTCAGGTCAAGCGGCAACCGCCCCGCCGCCTGCACGGCGTCGCAATGCAGCACCGCGCCATAGGCACGCGCCAAACCCGCGGCCTCGGCCACGGGCTGGATCACCCCGGTCTCGTTGTTGACCAGCATCAAAGACACCAGCGCCGGGCCGCCATCGGCCAGAATCCGTTCCAGCGCCGCGAGGTCAGCCACCCCCTGCCCGTCCACCGGGAATCGGACAGCGTCCGGGCGGGCCGCCAGCACCGAGTCGTGCTCAACCGCGGAAACCACCACCCGCCGGCCAGGGAATCCCCGCAGCGCCATATTATTGGCCTCCGTGCCCCCGGCGGTGAAGGTGATCTGCATCGGCGCCGACCCAACCAGCGCCGCAACCCTGGCGCGTGCATCCTCCACCACGCGCCGCACCGTACGACCGTGCCCATGCACGGAGGACGGGTTGCCAACCAGAGCGAGCGCCTCGGCGATGGCGTCTTTCACCGCGGGCTTCAGGGGAGCCGAGGCGTTATAATCAAGGTAAACGCGCCTCACATCACTCCACCGCGACGGCCGCGCTGTTGTCAAAGCGTTGACCAGACCGTGACAGGGAAGTGGCGCCGTTGATCCGTTTCTCGATCACGTCGGCGATGGTGACCGAACTGAGATAGCCGTGGATCTGGTCGCTCAACCCTTCCCACAAATCATGGGTCAGGCAGCGCAAGTGATTCGATCGGCATCCCTGCGGCGTGATGTTGGCGCAGCGGGTCGTGTGAATCGGCTCGTCCACCGCCAGGATGATGTCGGAAATCCGTATGCCGCCGGCGGCATGGACCAACAGATAGCCGCCGCCAGGACCGCGCACGCTCTTCACCAGACCGCCCCTGCGCAGCTTGGCGAACAATTGCTCGAGGTACGAAAGGGAGATTTCCTGCCGCTCGGCGATGTCGCTCAACGCAACGGGATCGCCCTCGCTGTTGGCGGCGAGGTCAACCATCGCCATCACGGCATAACGCCCCTTGGTGCTTAATCTCATCTCACACGCTTCCTTTTCTTCCAGCCCACGCCCCGCCCATCGATAAGGCTGGTGCTCAACAAGGTCCCGAGGGGCCCGAGTCCACCGTTGCGTGGTCTCGCCGCATGCCGTCCGCAAGCACCACCGGGGCATCCGTCGCCAACCCATCGGGGCGCGCCTGCTCCAAGATCTCAACCTGATGGCGCAACCCCGCCACCTGGTCGAGCAAGCCATTCAACGCGCGCGCCACCGGGTCCGGTATGTCGCCGCACGGGGTGCCATAGGGCAAGAACGCATCGGTGCTGTTCCCATCGCGCGGCGCGACGATGCGCGCCGGGATGCCCACCATGGTGACGCCCGGCGGCACATCCTTGACGACCACCGCGTTGGAGCCGATGCGCGCACCTTTGCCCACCGTAATGTCACCCAGCACCTTGGCCCCGGCGCCGACGATGACGCCGTCCTCCAGCGTCGGATGGCGCTTGCCATGGTGCAGCGCCGTGCCGCCCAGCGTTACGCCATGATAAAGCATGACGTCATCGCCGATCTTCGCGGTCTCACCGATCACCACACCCATGCCATGGTCGATGAAAAAGCGGCGACCGATGGTGACCGCGGGGTGGATCTCGATGCCGGTCACAGCGCGCCCGGTCTGCGACAGCACGCGCGCCAGGAGACGCCATCCGCTCTCCCAGCAATAATGGGCGATCCGGTGCACGAGCAGGGCATGCAGTCCCGGATAGCACAGCGCCACCTCCAGCCGCGACCGTGCAGCCGGGTCGCGGGCCATAATCCCGTCGATCTCTTCGCGAAGATGCTTGAACACCGTGTCACCCGCCGTGGTATAATCCACATTCTTATCGATGCCGACAACCCCCGACCCACTGGCCGAAACGCCAGAACGTCGAGCGGGTTGCATAGGCCTGTTACGAAGATTGTCCTGGACGATATACCGACGCATATAAGATGACGAAGCAAAGCGGTCAATAAGATGACCAAACAAAACGATCAAGAATTGTGCTCGCAAAAAACGTGGTATGCACCGCGAGTCCACATTAGCTTGTCCACCATCGTCGGGCTTCTCTCACCCGGCGGTTCATGCAGCTTCATGTTCGCGCCAGGATCATCTCCCTTATGCCTGAAGTGATCATTAACGGCCCAGCGGGCCGGTTGGAAGGGCGTTACAGCCACGGAAAGGCGCCGAACGCGCCGATCGCTCTGTTGCTGCATCCCCATCCACAGCATGGCGGAACGATGAACAACAAGGTGGTCTTCACCCTGTATCAGGCGTTCGCCAAGCGAGACTATTCAGCCCTGCGCTTCAATTTTCGCGGCGTTGGCCGCAGCCAGGGCGCCTATGACAAAGGCGAAGGCGAACTGGCGGACGCCGCGGCGGCGCTGGATTGGTTGCAAACATACAACCCCAACGCCGCGCTGTGCTGGATCGCCGGCGTCTCGTTCGGCTCGTGGGTTGGCATGCAGCTTCTGATGCGCCGGCCGGAGATCGACGGCTTCGTCACCGTGTCGCCGCCGGCCAACGCCTTCGACTTTTCGTTCCTGGCGCCCTGCCCTTCCTCCGGCCTGATCATCAGCGGTGAAAAGGATGAACACGTGCCCCTGGCGGCCGTGAACAAGCTGGTGACCAAGCTGTCGCTGCAAAGAGACATCCGCATCGATCACCGCGTGGTGCCCGGCGCCAGCCATTTCTTCACCAACCGCACCGATGATTTGGCCGTGCAGGTGGATGATTATCTGGACCGCGCCCTCGGCAACCCGCTGGCCGTGGTGGAGTAGTTCCCCCACGGTATTCAGGTTAATTCTTGTTGAAAACACCACCGTCCCTGCGAAAGCGCACAGGCGCTAACTTTGTCTTAATTTCATGCTTCGAAACGCTTGGCATAGGCATGAATTGGCAAGGCTTCCTGGGTCCCCGCTTTCGCGGGGATGACGATAGGAGAGGTTAACGCTACAAACTACCGTCAGCCCCGCTAAAGCGGGGACCCAGTCACAACTGTTAGGCATCAAGAAAAGCAGCCCATAGTTATTGCGCGTTAGTAACGTTGACATCCTAAAGTTAGCGCCTCTGCGCGAATGCGGGGATCCAGGAAACCTTGCCAATTCATGCCTGCTCCGAAGCACGGAATAAGGCACAGCGAGCACCTGCACGGCGCCGGTTTTGCGCCCCGCGCCCAACACCCCCAATCAAAATCACTGAATTGTTCGCTTTTCACGGCAAGCCAGCGCATGCGCGTTTCGTCCACGCCTTCGCGTGGCTATTGCGCACAATGAGCAAATTTCCTAGTGTGCTTTTATGCGCAGGTCAAATTTGCGCATAAAATGCTCATTTCACGCAAGATCCGGGGGAACGACCATGGCGCAATTTGCAATCAAGCAATCGATCGAACGTGTTCCCGGCGGTATGATGATCGTCCCTCTGTTGCTCGGGTCGCTCATCACCACCTTCCTTCCAGACACGCCAAAGCTCTTTGGGTCGTTCACCGGGGCCTTGTTCACCGGCGCCCTGCCGATCCTGGCGGTGTTCTATGTGTGCATGGGCGCCAGCATCGATGTGCGGGCGACGCCTTATATCCTGAAGAAGGGCGGCGCCCTCTTCGGAACCAAGGTGCTGATGGGCATCCTGTTCGGCTTCATTCTCGGTCATCTGATCGGTGAAGCGCCGATCTCCGCTGGAATGTTCGCCGGCTTGTCGACCCTGGCGCTGGTCGCCGCGATGAACGACACCAACGGCGGCCTGTACATGGCGCTGATGGGCCAGTACGGCAGGCCCGACGATGTCGGCGCCTATTCGATCATGTCGCTGGAATCGGGCCCTTTCCTGACGATGCTGACGCTGGGTGTGGCCGGCCTGTCCTCCTTCCCCTGGCAGACCATGGTGGGGGCCATCCTGCCGCTTGTTTTCGGCATGATCCTCGGCAATCTTGACAAGAACATGCGCGACTTTCTCGGTCGCGCCGTGCCGGTGATGATCCCCTTCTTCGGTTTCGCCCTGGGCGCCGGGCTGGATCTGCACAAGGTGTGGACGGCTGGCCTGCTCGGCTTGGCCCTGGGCGTGGCGGTCGTGCTGGTGACGGGAACCGCCCTGTTCTTCGCCGACCGCCTGACCGGCGGCAACGGCGTCGCCGGCGTGGCGGCGGCGTCAACGGCGGGCAACGCCGCCGCCGTCCCGGCCATCGTCGCTTCGGCCAACCCCGCCTATACCGAAGCGGCCAACAGCGCCACCATCCTCGTCGCCGCCTGCGTGGTGATCACCTCCATCCTGGTCCCATTGGCGACGGCATGGACGGCCAGGCGGTTTGGCTCGACCCCTCTCCCGTCCGTCCGGGAATCACAGGCTGGCGTCAAGCCCAAGGAGGCATAATCATGGCCTTGCGCTGGCTGATCCTTGCCGATGACCTGACCGGGGCCGCCGATTGCGCCATCGCTTTCGCCAAGCAGGGCTTGGAGTCGATTGTCGCCTGGGGCGATGGCTATGAGGGTGAGGCCTCCGTGCTGTCCATGGATGTCGACAGCCGGCGTTTTCCCGCCGATGCCGCGGCCAGCCGCCAGGTGGCGGCGCAAGCCGCGCACGGGCGGCGCGGCGCACGCCTGTACAAGAAGATCGATTCCACCTTGCGGGGCCAACCCGCCGCCGAGCTGGCGGCGCAATTGTCCAGCCTCGCCAGGGGGAAGCAACGCGCCCCCCTGGCGGTGGTCGCGCCGGCCTTTCCCGCCACCGGGCGCGTGACCGTGAACGGACGGGTGCTGGTCAACGAGCGGCCCCTTGAAGAAACACCGCTCTGGGCCCGTGACCACACCTACGCCTGCGCCTTTCTGCCTGACGTGCTGGCCACGGCTGGCCTTGACGCCGAGGTGATTGCGCTCGACACAATCCGCTCCGGCATCGAGGCGGTGCATGAGCGCATGATCGCGACCGAGCGCCGGGGTATCGACGCCGTCGTCTGCGATTGCGCCAGCGAGGCCGATCTGGCGGTGGTCGCCGCCGCCTCGCTGCAGCTTGACGACGCGGTGTGGGTGGGCTCCGCCGGTCTGGCCGCCGCCTTGGCCCTTTTGGTTTCACCGGCCAAACCCGATTCCGCGCCGCCGCCACGTCACCCCGGCTGCGTGTTGATGGTGGTCGGGAGTCTGGCCGAAGCCTCACGCCTTCAGGCCAAGGAGCTGGTGCGCAGCGGCCTGGTTCACGCCGTGAGCGTGACGCCGGAAACGCTGCTGGCCGGCCCGCAAGCGCCGCAGTGGAAGACCGCTCATGCCGCCTTGATCGAGGCGCTGTCGAAGAACCACGACGTGCTGCTCACCATCGCCACAACCCCGGTCGATCTGATCCAGGGCCCTGATCTGAGCCGCGGTCCCGCTCTGGCCGCGCGGTTGGCCGTGCTGGTGGAGGATGCGATGCCGATGGTCGGCGCGCTGGTCGCCACCGGCGGCGAAACCGCCTGCGCCCTGCTATCGCATCTGGGGGTTCACGGTATCCGGCTGCTTCACGAGGTCGAGCCCGGCGTACCGCTGGGCGTCACCCTGGGCGGCCAATCCAAGCCCATCATCACCAAGGCCGGCGCCTTCGGTGACGCCGACACCCTGCGCCGTTGCCTGGTCCACTTAAAAAGTTGAAGGAGAAGCCTGTGTCACGCCCCATCATCGCCATCACCATGGGCGATCCCGCCGGGATCGGTCCTGAGATCATCATGCGCAGCCTGGCCCATGCGGAGGTCCAGACCCTATGCCGGCCGCTGGTCGTCGGCGACGCCAACCGGCTGCGCACGGCTGGCGGCATCGTCGGGTCAAGCCTTACCGTGCGCAGCGTGTCCCGTCCTGGCGACGGCCTGTTCCAGGCGGGGACTGTCGATGTGATCGACCTCGCCCTGACGCCGGTGGATCTTCCCTTCGGCGTGCTTTCCGCCGTCGCCGGCGAGGCGGCGTACCGCAGCATCGAGCGCGCCTGCTCTCTGGTCACCACTGGTGAGGCCGACGCCATCTGCACCGCCCCCATCAGCAAGGAGGCGCTGCACGCCGCCGGCCATCGTTACCCCGGCCATACCGAGCTGCTGGCGCATCTGACCGGCACGCCGGAAGTCTCCATGATGCTGACTGCGCCCAAGCTGCGCGTCATCCACGTCACCACTCATATCGGCCTGCTGGACGCCATCGACCGCATCAACCCCGGTCTGGTGGAGCGCACCATCGAACGGGGCCACCAGACTCTGATCAAGGCGGGAATCGCCAACCCGCGCATCGGTGTGTGCGCCATCAACCCGCACGCCGGGGAGAACGGCCTGTTCGGACGCAACGAAGAAGCCGAAAAGATCACCCCGGCCATCCTCGCCTGCCAAGGCAAGGGATGGGCGGTGGAAGGCCCGCTGCCCGCCGACACCCTGTTCTTCCGTGCGGGGCGTGGTGATTTCGATCTGGTGGTGGCCATGTACCATGACCAGGGGCACGGCCCGATCAAGGTGCTGGGGATCGAAGCGGGGGTGAACATCACCGTGGGCTTGCCTGTCGTGCGGACTTCGGTCGATCATGGCACCGCCTTCGATATCGCCGGAACGGGGGTCGCCGATGAACGAAGCTTGCTGGAAGCCCTCCGGCAAGCGGTGGAATTGGCGCCGAAAAGGCCCTGATCCCAAGAAAATTGAAACCATGAGCCGCTCCCGCAACCGCCATGAACGCATCCTTGATTTGATCCGCTCTGGGGAGGAGGAGGTCGATGTCCTCGCCCAGACGCTGGGCGTTTCGGCCTCCACCATCCGCCGGGATCTCTCCACCATGTCGGAAAAGGGCATGGTGACGCGCACCTATGGCGGCGCCGTGCTGGCTCACGCCCAGGCGGAAGAGACGCTGTCCACGCGCGAGCAGTTGAATCGATCAGCCAAGGAAGCCATCGCCCGCGCCGCTGCGGCGCAGATCGAAGACGGTGACAGCGTGCTGCTGGACGCCGGCTCCACGGTGGGGGCGCTCGGCCGGTTGCTGCCGGCGCGCCGGCTGCGCGTGGTCAGCGGGAATTTGCCGCTGGTCCCCATACTGGCCAACTCCCCCGACCTGGAACTGATCGTGCTGGCCGGAACGGTGCGCCCGATCAGCATGGGGGTGATCGGGCCGTTGACGGAGCACACGCTCCGGCGCATCACCGTCGACAAGGTGTTCCTGGGCGCCGATGGCGTGGTGGCCGGGCGTGGCCTGTGCGAGGCCAGGGCCGAACAGACCGCCTTGAAGGAACTGATGACGACTCAGGCCGCCGAGGTGTTCGTCCTGGCCGACGCCTCCAAGCTGGGACGCGCCAACCAGCAGTTCTGGGCGCTGCTGCCGCGCTGCTGGACGCTGATCACCGATTCCTCGGCCACCAGCGAACAGTTGGAGCCATTCGCCCGGCTGCGCACAATCCGCATCATCCAGGCGTGAAGCAGGGTTCCAGCGCGACAGGCGCCGGCTCCACCGGCTTCCACCCGTGTCCGGCGATCACCTCGTTGGACTCCTTGGCGGCGCGACCGGGCCCAAGCGACCAGGTGATGTGAAAGGTCGAGCCGTCCGGGCGCGTGGTGGTCCCGCCGATTTCAACCACCAAAGCCTGAACGCCCTGGCCGTCATCGGCGATTCCGACGATGCACCCCTGGGTTTCCCGTGGCAAAGGGTGGTCCGCCTCAACACCGAAAATATGGGTGACGTGATCGGCCTTCACGGTCGCATAGGCCGGTAAGAAGCGCTTCAGCAACGGGGCGCGCTCAGCTTCCGGCAGTTTCCAACCCGTGTATCCCCTGGGCATGATTCCTCCTTTTCTTCGCCACCCTTTGGAGGGTGGTGTTGTGCATTCGTACCGGTTTCCCGTTAAAGAACCAAGGAAGACGATACCCAAGGTGCGCCATGGCCGTGTTGAAATGGATAGGACTCCTCCTGCTCGGACTGGTGGTCGTCGGGTTGGCCCTGTTCACATGGGTCGATATGCGCGGCTTTGCCGCCCGGCAGGCAAGCGCGGCGCTGGGGCGGGAGGTCGCCATCGACGGCCCCCTCACCGTGACTCTCGGTGACCCCATCCACGTCCATAGTGAAGGGGTGCGTGTCGCCAACCCCGAATGGGCGACGGAGAAGAGCTTCGCCACGCTGAAGGCGCTGGACGCCGATTTGCGCCTGTGGCCGTTGCTGCGCGGCGTCCTCGACATACCCACCTTGCAGCTGACCCAGCCCGTGCTGGATCTGGAAAAAAATGAGCGGGGTGAGAACAACTGGAGCTTCCCTCCCGATCCGCGCAAGGAGGCTGTCAAAAAGGCGGTGGAGCCCGATACCCGCCATGAAATCCCGATCATCGAACGGTTGCTCATCACCGACGGTCGGGTGCGCTACCGTGACCCAGTCCAGGCGATCGACGTCGACAGCACCATGTCGAGCGTCACCGCTCAGCCGGAACGCGACCAGGTGGCGCTCAATGGCCAGGGGCGCTTCGCCGGCAAGGATCTCACCATGCAGGCGAAGGGCGGCGGGTTGAGCTTCCTGCGCAACAGCACGGAGCCCTACCCTGTCCTCATCGAGGCGACGGTGGGCAAGACCAGCGCCACGGTGGAAGGATCGATCAAGGACCCGGTCAGCCTGGACGGGGTCGATCTGTCCGTTACCCTGCGCGGCGACGATATGGCCGAAATCTTTCCGATTTTCGGCATTCCCACGCCAAAGACACGGCCCTACAGCCTGTCCAGCCACCTTGGCCGCAACGGCGCCGTGTGGAATTTCGAGGGCATGCAGGGGAAGGTGGGTGAAAGCGATCTTGATGGCTCCGTCGCCGTTGATCTTAGCGGCGAACGACCACGGGTCACCGGCGATCTGTCATCAAAACGGTTGGCGGCGCTGGATTTGGTGGGTTTCACCGGCGCATCCCCACGAGGGCGTGAGGATTATCCCACCAAAGGACGAGGCCGCATTCTGCCGGCCACAACCATCGATTTGGGCATGCTGCGCGCCGCAGACATGGATGTGCATTTCCACGGTCAACGGGTGGAAGCGCCGTTCGCCCCCCTGGACAGCCTGGACGCCCGGATCCGGCTTGACGATGGGCTTCTTCACCTGGAGCCGTTGACGCTTGGCGTCGGCGGTGGCCAGATCGGCGGCGTCGTGCTGTTGGACAGCCGCGAGCGCAAGACACCGACGCTGAAGGCCACTTTGAAAATCACCCATGTCACCTTGACTGAACTCTTCCGTGGGACGCAATTCGCCAAGGATATGGGTGGCACGCTGACCGGCCATGTCGAACTGGCCGGCAGCGGACCGACGATGGCCGATATTCTGGCGGTGGCCAACGGCAAGATCGGGGTGGTGATCGATGGCGGACGGCTCAGCAGCCTCGCCGTCAAGGGTCTCAAGACCAACCTCCTGGAAACCCTGGGGGTGGTGGTGGCGGGCAGCCAGCCGTTGCCGTTCAATTGCTTCGTCACCGATATGACGATCGAAAAGGGCATGCTGAAGACCAAGGCCCTGGTGCTTGACACCCCGGAAACGCTGGTGATCGGCAGCGGCGGCATCAGCCTCAAGGACGAACGCCTCGATCTGCTCATCGAAGGCCATTCCAAGCAACCGCAACTCTTCGCCACCCATGTGCCAGTGATGGTGCGCGGCTCCTTCAGGGACCCGGACATCAGCCTTGACCCCTCCGAAAGCGCGGCGCGCGGCGCGGCGGCGGTGGCGCTGGGTGTGCTGCTGACGCCGCTGGCAAGCCTGCTGGCGCTGGCGGACACGGGCGCCAGCGAGCAGCCTCACTGCCAGAAGCTCGTGCGGGACGCTCAGAAGACGGGCGGTGGACGGCAGAAATAACAAAGGGCGGTCTTTCGACCACCCTTTGCAACAGCTTAATTTCTCAAAGAAAATTTGGTGGGCGCACAAGGACTCGAACCTTGGGCCCGCTGATTAAGAGTCAGCTGCTCTACCAACTGAGCTATGCGCCCCACCTGTTAACCGTACCAAAAACAACCACAACCGACAACAAAAAGACCTGTCGGTCGCTGAGGAGATGGTGGGCGCACAAGGACTCGAACCTTGGGCCCGCTGATTAAGAGTCAGCTGCTCTACCAACTGAGCTATGCGCCCATCTCGCTCTCTTTATATGGCTTCCCGAGAGAAGCCAACCGGAGGACTTGTGGGTCCGCCCGGCAAGGTGCTGCGGTATAGCAAAGGCTCTTGGGCTTGTCGATAGCAAAATGCACTCTGCCCGTGGCCTTGCCGCCTTCCTATCCCCGCCCCCCGCGAGGTGTGGACTCTGGAATACCGGCGATCTGCCCACGGGCTGAATCACGCTTTTGACTCTCCAGCAGAATGTCGCGCGCGATCGGCGCCGCCACCGTCGATCCGCCGCCGCCATGCTCGACAATCACGCCGATGGCGTAGCGTGGCGCGTGCACCGGGGCATAGGCGATGAACAGCGCGTGGTCGCGTTCACGCCAAGGCAATTGCTCGTTCTTCTTCACACCGCTGTTGCGCTCCGCCATGCTGATCCGGCGGACCTGGGCGCTGCCGGTCTTGCCCGCCATCTCAAAACCAGCCTCAAAGATGCGCGCCTTATAGGCGGAGCCGCCTGGCACGTTGGTGACCGCGTTCATACCGGCCAGCACCACGTCCAGATATTCTTTCTTGATGCCAAGACTGGGCCAACTCGTCGTCTCGACCGCCACCCCTTTCACCTGCTTGGTCAAATGCGGCCGCACGGCATAGCCGCCATTGGCCAGCCGGCAGGCCATGGTGGCGAGTTGCAACGGCGTCGCCAGCACATAGCCCTGCCCGATCGACGCCACCAGCGACTCACCCTGCGTCCAGGAGGCATTGAACACGCGCTTCTTCCACTCCCGTGTCGGGATCATGCCTGGTCGCTCGTGCGGCAGATCAAGGCCCAGCGGCAAGCCCAAGCCGAAGCGATGCGCCATGTCGGCGATGCGGTCGACGCCAAGCCGGCGCGCGAGATCATAAAAATAAACATCGCAGGACTCGCGCAACGCCCCCACCAGATCCATCGTGCCATGCCCATGCTTTTTCCAGCAATGGAAGCGGTGGTCGCCCAACTCCATCCAGCCGGGACAGCCCACCGTATGCCGTGGCCCGATCAACCCGGCCTCCAGCGCGGCCAACGCCACCACCGGCTTGAAGGTCGAGCCGGGGGGGTATTGGCCGGCTACGGCCTTGTTGGACAACGGGGTGGTGGGGTTGGACAGCAAATCCTCCCACAGCTCGGCGCTGATGCCCATGGTGAATTGGTTGGGATCATAGCTGGGGTGCGAGGCCAGCGCGTAGATGGCGCCGGTGTGCACATCCATCACCACGCAGGCGGCGCTCTGTTCCTCCGACAAACGCTTCTGGCAATATTGCTGAAGACCAATGTCGATGGTCAGTTGCACTTCGCGTCCCGCTTGCCCGTCATCACGCGACAACTCGCGGATAACCCGACCGACCGCGTTGACTTCAAGCTGGCTGGTGCCGGCGACGCCGCGCAGGCTCTTCTCGTGAAACTTCTCCAGCCCGCTCTTGCCGATGCGGAAGCCCGGCAGTGACAGCACCGGGTTGCCGTTCAGTTCGGCCTCCGACACCGCACCGACATAGCCGAGAATATGCGCGGTGGCGTCGGCGAAGGGATAGTAGCGGATCTCACCCACATCGATGGACGCGCCCGGCAGATCGGGCATATTCATCTCGAGAGTGGCGACCTGTTCCCAAGTCAAATTCTCGCGCACGGTGACCGGCACGAAGCGGCGCTTGCGTTGCGCTTCACGCAGGACACGCCGCCGGTCCCCATCGGTCAGGGGCACGACCTGATTGATCTTGTCGAGCGACTCTGAAATGTTCTTGGAACGTTCCGACACCACGACGACGCGATAGTTCTGCTGATTCATCGCCAGCGGCACGCCGAAGCGATCGGTGATCGGCCCACGCGATGGCGCGATCAAGCGCAGGCTTATGCGGTTTTCCTCCGCCAGCATGGTGTATTTAGCCGACTGCACCACCTGCAGGTAGTAAAGCCGCGCCGCCAGCGTAAAGAGCAAACCCACCTTGAGGCCGCCCAGCACCGCCATCCGGCGGGTGAAGCTGCGGTAGCGGTCGGTGTCACGATCGCTGGATATCCTTGGCATGGATTTCAGCCTTGCAGGAACGCCCGATGCACGCGGATGAACAACCACGCGAACATGGGGAACAGCGCCAGAGTCAGCAACGCCTGAAAGAGCGGAGCGATGAAGGGCAGGATCGACGCGCTCAGGGCGCACACCACCACCCATTGCAGGGCGGCGGCGCCGATGACGATCAGCACGAAACCGAACCACAGCAAGGCAAAAGAGTTGGCCAGGAAGAAGCGGCGCTGCGTCAGCACCATCCAATGCGCGCACACCAGCATCAAAGCGCTGAGCCCCAGCGGCCCGCCCGACAGCAGATCCTGCAATAGGCCGATGGCGAACACCGCGCTGGGGCGCAGCAGATCTGGCCGGTGGATCGCCCAGTAATAGACGGCCATCAACGTCAGCGCCGGCGCCACCCCGGTGTAAAAGGGGATGCGCAGCGGCACCATACCAAGGAGCATCATCATCACGGTGACGGCGATCGGGGCCAGATTGCGGCCCGCCTTATCAAGATACTGCCAGAATGTGACGGTCATTACTTCCAATCACGCAACAGCTCAACCTCGCTAGACCCACCCAGCAACCCGAAGTCGACGAGTCGCACATTCTCCAAACGCCCCAAATCGGCGATCGGCTGCACCCTCACGCCGCGCTCACTGACCGAGGCGACGACACCAACGGGGACGCCCGGCGGAAAAATACCGCCATGCCCCGACGTCAGCACCCGCTCGCCCACCGCCGCCGCCGTGTCGGGCGGCAAATAGTTCAGCTTCGGCTGGTCGCTGTTGTCACCCGCCAGCAGGGCGCGCTGGCGCGAGTTTTCCAGAACGACCGGCACACGGGCGTTGATGTCGGTGATCAGCAGCACCCGCGATGACCATTCCCCCACCTCGATGACGCGACCGATCATGCCGCTTCCGGCCAGCGCCGCCTGTCCCTTGCGCACCCCGTCGCGCCGACCAGCGGTGACCAGCACGGTGCGGAAGAAGGTGGCGCCGGGGGTGGCGATGACGCGGGCGGTGATGAAGGATGCGGTCGGGTCCGGCTTATAATGCAGCAGCGTGCGCAGGCTGCCGTTTTCCGATTCGAGCCGCAGCGCCGCTTGGCGCCACTGCATCAGCCGGGCGTTCTCCGCCTTCAGGGTCTGGTTTTCTTCATAAACGTTCAGCGCATCGACCCCGGCCTCGATGATGCGGGCCGCCGTGGCGGCGGGGCGCGACAGAGCGTCGAGAATGGGCACAAAGGCATCCGTCACCCGCGAGCGGACGTTGTCCACAAAGGCAGGATCGACCTTGCCGACCATCATCAGCGCGATGGAGGCGGCCACCAGAAGCAGAAAGGAAAATCGTTGAGCGAATGCACGCAACGGGGCGGCAATGCGAACGACAGATCCAGAGGTTCGCGTCTTCACAGGATCATCCTATCCAGGAAGGCTGGCAGCCACGAGCCCCACTAAACCGTGGAGGCCCGCAGTATCCAAACGAGGATTACACGATCAATAGGCGCTGACCAAGACGTTTCGCAACGTCTTCATCTCTTCCAGCGCACGGCCTGTGCCGAGCGCGACGCAGGACAGCGGGTCATCGGCGATGGAGACCGGCAAGCCGGTTGCGTGCCGCAGCACGAAATCCAAATTGCCGAGCAGCGCGCCGCCGCCCGTCAAAACGATGCCCTTGTCGACGATGTCGGCGGCGAGTTCAGGGGCGGTGTGCTCCAGCGCCACCTTGACCGCTTCGACGATGGCCGAGACCGGCTCAGCCAAGGATTCGGCAATTTGCCGCTCCGAGATGATCAGCTCTTTCGGCACGCCGTTCATCAGATCCCGGCCCTTGATTTCCATGATACGGCCTTCGCCGTCCTCTGGGGGGCAGGCGGAGCCGATCTCTTTCTTGATGCGCTCAGCCGATCCTTCACCCACCAGAAGATTATGGGTGCGGCGGATGTAGCCGATGATCGCCTCATCCATCTTGTCGCCGCCGACGCGCACCGAGCGTGAATAGACGATGCCGCCCAAGGACAGCACGGCCACTTCGGTGGTGCCGCCGCCGATGTCGACGACCATCGAGCCGGTGGGCTCGGTCACCGGCAAGCCGGCGCCGATCGCCGCGGCCATGGGTTCCTCGATGAGGAACACCCGGCGCGCGCCGGCGGCTTCCGCCGATTCCTGGATGGCGCGGCGCTCGACCGCCGTGGAGCCCGACGGCACGCAGATGATAACCTGCGGGCTGGCGAAGCTGCGGCGGTTGTGCACCTTGCGGATGAAGTGCTTGATCATCTCTTCGGCGACTTCAAAATCGGCGATGACGCCGTCGCGCAGCGGGCGAATAGCCTGAATGTTGCCCGGCGTGCGGCCAAGCATCATCTTCGCCTCGTCACCGACAGCGAGAACCTGCTTTTTGCCGCGCACACTGGCGATGGCCACCACCGATGGCTCATTCAGAACGATGCCTCGGCCTTTCACATAGACCAGAGTGTTAGCCGTCCCGAGATCAATCGCCATGTCGGCGGACAAAACGCCGAGGAGTTTGGAAAGCATGGACCCAACTGCTTCTTCATAGGGTTGAGACGGCCAGATCGGCAAAGCGGCCCAACGACCACACCACCGACCGTTCCATAGACGAACACCTCATCACGCTCAAGCGTAGAGTGCACCCTTGACGCGGCTTTCCGTTAGCCGCAGCGCGGTGCAAACACTGGCTCGCCAAGGTTAATTTTTCGCCAACATCCAGCCGCCGCCGATTCGGCCCAAGTTCTATCGGAGTTTCCGCTGAAACCGCAATGCCCTTGTGGTCAAAAGGCGGCGCATCAGGTCAGCAAGCCCCAAAATTGTCTCCGGCAAGCGCGCGAACATTCCGTTTGGAACTCGCCTGTGGATTGCCTCGGATGAGCCCGTGGGATAACATCCGCCGCACATCCCCTTCACCGAGCCTGCCATGCCCCTCACCGATGGTATCCGCCTGGAACGCCTCAGCCTGCCCGAGGTCAAGCTGGATTATAAAAAGCTGTTTTCAAAGCTGGGGGCCGCGTGGGCACAAGGCAGCATCGCTTCCATCCTCGGGGTGGCCGAAGTGGTAGCAACGCAAACGCCCCTGGAAACGGTCGCGTGGCGGCTGATCCACGAAGGGACCAGGCGCGCACTCGTTGAGCTGCTGGACCGAGTCCGCCGACCGAAGATAACGGATGACAAACCTCTGGCGCGCACAGCCACCGCTTTCGGGGAGTCGTTGCGGGAAAACGACCTGGATCTGGAGCCGGGTTTCCTGAAAAACCCGGCGGCCTCGCCGATCGCCCGCCACCTGAAGGCCAGCTTCGGCCAATGGCTGAAGGAGAACGGATTCGATAGCAACGAACAACGGGACCTGCTGGCCCGCTTCGACGCCTATTTTGTTCGAGGCTTGCACGACGCATGGCGAGCCGACGCACCGACGTATGAACGCCTGTCCAAGGCCCTCGACAGCCCCTTCGCCGCCTCCGCCCGGATGGAACAAGACTGGCTCGCTTACCAAACCCGTTTGGCCAGCGCCATGGACGAGCCGGTGTTCCAGGAAACCTTCTCCATCGGTGACGTCTATATCCCCTTGCGCGGCTCCTACCAGGAACCGCTGCCGCTGAAGGAGGAAGAGCGCGCAGCCCACCGTTACACCACCGATAAGCCCCAGCACCGCACCGTTATCGTCGATCTGGAGGCGGATTTCCGGAACTGGCTGACGCAGGTGACACCGGAGACCGCAATCCGCGTGTTGCGCGGGGCTCCGGGCAGCGGCAAATCAACCATCGCCCGCAAACTGGCCGCCGACGTCGCCGCCGCAGGACGAATGCGCGTAATCCTGATTCCTTTGCAGCCGTTCGGTGTGCACGCCGATATGATGGTGGGGTTGCGCACGTATTTGACCGGACCGAACCGCCCGTTCCGCCAAGATCCAACGGCGCAGTCAGGTTTCGCCACCCCCGAGCGACCGTTGCTATTGGTGTTCGATGGCCTCGACGAATTGGGCCTGGAGGGCAAAGAACGCGATCAGGAAACCCGTGATTTCCTCCAGAAATTACGCAGCTATGTGCACTATCAAAATGATGGCGGACCGGTACGGGTGCTCGCCCTGGTCACCGGGCGCACTGTCGTGGTGCAAGCAACGGGTGAGGCCGCTGGCGACCGGCAGGAATTGACAGTCCTTTCCTATGCCCCAGTAGAGGAGGAAAGGCCCGGCCAGCTGGAAATTCATGATCCCTATGGATTGGCGTCCAAGGATCAGCGTGTGACGTGGTGGGACCTTTATCACAAAGTCCGACCGAGCGAACCCACCACCTTACCCGAAGCGATGCTAGCCCCCGAGATTGCTGAATTGTCGGCTGAACCGTTGCTGAACTATCTCTTGGTGCTCAGTAATCATCACCGCAACACGGAGAAGCCTGGACCGGCCTCCCGCAACCGTATCTATGCTGATCTGATACGACAGGTGCTGGAGGGTGTTCATGGTGGCCGCAAGGCATCATGCGACGGCGGATTGGCCGTGGAGGATGTGGAGGAGCTGCTGGAATTGGTCGCAACCGCCGCATGGTATGGAGGTGATGGCCGTGTCGCCACTAAGAAGGATGTTTGCAACGCTTGTCCGGATGGGATGAAGAGCAAGCTCGACACCTTCTTGAAAACCCCAGGCGGCCTCGTCGGCCTCGTCGCGGCCTTCTTCTTTCAGGAATCCGAGAGCACAAAAGGTGAGCGCGGCAGCTTTGAATTCACTCACAAGAGCTTTTGTGACTACCTGACTGCCCGCCGGATCGTCCGCCAGGTCAGTGAGGCACACCAACTCTTCACAGACCCGAAGGGAAATGCCTCTCAGGAACAGAAAGTGACCGCTGTCTTGAAGAATTGGGTCGCCCTCTTTGGCGGGCAGATGTTGACCTGGGAGGTAGTCAATTTTCTACTCGGTGAGGTCGCCCTCATGGGCGAAAATGATAGAAAAACTGTTATCGGTTGGCAGGCAACCGCCGCTGCCTTGTTTCAGCGCATGCTTGACGAAGGGTTGCCGGTGCTGGATAGCCGCAACTTTCGGGAAGCGGAGCAGCGTTCGCGCAACACCCAAGTCTCACTCTTTGCTGTGCTCAGCGCCTGCGGACGGGTGACAAAAGAATTGACCCAACCGCATTGGCCCAATTCCAGCTCAGCAGGCACATTATTTCTCAATATTTTTGGGCAGATTACACCATTGACATGGGAAATTCCCTTGATATGTGATTGGTTTTACTTTCAAGGCCAAATTTTGAGGGGATTACCACGAGCCCCAAAATCCATAACTTCATCAGATTTTAGGGATGCTGATCTGTCTGGGGCCAATCTATCCAATATCAATTTCTTCAATACAAATCTATCCGGCGTTGATTTTTCCGAGTCCAATCTGTCTTATTCATTTTTATCTAGAGTTAATCTATCCAGTTCTAATCTATCAAATGCCAATCTATTGAGAGCAAATCTGTTAGGAGCAGATCTATCCGACTCCAATCTGTTTAGAGCCAATCTATTCGGCGCCACTCTGATCCATGTCGACTTATCTAGAGCCGATTTGTCTGAAGCCGATTTGTCTGAAGCCGATTTGATCACCGTTCATACAGTCATCTCAATCAAGGGGTTAGGCACTCATCCATCCCATACGGACATCGTCCTACCTCTTCGATCAGACCATCCTTTCAAAGGAAAAAGTACGCCTGAATAGGCGCTCTCTCTCATCTCTCAGCAATGAATTGCCAATCATTTCTTCCTCTTGCCCACAACGCAGCGTTCGGCAACCTGAGAGCATGCTTCCCCTTTACTGCCAACCGCCTCCCATGACGAAAGCCTGAAGGACTCCCAGATCATCCTGCCAACACCCGGTGTAGAGTAGAGGAACATCAAAACGTTCCGCCTCCTCATAGAGCAGTTCCTTGATGTCCATCGCCAGCCGGTAGCACTCCACCGCCGCGGCGGAATCGATGCGGGACAGAGCGTCGCCATCGTCTATGCACCGCTCGTATCGCCTTATCAAAGCGGCCAATTCCCAGAGACACGGCATCGCCCCTGACCCTCACTGTCGCGGGCCTCTCTCCAGGAACGCACAGGCCATCACAGTCAATGATTGTAGACATTCTTCCAGAGAAATGCGACTAAAATAGTCGTTTTGATGGTGCTCGGCGCGCGCGTCGCAGATGTGATCCTGGATGATCACATCCAGGCAAATTCGAGCGGCGCGGGCGCTCCTCGGATGGACGCAGGAGACGCTGGCCGACACGGCTTTGGTCGCTCTGACGGCTCTCAAGCGGCTGGAATCGGACCACTTCGGGGTGCGGGAGACGACGCGCGACGCGGTCCGCAAGGCGCTTGAGAAGCACGGCGTCATCTTCCTGTCGTCGGTTCGCGGGCTTGGCGTCATGCTGGTCGATCAACCGGACGAGACGCCGGCGCTTTCTCATGAGCCGTCAAAGACATCACGGTAAAGATCATTATCCCTTCAAATAAAAAGGCGCGCCCAAACAGGTGCGCGCCTTCGTCTCTCAGCAATAAATCCGTAGATTGAGCCGACAGTCATTACCCATCAATCACCCGGCCACACCTCTATATCCGGATCGATCGTATACGTCGCCCCATCACTCCAGACATAGGCGATGGTATTATTTTTGGCGCCAGAGCTTTTTACGACTTCGTAGAGGCACATCAGGCGGTAAGCCCCTTTGCGATTGCGTGATATGCCGCGCTGATCGGTGAAAACACCGTCTCCGCCATCGTGTTGGCCAACGACCCTCAGGCCTTCGTCTCTTTGTAGCCTGCGGAAAGCGGCTTGCGCGATAGCGGGCGAAGCGCAAGCTGCGTCAAGCTTTGGAGGCCTCCCTTTTTTATCCAGCAGGACCGCCCAACGTCCTTTGGAAAAGCGGAATGGAATCTCTTGGAACTCACCCGGATCGTCGCCTTGTGCGCTCAGGACACAAAGCCGGACATTTTCAGGCTGTCGAGAGACAGGAAGACAGCCGAGAAATTCCCCAATCGGCAGGCCACCGGGTTTCACCGTGTCGAGCGCGTGTTGCAACTGATCGATGGTGGGGGGTGGCGGTGAAGCGGGGTTCGATTGAGCGGACGCCACGCTTATGCCCAGGCTGGATAGGACGATAACAAAGAGCAGGCATTTCGCATTTGAGTGCATTTATTTCCTATCCCCTATCGCTTCACGGAGAAAACAAAAAAGCGCGCCAGAACAGGCGCGCTCTCTCGTCTCTCAGCGCTGAATGGCTGATCAGTTCTTGCTCTTGTCCACCAGGCGGCGCTCGGATATCCAGGGCATCATGGCGCGCAGCTTCTCGCCGACCTGCTCGATCGAGTGTTCGGCGTTGCGGCGGCGGGTGGCCTTGAAGCTCGGCTGGCCGGCTTTGCATTCCAGCATCCAGTCGCGCACGAAACGACCGGACTGGATGTCATCCAGAACGCGCTTCATCTCAGCCTTGGTTTCCGCCGTGATGATCCGCGGGCCGCTCTTGTAGTCGCCGTATTCGGCGGTGTTGGAGATCGAGTAGCGCATGTTGGCCATGCCGCCCTCATACATCAGATCGACGATCAGCTTCACCTCGTGCAGGCACTCGAAATAGGCCATTTCCGGGGCGTAGCCGGCTTCGGTCAGGGTCTCGTAGCCAGCCTTGATCAACTCGGTCAGGCCGCCGCAGAGCACGGCCTGTTCGCCGAACAGATCGGTCTCGCACTCTTCGCGGAAGCTGGTCTCGATGATGCCGGCGCGACCACCGCCAACCGCCGAGGCGTAGGACAGCGCGATGTCCAGCGCGTTGCTCGAGGCGTTCTGGTGCACCGCCACCAGGCAGGGCACGCCGCCGCCGCGCTGGTATTCGCCGCGCACCGTGTGGCCGGGGCCCTTCGGGGCGATCATGAACACGTCGAGGTCGCCGCGCGGCTCGATCAGGTTGAAGTGCACGTTCAGGCCGTGCGCGAAGGCCAGCGCGGCCCCCTGCTTCATGTTCTTGGCCAGATCGTCGCGGTACAAATCGGCCTGCAACTCATCGGGGGTGAGGATCATCACCACATCGGCCCAGGCGGCGGCCTCCGCCGGAGTCATAACCGTAAAGCCCGCGCCTTCAGCCTTCTTGACCGAAGCCGAGCCGGAACGCAGCGCGACGCGCACGTCCTTGACGCCGCTGTCACGCAAGTTATTGGCGTGGGCGTGGCCCTGGCTGCCGTAGCCGACGATGACGACTTTCTTCCCCTTGATCAGGTTTACGTCGGCATCACGATCATAGTAGACGCGCATGATGATGGTTCCTTGGATCTTCTTCAAAAGATGCTGTTTACCCGCAAGCGCGGGTGGGAGATGTTGTTCAACAAAGCCGGCGCGTTAAAACCCCGCCGGCCCCTTGGACACGGCGAGAACGCCGGTGCGGGTGATCTCGACCAGGCCGAGTTGGCGCATAAGAGCGACAAACTCCTCGACATGTTCGGTGACGCCGGTCAGCTCGAAGACGAAAGACGTCAGCGTCGCGTCCACCACATTGGCCTTGTAGATGTCGGCCAAACGCAGCGCCTCGATGCGCTTGTCGCCTGTGCCCGTCACCTTGACCAGCGCCAGTTCCCGCTCGACGCGCGGTCCCTCGTCGGTGAGGTCACGCACCTTGTGCACCGGCACCAGACGATCAAGCTGCGCCTTGATCTGCTCGATGACCATGGGCGTGCCCGACGTCACCAGCGTGATGCGCGACGTGTGGCCGTCGGTGTCCACCTCGGCCACCGTCAAGCTCTCAATATTGTAGCCGCGGCCCGAGAACAGGCCGATGACGCGCGCGAGCACGCCCGGCTCATTGTCCACCAGCACGGCGATGGTGTGCTTTTCGATCTTTTCTTCCATGACCCGCAACTCCGCCAAGCTCGTGATTCTTTACACCAACGCCATGCCGTCTTCCGGCGTGGCGCTGGAGGGATGGTCCTGCGGGCCCAGCAGGATTTCGTTATGAGCCTTGCCGCCCGGAATCATCGGGAAGCAGTTTTCCGTGGGGTCGACCAGGATGTCGACGATCACCGGCCGGTCCTTGACCGCCAGCATCTGCTCGATCACCCGATCGACATCCGCCACACATTCAGCGCGCAGACCGACGCAGCCCCAGGCCTCCGCCAGCTTGACGAAGTCAGGCAGCGCCTCGGAATAGCTTTGCGAATAGCGCGAGCCGTGCAGCAGCTCCTGCCATTGGCGGACCATGCCCATGTAGCGGTTGTTCAGGATGAAGACCTTGACCGGCGCACGGTACTGCACGGCGGTGCCGATTTCCTGCATGTTCATCAGGAACGACGCCTCGCCCGACACGTCCACGACGATGGCGTCGGGGTGCGCCAGCTGCGCGCCGATGGCCGCCGGCAAGCCATAGCCCATGGTGCCCAGGCCGCCCGAGGTCAGCCAATGGTTCGGCTGGTCAAAAGGTAGGAACTGAGCGGCCCACATCTGGTGTTGGCCGACCTCGGTGGAGATGTAGTGATCCTTGCCCTTCAGCGCCGCGCGCAGGCGCTCCAGCGCGTACTGCGGCTTGATGACCTCTTCCGTCCGGTTGTAGTTCAGGCAGTCACGGCGGCGCCAGCCATCGATCTGCGTCCACCACTCCTTCAACGCCACCTGGTCGACCCGCTTCTGCTTGGCTTTCCAGAGACGGATCATGTCTTCCAGCGCGTGCGCGCAGTCGCCGACGATGGCGACATCCACCACCACGGTCTTGTTGATCGAACTGGGGTCGATGTCGACGTGGATCTTTTTGGAATCCGGCGCGAACGCCGACAGCTTGCCGGTCACGCGGTCGTCGAAGCGGGCGCCGAGCGTGATCATCACGTCGCAGCCGTGCATGGCCAAATTGGCCTCATAGGTGCCGTGCATGCCCAGCATGCCCAGCCATTGCGAATCCGACGCCGGGAAGGCCCCCAGGCCCATCAGGGTCGAGGTGATCGGGAAGCCGGTGGTCTTGACGAACTGGGTCAGCAGCTTGGCCGCCATCGGCCCGGAGTTCACCACGCCGCCGCCGGTGTAGAAGATCGGTCGCTTGGCGTTGGCGATCAGCTCAATGGCTTCTTCGATCCGCGCCAATTCGGGCTTTATCTGCGGGCGGTAGGTCTTGTGCTTCACCTCGCCGGGCGGCGCGTAGACACCTTCGGCGAACTGCACATCCTTCGGCAGATCGACGACCACCGGGCCGGGCCGGCCCGTGCGCGCCACATAAAACGCCTCGTGCAACGTACGAGCGAGGCTGTCGACGTCCTTGACCAGATAATTATGCTTGGTGCAAGGCCGCGTGATGCCCGTGGTATCGGCTTCCTGGAAAGCGTCGTTGCCGATCAGATGGGTCGGCACCTGACCGGACAGACAAACGATCGGAATTGAATCGCACAGCGCGTCCAAAAGCCCGGTCACCGCGTTGGTGGCGCCAGGGCCCGAGGTCACCAGCACGCAGCCCACCTTGCCGGTGGACCGGGCATAGCCTTCCGCCGCGTGCACGGCGGCCTGCTCGTGACGGACGAGGATGTGCTTAAGGTCGTTCTGCTGAAACAGCGCGTCGTAGATGGGAAGGACCGCACCACCGGGATAGCCGAAGATAATCTCGACGCCCTGATCCTTCAGGGCCTTGATGATGATCTGCGCGCCGGTCAGCTTCTGTTCAGACATGGTTCGACCTTAGTTTGCTGGCGCCGCCTTCAGGGAAAACAACGGATTACCCCCTACGGCGCTCCACTGGGAGAGGAAAGCTAGACAAAACCAATGCTGGAGGTCAACCCATTTTGCAAAGTTTCGGAAAGCTTCGTCGCCGAAGCTTTTCGTTTTATTGCGCAATGACCCAGAATAAAATCCTAGAGCAGCCCGCACAGCCGCCGCACGCCCTCGCGGATACGCTCTGGCTTGGTGGAGGAAAAGCTCATGCGGATGGTGTTCCGCCCCGAACGGTCGGCGAAGAACGCCGCCCCCGGCACGAAGGCCACGTTGGCCTCTCGGATGGCGCGTTCCAGCAGAACGGCGCCGTCCACATCCGGCGGCAACTCCAGCCAGACGAACATGCCCCCCAATGGTTTGGTCCAGGTGACGCCCGCCGGCGCAAATTCCTCCAGCGCCGACAGCATGGCGTCGCGGCGTTCTTTGTATTGGGCCCGCAACGTCCTGACGTGGCTGTCGAAGATCTCCTGCACCACATCGGTCAGGATGACCTGGTTGATGGTGCTGGTGTGCAGATCGGCCGCCTGTTTCATCAGGACAAGGCGGTCGATCACCTCCGTGGCGGCGGTGACCCAACCAACCCGCAGCGCCGGGACCATGGTCTTGGAGAAAGAGCCGCAATAGATGACATTGGTCGGCTTGCCGCCGTGGCGGGCCGCATCCAGCGCAAGCAGCGACGGCAGCGGCTCGCCATCATAGCGCAGTTCCGTATAGGCGGCGTCCTCGATCACCGGAACCCCAGCCTCGGCGCACAGGGTAAGCAGCGCCTCGCGCCGCGCCAGGGACACGGTGACGCCGTTGGGATTCTGGAAGTCGGGCACGAGGTAGAACAGCTTTGGCTTTTTGGCCAGCGCCGCTTCCAACGCCGCCAGATCCGGCCCCTCCTCATCCATGGGAACGGAGAGATAGGTGGGCTCGTAGGGTGAAAACGCCTGCAAGGCCCCCAAATAGGTGGGAGCGGTCACCACCACCGCCTCACCCGGCCCGATCAGCAGCTTGCCGAGGAAGTCCAGCCCCTGCTGCGAACCGCTGGTCACCAGCACCTCGCTCTGCCCGGCGTCGACGTTGCGCCGGCCCATATAGGCGCAGATCCATTCGCGCAGCGGCGTGTGGCCTTCCGAAATGGTGTATTGCAGCGCCCCGCCAGCCCCGGCGTTGGACTGGAAGACCTTCTGATAGGCGCGCGCGATCGCGGCGGAGGGGAAGAAGTCTGGGTCGGGAATGCCGCCGGCGAACGAAATAATCTCCGGCCGGTTCAACAGTTTCAGCAGTTCGCGTATCTCCGACGCGCTCATGCCGGACACCCGGCTGGCAAACACCTGGCCCCAATCGATCGTCACTTTCCGTCCTCCAGACACTCAATCACGCAAGCTCTGTTCAAGCGACGGCAGAATTGCATCACGAAGCGTCGCTGAGTAGAGAGAAGAGACGGCATGGCAGCCATGCGCCGGTTTGTCCAGCAGTTGATGACGAAACCACGTCACTTGCCGCTTGGCGTAATTACGGGTGGACTGCTGCGCTTTCACCGCAGCCTGCTCCAGCGTCCATTCACCGCGCAGGCAACGCCGCAACTCCGGCACGCCCAAGGCCTTCATCACCGGCAATTCCGGGTCGAGCCCCAGCGCCTCCAGCGCCCGCACCTCATCCATCGCGCCGCGTTCCAGCATGAGCGTGAAGCGTTTGTCACAGCGGGCGTAAAGAGCGGCGCGCGGCGGGTCGATGACACACACGACAAACCGCATCCCCGGCGGCGGGCCATCCGGCGCGGTCGACTGCCAGTCGGTGAGAGGGCGGCCCGTCGCCTCCAGAACCCCCCAGGCGCGCAGCAGCCGCGCGGTGTCGCCGGGGTTGAGCCGTTCCGACGCGGGGTCCCGCGCCACCAGATCGGCCCGAAAAGCCTCCCCCCCCTGCGCCGCGTGCCGGGCGCGCGCCATCTCCCGGATTTCCTCGGATACGATGGGAACCTCGCACAGTCCTTCCATGAGGGAGCGCAGGTACAGCCCGGTGCCGCCGACCACGACCGGCAACCGCCCCTGCCCGCGCGCCTCGGCGATCTCCGCCAGCGCCATGGTCCGCCAGCGCGCCGCCGATCCCCGCTCCGATCCCGGCAGAACGCCGTAGAGCCGGTGCGGCGCGCGCGCCAGATCCTCGGCCTCGGGCCGGGCGGTGAGCACGTCCAACGGGTGGTAAAGCTGCATGCTGTCGGCGTTGATGACCGCGCCGCCGAACGCCTCGGCAATGTCCACGGCCAGCCCCGACTTGCCACTGGCGGTCGGTCCACCGATAACGACAACCCTGTCCACAGCCCTGCCCCTGTCATTATTGTATGGTGATTTTGCCCGTCATGCCGAACAGGCTGTGCAGCGGCTCGGAACAGCGAAGATCGAAGACGCCGGCCTCAACCGGCAGAAAATCGACCACATAGGTCTGGTGCGCCGGCACCTCCAGATTCACCAGCGCCGGCGTCTCGATGGTGTCCTGCGGTGTCGTCACCCGGCGCACCGCGATGGCCTTGAAGAAACCCTCCGCGCTGAAGCTGTGCGTTCCTTGCCCGGTATTCTCCAGGCTCAGCCGGTAGGGGACCTCGCGATCGAACACCAGGGCGTCCGGCGCGAAAGCAAAATCATCAAGCTTCACTGTCCGGCTTTCGATCCGCGACCAGTCGACGGCGGCGACCCGCGCGCCCACGTCCTGCACATAATCGGGAGGCGGTCGGGTGGCGACCTCCATCTCCGCGCACGCGCCAAGCAGCGTGGCGGCGGCGAGGCCGGCGAACACACCTATCCTCATGAAGCTCCCTCCGTGGTGTTTCATAAAAAATTGGACGCCATCCATCATCCCGCAACGGTTGGCGACCGCAACGGTTGGCGACCGGCATCGCTTGTGGTAGGGAGCAGCGCCTTTATTCATTGCCGGTTGATCCCATGCAAGCCGTCATTACGCTGATCGCCAACCCCGCCACGTCCACGACCCTCACCCCCACCCTCACCGAGGACGCCGTGCTCGCGGTGCGCAGCGCCATGCAGGGGCTGGGCTCCGAGGTGGCGAAGCCGGATTGGCTGGCGCCCGGCACGGCCTGCGACCTGGCGTTTGAGGGTTTGGCCCCAGAACAGGCGGAAGCCGCCGCGCGTCTGGCCCTGGCCGGCTTGCCCGTGGACATCATCGCGCAACCGCACGCCCACCGCCGCAAGCGCCTGCTGATCGCCGACATGGAATCGACGATCATCCAGCAGGAGATGCTGGACGAGCTGGGCGATTACGTCGGCCTGAAAGAGCACATCGCCGGCATCACCGCCCGCGCCATGAACGGCGAAATCGACTTCAAGGGCGCGGTGCGCGAGCGCGTCGCCCTGCTGAAGGGGCTGCCGGAGCGCGTGCTGGATGAGGTATGGACCCGCGCCACGCTGATGCCGGGGGCCCAGGAATTGATCGCCACCATGCGGGCGAACGGCGCTTTTTGCGTGCTGGTGTCCGGCGGCTTCCGCTGCTTCACCGGGCGGGTCCGGGACCTCGTCGGTTTTGACGAGGACCGGGGCAACGCTCTTGAGGTTATCCACGGAACCCTGAGCGGCCTGGTGCAGGAGCCGATCCTCGACAAGCACGCCAAGCTCGATTCGTTGGTGGAATTTGCCGGGGCCCGTCACGTGCCGATGAGCGAGACCATGAGCGTCGGCGACGGGGCCAATGATTTGCCGATGTTGCAGGCCGCCGGCCTGGGCGTCGCCTATCACGCCAAGCCGTCGGTGGCCGCCGAGGCGCGGGCCCGCGTCGATCATGGCGACCTCACCGCGCTGCTCTACGCCCAGGGTTATCGGGCCAGCGAGATCAGGGTCAGCCGGTGATCAGCAGCGCCACTTGCTTGGTGAAGGGGCTGACGGCGATCACCTCATAGCGCGCATCATGCGCCTGCGCATATTCCTGGAAGGCCTTGTATTCATCGTCTCGCCAGGTGCGGTTGCCGATGAACTCGTCGAAGACCAGCACGGTCCCTGGCTGGATCCGTCCGGCCAGCGCCGTCAGCACGGTCTTCGCCGATGAGTAGAGGTCGCTGTCCACATTGACCAGACGCACCGGCCCGGCATGCGCGGCGAGGAAGGGCGGCAACGTCGCCTCGAACCATCCCGCGTGCAGCTCCACATTCGGCAGCACAGCCGGGCGTTGACGCCCGGTGGACAGCGTCCCCGACGGTTCACTGCCCCACGCCTCCGGCAACCCTTCAAACGAGTCGAAACCGTGCACGGTCTGGCCAGCCTGCCCGGCGATGCGGTTGATGGAGGTTCCACGGCGCACGCCGAACTCCAGCACCAGACCGGGCTGCGTCGCCCGTGATAGGGCATAGTCCAGCAGCAGGCCGCTCAGGGCGAACAGGCGGACATCCGCCGCCAGGAACGGCTGGATCGCCGCCACCGAATCCCACAGCGGGCGGCGGCGGGGATACGCCGCAAGCCGTTCGGCGAACAGCGCCTGCGCCCCCGTCTCGTCACCCAGCAGGCGGCGATAGACGGCAAGAAGCGCCCAATATTTGCCGTTCGCCCCGGTCTGCGACACCGCCTGCGCCAGCCGGCGCAGCGCATCCCCTGGCCCATTCCGGCGCCACGCCGCCGCATGGCTGCCAAGCCACGCCGCGGCGTGCTCCGGGTCCTGCGCCAACAGCGCGTCGAACACCCCGAGCGCCGCCTCAGGCTGACTCAGCGCGTTATGGGCAAGGCCGGCTTCATAGAGAAGATCAACGCTTGGCGTCGCCACCGCCTGCACGACCCGCAGCGCCTCAGCGTAGCGCGCATCCTGCCGGTAAGCGCTGGCCAGCGTCTCCATCAGGCCCGGGAATTTCGGCGCCAGCGTCAGCACCGTTTCGAGCACGTCAACCGCGCGGTGCGCATCGCTTGCCGCCAGATGCGCGCGCCCCAAGTGGAACAGCGCCTCTGGATCGTTGGGGGAATGCGCCAGGGCGCGTTTCAGATGGGCGAAGGCGTTGGCGGGGTCACGCTGGCCAGCATAGGCCGCGCCCAACAGCACGTCAGCATGGGGCGCGTCAGCATCGGACACGGCGCCAAGCCGTTTCAGCGCGGCCTTGAAGCGCCCCTCGGCCAGCATCGCCCGTGCTTCAGACAGCGGGGCTTCGGACAGACTCTCATCGATCACATTCTGTTTCCCGACACCACGCAAAAAGACAAACGGCGCTGGCGGTTTCCCACCAACGCCGTTCTGGTTTTCAGCTCTTCAGCCCTAGCTAAGCGGCAGCGCCACGAAGCGCAGATCGCCCTTTTGGTCGACCAGCAGCAGGATCGATTTCTTGCTTTGCTCCCGCGCCTTCTGAATCTTCGCGGTGATATCGGCGGGGGCCTTCACCTCTTCCTGGCCGACCTCGATGATCACGTCACCAGGGTGCATTCCCTTTTCCGCCGCCGGAGTCCCATTCGCGACCTCGGTGACCACCACACCCTTCAGCTCCGTCCGCAACTCGAACTGCTGGCGCAGCTCCGGCGTGATGCCGGTAAGCTTCAAGCCCAACGCCTCCGTGGCCTTGGTTGTCGGCCCCCCCTTGGGCTTGTCGGCATCCTCCGGCACGTTGGCCAGCAGACCGGATTCCTCGGCCGCCTCCAACTCACCGACCTTGACCTGGATGGACATGGGCTTGCCCTTGCGCCACACCTCGACCGGCACCGCCTTATCGATCGGCGTTTCAGCGACGACGCGCGGCAGACGGCGCATCTCGTTGATTTCCTTGCCGTCGAACTTGGTCACCACGTCGCCCGCCTGGATGCCGAACTTGGCCGCCGGGCCATTTGGCGTGATCGAGGCGACCAAGGCGCCCTTGGGCGCTTGCAGGCCGAGGCTCTCGGCGATCTCCGGCGTGACGCCCTGGATGCGGACGCCCAGCCAGCCGCGCTTGGTGCGACCGAAGTCCTTGATCTGGTCGACCACCGTCTTGGCGATATTCGACGGGATGGCGAAGCCGATGCCCACCGACCCGCCGGAGGGGGAGAAGATCGCCGTGTTGATGCCGATCACCTCGCCGGCCATGTTGAACATCGGCCCGCCGGAGTTCCCACGGTTGATGGCGGCGTCGGTCTGGATGAAATCATCATAGGGACCGGCGTTGATGTCACGGGCCCGCGCCGAGACGATGCCCGCCGTGACCGTGCCGCCCAGGCCGAAGGGGTTGCCGATAGCCACCACCCAGTCGCCGACGCGCATGACGTCGCTGTCGCCGAACGACACCGCAACCAGCGGGTGCTGCGTCTTGATCTTCAAGAGCGTCAGATCGGTCTTGCTGTCCTTGCCAACCACTTCCGCCTTGATGTTGGTGTCATCCTGCAAGATCACGGTGATCTCGTCGGCGTCCTGCACCACGTGGTTGTTGGTGACCACGTAACCGTTCTTGGCGTCGATGATGAAGCCCGACCCCAACGAGGTGGAGCGGCGCTGCGGCGCATCCTGCTGCTGGCCCCGGCGGTCGAAGAAATCCTTGAAGAAATCCTCGAACGGCGAGCCCGGCGGGAATTGCGGAAGCTCTGGCCTGTCCGGACGCTGCCCCTCACCCCGGCCACCGCGCTCCCCCCGCTGGGGCGCCGACTGGCTGGTGGAAATATTGACGACCGCCGGCAAAAGCTTCTCGGCCAAATCGGCGAAGCCGTTGACCGGCCCATTGGGGCGAGCCTGAGCCGCCGCCGGGCTGCTGATGGCCGTCACCGACAGCGTGCAGACCAGGGCGGCGACCAGCGGCAGGCAAGCCAGGCGGCCAAGCAGCCCGCCCCGCAGGCGGCGCGCCGTGCCGGCGGTATGGAAAACGGCGGTATGGAAAACGGTGGTGTTCTTATTGTCTCGATTCACTGGGGTGATCTCCCTGCCACAAGCGTCCGCATCCCGTGATGGCATGCTCGCGAGCGTCGGTGTGCACGTGTCCTTATCGGCGGATGTAATCCATGCGCCCCACCGCTTCAAGGCAAGTTCATGGACCTGCGCCAAACGTCCGGCTGAATAGGCGCAACCGAGTATGATGGAAAAATACCGCTTCGCAACCGTATCAAGCGGCCCGCAACAGCCAGACCAGCCCGACGCCGACCACCGCGGCGGTAAGCCCGGTCACACGCATATGCGTCTGGGAAACGGTCAAGGCCTGTTCGATCACACGCCGCATGCCATCCGGGAACAAGGCGTACAACGAGCCCTCGATCACCAGCATCAAGGCAAGCGCGGTCAGAAAATCTTGCATCGGCGACTTTACAAAAAAGATGGCTTAACCCCGCCCCCTCGTGAAGAGAGGGGGCGGGGATGGGAAAGCGGTGTCGGGTTACTGCCTGGCGCCGTCGCCACGCACCGGCGTTTCCGGTGCTTCGCTGCGGGTGTTGCCGAAGTAGTCGTCATTGCCAAAGAAGCGAAGATACTCGCCGGTGGGTGACAGCACCAGCGTGGTGCTCTCCTTGGCCAGGGCCTTGCGGTACCCTTCAAGCGCGCGCAGGCGTTCATAGAACTGCGGGGCCACCGCCGTCGCATCGGCGATGATCTTCAAGGACTGATTGTCGCCCTCGCCGCGCTGGATCTGCGCGTCGCGTTGCGCCTCGGCCAGGATGACCGTGCGCTCCCGCTCGGCCCGCGCCTTGATCTGCTGCGATTGCTCCTTGCCCTGGGCGCGGGCTTCAGCCGCCTCGCGATCACGCTCGGAACTCATGCGGTCGAAGATCGCCTTGCTGGTCTCCCCCGGCAAATCGGCGCGGCGGATGCGGACATCGACGATCTCGATGCCGCGGCTCTTGGCTTCCTGGTTCACCTGATCGCGGATCTCGTTCATCACCCGCACGCGCTCTTCCGACAAGATGGCCAGCAGCGTCACGCTGCCCAGCACACGCCGCATCGCGGAGTTGATGACATTGCCCATCTGGGTCCTGGCCGCCGTCTCTCCACGCAAGGACTGGAAATACAGCACCGGATCGGTGATGCGGTAGCGGGCGAAAGCGTCCACGACCAGACGCTTCTGGTCGGCGAGAATCACCTGTTCCGCCGGCGGGTCAAGGTCGAGAACACGGCGATCGATGTAGACCACGTCCTCGATGAACGGGATCTTGGCCTTGAGGCCCGGCTCCTGGATGACCCGCTTGATGGCGCCCAGTTGGACCACCAGCGCCTGCTGCGCCTGATTTACGGTGAACAGCGAGGCGGAGGCCAGAATGAGCAGCGCCAACAGCCCGGCGCCGATAATGATAAGGTTTCGATTCATGGTGTCACCTCTCAAGGAGCGCCTTGACCGGCCTTCGCCGGTCCGGGGGCCGACGGCCGGAGCTTGTCAAGCGGCAGATAAGGCAGGACGCCCGAACCACCCGGGCCCCCCTCGATGATCACCTTGTGCAATCCACCCAGGGTGTCCTCCATGCTCTCCAAATACAGGCGCTTGCCCAAAACCCCTTTGGACTGGCTGTATGCCTGGTAGATTTTTTGGAATCGCTCGCTTTCACCTTGCGCCAGATTGATGACCTGCTCACGGTAGGCGGACGCATCCTGGATCAACTGCTCAGCCTCACCGCGCGCGCGGGGGATGATTTCGTTGCGGTACGTCTCGGCCTCGTTGCGTGAGCGTTCGCGGTCGGCGCGGGCGCGCTGCACGTTGTTGAAGGCGTCGATGACCGAGGCCGGCGGGTCGACCTTTTGCAACTGCACCTGGGTGATCTCGATACCCGCCTGGAACTCGTCCAGCATGGTCTGAAGAAGCTGCCTGGTCGATGTTTCGATCCGGGCGCGCGCCTCGGTCAGAATCGGCTGGAGTTCGGAGCGACCGACGATTTCGCGTATGGCGCTCTCGGCCGCCTTCTTCACCGTGCCCTCGGGATCACGGATCTTGAACAGGTATTGTCCGGCATCCTTGATACGCCAGAGCACGACGTAGTCGATATCGACGATGTTCTCGTCGCCGGTCAGCATCAGCGACTCGTCCACCGCCCCGCGCTCGGCGCCGCGCTGCGCCTCGGCGGCGGAGCGGCGGCTGATCTCGATGGAGTTGATCCGGGTTACATTGGGCAACAGCACCGTCTCGAAGGGCGCAGGCAGATGATAGCTCAAGCCAGGCTCTGCGGTGCGCACCCATTGCCCAAAGCGCAACACCACGCCTTGCTCGTCGGGCTGCACACGATAAAAGCCCGTCAGCAGCCAAAGCGCCGCCAGCGCGCCAACCACCAGGACGATACCCCGCCCGCTCCCCATGCCACCGGGCATGACGTGCTTCAGCCGTTCCTGGCTGCGGCGCAGAAAATCCTCAAGGTCGGGTGGCTGCAGACCGCCACCACCACCGGGCGGACGTCCCCAGGGGCTGGGCCCGCCACCGCCGGGCGGCTGCGGGCCCCAGGGGCCACCGCCCCCGCCCTGGCCGCCACCGGGGCCACCGCCTTGGCCTCCATTACCTCCACCCTGGCCTCCACCCTGGCCCCCACCCTGATTGCTCCAAGGCATTTTCGTCTTCCCTTTCTACGCGCTCTCGATTGCCGGTAGACCCGGGCTCTTTACCATTATTGACCTGCGGCTCTATAGTGTCCCCTCCCGCTCGGGGCGAAGAACCGACGGACATCCGCCAATATCGGGAAAGAACCGGAGTTTTCAACCATGGCGCAGGTTACAGAAGCCCAGGTTATTGAGGCCCTGAAGACCGTCATTGATCCAGAACAGGGAAAGGACATCGTCAGCCTCAATATGCTCTCCGGCTTCGTTGTCCGCGACAGCAATGTGGCCTTTTCCATCGAAGTGGATCCCAAACGCGGCGCTCAGGCCGAACCGCTCCGCTACGCCGCCGAAAAGGCGGTGGAGGCGATTCCCGGCGTTACGTCGGTGACGGCGGTGCTGACCGCCCACCTTCCCGCCGGCGGGGCGGCGGCCCCCGCACGCCCCCAACAGCCACAGGGGCAGCACCAGGGCCATGGTCACGCTCACGGGGGGCATGGGCAGCAGCCGCAAAAAAATCTGGTGCCGGGCGTAAAGGCCATCGTCGCCGTCGCCTCGGGCAAGGGCGGCGTCGGCAAATCCACCACGGCGGTCAATCTGGCCCTGGCGCTGGCGGCCAACGGACAGACCGTCGGCCTGTTGGACGCCGACATTTATGGGCCCAGCATGCCGCGCATGATGAACATCCAGGGCCGCCCGGTCAGCCATGACGGCCAGACGCTGGAGCCCATGGAAAACTATGGCGTCAAAGTGATGTCCATCGGCTTCCTGGTGGCCGAAGATACGCCGATGATCTGGCGCGGGCCGATGGTGATGAGCGCCCTTCAGCAGATGCTCGGCGACGTGAACTGGGGGGAGCTGGACGTCCTGGTGGTCGACATGCCTCCGGGCACCGGCGACGCGCAGCTGACCATGGCGCAACAGGTGCCGCTGGCCGGGGCGGTGATCGTCTCGACGCCCCAGGACATCGCCTTGCTGGACGCCCGCAAGGGCTTGAACATGTTCAACAAGGTGGACGTGCCGGTGCTCGGCATCGTCGAGAACATGAGCTATTTCTGTTGCCCGAACTGCGGCCACCGCACCGACATCTTCAGCCATGGCGGGGCGCGCCAGGAGGCGCAGAGGCTCGGCGTCGACTTCCTGGGCGAGGTGCCGCTGGACATCGTCATCCGCGAGACCTCCGACCAGGGACAGCCCATCGTCGTCTCGCAGCCGGACTCCGAGCATTCCAAGGTCTACCGCGCGATCGCCCGCACGGTCTGGGAAAAAGTTGGCGGTCAGGCCAGCCGTCAAGGACCGCGAATCGTCATCCAGTAAGGTGACGGCATAAGGGGAGAGGGTCCGCAGCCCCCTCCCCGTCGCTTTATGGCGCGGGCGAAAGGGCTGTCACCAGCCCGTTTGTCGAGCGTTCCTCCCTCATTATTGCCTGCGCGCCCTCCGTCTGCATGCGCGGCGTCAGGGGTTTCAGCCGCCATTTTTATGGGCTGATCCCTGCCGCAGGAGTGTGTGATGGAGACCGCTGAGCAGACCCGCCGCGCAAACTTGGTTGTCCTCCTGGACACCATCGAGCGCGTCGCGCTCTTGGCCCTCTACGGCTATTTCACCTACCGAATCGCCCTCGCCACGGCCAGCCAGCAGAATCCCCTGACTTTTCTGATCCTGGTTTCAGAAGGGGCCATCCTGGCCTTCCTGCTGTTTCGGCGCAGGACAAACACCCTCTCGCTGCGGTTCCAGGATTGGGCGGTAGCCTTTCTGGGAACCACCCTGCCCCTTCTGGCGACACCGTCCGACGTGGCCCCGCTTGTTCCCCCGGCGGTGGGTGGTTGCCTGATGGTGCTGGGCATCGTCACGCAAATTTACGCCAAGCTGATCCTGCGGCGGCGGTTTGGCGTGGTGGCGGCGAACCGGGGCGTCGTCTCCACCGGTCCTTATCGGTTCGTCCGGCATCCCATGTATTTGGGCTATCTCATCGCGCATATCGGCTTTTTGCTGCTCATGCCGACCCTGTGGAACGTCGCCGTCTACAGCGCCGCCTTCCTCTTCCAGGTCGCCCGGATCATCGCTGAGGAGGACCTCTTGTCGATGGACCCGGCGTATCAGGATTTCAGAGCCTCCGTTCGGTTCAAAATCATTCCGGGTGTCTTCTGAAGACGCTGTAAAATCAAAGGACTACAGTGGATTCCGATTCAGTTCGAGCCGGAATCCACTGTAGGATGCGGCCCAGGCGCCAACCGCGTTGGGATCGTCACGGCGATTCCCGGACCGGATTTCAGGCGCTGGACAGGGAGATTTTTTTTCATGCGAATGGCGTTCTATGCACTGGCGGTGTTTGCTTTGAGCGGCGCAGCTTCCGCCTCGGCTTTCGAGTTGAGCAGCGCGGACCTTAAAGCCGACAGCACAATCCCCGACAAGCACCTGTTCAACGGCTTCGGCTGCACGGGCGGGAATGTTTCACCGGCGCTTGCCTGGAAAAACGCACCCGCCGACGCTCGCAGCTACGCGGTGACCGTTTACGATCCCGATGCGCCGACCGGCAGCGGCTGGTGGCACTGGGTGGTGTTCAACCTGCCCCCTTCCAGCACCAGCCTGCCCACCGGCGCCGGCAACCCGACGGCAGCGGCGCTGCCGGCTGGGGCGGTGCAGAGCCGCACGGATTTCGGTGCGCCGGGATACGGGGGCCCCTGCCCGCCCACCGGCGATAAGCCGCACCGCTACATCTTCACCGTGCATGCCCTGAAGGTTGATACGCTGCCGCTCGGGCCGGACAGCACTGGGGCCATGGTCGGCTTCAATCTGTACGCCAACACGCTGGCCAAGGCGTCATTCACCGCAACCTACGGGCGTCCTTGAGATAGCGATGACGAGACAGCAAGAGGTTTGAGATTAAAGACGAGGCCCTTGCGCCGGCGTTCTTCCGGTGCAAGGGCCTCTCTCCCTATGGGCTCCCCTGCCACACCTGATACTGCGGCGTTTCCACCAGCATCGCGGTGTTGCGCAGGGCGGCGGCGAACAGCGCGCCCACCCCCGCCGTGCGTTGCACGACGGCAAGCAGCCGACCGCGGGGTTTGAGCCGGTCCCGAGCGCCTCTGATCAGCGCTTCCAGCGCCCCAAAATCCTCTTCCTTGCCGCGATGGAGCGGCGGGTTGGAGAGGATCAGGTCAAAACGCCGCACGGCCTCCAGCGCCGCCCAGCCGTCGCTGAGCACAAACGCCGCGTCTGGAACGTTCTGGCGGGCGGCGTGCAAGGCCAGGCTGTCAACATCCAGCACGGTAAGCCGGGCATCCGGCGCGCGGCGGCGGACGGTGTGGGCGATGACCCCGGCGCCACAGCCGAAGTCGAGCACCGACGCCCCCGCGTCAATTTTCGGCAGCGCATCCAGCAAAAGCGCTGTACCGGGGTCAAGGCGGCCATGCGCGAACAAGCCGGGATAGGATACGAATTGGGTGTCGGCGATCGCTGCCGTTTCCCGCCATTCCTCCAGGCCGCCGCGCGCCGGCGCCTCGGTGCGCCGCATGCTCAGAAGTCGGGTGCGGTGCTTGATCGCCACGGTCTGCGGATCAGCGAACAATCCCTCCAAACGCTTGGGCGCCGAGGTGATGCCCTCGTCATTGCCGCCATAGACCCACAGCGGCGCCCCCGGCGCAAGCCGGGCGGCGATGGCGTGCAAAGTCATGGCGAAGGCCGCCCACCCCCGCGGCTGGCGGAGAATCGCCGCCTCAAACCGGCCCTCCGGGGCCCAGGGCTGCGCGTCGCACCCACGGTAGGCATGCCGACGCCACGCCGTGCCGCCGATCGTCTGCTCCACAACGCCATCGGTGTCGCCGCACACCAAGGCGTGCACCAGGGTGTGGGCCGGAACCAGCCCGGCCAGGGCCTCGGCAGCGACCGCGGCGATCTCCGCCTCTCGGGAATCGGCGCGCTGAAGGATGCGGCGGCTCACCCTTTTTCACGCATGAGACGGGCCTTGTCGCGCTGCCAGGTGCGTTCCTTCTCCGTGTCGCGCTTGTCGGCCTGCTTCTTACCCGTGGCCATGCCGAGCTGAACCTTGGCGATACCACGGTCGTTGAAATAGATGGACATCGGGATCAGGGTGACGCCCTTGGCCTTCAGCGCCATGATCAGCTTGGCCAGTTCACGGCGGTGCAGCAGCAGCTTGCGCGGGCGGCGCACCTCATGCTGCAACCAGCGCCCGGCCTGCAAATATTCGGGAATATGCGCGTTGAACAGGAACAGCTCGCCCTTCGAGATCCCGGCGTAGGACTCGGCGATGCTCGCCTTGCCCGTGCGCAAGGATTTCACCTCGGTGCCAGTCAACATCAGACCGGCCTCAAGCGTGTCAGTGATGAAATAATCAAAACGGGCCCGGCGGTTCTGTGCGGCGAACCGCCGGGCCTCCTCGCGGGCTGCCACCAGGAGCCTCCCCCCAAAATCTCAGTTGATCAACAAAACAAGGCTGACGTTCAGAGAAGGCCAGCCTTCATCATCGCGTTACGCACAACCTCACGCGCGGCGTCGGTGGCCGGAACCAGCGGCAGCCGGACGTCTGGCGTGCATTTGCCCAGCAGGCTGGCGGCGTATTTCACCGGCGCTGGCGACGTCTCGACGAACATGGCGTCGTGCAACGGCATCAAAAGGTCCCGCTGCTTCTCGACCGCAGCGAAATCACCTTTGCGCCACGCATTGTGCATCTGGGCGCAGGCGCGCGGCGCGGCGTTGGCGGTCACCGAGATGCAGCCATGGCCACCCTGCGCCAGAAAAGCCACGGCGGTGGCGTCTTCGCCAGAAAGTTGACAAAAATCAGGGCCAATCTCCACGAGCGTGCGCAATGGCCGCGCCAAATCGGCGGTGGCGTCTTTGACACCGACGATGTTCGGTAATTTCGCCAGGCGGGCCATCGTCGCCACTGACATATCCACAACACTCCGCCCTGGAATATTGTAAATGATGATCGGAAGATCAGCCGCGTCATGGATAGCTTTGAAATGCTGGTAGAGACCCTCTTGCGACGGCTTGTTGTAGTAAGGCGTAACCACCAGGGCGGCAGAGGCCCCCGCCTTCTTCGCATGCCGGGTGAGGCTGACCGCCTCCTCAGTCGAATTGGACCCAGTACCGGCGATGACCGGGACCCGTCCAGCCGCCACCTCGATGCAAAGCTGGACAACCCGCTCGTGCTCCGTATGGCTGAGCGTCGGCGACTCGCCCGTGGTGCCGCACGGGACAAGGCCATGGGTGCCTTCGGTAATCTGCCATTCGACGAAGGACTGGAAGGCGGCCTCGTCGACTTTGCCGTCCTTGAATGGGGTCAAGAGAGCGACGATCGAACCGTGAAACATGCCTGCCTCCTCCATCCGGCTATAAAAAAACTGTCGCGCACCTTAGCCGCCCTGCGCGTGCCGGGCAAGGGCGCCAGGGTGGCGATGGTCGCGCTGGGCGCATTCCTGTTCCTCACCAGCATACTCCACACCCCGGCGGTTGCCGGCGTGCTGAGCCCGCAGGATCTCGCGCTCTACAAGCAGGCGTTCAAGGCTGCGGTGAACGACCGCCACGAGGACGCCCTGCGCCTCGCCGAGCCCGCCAAGGAACGACTGCCCGCCAAGATCATCCAGTGGATGAGGCTGCAAGCCCCGCGTACCGGCACATTCCAGGAAATCACCGCCTTCATGCGCGACAACCCGGATTGGCCGGGCCAGGCGGGGTTGCGCCGCGCCGCTGAGAACGCCATGGGCGACGCCGCCCTTACGCCAGATCAGGTCACGGGCTGGTTCAAGAGTAACCCGCCGCTGTCCAACGACGGCTTCATGCGCTACGCCGACACTCTGTTGCTGAACAGTGGGTCGGCAGGCGGGGGACGCGACAAAGCCGTGACTCTGATCCGCCAGCGCTGGACGGACAGCAGCTTCACCGAGCCCGAGGAACAGGACTTCCTGTTCCGCTACAAGGATTATCTGCGCAGCCAGGACCACGCCACCCGCGCCGATCGCCTGCTGTGGGATCATCAGGCGGCGGCGGCCCGGCGTATGCTGCCGCTGGTCGATTCCGGCTGGGCCGCGCTGATCGACGCGCGCCTGGGCTTTTTTGAGGCCAGCCGCGACGCGGACGCCACGCTGACCCGCGTGCCGGAATCGCTGCGCAACGATCCCGGCCTGCTGTATGAACAACTGCTCTTCCGCCGCAAGCGGAACGACGACAGCGCGCTCGATATCCTGCGCCAGCCGCCAGCCAAGCTTGTCCGGCCGGATCTGTGGTGGGTCGAACGGAACATCCTGGTGCGGCGCGCCATGGAAAAGCAGGACTACAAGCTCGCCTACGCCCTGGCGCGCGTTCATGGCCTGCCGGACGGTTCCAGCTTCGTCGAGGCCGAATTCCTGGCCGGTTTCCTGGCGTTGCGCTTCCTTGACATGCCCACCGAGGCCGCCGGGCATTTCGACGCGCTTTACCGCTCGGTAAACACGCCGATCAGCAAGGCGCGGGGCGCCTACTGGTCAGGCCGCGCGGCGCAAGCGCTTGGAAAGACCGAGGCCGCGCGCGATTTCTTCCGCAAGGCGGCCCCTTACGGGACAACCTATTACGGCCAACTCGCCGCCCACGCGCTGGACAGCCAGGCGCAGGTTCGCCTGCCCGCCGAACCGAAGACGCCCCAGAACGAGGTCGTGGCCTTTGAGAAGCGTGAAATGGTGCGCGCCGTGCGGATGCTGGCGGAAATCGAAGGCCCCGACAGCGATCGGGTGACCGCCTTCGCACGCCGCATCAGCCTGCAAACCAAGAAGCCGGACGATTACGCTCTGTCCGCCCGGCTGGCCCGTGATTTGAACCGGCCCGACCTCGCCGTCGCCGCCGCCAGGACCGCCGCCCAGAGCAACGTTACCTTGATTGAAGCCGGCTACCCGGTGATTCGCGTGGACGCCAGCAGCAAGCCGGAAGCAGCATTGGTGCACGCGCTGATCCGCCAGGAAAGCAGCTTCAACCCGGTCATCATCTCCTCCGCCGGGGCGCGCGGGCTGATGCAACTCATGCCGACCACCGCCCAACTGGTCGCCACCAAGCTGGGCGTCAAGCAGCATCAAGACGCCAAGCTGATCTCTGACCCTCAGTACAATATCCGCCTGGGCTCGGCCTATATCGGCGACATGATCGACCGCTACAACGGCTCGTATGTGCTGGCCGTCGCCTCCTACAACGCCGGGCCAAGCCGGGTGAGTCAGTGGCTGAACACTTTCGGCGACCCGCGCGGCTCCGGTATCGACGTGGTGGATTGGGTTGAGTTGATCCCATACAATGAAACCCGGAATTATGTTCAACGGGTGATGGAAGCCTTGCTGGTCTATCGCGCGCGTCTTACCGGCGGCTCTGCGGAACTCAATCTGGAACGCGAGCTGCGGCGATGATGCAACAAGCCGAGGGGAATGGGTGCAGGCGGCGGGAATTCCTCCTCGGTTTCACCGCCGTGATGCTGGCGATTCCCGCGCAAGCCGAGCCAGAGCAACACCCGGCGCGGCTGCTTGCCGCAGCGCGGCGCCAGATCGGCGTGACCCTGCGCTATGACCCCGGCTACACGCGGATTCCCTTCCCTGGAGGCGATGTTCCGCGCGAAAAGGGCGTGTGCACCGACGTCCTCATCCGCGCCTACCGCGACGCTTTTGAGACCGATTTGCAAGCCCTGGTCAACGCCGACATGCGCGCCGCCTTCACCGCCTACCCAAGGAACTGGGGGTTACGGCGGCCCGACAGCAGCATCGATCACCGGCGCGTCCCGAATCTCGCCACCTTCTTGCGCCGCAAGAACGCCGCCTTGCCCCTACCCCCGGACCCCGCCGGCTGGCGTCCCGGCGATATTTTCACAAGCCTGATCGATGGGCGGTTACCGCACATCGGCCTTGTTTCTGATCGGCGCGGCCCCAATGGGTGGCTGGTCATTCATAACATCGGCGCAGGGGCGCGCGAAGAAGATGGATTGTTCAGCCATCGCCTGACCGGCCGGTATCGCTGGGCGCCGCCGGAACGATAGGCCGCCTTAAGCCGATACGGCGACTTGGTCATCAGGCTTTTCGGCCTTCACCTTTGCCCAAGCCGGATAGCGCAGGCTCAGGAGATGCTCGCGGTCATCCTTGTCGAGCACCGGACGGGTCACGCCGGGATCGGCGCGCATCTTGTCTTCACCGGCCATGTGAACCACGCCCAGACGCCGGTGAGGCAGGTAATACTCCACCAATTCCTGCTTTTCCGCGTCGAAACGCCAGGGTCCGATGTAGTTGCACCATTCCGGCAGCAGCTCAAGGGGATGGCCATCCAGGTAAATGGCGCCAGCCATCGCCAACTGGTCCGAGGTGAAGATCCGCCCCTTCTTCAACACCCTGGCCTGCCACGCCTGGAATGACGCCCAATGCGGCGCGTCCGCCTTTAGTGCATAAGCGCCGGCGTTCAGCGTCGGTCGGGTGGTGAGCGCCCGGCATTCAGCCGTGGACAAGCCGGAACGGCTGGCGTTCTTGTAAAGGATTGAGCGCACCCGTGCGAAGGGCCCGAACAGCCATTTCAACTGCAACTCGGTCTCGGCAAAGCGACCGAACTGCGCAACGATAGTGAAACGGCCTTTCTGGGCGCCGCGCTTCAGCAATTCGATGGCCTCGAAGTCCTGGATCCAGGCGTCGGCGTCGATCCAGATCAGCGTCTCGTAATCCGGGAAGTAGGTCGGCAGGTGCAACTTGGCAAGGTTCGCCTTGAGATGCACGCGCCCGCGCACCCGGTGCGCTGGCAGGTCTACGGGCCAAGGCGGCGTCACCACATTCATCCCCTCGGCGCGGAAGCGGGCGACCTGTTCGTCCGTCAGGCCGGAATCGATGATGCCGATCGGGCACTCGGTGATGGGTTTCAGCGCCCGGATCGAAGCGACCAACTCGCGAATCAGGGGTTCATAGCGAGCGTCGCCGCCAGTGATGACGATGAAGGAGCCGGGCACAGTCATAATGAGCACAATATATAGAGAAGATGCGCGATGCTATGCCACCCCACGCACCCAAATCAAGGATGTTTCCAGGATAATCGCTTGAAGTTTCCCCCTGCGTATTTGCTCTGTGAAACCTGTATTCCTGCTCTCGCTGAAATGGGTTGCCAAAAAGATTGGTTGCCGAAACGATAGCGCCATTTGAATGACGAGCAGGGAGTTGGATTCGGAATGGACACGACGCCCCTCCGCGCATGGCGGATGCCAAACCGACGCACAGCATTGTGGTTCTGGTTCCGCAGGATGGGGCTGGCACTGATCAGAAAGCTGCACGACCGGCGCTCTGGAAACCTGCAAAAATGGTCTTGTGGCCAAAGCCTGGCGAACGCTCCTATCATCGCTCAACAGCGGACCCCGCTCTGGAACGACGGTCGTCCTGACGAATTTCTGCTGATCGCGGGAAAGATCGAGAATCTGCGGGTGGCGCAGCAAGCCTTCCACGCCGTTGAAGTGCCCGCTGGCGCTGTCTGGAGTTTTTGGCGACAGCTTGGCCGCCCTTCCCGACGCCGTGGCTTCGTGGTTGGTCGGGAGATTCGCAGCGGCTGCGTCATACCGACCGTTGCCGGCGGGATTTGCCAGATTTCCAACGCCATCGCCACCTGCGCGCATCATGCTGGGTTCGAGTTTGTCGAGAGACACTCACACAGCGCAAAAATCGAGATGCCTGAGGGTCGTACTGAAACGATGACGCCCCAGGATGCGACAGTCTTTTGGAACTACATCGACCTGCGCCTTCGGGCTTCCGCCGCGTGGCGGATCGAACTGGAGTTGAGCGCAAGCGAGATGATCGTGACGCTGCGCTCCGACAGCGCAAGAGTTCCCATGGCGTCGGAAGAAAGCGCCGTCGGCCATGCCGAAGTCCAGGCTGAACGCAGCGTGCCCGTGGCGCGTGGCTGTCTGACCTGCAAGCAATACACGTGTTTCCTGCACAACCCAAAGCTGGCCGGTGACCATGATCAGCGTGCGCAGGAAGCTTGGCTGCTGAACGACTGGACGCCAGAGTTTGAACGATACCTTGCTGAGCGCAAAACGATGCGCCCGCCTCTGGTGCTGGGACCACCACGCTTTCGGAAAAAGCGTGGGCATGAATGGGCTTCGCTTGCCACGCCCCCCAACACCGCCATCCATCAGGCCCTTCCCTTCACCCTGCGGCGGTTGCTGCTGAGACTATCAGGGAATGAGGTTCTTCACGCCCGATTGCTCCGTGAAAACAATTGGCTTGCCGCTCAATACGCGGTACGGCTGCAACCCGAGCATGTGCACTTGATCATTGATCAGGCGCTGCTGCCGCATTTATGGCGACGCGGCGTGCTGGCCGGGCGTTCCTATGATGTCCTGGCTTCCAACGTGCCAATGCAAGAGCTTTGCCGCCGGTTGGATGAGGCCGCACAGCGATGGCCGGACGAGGCGAGCCTGCGGATGCTTCGCGCCGACCCCGCTCTACAGGCCGCTGAACACGCCGCCTTGCAGGCCGCCCGACGCCTGATCACCGCACACAGTGATGTCGCTGCTCTGCTGCATGATCTTGCCCCAGGGCGCGTCTCGCTGCTGGATTGGATGTTGCCCGACGCGCATCACCCCAGACGGGCACGAAACAATCAATGCCCGACACTCGTCTTGCCGGCCAGTGGATTGGCGCGAAAGGGCTTGAATGAGCTTGCCCTCGCCCTGTCCGGGCTGCGCTGCAAACTCCTGATCCTCGGAACGCCGCCGGAAAATCAAAAGCTGTGGGGTGATGCCGAGGTGCACTCCAGTTCCTATGAGTCGAACTGGGTGGAGCAGGCTGATCTGGTGGTTTTGCCTGCCTATGTCGAACACGCCCCACGCGCCGTGCTTAAGGCCATCGCCGCCGGAATCGACGTTATCGCCAGCCCCGCCTGTGGGCTTGGCCGATTGGTGGGGGTAAAAGAGGTCGCAGCGGGTGACAGTGAAGGGCTACGCGCCGCAATAAAAGAGCGGCTACAGCAGATTCGACACGCTGAAAGCTGAAAAAGCCACACCCTGAAGATTCCCTGCCATCAAGGAATCTTCAGGGTGTGACCCTGGGCGTTATTGGGCGAGAATCGCCTCGATCTGTTTGGTCACCACGTCGATATCGGCCATACCGTCCACCGATTTCAGAACATCATGATCCCGGTAGTACGGAAGAATCGGGGCCGTTTGCGCATGATATTGGTCGAGGCGCGTCTTCACCGTCTCGGCGTTGTCGTCCGCACGGCGTTTGAACTCGGTTCCACCGCATGCATCGCACACGCCATCGACAGCCGGCTTCTCAAACCGCTCGTGATACCCCTTGCCGCATTTGGCGCAGGTGTAGCGACCGGTGATCCGCTCCACCAGAGCGGCGTCGTCAACCTTCATCTCGATCACATGATCAAGCTTCAGGCCCTTGTCGCTCAACATCCTGTCGAGCGCCTCGGCCTGGGCCACCGTGCGTGGAAAGCCGTCGAGAATGAAGCCGCTCTTGACGTCCGGCTGATCGATACGATCGGAAATCATCTGAATCACCAGCGCGTCCGGGACGAGCTTGCCGGCGGTCATGATTTCCTTAGCCTGCTGGCCCAACGGGCTACCGCCAGCAACCAGCGCACGCAACATGTCGCCGGTCGAAAGCTGTACGAGTCCGCGCGAGTCTTCAAGACGCCGCGCCTGGGTTCCCTTCCCTGCCCCCGGTGGGCCCAGCAGGATCAAATTCATCTTTTCCCCCGAAGTTTTGTTTTTTTAATAAGCCCTTCATACTGGTGAGCCAGCAGATGGGAGTGAATCTGCCCGACCGTATCCATCGTCACCGAAACCACGATCAACAGACTGGTGCCCCCGAAATAGAATGGGACCGAGTGTTGAGCAATCAAAATTTCCGGCAGCAAACAGACGATCACCAGATAGGCCGAGCCGATCACCGTCAGGCGGGTCAGCACATAGTCCATATAGTCGGCGGTGTTCTTACCCGGTCGATAACCCGGAATAAAACCGCCATATTTGCGCAAGTTATCGGCCGTTTCCGTCGGGTTGAAGACGATGGCCGTGTAAAAGAAGCAGAAGAAGACGATCAGCGCCGCGTACAAGAACATGTACAGCGGCGTGCCATGCGCGATGATGCGCGACACGGTCTGCAACCACTCCGGCCCGTCAGCGCCAACGAATCCGACCGCCGTCAGCGGCAGCAACAGCAGCGATGACGCGAAGATCGGCGGGATCACCCCCGAGGTGTTGAGCTTCAGCGGGAGATGAGTCGATTCACCACCCATCATCCGGTTGCCCATTTGGCGCTTGGGGTATTGCACCAGCAGCCGGCGTTGCGCGCGCTCCATGAAGACGATGAAGAACACCACAGCAACAGCCATGAGCAGCATGAAGATGATGAACACCGTGGACAGGGCGCCCGTTCGTCCCAATTCCAGCGTTTTCACCAGCGCCCGCGGCAATTCAGCGACGATGCCGGCGAAAATGATAAGCGAGGTGCCGTTCCCGATGCCGCGTGCGGTGATCTGCTCACCCAGCCACATCAAAAACAAGGTGCCGCCGACCAGCGTGACGACGGTGGTCAAACGGAAGAAGAGGCCGGGATCATGCACCGCAGCGCCCATCGACCCGGTCATGCTCTCCATGCCCACCGCGATGCCCCAGGCCTGCACGGTCGCCAGCAGCACCGTGCCGTAGCGCGTGTACTGGTTGAGCTTCTTGCGGCCCGCCTCCCCTTCCTTCTTCAGCGTTTCCAGTTGCGGCGACACGGCGGTCAGCAACTGAATGATGATCGAGGCCGAGATGTACGGCATGATGTTGAGGGCGAAGATCGTCATGCGGCTCAGCGCACCACCCGCCAGCATGTCGAACATACCGAGAATGCCGCCGCCCTGGCGGCGAAACGCATCGGCAAGGATATTCGGATCGATGCCTGGCAGCGGGATGTAGGTTCCCAGGCGATAAATAATCAGGGCGCCTAAAGTGAACCAGATGCGCTTCTTCAGCTCGGTCGCTTTGGCGAACGCACCGAAGTTGATGTTCGCGGCAAGCTGTTCAGCCGCTGATGCCATGGCTGCTTTCCCTCGATCCAATCGTGCGGACGGGCGGCCCACCGGGCCGCCCATTGCTTGGCGCTTGTTCGATGATGAAAGGGCCCGTCACGCGAAGGATGGGCCCTTTCACATCACTCGGCCGTTTCGGCCTTCGGCTCGGTCATCGTGACGCTGCCGCCGGCCTTCTCAACGGCTTCCACCGCTGATTTGGACGCGCCCGCCACAATGAAGTTCGCCTTTACCGTAATAGCGCCCTTGGCCAGCAGGCGCACGCCGTCCACCTTACCCTTGCCCACGAGGCCAGCGGCCTCCAGGGCGACGGTATCGATGGTCAGGCCAGCGTCCAGCATGCCGGACTCGATCGCCTTCTGGACCAGGCCCAGATTGACGACCGCGTATTCCTTACGGAACAGGCTCTTGAAGCCCCGCTTCGGCAAGCGCCGATGCAGTGGCATCTGACCGCCTTCAAAGCCATTGATAGCGACGCCGGTGCGTGAGGTTTGACCCTTCACGCCGCGGCCGCTCGTCTTGCCTTTGCCGGAGCCGATACCACGACCGACGCGCATGCGCTTCTTGCGGGCGCCGGGGTTGTCCCGGAGATCGTTAAGCTTGGTCATGGCATCAGGCCTCGTTCTCGACGCGGACCAGGTGCAAGACCTTGGCGATCATACCACGCACAGCCGGAGTATCCTCCAGCTCGCGAGTCCGGTGCAGCTTGTTGAGCCCCAGACCGATCAGCGTCTCGCGCTGATCGTGCCGGCGGCCGATCGGGCTGCCGATCTGGGTGACGACGACAGTCTTCTGTTCGGCCATGATCACGCCTCCTGCGCACCGGCAGCGGCGCCGGTCTCACGACGTCCGAGAATGTCGCTGACGCGACGCCCCCGGCGGGCAGCCACCGAACGCGGGCTGACCACCTGGGTCAGCGCCTCGAAGGTCGCCTTGATCATGTTGTGCGGGTTCGAGGTGCCAATCGACTTGGTCACCACGTCGGCCACGCCCAGCGCCTCGAAAATAGCGCGCATCGGACCGCCTGCGATGATGCCCGTACCGGCCGGAGCCGCACGAAGCACCACCTTGCCGGCGCCGAAATGGCCGAAGACGTCATGGTGCAAGGTCCGGCCCTCGCGCAGCGGAACACGGATCATGCCACGCTTGGCCTGATCCGTCGCCTTGCGGATGGCTTCCGGAACCTCACGGGCTTTGCCCGAACCATAACCGACGCGGCCCTTGCCGTCGCCGACCACCACCAGAGCGGCGAAGCCGAAGCGACGACCACCCTTCACCACCTTGGCGACACGGTTAATGCCAACGAGCTTTTCAATCAGCTCGCTTTCTTCGCGCTCGCGCGGCTGCCGGTCTCGGTCGCCCCGTTCGCCTCTTTCTCGTGCCATATCAGGGTCTCCTTAGAACGACAGCCCGCCTTCGCGGGCAGCCTCGGCCAGGGCCTTGACCCGGCCGTGGTAAAGATTGCCGCCGCGATCGAAAACGACCTCGGTGACGCCCGCGGCCTTCGCACGTTGGGCGATCAAGGCGCCAATATGCTTGGCCGCCTCAACATTCCCGCCGTACTTGAGCTGCTCGCGCATCTCCTTCTCCAGCGAAGAGGCGGCGGCAACGGTCTGCCCGCCGGCATCATCGATAATCTGGACATAGATATGCATGCTCGTGCGATGAACCGACAGGCGAGGCCGCCCGCCAGCCTTCTTCGCGATCTGAGCGCGCACGCGCTGCCTGCGGCGCTCATTCAATTGCTTGGGCTTCAGCATGGCGGGACTACTTCCCTTTCTTGCCTTCCTTGCGGAGGATGGTCTCGTTATCGTACTTGATGCCCTTACCCTTATAGGGTTCAGGCTTCTTCCAGGCCCGGATCTCGGCGGCGACCTGCCCGACCTTCTGCTTATCAGAGCCGGACACCGAAATGGCGGTCGGCTTGTCGCATTTGATCGAGATGCCTTCCGGGATCTGGTACCTGACATCGTGCGAGTAGCCGAGCTGCATTACCAGCTCCTTACCCTGCACAGATGCGCGATAACCGACACCGTTGATCTCCATGTTGACCGTGTAGCCCTGCGACACGCCCACCACCAGGTTGTTCACCAGGGTGCGCGACGTAGCCCACATGACGCGGGCCCGCTTGTTGTCGTTGCGGGGCTTCACGACAAGCTCCCCACCCTCAAGCGAGGCCAGGAGATCGTCGTTCAGGGTCACAGAGAGCTGACCCAGCTTGCCCTTGGCGGTCACTGTCTGACCGTCGACACGAACGTCGACGCCGGTCGGAACAGGTACCGGATGCTTGCCAATGCGCGACATCGGTGGGCCTCCTTAGAACACGCGGCAGAGGACTTCGCCGCCAACATTGGCGACGCGGGCCTCATTGTCCGACATGACACCGCGAGGCGTCGACAGGATCGCGATGCCCAGGCCATTATAGACCCGTTGCAGATCGGCGATCTTCGAATAGACGCGGCGACCGGGCTTCGACACGCGGCCGATCTGCTTAATCACAGCCTCGCCTTCGTGATACTTCAGCTCGATCTTCAGGTTGCTCACGCCCGGACGCACTTCTTCCTGGGCAAAGCCACGGATGTAGCCCTCGCGCTTCAACACTTCCAGCACGTTGGTGCGGAGCTTGGAAGCCGGGCTTTCCACAGACGACATGCGTGCACGCTGGCCGTTGCGGATGCGGGTCAGCATATCGCCGAGGGGATCGCTTAAAGCCATCTTGCGGTCCTCCTTACCAGCTCGACTTCACCATGCCCGGAATCTGGCCGGTAGAGGCCAGTTCCCGGAGCGTGATGCGCGACAGCTTAAACTTACGATAAAAGGCGCGTGGGCGACCGGTCATCTCGCACCGGTTGCGAACGCGCACCTTCGACGAATTGCGCGGAAGCTCAGCGAGCTTCAGGCGGGCAGCAAACTGCTCCTCGGGAGAGAGAGAGCGGTCCCCGGCGATCGCCTTCAGCTTGGCGCGCTTGTTGGTGAATTGCTTCACCAGCTGGGCGCGGCGCTTGTTCTTTTCGACAGCGCTGGTCTTAGCCATGGTACGTGCTCCTGCCTATCACGCGACGAACGGCATGTCGAAGCCCTTCAGAAGCGCCTTGGCTTCCTTGTCGGTCTTCGCGCTCGTCACGATGATGATGTCCATTCCGCGGACCTGGTCGATTTTGTCGTAATCGATTTCCGGGAAAATGATCTGCTCCTTCAAGCCCATGGCATAGTTGCCACGGCCATCGAAGCTGCTGCCGGGGACGCCACGAAAGTCGCGGACGCGCGGCAGTGCGATCGTAATCAGACGGTCCAGGAACTCGTACATGCGATCACGGCGTAAGGTCACCTTGCAACCGATCGCCATGCCTTCGCGCAGCTTGAACTGCGCAATCGATGTGCGGGAGCGGGTGATCACCGGCTTTTGACCGGAGATCAACAGCATCTCGCCAACCGCGTTTTGGATCTTCTTGGAGTCGGCGACAGCTTCGCCAACACCCATATTGATAACGATCTTCTCGATCCGGGGAACTTCCATATCGTTCCCGTAGCCGAACTCAGTCTTGAGCGCGGCGCGGATCTTGGAGTCGTAAATTTCCTTAAGACGTGCAGCCATGGTCCGGGCCCTCAAAGGTCGATGGTCTCGCCGGACCGCTTGGCGACACGCACCTTGCGGCCATCCTCAAGGATCTTGAAACCGACTCGCGTCGGCTTTCCATCCTTGGGGTCGACGTGAGCAACGTTCGAGACGTGGATCGGCGCCTCGATCTCGACGATGCCACCCTCTGAACGGGCAGATGGGCGGGTGTGCTTCTTGACGATATTCACACCCGACACGACCACACGCTCTTCCTTGGGAAGAACCTTGACGACCTCGCCGGTCTTGCCTTTGTCCTTGCCGGTCAGAACAACGACCTTATCCTTGGACTTGATCTTCGCGGCCATTACAGCACCTCCGGCGCCAGCGAGATGATCTTCATGAACTTCTTGGCGCGCAGTTCGCGGGTAACCGGCCCGAAGATACGGGTGCCGATCGGCTCGCCCTGCTTGTTGATCAGCACGGCGGCGTTGCGGTCGAAGCGGATTGCTGAACCGTCATCACGGCGAAGTTCCTTCGCCGTGCGGACGATGACAGCGCGGTGCACATCGCCTTTCTTGACGCGACCCTTGGGAATCGCCTCCTTGATGGAGACGACGATGACGTCGCCAACGGACGCCACCTTCCTCTTGGAACCGCCAAGCACCTTGATGCACTGCACCCGGCGCGCCCCGCTATTGTCGGCGACTTCCAGGTTGGTTTGCATCTGAATCATGGATTAGACCTTTCTAATCACGCGGCGCCGGTCATGCCGGCGGACTCCGCCACGACGGTCCAGCGCTTGCGCTTGGAGATCGGGCGGCACTCGATGATCGAAACCGCATCACCGGCCTTGAACGAGTTGTTCTCGTCGTGGGCGGCGTACTTTTTCGATTGACGGATAAACTTCTTGTACACGGGGTGCATCACGCGACGCTCGACGAGGACGATTACCGTCTTATCGCCCTTGTCGCTGACCACCGTGCCCTGCAGAACGCGGCGAGGCATAGTAGCCCTCCTTACTTCGCGGCCACGGCGGCGTCTGCACGCTCGCCGAGGATCGTCTTGATGCGCGCAATGTCGCGACGCACCATCTTCACCCGCGCGGTATTCTCCAACTGGCCGGAGGCCCGCTGGAAGCGCAGGTTGAATTGCTCCTTCTTGAGCTGGAGGAGCTGATCGTTCAGCTCATCCAAAGTCTTCACTCGGATGTCCTGGGCCTTCATGCCGCAGCCTCCTCACCGCCAAGGCGGGACACGAACTTGGTTTTGATCGGCAGCTTGGCGGCTGCCAAAGCAAAAGCCTGCTTGGCCACGTCGAACGGGACACCGTCCAGTTCGAACATGATGCGGCCGGGCTTCACACGAGCGGCCCAGTACTCGGGCGTTCCCTTACCGGAGCCCATGCGGACTTCAGCGGGTTTCGACGAGACCGGAACATCCGGGAAAATGCGGATCCACACGCGCCCCTGACGCTTCATCGCACGGGTGATCGCGCGGCGAGCCGCCTCGATCTGCCGCGCCGTGATGCGCTCGGGTTCCAGGGCCTTTAGGCCATAGGCGCCGAAGTTCAGCTCAAAGCCGCCCTTCGCCAAGCCGTGAATGCGGCCCTTGAAGGCTTTGCGGTATTTCGTACGCTTTGGAGAAAGCATCGCTCGTACCCTTTACTCGCTCGCGCCGCGGTCGCCACCGCGGTCGCCACCACGATCGCCGCGATCGCGACGGTCGCGGCGATCGTGATGATCACGACGCTCACGACGCGGCGGCTCGCCGTCGGTCGACACCGGCTCACCGGCCATGCGCTTGTCCTGGGCCATCGGATCATGGGCCAGGATTTCGCCCTTGAACACCCACACTTTGACACCACAGGTGCCATAGGTGGTCTTCGCGGTCCCGATTCCATAATCAATGTCAGCGCGCAGGGTGTGCAGCGGCACGCGCCCTTCACGATACCATTCCATGCGGGCGATTTCCGCGCCGCCCAAACGACCCGAGCAATTGATTCGAATGCCCAGGGCGCCCAGACGCATCGCGGATTGCACCGCACGCTTCATGGCGCGACGAAAAGCCACACGGCGTTCCAGCTGGCTGGCGATGTTTTCGGCGATGAGGCGAGCGTCGACTTCCGGCTTGCGGATCTCGACGATGTTCAAGCTCACCTCGGCGCCGGTCATCTTGGCCAGTTCGCCACGCAGCTTCTCGATGTCCGCGCCCTTCTTGCCGATCACCACGCCCGGACGAGCCGAGTGGATGGTGATGCGGGCCTTCTTGGCCGGACGCTCGATGATGACGCGGGAACAACCTGCCTGCTTCAAGCGCTCCTGGAGGAACTCACGCAGCTTCAGATCCTGGTGCAGAAGCTTAGCGTAATCGCGGCCGGCGAACCAGCGGCTATCCCAGGTGCGGTTGATACCGACGCGCAGCCCGATCGGATTGACTTTTTGACCCATCTTACTCGGCCCCTTCGGCGTCTTCCTCGCGCTCACGCACGATGATCGTCAGGTTGGAGAACGGCTTCTCGATCCGCGCGCCGCGACCGCGGGCACGGGCGTGGAAGCGCTTCATCACCAGCGCCCGGCCTACCGTGGCCGAGGAGACGTAGAGCCGATCCACGTCGAGCTGGTGGTTGTTCTCCGCGTTGGCGATGGCCGCCTGCAAGATCTTCTTCACTTCACCGGCGATGCGGCGCTTGGAGAAGGTCAGATCGGCGACGGCGCGGGCCGCGTCTTTGTTGCGGATAAGCTGGGCGACGAGGTTCAACTTGCGCGGGCTCGTCCGGATGGACCGGGACGACGCCGTAGCCTCGTTCTCAGCGATACGGCTGGGATTGGCAGGCTTGCCCATGATTATTTCCTCTTCGCCTTCTTGTCCGCTGCATGGCCATAGAAGGTCCGCGTCGGAGAGAATTCACCAAACTTATGGCCGATCATATGCTCGGTCACCAGAACTGGCAAAAACTTATGGCCATTATAAACGCCGAACGTCAGACCGACAAACTGCGGCAGGATGGTCGACCGGCGAGTCCAGATCTTGATGATCTCGTTGCGGCCCGATGCCCGACTCTTGTCCGCCTTCTTCAGCAGATAGCCGTCGATGAACGGGCCCTTCCAAACGGAGCGTGCCACGGTTCGACCTCCTTACTTCGTCCGACGGCGCAGAATCAGGCCGTCAGTCTTCTTGTTATGACGCGTCTTCTTGCCCTTGGTCGGCTTACCCCATGGGGTCACCGGATGACGGCCGCCTGACGTACGACCTTCACCACCGCCGTGCGGGTGGTCGATCGGGTTCATGACGACGCCACGAACCGACGGACGCTTGCCGAGCCAACGGTGGCGGCCGGCCTTGCCCAGATTGATGTTCATCTGGTCCGGGTTCGAGACCGCGCCGATGGTGGCCATGCACTCGCCGCGCACGACGCGAAGTTCACCCGACGGCAGCTTCAACTGAGCGTAACCGCTGTCGCGGCCGACCAGCTGAAGATAGGTGCCAGCGGAACGCGCCAGCTGACCACCCTTGCCGGGCTTCATCTCGACATTGTGCACGATCGTGCCGACCGGGACGCTTTTCAGCGGCATGGCGTTGCCAGGCTTCACGTCCACACGCTCACCGGCGATCACGCTGTCACCCACCTTCAAGCGCTGCGGCGCCAGAATGTAGGACTGCACGCCATCGGCGTACTTGATCAGCGCGATGAAGCCCGTGCGGTTCGGATCATATTCCAGGCGCTCGACGACCGCCGGAATACCGAACTTGCGACGCTTGAAATCGACCAGACGATAGACGCGCTTGTGACCGCCACCGATCCGGCGCGCGGTGATGCGACCGGTATTGTTGCGTCCACCAGATTTGGTTAAGCCCTCAGTGAGAGACTTAACCGGCTTGCCCTTCCACAGCTCCGAGCGGTCAACGATGACCAGCTGGCGGAGCGACGGCGTAATTGGGCGGTATTGCTTCAGAGCCATCTCACACTCCCGCTCAGATGCCCGTGGTCACGTCGATCTTGTTACCCTCGGCGAGGGTGACGACGGCCTTCTTAAAGTCCGGACGACGGCCTTCAATGCCTTTGAAGCGCTTGGTCTTGCCCTTGGAGATCAGCGTGTTGACGCCGGTCACCTTGACATTAAACAGCCCTTCGACAGCGGCCTTGATCTCCGGCTTGCTAGCCGAGAGCGGCACCCGGAACGTCACTTGATTGTGCTCCGACACCATCGTCGACTTCTCGGTGATGACCGGAGCAAGGATCAGATCGTACATCCGCTCCCGGCTCACCGTAGGTTTCGACCGCTTGCTCATTTCAGACGAGCCTCCAGTTGCTCGACCGCGTTGCGGGTCAGAACCAGCGTATCGCGGCGCAGAATGTCGTAGACGTTGGCGCCCTGCTCCGGCAGCACGTCCACCAGCGGAATGTTGCGCGACGCCCTGACGAAATTCTCGTCCAGGTTAGCGCCGTCGATGAACAGCACCGACGTCAGGCCCAGCTCGGCGAAGCGAGCGACAAGGTCCTTCGTCTTGTGCGACGAGGTCTCGGCGCGGTCAAGGACGATAAGCTTGCCATCAGCCGCCTTGGCTGACAGAGCGGTCTTCAAGGCCAGCTTGCGAACCTTCTTGGTCAGGCTATGCTCATGCGAGCGGACAACCGGCCCGAAGATGGTCGCGCCGCCACGGAACTGCGCCGAACGCAGCGAACCCTGACGAGCACGGCCCGTGCCCTTCTGCTTGTACGGCTTCTTGGTGGTGCCGCTGATCTCGCTGATGCCCTTGGTCTTATGATTGCCAGAGCGGCGCTTGGCCAACTGCCAGTTGATCATGCGGTGCAGCAGATCGGTGCGGAGCTGGAGACCGAAAATCTCGTCGGCGAGTTCGATTTCGCCCACGGTCTCGTTGTTCAGATTCTTGATGGTCGCCTTCATCGGCCTTACTCCTGCGCCACGGCCGGGACATCGCCCGCCGGAGCCGCCTTGATCGCCGCCGGGAACGGCAGGCTGTCCGGCTGCTTGCGCTTCACGGCGTCACGGATCTTGACCCAGCCGCCCTCGCTGCCGGGGACCGCGCCCTTGACCAGGATAAGGCCGCGCGCCTCGTCCACCGAGACGACCTTCAAATTCATGATGGTGACAGTCTCGTCGCCGAGATGGCCGGCCATCTTCTTGTTCTTGAAGACCTTGCCGGGGTCCTGACGGTTACCCGTCGACCCGTGCGAGCGGTGCGACACCGACACGCCGTGCGTGGCCCGCAGACCGCCGAAGTTCCAGCGCTTCATACCGCCGGCGAAGCCCTTACCGATGGAGGTGCCCTGCACATCCACGAACTGGCCCGGAACGAAATGAGCAACCGACAACTCAGCGCCAACGTCGATCAGCGCATCGGGAGTGACGCGGAACTCGACCATCTTGCGCTTGGGTTCGACGCGCGCCTTGGCGAAATGCCCGCGCATCGGCTTTGTAACATTCTTGACCTTGATCGCCCCAGCACCGAGTTGAACGGCTGTGTAGCCATCCGTCTCTTCGGTGCGAACGGCGACGACCTGGCAGTTGTCGACCTTAAGCACAGTCACCGGCACATGCTCGCCCTGATCCGTGAAGACCCGGGTCATGCCGATTTTCTGCGCGATCAAACCGGATCGCATTGTTGTTGTCTCCTTCCCAGGGACATCCATTGGTGGAGAGGTCCCTTAAGCCTAAAACCTTAAAGCTTGATCTCGACATCCACGCCGGCGGCGAGATCCAGCTTCATCAGCGCGTCAACCGTCTGCGGAGTCGGGTCAACGATATCCAGAAGCCGCTTGTGGGTGCGGATTTCAAACTGTTCGCGCGACTTCTTATCGATGTGCGGCGAACGGTTAACGGTAAACTTCTCAATCAACGTCGGCAGCGGGATCGGACCCCGCACCCGCGCGCCCGTCCGCTTGGCGGTGTTCACAATCTCGCTGGTCGACTGGTCGAGCACGCGATGATCGAACGCCTTCAGGCGGATTCGGATGTTCTGATTATCCATCTCGGTCGGATCCCTTAAACGCGCTGACGCCGGGGCGCATGACCCCGGCGTCAAGGGCGTGGCTTATAACACTACTCGACGATCTTGGCAACAACACCCGCGCCGACGGTGCGGCCGCCTTCACGAATGGCGAAGCGCAGGCCTTCGTCCATGGCGATCGGCGCGATCAGATGCACCTCGACCGCCACATTGTCCCCCGGCATCACCATCTCCGTGCCTTCCGGCAGGACGACCTGACCGGTCACGTCGGTGGTGCGGAAGTAGAACTGCGGCCGGTAGTTCGAGAAGAACGGCGTGTGACGGCCACCCTCTTCCTTGGTCAGGATGTAGGCCTCGGCCTTGAACTTGGTGTGCGGGGTGATCGAACCCGGCTTGGCCAGAACCTGGCCGCGCTCGACGTCCTCACGCTTGGTGCCGCGCAGCAGCGCCCCGATGTTGTCGCCAGCCTCGCCCTGGTCGAGCAGCTTGCGGAACATCTCCACACCGGTCACCGTCGTCTTCACCGTCGCCTTCAGGCCGACGATCTCGACTTCCTCACCGACCTTGACGATACCGCGCTCGACGCGCCCGGTCACCACCGTGCCGCGCCCGGAGATCGAGAACACATCTTCGATCGGCATCAGGAACGGACGGTCCTTGGGACGCTCGGGCTGCGGGATGTAGCGATCGACTTCGCTCATCAGCTTCAAGATCGCCTCGCGGCCCAAAGCCGGCTCACGGTCTTCCAGCGCGCACAGCGCCGAGCCCTTGACGATCGGAATGTCGTCGCCGGGGAACTGGTACGAGGACAAAAGCTCGCGCACTTCCAGCTCGACCAGCTCCAGCAGCTCGGGGTCGTCGACCATGTCGACCTTGTTCATGAACACGCACAGCGCCGGCACGCCGACCTGACGGGCCAGCAGGATGTGCTCGCGCGTCTGCGGCATCGGCCC
>JAVBJZ010000047.1:0-112987 GCA_031546725.1 Azospirillum sp.
TTCAATAATCGCCGCCTGCTCGAGCCGATCGGGAACATCCCGCCAGCAGAAGCAGAAGCCAACTATTACGCGGCAATGGACGTGCTACCGATCGCTGCGTAATTTAAGAAAACCAGCCTCCGGCAAACCCGGAGCGGTTCACCACCGGGCTTCGCCAGGAAATGAAGCGCATGGTCGGGGTCATCTAAAGCCTCAATTCCAGTGCCGAGGCCCATAAGAACGAATAGCGAACATGGCGGCCATTTCATGTTGCTGACCGTGTTGCCCGGAGCACTTTGGAACGGTTGCGAATGCGAGGAGTTTCAAGGTTTTGGATGACAGCGTGTTGCAAGGCCATGTAACACGCTTTTGGGGTGCCGGGCCCCTTGAAAACACTGTGTTTTCAAGGGGCCCGTATGGCTGGGGCGCCAGGATTCGAACCTGGGAATGGCGGTACCAAAAACCGCTGCCTTACCACTTGGCGACGCCCCATCCGCGAAGGTGCCGGACCATAGACGCAAACGCGCCGCCACGCAACTGTTAGAAACAGCACCTTCGGAGTTATCGCTTAAAGGGGGCTGGACGGCCTGCCGGAGGAAGACTTCGAGGTAAACCAATGTCCCCGGTGATGGCCGGACGGCGATCTTGTCGTATCTTGTGTGGTGCGTGGAATGCGTCCACTTTCGGGTGGTCCGGGGCATCGGCCCCCTCTACGATGCATGGCCGTTGTCGTTGCGCGCCGCCGGTCTGGGCGATGCGGGACGGCGTGGGTTTTGTCGTGACGGAAAAGGATATCCGGTGGAACATAACGACCTCGATTCCCAACACATCCGGCTGCACGAGCCGGAGGATTTCGAGGGCATGCGGAAAGCCGGTCGCCTGGCTGCCGCTGCGCTCGACTTCATCACCCCTTATGTGGAGCCCGGTGTGACCACCGGCGCGTTGGACCAGCTCTGCGCCGCGTTCATCAGCGACCACGGCGGCATCTCGGCGCCGATGGGCTACCGGGGTTATCCCAAGTCGACCTGCATCTCGGTCAATCATGTGGTCTGCCACGGCATCCCCAGCGACAAGCGCTTGCAGAGCGGCGATATCCTGAACATCGACGTCACCCCCATCGTCGATGGCTGGCATGGCGATTCGAGCCGCATGTATCTGTGCGGCGATGTCAGCCTGAAGGCCAGGAAGCTGGTGGATGTCACCTATGACGCGCTGATGATCAGCATCGCCCTGGTGAAGCCGGGCGCCACGCTGGGCGACATCGGCCATGTGATCCAGAAGCACGCAGAGCAGTTCCGCTATTCGGTGGTGCGCGACTTCTGCGGGCACGGGCTTGGCCGCATTTTTCACGAACCACCGAGTGTCCTGCACTATGGCAAACCTGGTCAGGGGGCGGTGCTGAAGGAGGGTATGTTCTTCACCATCGAGCCGATGATCAACGCCGGTCGCTGCGATGTGAAAATCCTTGGCGATGGGTGGACCGCCGTCACCAAGGACAAGTCACTGTCGGCGCAGTTTGAGCATTCCATCGGGGTGACGAAGGATGGTTGCGAGATCTTCACCGCCTCGCCCGCCAATTTCACCAAGCCACCCTATCCGACGGCCGAAACGTCCACAGAAGAGACGCTGTAGCTCTTTGCTAAAATTCACGCGCTCAACCTTCGTGGTTGAGCGCGACCCGCTCTAATCCGCCCCCAAGGCCAGGGCTTCGGCGCCGGCGGGATGCTCGATCAGGGCGTCGTAGTTATCCTTGCGCAGTTCATCCAGCGCGCTGTCCACGGCGTCCAGCGGGATGCCGGTCAGACGCAGCGCCAGACCGGCCATTTGCAAGCTGGCCTCGATGGTTTCCGGCACCACGGCTGAGGCGCCGGCGTGCTTCAGCCGGCTGGTTTGCGCCAGATCATGGGCGCGGATGATGATCGGCAGATGCGGGGCATGGCGGCGAATCGCCTCCACCGTCTTTTGCGCCAGGATCGGGCGGTTGACGGTGACCACGGCGGCGTGTGCGCGCTCCACCCCCGCCGCCCGCAGCACGCTGTCATGCGTGGCGTCGCCGTAGTAAACCGGCCGGCCCCCGACACGCATCGACGCCACCCGCTGCGCATCGAGATCAAGCGCCACATAGGGAACGCCGTGCTGCGCCAGGATGCGCGCCACGGTGCGACCGACCCGGCCATAGCCGGCGATCAGCACATGGCCTTTCACGTCGCTGGTTTCGACACGAAAAGCCTCACGGCCCCACCGTCGTTCCCAAGATTCGGCGAGGCGGTGCCCCAGCATTGCGATGGGCGGGGTCAGCGCCATGCTCAACGCCACCACGGTGGTCAGCATTTGCCCGTTGCCACCATTGAAGATGTGCAATTCCACCGCCCGGTTGATCACCACGAAAGCAAACTCACCGCCTTGCGACAGCAGCAGGCCGACGCGCAGCGCGTTCGCCGCACCCACTCCCGACAGCCGGCAGAGCCCGAACAGCAGCAGGCCCTTGCCCGCCAGCAAGGCCCCGGTGAACCCGACGATCGCGACGATCTGGTGAAGCATGAACGGCAGGTCAAGCGACATGCCGACCGTCATGAAGAACAGACCGAGCAGCAAGCCGCGGAACGGCTCGATATCGGCTTCAACCTGGTGGCGGTAAGCGGTGTCGGCCAGCAGCAAGCCGGCAAGAAACGCCCCCAGCGCCATGGACATGCCGGCCAGCGCGGTCACCAGGCCGACCGCCAGCACCACGAACAGATTGGTGGCGGTGAACACCTCCGGGCTTCGGGCCGAGGCGACGAAGTGATAGATCGGTCGCACCCCGTAACGGCCCAGCAGCATGATGCCGACAATGGCGAGAACGCCTTTGGCGGTGGCCAGCGCCAGCGCGGCGGGCAGATTGGCGGCGTCACCGGCCAGCAACGGCAGCAGGGTAAGCAGCGGCACGACCGCGAGGTCCTGGAAGATCAGCACGGCGATGGCCACGCGCCCAAATCGCGCCACCGTCTCGCCACGCTCGACCAGCAGTTTCAGCACCGTCGCGGTTGAAGAAAAAGCCAGCGCCCCGCCGATCACCAACGCGGCGTGCGAATCGAGCCCCAACAGCGCATAGGTCACGACGCCGATGACCGTCGCCGTCACCACCACCTGCAATAATCCCAAGCCAAAGATGAAGCGCCGCATCGACTGCAGGCGTGACAGCGGCAACTCCAGCCCGACGGTGAACAAAAGGAAGACCACGCCAAGCTCGGCGAACACGCTCAACAACCCTTGATCGACCACGGGTCCCGGCGTGTAAGGCCCCAGGATGATGCCCGCGACGAGATAGGCAAGCACGGCGGGGATGCGCAAGGATTGGAACAAGGGCACGAGAATGATCGCTGCCGCGAGCAGGAGAAGGACGTCAAGAAAGAGTTTGCTGTCTTGCGGCACGTGCGAAATATCCGAAAGTGATTGGAAAGGGATGGGGATAATAATGCCGCAGTCTCTTCGGCTACGCCAGCATAGCCCAATCGATCGGGATGGGCACGCGCCGTTCAGCGTTCAGTGCGCCGCGTGCATGGTTTCGCATGGAAAGAGTATAGTTGGGGGCGCATCCCCGCAGGCCCCCGCAGGAACCTCATGGTCAGCCCTCGCAAACCCCCACGATCTGCTGAGCCACCCGCGCCCGGAATCCTCGGCGAAACCATTGATGAGGGTGAGGGCGATCCGCACTACCATGGCCACCGCGAGCGGTTACGGACGCGGTTCCTGAATGGCGGACCCGATGCCCTTCAGGATTATGAACTGCTTGAACTGGCGCTGTTCGGCGCCATCCTGCGGGTTGATGTGAAACCGTTGGCCAAGGCCTTGATCGAGCATTTCGGCTCGCTGTGGGCCGTGGTCAACGCGCCGCCCGAGCTTTTGCGCACCATCAGGGTGCGGAAGCTTTCCATGGCGTCGGATGGAGCGGTGGCGGCGGTGCGCCTCATTGGCGCTGCGGCGCTGCGGGGCATGCGGCAGGAGGTGCTGAAACGACCGGTGCTGAGTTCCTGGCCGGCGCTGTTGGCCTATGTCTCGGCGGCGATGGCGCATGAGACGACCGAACAGTTCCGCCTGCTGTTCCTCGATCGTAAAAACGCGCTGATCGCCGATGAGGTGCAGCAGCGCGGCACTGTCGACCACACCCCGGTCTACCCGCGCGAGGTGGCCAAGCGCGCCCTGGAGTTGAGCGCCACGGCGCTGATCCTGGTGCACAACCACCCCTCGGGCGACCCGGCCCCAAGCCGGGCTGATATTGCCATAACCAAGGAAATCGTGCGCGCCGCCGACGCCATCGGCGTGGCGGTGCACGATCACCTCATCATCGGTAAGGGAAAACACGCCAGCTTCAAGGCGCTGGGCTTGCTGTAGGCGATTTCCCTCACCGTACCTTGCTCTAATGCGTGTAATATTTGCGGAAACCGGGGGAGAACATTTCAGAATCCGCGTAACCATACAGGTTGTATTTCTTTCCATCGACTTGCGACAGGATGATTCCATCCACCGGGACATGATCATCCCCCAAGCGCTGGAGCGCCGTCACCAGCGTTGACGCCTGCGTCGAACGCCAACGGACCAGCATCAGCGTCCGGTCCGCCATCCGCGCGAGGATATGGGCGTCGCAAACCGCCAGCACCGGCGGGGAATCGACGATCACCGTGTCGTAATGGATCGCCAGATTGCCGATCAATTCCTGCATGCGCGGCGATTGCAGGATGTCGGCTGAAGGGCCATGGCATTTGCCGGCGGCGATCACATCGGCCCCCGACATCTCATCATGCTGCACGACCTCGTCCAGCCCCCGCCCGTCCTGGATAAACTCGGCCAGGCCCGGCCCCCGGCGCATCCCCAGCACACGGTGCAGGGTAGGGGCGCGCAGGTCGGCGTCGATGATGATCGTCCTGCGCCCCGACAGCGCCAGCATCCGCGCCATGGCCGCCGCCGCGCTGCTCTTGCCTTCGTCGGACACGGAGGAGGTGAACAGCAACACCTTGGCCGGCGTCGGCCCGTTGGCCCCGGCGCGGAGCGCGACAGTGCGCAGATGCTCGAGGAAGGCGGTGTCGCTTGTTTCCAAAAGCTTTTCAACCGGCGGTCTGCGGCGCCACCGGCCACGGCGGATGACCGGCAAGGTGCCGATGACCGGCAAAGGGGTCAGGCGGCGAATCTGCCCGGTGCTTTGAATGGTGTTGTCGGCGCGCTCCAGCATGACCGCGAGGATTCCACCGCCGGCTATGGACAGGACCATCGCCGTCGCCAGGATGGCGAGGACCGGCGGGTGGCCGGCGAACAGCGGCGTCACCGCCCGCGAGATGACCTCCGTCTCGGAGCCATGATGCGTCAAGTAATCGCTTTGCGCGTTGGCGCTGTTGAGACGTGCGGCGAGTTGCGGCAGCAGCGTGCGCTTGGCTTCGACCTCACGCTCGCTGGCGCGGATGTCCACCTCCGCCAAATTCGCCCGGTCGATTTGATCTTTCATCTGGGCGACTTGGCGGCGCAACCCTTCTTCGGTGCTCTTGGCGATGGCGACGGCGTTGAGACGGTTGTTCTGGATCTTGCCCATCTCCTCGGCGATCTTGGCGCGGATGTCACGCAACTGGCCCTGCGCCTCGATAAGGCTGGGGTGATTATTGTTATAACGCTGTGAAAGCTGGGCGACGCGGCTGCTGGCCGTCGCCGCCGCTTCCTGCAAGCGCTGGATCAGCGGCGAATTCAAGACTTGCGCCGCTGAATCGTCACCAGAGCCACGCGCCGACTGAGCCTCGGCGAACTGCGCCTCGGCGCGCAGCCGCTCGCCCGTGGCGGTCAGCAGCTGCCGGTTCAGCTCGATCATGCGGTCGGCCAACGCCTTTACATTGGAGTCCGACTGGACGCCCAAGCGAACGCGCGTCTCGTCAAGCGCGCGCTCGGCATCCTGAATCCCGCGATTCACCGCAGCGATTTCCTGCGTCAAATTGCGGGCCAGGGTGTCGGCGGTGGCGAGCTCCTGCTCGCGCTTGTGGGCGATGAAATGATCGGCGACCGCGTTAGCGATCAGCGCGGCGCGCTCACCATCTTCGGACAGGAAGCGGATGCCGACGACGCGCGACGCGTCGTTCGATGTCGTCTCCAGCCGGCGCAGGAAATTATCGATGATCGCATTGTGCAGACGCTCCGGCGTCATCTCTTGCGGGGGGGCGCCACGGATGCCGGCGACCAGATCCGGCGACAGCATGCCAAGCGCCGGCTCCGCCCAATCGGCAAGGGAGGCGCGGGTTCGGCCAATAAAATTCTTCAATGGGGACGGGCGCAGTGTCGGGTTGAATTCCGGCAGCCGGTCGAGCTGCAACCGATCGACGATGGTTTCGGCGAGGTTGCGTGACCGGAGGATGGCGATCTCATTCTTACGCGCGGTCTCTTCGGATGGGAGCGTAGTCCCCGGCTGGGTCGTCGTTCCGATCAGCGCCACTTCGCGGGGATTGAGCAGGACCGACGCCTCCGCCTCATAGAGCGGCGTCATCAGCCGGGTGACGAAGAAAGCGATCAGCGTCGCCGTAATGGCCAAGAAGGCGATCAGGAAGCGGCGGCGTTTGAGCGCGGCCATGGCGTCGATTTCGCCGCCCCCGGAGTCCCCGTTTTGCCCGAAGTTGTTGTTTTGTATGACGTGCGGCGCCGTTTCGCGGGACCCGGCGTGCACGATCTCGAACTGGTCCATTCCCACTCCCTTTCACCATGCGTGGAAGACGCGACCACGACCGGCAAGGGAATGCGGTTGCTGCCGCGTCGCGCGTCGGTGTCTTTATGTTTTCCGCAGGGGAGGCTGCGCCGCCCGTCTGCCGCTTCCCGATGCTAAGACCCTTGGATATGAGGATTTGTGCGCTCGCTTTTTTTGCGAGGATGGCCAAGCATAAGATATCAAAAGCAACAGCGTAAACATAAAAAGTGGCTAACCCCGGACGCGCATCCTTTCTAAAGAGACCGGCCATTTGGGCGCGACCACGCCGATTACCTCTTTATTCCTGTGCTTTTTAGCCCCTGTGTTTCGTATTCCAAAAAAGCACGCCTTATGTTTACACCGAGCGGGCATGTTTACACCAAGGGAAAAAATAACATAACATAATTGCGTCGCCTCGTAGATTGCCGGCATGCGCTGTTATGCCCGGCCTGTGAAATGCAGCCGTTGAAGGCGCCAAAGGAGGGGAAGGGATGAAGGGAGTCATTCAATGCGGGGGCAAGGGCATGCGGCTGCGGCCCTATACTATGGTGCTACCAAAGCCCCTGATGCCCGTCGGCTCAAAGCCTGTCTTAGAGCTTTTGCTGAAGTGGCTGCGGCGTAATGGCGTCCAGGAGGTTTACATCACCACCGGTTATCTCGGTCATCTGATCCGCACGGTGTGTGGCGATGGCCGGCAGTGGGGCATGAACATCCATTACACCGAAGAACTGGAGCCGCTGGGAACCGTTGGGGCTTTGCGGCTTCTGCGCGAAGAACTGGACGAGACTTTTTTGGTCATCAACGGCGATGTGCTGACCGATCTCAATCTCAGCGCTTTTTCGGATTTTCACCACCGGCAGGAATCGCTGCTGACCATCGCCACGTCACAGCGCGCCATCCAAACCGATTTCGGCATCATCGAAGAATCCGGCAACCGGGTCACCCGCTTCCAGGAGAAGCCGACGCTGACGCATCTCGTCAGCATGGGCGTCTATTGCATGGAGCCGGAGATCCTTCCTTTCATCCCCGACGGCGTGCCGTTCGGCTTCGACAATCTGATGGCCTGCATGCTGGCGGCGCGTGAGCCGGTCAGCACCTTCCAGCACGGCGGGTTGTGGCTGGACATTGGCCGCGTCGATGATTTCCAAAAAGTCCAGGAAATGGCCTGGGACGAGCACTGGCCGGCGTTTGAAACCCGCGCGGTTGCTTGAGAATCGCCCCCGTTGAGCGCGAGTTGACGGCCTGAAACAGCGGCGCCGGTCGTTGTGACCGGCTTGGCCGCGAGAGCTATCTCATGACCACCACAGAGAAGAAGACGCCATGCTGCTGGTAGCTGAGCCTATTCTGGGTGAGGAAGAAAAAGCCGCCCTCGCCGCCGTGATCGATGACGGTTGGATCACCATGGGCGACCGGGTCCGTGCCTTTGAACAGGCGTTCGCCAGTATGCATGGGACGCCGGACGCGGTGGCGTTAGGCTCCTGCACGGCTGGCTTGCATTTGATCTTGGCGGCGTTGGGCCTTGGGCCAGGTGATGAAGTGCTGGTCCCCGCCGCGACCTTCGTGGCGACGGCCAATTGCGTCCTCATGGTGGGCGCCACCCCCGTCTTCACGGATATCGAGGCGCTCGATACGCCGCTGATGGCGTTGTCCGACGCCGAGGCCAAATGCACCGAACGGACCAAGGCGGTGATCCTCGTGCATTACGCCGGCGCTCTACCGGACCGCGAGCGCTGGCGGCGCTTCGCCCAATCGCGCGGGCTGTTCTTGATCGAGGATGCGGCGCATTGCGCCGGGCTTATGGGGGCGGGGACCATCGGCGACGCCGCAGCCTTCAGCTTTTACGGCAACAAGAACATGACCACCGCGGAGGGTGGCATGGTGGTCGCCCGCGATCCAGCCGTGCTCGACCGCATCCGGCTGCTGCGCGCGCATGGCATGACCAGCAGCGCGCGCCAACGGTTGACCGGGCACGCCAGCGGCTATGACGTCACCACGCTGGGCTATAATTACCGCATGGACGAGTTCCGCGCCGCCCTTGGTCTGGTGCAACTCGCCAAACTGCCGGCCTGGAACGCCCGGCGCCGCGCCTTGACGCAGGCTTATCGCCGCCGTCTGGAAGCGGTCTGCCCGGACATCATCGCGCCGTTTCGCGAAGAAGACCTGTCGGCTCACCACATTCAACCCATCCTGCTGCCGCCGGGGGTGGATCGGGCGCGTGTCCAGGAAACATTGCTTGCCCGCGCCGTGCAGACCAGCATCCATTACACGCCGGTGCATCATTTCACGCTCTACCGGGACCGTTGCCACGGGGTCAGTCTGCCGCAAACGGAAGAGTTCGCACGGCGTGAGCTCAGCCTGCCGCTCCATCCGAAAATGGATGAAGACGATGTGGAAACCGTGACACAAGCTTTGGCTGGGGCTTTGGCGCAACAACGCCAGGGTGCTCTGTGATGACCATCGAACCCCAGCGCTGCGCATCGTCGACGGGCGTTTCCGTCAGCGCCGACGCCGTCCTGCGGCGGATCTTCGACGTGACGCTGGCGCTGACCGGGCTTCTTCTTTTCCTTCCTATCCTGATTCCGGTTGTGCTGGCGATCCGCCTGGATTCCCCAGGGCCGATCTTCTTTTCGCAAATCCGCCTGGGGCAGAATGGGCGGCGGTTCCGCCTGTACAAGTTTCGCAAGTTTCACGACGGCACGGGTGGGCACGCGGTGACGCTGAAGAGCGACGATCGCATGACGCGGGTCGGTCGATTCCTGGAACGCACCAAGATCGATGAGGTGCCGCAACTCTGGAACGTGCTCAAGGCCGATATGGCGGTCGTCGGGCCGCGCCCGGAGACGCTGGACTTCGCCGATTGTTTCGATGGCGCCTACCGGGGCGTGCTCGATCACCGGCCCGGCGTCTTTGGACCCAATCAGGTCTATTTTCGCAACGAGAGCAATCTTTTCCCGGAAAAGGGCGATCCGCATGAATTCTATCGCACGGTCCTTTTCCCGGCGAAGGCCCGCATCGACCTCAGTTATTTTCCTCGCCGCAGCTTGATCCTGGACGTGGTCTGGCTTGTTCGCGGGATTCTTGCGGTGTTCGGGCTGGGCTTGCCCGCTGAAAAGAGTCTGAAGCAGCTTAGGAATCTCGAGGGCTATGCGTCCATTCCAGAGTAGCCCATAGCCAAGTGTTTTAATCTCTTCTTTTCCATAAGATAGCGGGTCCGCATAAGATAATAATGGCGCCGCGCCGGAGCGCCGCCAGCGGGCCGATCCGTGGAAATTCAACCATACCGGGTAGCATCTCGGCAGAGGATTTGTCATGTATCAATTGGACAGCACGCAATTGGACGGCAGGGGGGCGCAGGCGCCGGGCATGGCGCGCTTGCTGCGGCTTGCCACCGATCAGGTGGATGTTGCGCCATTGCTCGCCAAATTCCACAACCGGACCGCGACGATCGCCGTGGCCGGGCTTGGCTATGTCGGCTTACCCCTGTCGCTCGCCGCCTGCGACGCCGGCTATCACGTCATCGGCTACGACATCGACCGCCAGACGGTCGATTGTCTCAACGCCGGACGCAGCCCGCTCCAGCACATCGCCCATGAGCGAATCGCCGAAATGGTCCAGGCGGAACGCTTCGACAGCACGACCGACAGCGCGCGCTTCATCGACGCCGACGCCATCTTGATCTGCGTCCCGACACCGCTCGGCCCCCATCACGAACCCGATTTGTCTTTTGTCGAGGCGACCACCCGCACCATCGCGCGGCATCTGCGCCCCGGCCAGCTGGTGATCCTTGAATCCACCACCTATCCGGGCACGACACGCGACGTGATGAAGCCCATCCTCGAGGCGGGCGGGCTGAAGTCGGGCATAGACTTCTTCCTGGCCTATTCACCCGAGCGCGAAGACCCCGGCAACCCGCAGTTCGAGACGGCGCGCATCCCCAAGGTGGTGTCGGGCGACGGCGAGGCGGCGCTTCACCTGGCGACGGCGCTCTACGACCAATTCGTCACCACCGTGCCCGTTTCCTCGCCGGAAACGGCGGAGGCGGTCAAGCTGACGGAAAACATTTTCCGCTCCGTCAACATCGCCCTGGTGAACGAGCTGAAGATCGTCTTCGACCGCATGGGCATCGACATCTGGGAAGTCATCGAAGCGGCGAAGACCAAGCCGTTCGGCTTCATGCCGTTTTATCCCGGTCCGGGGCTGGGTGGCCACTGCATCCCCATCGACCCCTTCTACCTGACATGGAAGGCGCGTGAACTCGGCATCGCCACCCGCTTTGTCGAACTGGCGGGGGAGGTCAACGCCAGCATGCCGCATTATGTCGTACAGCGCCTGCGTGAGGAATTGGACCGGCGCTTCCGCAAGGGATTGTCGGGGTCGCGCATCCTGATCGTCGGCATCGCCTACAAGAAGAACGTGTCCGACATGCGGGAAAGCCCGGCCTTGACCGTCATGGATCTGTTGGATCGCGCCGGGGCGAAGGTGGATTACTACGATCCCCATTTTGCCGCGATCCCGCCAACCCGGCAACATGCATCCCTGGCTGGCAAGGCGTGCATCCCCTTCGAGGATTACGCGCTCAGCCGCTATGACGCGGCGGTGATCGTCACCGATCACAGCGCGGTCGACTACCTCAAGCTCTTGAGCTTTTCCAAGCTGATCATCGACACCCGCAATGTTGTCGGTTCGCTGGGGCTCAGTGACATTACCAACGTGGTGGCCAAGGCATGACGCGTTTACCGAACGAAACCATCACCCCACGCATCGCGGTTGTCGGCTGCGGTTACTGGGGCATCAATCTGGTCCGCAACTTCCACGCCATCGGGGCGCTGGCGGCGATCAGCGAAGAGGCGCCGGCCCGCGCGGCGGAGCTTTCCGCGCGTTTCGCCGTGCCCGCCCTGTCGTTCGATCAGGTGCTTTCCTCCCCCGACATCGATGCGGTGGTGCTGGCGACCCCGGCGGAGACGCACGCGGCCCTGGCGCTTCAGGCCATCGAGGCCGGCAAGCATGTCTTCGTCGAAAAGCCGCTGGCCCTCGCCGAGAAGGACGCCATCGCCATCCGTCAGGCGGCGGAAAGGCACGGGCGCATCGTGATGGTCGGGCATTTGCTGCAGTACCATCCCGCCTTTTTGCGACTGAAGGAACTGGTCGGCGAAGGGTATCTCGGCCGCCTGCGCTACATCTATTCGAACCGTCTCAATCTCGGCAAATTCCGCCGCACGGAGAATGTCTTCTGGAGCTTCGCCCCGCACGATATCTCGATGATCCTGGCGTTGGCCGGCGACACGCCGGAAAGCGTTCACGCTGTTGGGCACAGCTATCTCTACAACGGCGTCGCTGACGTCACCACCACGCATCTGCGCTTTGGCAACGGCATCAGCGGCCATATCCATGTTTCGTGGCTGCACCCAGAAAAAGAACAGAAACTGGTCGTCGTCGGCGATTCCGGCATGGCGGTCTTCAACGACGCCGAGCCGTGGAACCGCAAGCTGGTCCTCTACCCGCACCGCGTCGCCTGGCGCGACGGCGTGCCAGAGCCAAACAAGGCGGAGGCCGTTCCCATCGACATTCCGCCGGCTGAGCCCTTGCACCTGGAGTGCCTGCATTTCCTGGAATGCATCCGCGACGGCAAGCGCCCGCGCACGGATGTGAACGAAGGCATCGGCGTGTTGTCCGTGCTGGAAGCCGCCCAGCGCTCGATGAAATCGGGTCAATTGGCCGAGCTGAAGCAGCCGCTCAAGCTGGCCTCCGTCGCCCCGCCGTATTTCGCGCATCCCACGGCCTGCATCGACGATGGCGCGGAAATCGGCGACGGCACGAAGATCTGGTACTTCAGCCATATTCTGAAAAACACCGTCATTGGCCGTGACTGCAACATCGGCCAAAACGTGATGATCGGCCCCGACGTGACGGTGGGCGACCGCTGCAAGATCCAGAACAACGTCAGCCTGTACACCGGCGTCATCCTGGAAGACGGCGTGTTCTGCGGCCCCTCCTGCGTCTTCACCAATGTGAACACCCCGCGCGCCGAGATCGAGCGCAAGGATGAATTCCTTCCGACCCCCGTCGGTCGCGGGGCGACCATCGGCGCCAACGCCACCATCGTCTGCGGCCACAGCCTGGGGGCTTATTGCTTCGTGGCGGCGGGCGCCGTGGTCACCCGGGATGTGCCGCCGCACGCCCTGATGGTCGGCAACCCCGCCCGTCAGATCGGCTGGGTCAGCCATGCCGGCGAACGGCTGGGCGATGACCTCGTCTGCCCACGCACGGGGACTCGTTACCATTTCGACAGCCAGGGCCAACTGGCGGAAAGCATCCTCGACGCCAAGATCGCCTGATCGCCTGCCGGCGGCGCTTACTCGCCGCCGCCGGCGCGCCTCCTCCTGCCTGAACCTCTTGCCTGAAGGGAAAAGCCGGCATGACCGACCCCGTCCCGATGCGCCGCACGATTGACTTCATCGACCTTGCCCGGCAGCAGCAGCGCATCCGCCCGCAACTCGACGCGGCGCTTGCGCGTGTTCTCGATCACGGCGTCTACATCATGGGCCCCGAGGTGGGGGAGCTGGAACGCCGGCTCAGCGCCTTTTGCGGGTCCCGCCACAGTATTTCCTGCGCCAACGGCACCGACGCGCTGGTGCTGGCGCTGATGGCCAAGGGCCTGAAGCCGGGTGAGGCGGTGATCGTCCCCAGCTTCACCTTCTGCGCCACCGCCGAAGCCGTGTGCATGCTGGGCGGGATTCCGATCTTCGCCGATGTGACCGAGGACACCTACAACCTCGACCCACAAAGCCTGAAAGACGGCGTCACCCTGGCCCGCGCGCAGGGGTTGCCGCTGGCGGGCGTCATCACGGTCGATATCTTTGGCCAACCCTGCGACTACGACGCCATCACGCCCATCGTGCGCGAAAACGGTCTGTGGCTGATCTGCGATGCGGCGCAGTCCTTCGGCGCGGTTTACCGGGGCCGTCCCGTGGGCGTCCACGGGGATATCACCACCACCAGCTTTTTCCCGGCCAAGCCGCTGGGCTGCTATGGCGATGGCGGCGCGGTCTTCACCGATGATGATGAAACCGCAGCCCTGCTGAAGTCGTTGCGCGTGCATGGCCAGGGCGCGGACAAATACGACAATGTGCGCATCGGCATGAACGGTCGTCTCGATACGCTGCAAGCCGCGATCCTGATGGAAAAGCTGGCGATCTTCCCCGAAGAACTGACTCTCCGCGCCCAGGTCGCCGACCGCTACGATTCGCTGCTGCCCGCCGACATGGCGCGACCGGCGTTGCTGCCGGGCTGCACCTCGGCCTGGGCGCAGTACACGCTACGCAGCGGCGCCCGCGACGCCCTGCTGGAGCAGCTCAAGCAGCAGGGGATTCCAGCGGTGGTTTACTACGCCCGTCCGCTGCACCGGCAGAAGGCCTACGCGCGCTACCCCGCCGTCGGCGGCGGCTTGCCGGTGACCGACCGCCTTGTGGAGACGGTGCTGAGCCTGCCCATGCACCCTTATCTTGCCGAGGAAGACCAGATGTATATTGCTGGGAACCTCGATTCCGGCCTGATGACGGGCGCCAGAGCGGCGGCGGAATGAGGCAGGCATGAACATCCTGCTGATCAACCACTACGCGGGCTCCGACCGCCTGGGTATGGAGTATCGTCCGTTTTATCTTTCCCGCGAATGGGTGGCGAACGGTCACAGGGTGACGGTGATCGCGGCGAGCTATTCCCACCTGCGCACCAACCAGCCCAGCCCTTGCGCCGATCTGGCGGTCACGGAGGAGGAGGGGGTGCGCTTTCGCTGGCTGCGCACCAGGGGCTACACCGGCAACGGCGTCGGCCGGATCGCCAATATGGCGGCTTTCGTGTCGAAGCTGTACGCCTACGCCGACCGCATCGTCCGGGAAGAGCGCCCGGATATGGTCATCTGCTCCTCGACCTACCCGCTGGACATCTACCCCGGCGCACGGATCGCCCGCAAGGCCGGGGCGCGGCTGGTGTTCGAGGTGCATGATTTATGGCCGCTGACGCCCATGCTGCTTGGCGGCTATTCACCCCTCCACCCCTACATCCGCTTGATGCAGCACGCCGAGGATTACGCCTGCCGCCACGCGGACGCCGTGGTCTCGATCCTGCCGCACGCCCACATCCATATGGTGGAGCGTGACCTGGATCCGGCGAAGTTCGCGCACATTCCCAATGGTGTTCCCGCCGCCGCCTTCCTGGCGGCGGCCCCGGCGGAACTCCCCCCCGCCATCACCGCCCGGATCGCGGAAGAACGGGCCAAAGGCCATTTCCTGGTTGGGTATGCCGGGGGGCTCAACCCGTCCAACCCGGTGCAGACGATGCTGGAGACCGCGGAGGCTCTGCGCCACGCGCCGGTTTCCTTCATCATGATCGGTGGCGGGGCTTTGGCGGAGACGTTCAAGGCGGGGGTGGCGGCGGCGGGGCTGTCCAATGTGCACCACATGGGCGCGGTTCCCAAGGGGTCGGTTCAGACCTTCCTGACGGGCATGGATGCGCTGATCATCCCTTGGCGGCGCAGCCCGCTCTACCGCTTCGGCGTGTCGCCGAACAAAATGTTCGACTACATGCTGTCCGGTCGGCCCATCGTGCAGTCTTGCGACGCCAGCAACGATCTGGTCACCGAGGCGCAGTGCGGGATTACGGTTCCGCCCGAGGATGCCGAAGCCTCCGCCAGCGCCATCCTGCGCCTGGCCGGCATGACGCCGGCTGAGCGGGCCCGCCTTGGCGGGAATGGAAAGCGCTTCGTGCTGGAACACCACGACTACCGGATTCTTGCATCCCGCTTCATCGCCGTGACGGCTGTGTCGGGAATCAATGCGGGGCAGAGCCCTGTGGCCGATTTCACCGCGGAGTCCGCGATGCTCCGACCGCATCAAGGGGAAAGCGTATGAGTTACTGTGCTTCACCGACCACCGCCTTTGATGCTCTCATGGACACGGGCCGGCCTGTCGTCTGCGTGCAGGGGTTGGGCTTCGTGGGTTCGGCCATGGCGATCGCCATCGCCAACGCGCGCCATGACGGCGGCGAGAGCGAACCGCTCTATTCGGTGATTGGCGTGGATTTGCCGACCGAGGCCGGTTGCAGCCGTGTGGACGCCATCGCCCGAGGGGCGATGCCGTTCGCCGGGGCTGATCCCACCCTCGACGGGGCGCTGGCCCGGGCGCACGCGGCGGGAAATCTGACGGCGACGACGGACCCGGAGGCGTTTCGCCTGGCGGACATCGTGCTGGTCGACATCAACCTCGACATCGACTGGTCCACCCCCCAGCCCGAGGTTCGCCTGGATTCGTTGCAGCGCGCTGTCGATGATCTGGGCGCGCGTCTGCGACCGGGGACGCTGGTCATTGTCGAGACCACGGTTCCGCCCGGCACCTGCCAGCGGGTGATCGCACCGCGCCTGGCGGCGGCGTTGGAAGCGCGGGGCCTGCCGCCGGACAGCATCCGGCTTGCCCATTCCTATGAGCGGGTGATGCCCGGCGCGCAGTATTATAATTCCATCGTCAATTACTGGCGCGTCTACGCCGGCATGACCCCGGCGGCGGCTGACGCCTGCGAACGCTTCCTCTCCACCGTGATCAACGTCGGCGACTACCCGCTTACCCGTCTGGACTCGCCCACCGCCTCGGAAACCGCCAAGGTGCTGGAGAACAGCTACCGCGCCGTCACCATCGCCTTCATGGAGGAATGGGGCCGCTTCGCCGAAGCGGTGGGCGTCGATTTGTTCCAGGTGGTTGACGCCATTCGTCATCGCCCGACCCACGCCAACATGCGCCAGCCCGGCTTCGGCGTCGGCGGCTATTGCCTGACCAAGGACCCGCTGTTCGGTGCGGTGGCGGCCCGCACGCTTTTTGACCGGCCGGATTTGTCCTTCCCCTTCTCCAGCGCGGCGGTGCGCACCAACGCCGCCATGCCCCTGGTGGCGCTGGACAAGCTGCGCGCGCGGCTTGGCGGGACGCTGTCGGGTCGTCGCATTCTGCTGTTAGGGGTTTCCTACCGCGAAGACGTCGGCGACACCCGTTATTCGCCAGCGCAGATCTTCGTCGAAGCCGCCGAGCAGGAGGGGGCGGCGGTTAGCGCGCATGACCCGCTGGTCACCCATTGGCTGGAGCTTGACCGGCCAGTCCTCAGCGCTTTGCCGGACGCCCAGGGCTTCGACGCCGTCGTCTTCACCCAACCATCCCCCACCTACCGTACGCTTGATCTCGCGGTGTGGCTCAAGGGGACGGTGGCGGAGGTGATCGACGCCAACAACGTTCTGACAGAAGACCAGCGCCGTCAGCTCACCGGCATGGGCCGCGGATTCACCAGCATCGGGCGGGGATGATATGCTCAAAGCGCTTGTAACCGGCGGGGCCGGCTTTATTGGTTACCATCTCGCTCACGCGCTGGCGGAGCGCGGCTATGCGGTGGATATCCTCGACAACCACGCTCGTGGTGTGCGCGATGGCGCGCTCCAGGCGCTTCTTGCCCAGGGCGCGGTGCGCATGCTGGAAGCTGATCTGTCCGACGCCACCCTGGCCGAGCGGTTGGACACGGATTACGACCGCATCTTCCACATGGCGGCGATCATTGGCGTGCAACAGGTCCGCTCCCGCCCCTATGAGGTGCTGACCGCCAATGTCGCCATGCTGGAGACCGCGCTGGCGATCGCCCGGCGGCAGAAGGCGCTGGGACGCTTCCTCTTCGCCTCAACCAGCGAGATCTACGCCGGCACGCTGCAAGCCTTCGGCATCCCGGTGCCGACACCGGAAAGCACGCCGCTGACCGCCGGTGACCTGACCGAACCGCGAACCTCTTACATGCTGTCGAAGCTGTATGGCGAGGCGATGTGCCGTTTCTCCGGCGTGCCATTCACCATCGTGCGCTTCCACAACGTCTACGGTCCCCGCATGGGCCGCTCGCACGTCGTGCCGCAACTGCTGGAAAAAGCGCATGGACTTGCAGCCGGCGAACCGCTGGTGGTGGCCAGCGTCGATCACCGCCGCTCCTTCTGCTATGTCGCGGATGCGGTTGAGTATTTGCTCCGTCTGGTAACGCTGCCGGGCGGCGCCAACGAAACCTTCAACATTGGTACGCAAGCGCCGGAGGTGCGGATCGGCGATATGGCGCAGATCATCCTCGACACCGTTGGCCGTGGCTCCGTCATCGAGGCTGCCGCTGAGACGCCCGGCTCCCCGACACGCCGTGCCCCGGATATGAGCAAGGCCATCGCCGTGACCAATTTCCAGTCCCGCATCGATTTGCGGACCGGCGTGCAGAGCACCTATGATTGGTACCGTGCGCATGTCTTTGAAAGCACCGAGGCTTGCGCGGTGTAGAGCAAAGCCCGCTCCAGGAAGTTATCTATGTCCCTGCCTTCTCGCGTGCGCATCGTTGAGGTTGGCCCCCGCGATGGGCTGCAAAATGAGGCGATGCCGATTCCGACTGCTGTCAAGATTGCGCTGATCGATCGGCTGAGTGACGCCGGGTTGCGGACCATCGAAGCCGGCAGTTTTGTTTCCCCCAAATGGACGCCGCAAATGGCGGATACCGGCGCGGTTCTCGCGGGTATCCGCCGCCGGCCCGGTGTCGCGTACCCGGTCCTCGTGCCGAACATGAAAGGGCTGGAAGCGGCGCACGCGGCGAAGGTTGACGAGATTGCGGTCTTCGCCGCCGCGTCACAAAGCTTCTCCCAACGCAACATCAACTGTTCCATCGAAGAAAGCTTTGACCGCTTGGCGCCGGTGATCGCCGCTGCCCGACAGAAGGGCGTCAAGGTCCGGGGTTACGTGTCCTGCGTGCTTGGCTGCCCGTATGAGGGGGCGGTCGCCCTATCCGCCGTTGCGGCGGTGGCGGCGCGGTTGTTCGCGCTTGGCTGTTATGAAATCTCCCTTGGTGACACGATTGGCGTGGGAACGCCAAAGGCGGCGCAGGACATGGTTCAGGCGGTGTCCGGGAGCGTGCCGGTCGACCATCTCGCCGTGCATTTTCATGACACCTGGGGGCAGGCCCTGGCCAACATCTATGCCTGCCTGGAACGCGGGATCGGTGTGGTGGACAGCGCTGTCGCCGGTCTGGGTGGGTGCCCCTACGCCAAGGGGGCGACGGGGAACGTCGCGACGGAGGATGTGGTCTATTTGTTGAACGGCCTTGGGGTGACCACCGGGGTGGATCTCGCCACGCTGGTCGCCGCCGGAGCCTTTGTCTCGCGGGTTCTGGGCCGGGAGCCGGCCTCCAAGGTGTCGAAGGCGTTTCAGGCGCAAAACGGCGGCTCAGGCCAAAGCTGTTGAGGATTGGATCACCCAATCGCTTGCGCGACTGGGTGATCCATCCTGGCCTGGGATAGAAAAATCCTCAGGAAAGCAGCTTCGACATCTTCCTTGCGGCATCCCGAAGTTCGCCACGGAAATCGGGGTGGGCGATGTTGATCAGCGCTTCGGCACGCTGATTCGCCGTCTTGCCGCGCAGTTGCGCGACACCATGCTCGGTGACGACATAGTCAATGTCGTTCTTGCCTGTTGAGACATGGGTGCCCGCGGTCAATGTCGGTACGATCCGCGAGATTGTGTCGCCCTTAGCGGTGGATGGCAGAACGATGAAGGATTTTCCGCCCTTCGATCGATTGGCCGCGCGCACGAAATCGGCTTGACCGCCGGTTCCCGAATAAGGGGCGTGGCCCAGCGATTCAGAACCGCATTGCCCCATAAAATCGATCTGCATTGTCGCGTTGATCGAAATCAGATTATCGTTCTGCCCGGCCAGATACGGATCATTGGTGAAATCCACCGGGTGCATTTCCAGCGCCGGATTACGATGCATGAACTGGTAGAGCTTCTTCGAGCCGAGCGCGAAGGTCGCCAGCATCTTGCCGTGCTGGTAGTTCTTCGCACGGTTGGTGACCACCCCGGCCTCGACGAGCGTCATGATGCCGTCGCCGATCATTTCCGTGTGAATGCCGAGGTTCTTCTTGTTGATCAGCTGCATCACCACCGCATCGGGAATGCCGCCATAACCGATCTGCAGCGTCGAGCCGTCATCGATCATGTCGGCCACATATTTTCCGATCGCTTCCTGCACGGGGCCAATCTCGGGCAGGCCGACCTCTAGGATCGGGTCTTCGCTCTCGACGAAGCCGGTGACTTGCGAGATGTGGACGTGGCAATTGCCGTTGGCGAACGGCACGTTCGGATTCACTTCGAGAACGACGGCGCGCGCTTTCTTGACCGCCGCCATGGTGTAGTCGGCGCCGAGGCTCAAGGAGAAATAGCCGTGCTCGTCCATCGCGGACGCCATGCTGAACACCACCTCGGAGGCCAGCAGCCCGCGCTCGATCAGCAACGGCAGCTCATAGAAATAGGCGGGAATGTAATCGATCCAGCCTGCCTGGCCGCCCGGGCGCGACGGGCCGCCGAAGAAATAGGACAGGTGGCGGACATTCTTGACGGTTTCCTGATCGAAATAACCGTATTTGCGCAGCGGCAGGATCTGCGCAATCTGCACGTCGTGGAAATCGCGCCGCTGCTCCGAAAGCGCGGTCAGCAGGGTCGGCGGCTCCCCGACGCCGACCGGCACGATGATCGTGTCACCGTTCTTCACGAGGCGAACGGCATCCGTCGCGCTCATGCGCTTTTGCTTATAGAGAGACTGGAATGACATTGGATTTTCCTCCCCAGAGGTGTGGTTCAGTTATTTTTGAAGGATGTTTTCGCAGCGTCTGGTGACAGCCTCAGCCGGCGATCGCGCGACCGATGACGAGACGTTGGATGTCGTTGGCCCCCTCGTAGATCTGGCAGACGCGGACGTCGCGGTAGATTCGTTCAACCGGGAAGTCGCTCACATAGCCACTGCCGCCGTGGATCTGAATCGCATCCGAGCAAACCTTCTCGGCCATTTCGGAGGCGAACATCTTCGCCATCGAGGCTTCCTTCAGGCAGGGCTGGCCGGCGTCCTTGAGCTGTGCGGCGCGCCAAACCATGAGCCGGGCGGCGTCGAGCGCCGTGGCCATGTCGGCGAGGCGGAAATTGACCGCCTGGTGCTCGATGATCGGTTTGCCGAAGGTTTCGCGTTCCTTCGCGTATTTCACCGCCGCCTCGAAGGCCGCGCGGGCCATGCCGACCGATTGCGCCGCGATGCCGATGCGACCAGCCTCGAGATTCGACAGCGCGATCTTGTAGCCTTCACCTTCCTTGCCCATCATCGCGCTCGCCGGAACGCGGCAGTTCTCGAAGATGATCTGCGCCGTGTCGGAGGCGTTCTGGCCCATCTTCTGTTCGATGCGGCCCACGATGTAGCCCGGTGTCGCGGTCGGGATGAGGAAGCAGGAAATTCCCTTCTTGCCGGCGCTCTTGTCGGTGACCGCGAAGACGATCGCCACATCGCCGTTCTTGCCCGTGGTGATGAATTGCTTGACGCCATTCAGCACCCAGTGATCGCCGTCGCGTTCGGCCCTGGTCTTCAGCGCCGAGGCGTCCGAACCGACATGCGGCTCGGTCAGGCAAAAACAGCCGAGTTTCTGGCCGCGCGCCAGCGGCCTCAGCCATTCTTCCTTCTGCTGATCGGAGCCGTATTTCAAGGTGATGCCACAGGCCAGCGAGTTCTGGACGCTGACGATGGTTGAGGTCGCGCCGTCGCCAGCCGCAATTTCCTCGATCGCCAGCACGAGGCTCATGTAGTCCATGCCAGCGCCGCCCCATTCCTCGGGCACCACCATGCCGAGCGCGCCAAGCTCACCGAGTTCCTTGAGGGCTTGCGCTGGGAAGGTGTGCTCGCGGTCCCACTCGGTCGCGAAAGGCGCCAGACGCTCCTGCGCGAAGGCGCGCATGGAGTTCTGGATCATTTCCTGTTCTTGGGTCAGAATCATCGGAGTCTTTCTTGTATCTCTCAGGCGTCGCCGGGCAGGCGCGGGCGGTCCAGGAAGGTGATTTTCGTCGCTTGCATGCAACGCCTTCCCGGTATCCGCCCCGCCATCATGCGAACAGCCGCACCATGGAAAACCGCTTGACCGACAGAATCGTCGGTCAAGCCATCTCGATCGCCATGGCGGTGGCTTCACCGCCGCCGATGCAAAGGCTGGCGACGCCGCGCTTACCGCCCGTCTTCCTCAGCGCGCCGAGCAGCGTCGCCAGGATCCGCGCGCCCGAGGCGCCGATTGGGTGGCCGAGCGCGCAGGCGCCGCCGTGGATGTTGACCTTGGCGTGATCCAGCTTGAGATCATGCATCGCCGCCATGGCGACGACGGCGAAGGCTTCGTTGATCTCCCAGAGATCGACGTCCGGGACCGACCAGCCAACCTTGGCCAGCAGCTTTTCCATCGCGCCGACGGGGGCTGTCGGAAAGAGACGCGGTTCATGCGCGTGGGTGGTGTGGCCGATGATGGTCGCCAGCGGCTTGAGACCCAGCGTGTTCGCCGTGGAGCGGCGCATCAGCGTGAGCGCGGCGGCGCCGTCGGATATCGAGCTTGAGTTGGCCGGGGTCACCGTGCCGTCTTTCTTGAAGGCGGGCTTCAGGCTGGCGATCTTGTCGAGCTGCGCCTTGGGTGGTTGCTCGTCATGCTCGACGAGAACCTCGCCCTTGCGACTGGAAACCGTCACTGGCGCGATTTCCCATTTGAAGGCGCCGGACTTGATCGCCTCCTGGGCGCGCGTCGTCGACGCGATGGCATAAGCGTCCTGGTCCTGCCGGGTGAAGCCATAGGCGCTGGCGCAGTCCTCGGCAAAGGTGCCCATGAGCCGCCCCTTGTCGAAATAGGCGTCCTCAAGACCGTCGAAGAACATGTGATCGAGGACCTGCGCATGGCCCAGCCGCAGGCCGGCGCGCGCCTTGGGCATGAGGTAGGGCGCGTTGGTCATGGATTCCATGCCGCCGGCCACCATCACGTCGTTGCTGCCCGCGATCAATTGATCATGGGCGACGATGACGGCCTTCATGGCGGAGCCGCAGACTTTGCCGACCGTGGAACAGGCCACCGACAGCGGCAGGCCCGCGTTGATCGCGGCCTGACGCGCGGGGGCCTGCCCAAGGCCGGCTGGAAGCACGCAACCGAGAACGACTTCTTGCACTTTGTCGGCATCGACGCCGGCGCGCTCGACAGCAGCCTTGATCGCCACGCCACCGAGCTGGGGGGCGGAAAGACTGGTGAAGTCACCCTGGAAACCACCCATCGGCGTGCGGGCGACGGAAACGATGACAATCGGATCTTGATGCATGGGGCGCTGCTCCTGGAAAAAGGCTTACTTGGCGGCCAGACGAATCGCGCCATCCAGGCGAATCACTTCGCCGTTCAGGTACTGGTTGGTGAAAACCTGTTCGACCAACGCTGCGTATTCGGCGGGCTTGCCGAGGCGGCTGGGGAAGGGAACCATCTTGCCAAGCGCTTCCTGCACCTCAGCGGGCATGCCCAGCAGCATCGGCGTTTCCATAATGCCGGGCGCGATCGTCATGACGCGGATGCCGAAGCGGCAGAGTTCGCGGGCGATCGGCAGCGTCATCGCCACGATGCCGCCCTTGGAGGCGGCATAGGCGGCTTGCCCGATCTGGCCGTCGAAAGCCGCCGCCGAGGCGGTGCTGATGATGACCCCGCGCTCACCGTCCGCCGTGGGTTCGGAGGCGCTCATGATTTCGGCGGCGAGCCGGATCATGTTGAAGCTGCCGACGAGGTTGATGGTGATCGTACGGGCGAAGGAGTCGAGTTTATGGGCGCCCTCGCGGCCGACGACTTTCTCAGCCGGCGCGATGCCGGCGCAATTCACCAAGCCCCGCAGGGTTCCCATTTCAACCGCCGCCGCCAAAGCGGCCTTGGCGCTCTCTTCGCTTGTAACGTCGGTGGCGACGAAACGGGCGTTGGCGCCGAGTTCCGCCTCGATGCGCTTGCCGGCCTCCTGGTTCACATCCGCCAAGAGCGCCTTGCCGCCCTGGCCGACGATCATGCGCGCCGTCGCCGCACCGAGACCGGAACCACCGCCGGTCACCACAAACACGTTATTCTTGATCTGCATGGCTTCGTATCCTCCCTATCAGATTCTTGACCGCCTCATCATAGGAGGGCATAGAGCTTTAGCACTATGGTCAAGATCATGAGGGGTAGATAACCACCAGAAGGCAGGGGCCGCAAGAGTGGTGGCGGTCATGAAGTTTTTGCAATGCGCCAGCAGTCTTTGAGGCGGCGGACCGTGCGTTTGAGAGGTTAAGCGCCTTTGTCGCCAAACGTTGCCGCCAAACGTTGCCGATGAGTGACGGAAATCAGGTTGGCGCACCCCGCCGGGCGCCCCGGCCACGGGGCGGCGGACCGCTGCGGCTGGGGGGCCGGGCCGGTTGTTGCCGGGGTTGTTGTTGGGCATGCTGCGGGCGCGCCGGTTCGCCGTTGGCGGGCTTGGCCGGGCCTTTCCCGGACGGTCGGCGGTCGGCTCCTCGGTCTGGAGCCCGCTGTGAAAAGCAGGAATCGCACACACGGAAACGATGGGTGGGCTTAAGCCGCGCGCCGCAGGCCGGGCAGGCGCGGACCAGGCTGCGCTCGGCCAGGGTGCGCTCGATGAAGGCGTTCAGCATGGCCCGGCGCTCCAGGCACAGATCCATCTCCGGGTAGGTGTCCGGGAAACGATAGGCGAGCCAGGCATAGGCGGTAAGATCCTTTACCGCGCGCTCCGCCGCCTCGAGCTCGACATCAGTTCCCACGCGGTGCTGGAAGCGTTCGGCCCCCATCGGCGCGGGGTTGGGTTTGCCCCGGCCCTGGTTGGTCGCCCACAGCGCCAACGAACGAAGCTGGTTGGCGTCGCGCACGTCGATGGGGCAGCGCGCCAGCATGTCGCGCACCGCCAGCGGCAGCTTCGCCTTGTCCACCGCCATCGCCGCTTGGATGCGTTGCTCCAGATCGGTCATGCGGAAGGTCTGGTTGGCGCGCAGCAGCTCTTGCCCGGCGGTGCGCAGAACCTTGGCCAGGCTTTCGGTGTCCAGTTCACGCGCGATGGCTTCGACATGCGTCAAATTGGGGGAAATCCACGAGCGCGGATCGGTCGGGGGCACGGGTGGCGAGGTCAGCGCCCGGCGCACGGGATTGATGCTCTCGCCTTCCAGCACGGCGACCCGGCCTTCCTCATGCAGGCCAAAGCGCCCGGCCCGCCCGCCGATCTGGCGGATCTCCGAGGCGTTCAATTCACGTTCTTCGCGCCCGTCGAACTTGCGGGTGGTGGACAGGACCACGCGGGAGATCGGCAGGTTCAACCCCATGCCGATGGCGTCGGTGGCGACCAGCATATCGGCCTGCCCCTCGCGGAAGCGCCGCGCCTCGGCCCGCCGCACCTCCGGCGACAAGGCGCCGTAGATCACCGCCACGCTGTGGCCGCGCGCCAGCATGTCACGGCGCAGCCCCATGACGTCCCGCCGCGAAAAGGCGACGATGGCGTCGCCCGCTTTCACGCCGGTGAGCGGCACCGGCTCTTCCTGGACGCGCAGCGGTGATTTGCGGGTGAACTCGACCACCTCCAGATCCTCGCCCATGGCGTCGGCCAGACGCTTGACATAGGGGATGGCGTCGGCTGAGCCGGTCATGATGATTTCCGGCGCGGCGATGCCGGCCACCGCCTGGGTCCAGGCCCAGCCACGGTCGGCGTCGCCGATCATCTGAATCTCATCGATGACGCAGGCGCCCCAGATACGGTTGATGTTGACCATCTCGATGGTGGAGGAGACGAAGTTCGCGCCGGGGCGCACGTCGCGCTCCTCGCCGGTGACCAGGCTACAGACCCGGCCCCGGGTTTCCAGCGCCTCTTGCCCTTCCAGCGTCAACAGGCGCAGCGGCGCCAGATAGCAGCCGCTGTCGGCCTCGGCCAGCCGGTCCATGGCGGCGTAGGTCTTGCCGGAGTTGGTGGGGCCGACGAACAGGCGCAGTTTGCGGATCATGGCGCGCGCGGTGGCGAAGCTGTCGAGATAAACGCCCAGGCCCGAGGCGTTTTCCAACTGCTGCCGGCGCACGCGTTGGCCGATCCGCGTGGCGGCGATGGAGAACGCCTCCTCCAGCGCGTCGAGCAGCGCTTGCAGGCGCGGAATGCGCCCGCCGAAACTGGCGGCGCGGGCAAGATCGTCGACCACCGCTTCGGGACGCCAGGTCTGACCGAAGCCCGTGGCGCGCTCGGTCATCGATGAGAACCACGCATCCACCCGTCCCTTCGCCTTGGCGATGGCGGGGGAGCTGAGGACGGCGGCCTTGACCTGCTTGCCAAGCAGCTTCGCCTGCGCCCGCCCGAAGCCTTCCGGCTGAACGAGCAAGCCCCACAACTCCGCCTCGATGCTGGGCAGCGGACCGACGGGGGTGCGGAAGCGCACGCGCAAGCGCCGGTCGGTACGGGGGACCGTCACATCATACACCACCGTCACCGACCAGCGGGCGGGGGTTGAATCCGTATCCACCTCGATGTCGTCACCACGCACCACGGCGGCGATGGCGCGCAACGCCTCGCGCCGGTCGAACTCGTCAGCGGCGCCGGGTGTCTTCGAGGTATCGTCGGAAGTCATGCTCTGTCCTTGTGAACGCCGCAGAGGGCGGCGTGTGAAATGCAACGTAAATGCCGTGAGATGGGGCGAAAATCCAAGGGGTATCCATCAGCGGCCCCCTATCACCAGCGCGAGAGGGGGCCTGACAGTGGGGCTATTGCTTAATGGAGGCAGCTTCCCATTGACAGACACGGAAGAATTGATAGGCGGCTTGCCGCGGTGGAGCAAGGTGAAACCGTTCGGATCTGATTTTACCTCTCTATGGAGGTAAGCTTTTTTAGCAAAAATTCGCTGACGCAATCGAACGTATTAGTAACGATACCCGTCTCATCCAACGCGCGGCGTTCGGGCACCATTCAGCCTGTGAACACATAGCAGCACCCGACAATGGGTGGTGTGACCTGTTCGGAGAAACGCATGGCTAGCCCGCAGGAAGTTCTGTCTCTGATCGATGGCGTTCGGACGATCGCTTCGGATCAGCAACGGCAAGAGCTTCTAAAAGCCCTGGAGGGGATGGAGCATCCGATGATCCTTTCCTTCGTCAATGCCCACGCCATCAATCTGTGCGTGGCGTCGACCGATGCGTTCGATGCGTTCCGCGCGTCCGACCTGATCCTGCGCGATGGGGTTGGTTTGTCGCTGGCGATGCGGGCTCTGGGCCGGGAACCCGGCCTCAACATGAACGGGACCGACTTCATTCCATGCCTGCTGCGCACGTCGCCCACGCGCCGCCTGGTGATCTACGGCACCACGACGCCGTGGCTGGAACGGGCCCGCAGCCATCTGGAAGAGACCACCGCGCACGCCATCGCCGATACGCTGCATGGGTTCCACCCAACCGAACGCTATCTGGAAAGCGCGCGCCGTCATCGGCCTGACCTGATCGTGCTGGCGATGGGCATGCCACGCCAAGAACAGGTCGCGGTCGCGCTGAAAGAAGCCCTCGACCACCCCGTCCTGATCATCAACGGCGGGGCCATCCTCGATTTCATGGCCCAGCGCGTCCAGCGCGCCCCCGTCCTTCTCCAGCGTCTTGGATTGGAGTGGACGTTCCGTCTGGCGCGGGAGCCGCGCCGCCTGTACCGCCGCTACATCCATGGTGGTTTCCACTTCGCGCGCACCGTGATGCTGCTGCGTCGCGCCGCCCATGCCCGTTCGGGCGCCGCCCAAGCACAAGGAGTCTAGGCATTGGAACAGCTTCCTTCCACAAACCGTTCCTCAAACGGCGCCCCGAACAACGGTGGCCTGCCTCAGCTGTCCTGGCCCCCTGCGCCGATGCCCACCCGGTATGGGGAGCTTGAGGCGCCGCCCCCGGCCAGCGGTCCCGATCTGCGCTACATCGGTCGCGTCATCATGGGCCGCAAATGGATGATCCTGGGCGTCATCACGCTGGTCACGGGGGTGTCGGCCTTTGCTGTTTCACGCCTGCCGGACAGCTTTACGGCGGAGGCGTTGCTGCTGGTGGACAACCGGCAGGTGCGCATCATCCGCGAGCCCGACCAGATGCTGGGCGCCATGGCGACCGAGGATTCGGCGATCCTTTCAGAAGTCGAGATTCTGAAATCAGACGCCATTTTGAAGAGCGTGGCCGGCGATCTCAATCTGGTGAACGATCCAGAGTTCAACCCACCCGCCACAACGAAGAATGAAGGGTTTGCCGGGCAGGCCGTGGAGTTTCTTCAGGCCAAGGCCGCCCAACTCCGCACCAGCGTGTGGCCCGAGGCGGCGTCATCGGAAGGGATGCCCGAGGCGGCGCCAGCCGAAGCGCCCGCGGAAAATTCCCCCGACCGTATCCTGGAGCGCCTGCACCGCAAACTGGACGTCGGAATCGTCGGTCGCTCCCATGTGATCCGCGTCTCTTACACATCCAAGCGCGCGGAGCTGTCGACGGCTGTCGTCAACGGCGTGGTCAAGCGCTATCTGCAAACGCGCCAGAGCATGGACCGTGAGCTGACCACCGGCGCGGTCACCTGGCTGCGCGAACGGATCGGCGTGTTGCGCCAAGAGGTGATGCAGGCCGAACAGCAGGCCGAGCAGTATCGTTTCAAATCCGGCCTGCTGAAAGGCACGGTCGGTTCGCTGGCCGTGGCGTCGCTTGAGCAGACGCGCCTGCGCCTGACGGAGACCGAGGCCATACGCGCCCGCTCCGTCGCTCAGGCCGACACGCTGGAGCGCGCCCTGCGTTCGGGCAACTGGAACGCCATCGGCGGTTCGCTGACATCGCCGGTGGTGGCGCAACTGCGCGCCACGGTCTCCACGCTGCAAACGGAGATGGCGCAATACAGCAAGCAGTACGGCCCGAAGCACCCGCGCGTCATCGAGCTTCAGGCTCGGCTCGGTGAGGCGAGCGGTTCCCTGCAGAACGAGATCCGGCGCGAGATCAACGGCGTGCGTGAGGCCGCCAACGTGGCGGTTGAGCAGGAAAAAGCCCTCAAGGAAATGATCAACGGGATGGAGGGGCGGTACGCCAACAGCCTGAGCGGCGAAGGGGTGAAGCTGCAATCCCTGGATAGCGAGGTCACCGCCAAGCGCCAGTTGCTGGAAACCCTGATGGGGCGTCTGGAAGAGGTGCAGGCGCAACAGGACAGCCGCGCCATTCCCGGTGGCGTCAAGCAGGTCTCCCAGGCGTCGACGCCGCAGAGGCCTTCAGGGCCGATGCGTCCGCTGCTGATCGCTGCGGGATTCCTGGGATCGGTCCTGCTATCGGTGCTGATGGTGTTTGCGCTTGAACTCATGCAGCGCCGGGTGCGCACGCCCGAGGCGATGCGCCGCATCTTCGGGCCCTTGCCCATCCATATGTTGCCGCACCAGCCCTTGAGAAAGCGCAACGCCCGTCTCTATGAGCAGTTTCAGCGCCAGCCCTTCTCGCTGTTCAGCGAATCCCTGCGCGCGCTGTTCCGCAACCATCTCTGGGATCTCGGGCCGGTCGGTTCCATCGCGGTGGCTTCGGCGCGGCCGCAGGATGGCAAGACCTCCCTCAGCCTGGCCGTCGCTCAGGTGGCCAGCCAGGCCGGCAAGCGGGTGGTGGTGGTGGACACGGATTTCCGCCGTTCACGCATCGACAGCCTGTTCAGCTTGTCTGGCAAGGCGGGGCTGGCGGACTGGATCGCCGGCGCGGTGGCGTTGGATGAGATCATCCACACCACGCCCGACGCGCCGTTCGCCCTGGTTCCGGCGGGAGAGATGATGGCTGACACACTCGACCGCTTCAACATCGACTGCGTCGTCGAACTGATGGCCGGTCTCAGCCCGCACTTCGATCTGGTGGTCTTCGACACCGCGCCCGTGCTGGCGGTGTCGGATGCGCGGGTCGTGTGCGCGGCGGCGTCAAAGGTGCTGTTCATCGCCCGTTGGGGCCACACCGCGCTCAGCGATCTGCAAGCCGTCATGGAGCTTGGCCCCATCGATTATGACAAATTCATCGGTGTGCTGAACGACGTGAACATCAAAAAAGCGGCGCAGGGCGGTTATGCGGGGCCGTATCGTACGGATGCCGCCACCCAAAAATACTATGGCAAGCCACCCCGGCTGCGCACTGTGCGTTGAGGTGGATCGAGGATGTCGCCGATGCCCCCTTCGCTCAACCGCCGGACTTTCGTGACAGCCGCCATGGGTGGTTTGTGGGTCGCTTCCTGCGCCCGCGCCTCCATCTCCACCCCCAGCCCGACCACCCCCAGCACGGGTGGCGCGCCGCCCGTTCTCCTTGCCTCTGCGGCGCGCCCGCAGGAGGGGGCGCTGCGCGCCGCTTGCCGGGCGCGGGGTATTCGCCAGGGCGCCGCCCGCGATACCGTCGTCTTTCCCGAAGACGCCGAACTCGATCGCCTGATGGCGCAGGAATGCGATCTCGTCGTGCCGGAGAACGGCGGCAAATGGGCGGTCCTGCAACCACGTGACGGGGTGTGGGATTGGCGCCGTTTCGATCGCTGCGTCCAGGAAGCCAAGGCCATCGGCGCCGCCCCGGTTTGGCATTGCATGCTGTGGCAGCACAACGGCATGCCCAATTACATGAAGCTGCCGTTGGCGCGCCGCGCCGCGCTGGGGGGCGGTGACTCGGCCATCTTTTCGGCCCAGGGCACCCTGGCCCCCGACAATTATTGGAGTCGTTTCACCGATTTCGCCGGCGCGGTGCGCGCCCGCTATGGCGACGCCTTCTACCGCATCGATGTCGCCAACGAGGTGTTCTTCTGGGAAACCCCGCAGAGCCATCCCAACGAGCAGGATGCCTATGGTTTGCGCAAAGGCTCGTGGTGGATGGTCGCCGGCGGCGCCAAGGGGCCGGAATGGCTCGACCCGTTCTTCCACCACGCCCGCCAAACCTTCCCCTCGGCCAAGCTGGTGATCAACGAGTTTGGCGTCGAATTGGCCGAAGGGTGGCAGCAGCGCAAGCGCGCCTATCTGTTGCGCTGGTTGACCGAGGCGGTGAAGCGGGGCGTGCCGATCGATGGCCTCGGCCTGCAAAGCCACCTGACCGCCGGCAAACCCTATGACCGCGAGGGGATGCGCCAGTTCCTGCGCGCTGTGGATCGGTTGGGCGTCGCCGTTCACATCACCGAACTGGATGTCGATGAACGCCAACTGCCCCGTCATTGGAGCCGTGAGGAGAAGGACCGCGTCCTGGCGTGGACCGCGCGGGAATATTTACGCGATGTGGTGTCCTGCGCCCGCCTTGTCGAGGTGACGTGGTGGCACCTGCGCAGTGACCTCAACTGGATCGGGCGGGAACGCCCGGACCTCAAGCCTCATCCGGCGCCCTTTGACGCCGCTTCGCAGCCGCTGCCGCTTTATGACGCCGCGATCCAGGCGTTGGCGGGAACGGTTGGGTCTGAACATGCGCCAACAACAGGAATAAGAGGCTGAACATGAGCAGCATGAGCGCGACTCCGCTTGTTGAGCGATACAAGAAGAAGTTTCACCTTCCCGCAGGGCTTCCCCTGGACGAAGACATGGTGCTGGGGCATTGGAACCTGGAGCGCCGCCTCGCCGGGGAGCTTCTGGCCTCCAATCCAGAGAACCGCTGGGACATCTTTGCGCATTGCTACACCACGCTGTACCGTGAATGCCCGTGGTTGAACCTGGATGTCAGCCCCGACAGTCAGGACAATGACACGTATTACCGCCATTTTTTGACGTTGCTGGCTGGCGCCAAGGATATCTACGAGATCGGCTCTGGCCGGGCGCGGTTGCTTAACTATCTGGCGCGCCGGGGCTTCCGCTGCGTCGCCAGCGAAATCACCCGCGAACGCGGCGAACGCTACGCCGACCCGAACGCGATCGTTCAGTGGCATAGCAGCGATGGCGTGAATCTCGCGCGTTTCGAGGCGGCTGAGAGTTTCGACGCGGTGATCTCCTCGCATGTCGTCGAACATTTCCATCCCGATGATTTGCTGCCGCATCTGGAGAATGTTCACACGATCCTGCGGCCAGGGGGGCGCTATGTGCTGGCCATGCCGCATCGGTTCGCCGGGCCGATGGATTTGTCGGAGGTGTTCGGCCTGAATAAGCCGGTGTGCATGCATCTGCGCGAATACAGCTGGCGGGAGACGGTGGAGGCCTGTCGGCAAGCGGGCTTCATCCGGTTGGAGGCGGCTTACGTGGCGCCGCAAATGCTGCGCCGTATCCTGCGGGGCGCCAGTTTTTCCGGGCGCGGTTATCTGCGCTACGTGCTGGCGATGGAGGCCATGTTGGATAAATTGCCAAACAAACTTAAGCAGGCTCTGACCAAACGTGGAACGGCCTTCCTGTTCCGTCCAGAAATTCTCATCATTGCCCACAAAGGGTAATCCCATAGAATCGATAAAAGCTGACCATTATGGGTAACCTTTTGGTCAGCATTATTTCCTTTTGATTGTCATGATGTGTCGATTGCTCTAAAGCGATGAGCGAAAAGTCTTATTTTTATCACGACCTGGTTAACTACGGCGCTCTATTGTTCCTCCCCAAAGCAATTTGAAGGGATCGGATTGATGGTTGCTGTAGACAGCAAGATCGTCGTGAACGCCTATGGGTATTCCGCCGGTGGTGTGGCTCCGCATTTTCGTCTCTTGATCGATGGCAAGGATGCCGGTCAGGCGACGGTGAGCGCAACCAGCCCGACGGCTTACACCTTTACCGCCCCGATCGAGGCCGGTCAGCCGCACCAGATTCAGGTCTATTACGACAATGATGATTTTGTGAACGGCCAGGACCGCAACCTTGGCGTCAAATCCATCGTCGTCAATGGGAATACGCTGCTGCCGACCCAGGCCAGCTATGACCGCTACGACCTTGATGGTCAGGATGTCGTCGCCGGCCAGGAAGGCATGTGGTGGCAGGGCGCCTTGAACTTCAACACGCCGGCCACCTACTACCCGGCTCCCGCTCCGACGCCCACGTCGACCACCGGCGGCTCAAGCATCGTGGTGAACGCCTCGGGCACGCCCGCGGGTGGGGTGAACGCCCACTTCAAGGTGCTGGTCGACGGCAAGCAGGTTGGTGAAGGCACCGCCGGCACGACCGCCAAGGACTTCACCTTCAAGGCCGACGTCAGTCCCGGCGCGGCGCACAAGGTGCAGATCCAGTACGACAACGACGGGACGGTCAACGGCGTCGACCGTAATCTGTACGTCAACAAGATCACCATCAACGACAAGGCGGTTCTGCCGAACGCCTCCAACGTGACCTATGACAAGTTCGGGCTGGACGGCAAGGACGTGATCGCCGGTCAGTCGGCGATGAAATGGGCCGGGACGATGGAGGTCGCCGCCGACAAGAGCTATTTCCCCGGTTCTGACACCACATCGACATCCACGCCAACATCGACCACGGGCAGCTCAAGCATCACGGTCAACGCCTCGGGCACGCCCGCGGGTGGGGTGAACGCCCACTTCAAGGTGTTGATCGACGGCAAGCAGATTGGTGAAGGCACCGCTGGAACCACCGCCAAGGATTTCACCTTCAAGACCGACGTCAGTCCTGACGCGGCGCACAAGGTGCAGATCCAGTACGACAACGACGCGACGGTCGACGGCGTCGATCGCAACCTGTACGTCAACAAGATCACCATCAACGACAAGGCGGTTCTGCCGAACGCCTCCAACGTGACCTACGACAAGTTCGCGCTGGACGGCAAGGACGTGGTCGCCGGTCAGTCGGCGATGAAATGGGCCGGGACGATGGAGGTCGCCGCCGACAAGAGTTACTTCCCCGGCTCCACCACCACGACGTCAGGCACGCCGTCGCTGTCGGTAAGCAATGTTTCGGTGAATGAGCCTGGCGTCGTCAACGACAGCACCATCACCGGCTTCTTGCACACCGACGGAAATCAGATCGTCGATTCCACCGGCAAGAACGTCAAGCTGACCGGCATCAACTGGTTCGGCGGCGAGGGGTACAACTACGTCCCCGCAGGCTTGTGGGCCGACAGCTATCAGCATCACCTGGAGAGCATGAAGTCGCTGGGCTTCAACGTCATCCGCATGACCTTCTCCGATGAGATGTTCGACAGTTCAGCCGTCACCAACGGCATCGACTATTCGAAGAATCCCGACCTCATGGGTCTTACGCGCTTGCAGGTCTATGACAAGGTCATCGACTACGCCGGCAAGATGGGCATGAAAGTCATCCTCGACCACCACCGCAACGACGGCGGCGCCGGCACCAACGAGAGTGGTCTGTGGTACAGCTCGGCTCATCCCGAGTCGAAGATGATCGAGAACTGGAAGATGTTGGCCAATCACTACAAGGGCAACACCACGGTGATCGGCGCCGACCTGCACAACGAACCCAGCGTATCCGCCACCTGGGGCGACGGCAACGCCGCCACCGATTGGGCCGCGGCGGCCCAGCGCATCGGCAACGCCATCCAGACGGTCAACAAGGACTGGCTGCTGCTGGTCGAAGGGCCGGAGTGGAGTTCAAATATGGCGGGCGTCGCCAACCACCAGGTCACCTTCGACACCCCCGGCAAGCTGGTCTATTCGCCGCACGTCTACGCCCAGAGCGTCGCTCAGTTCCCGTGGCTGAACGCGGCGGATTATCCAAACAATCTGCCGGCGCAGTACGACGGCATGTGGGGCTATATCTACAAGAACAACATCGCCCCGGTGATGCTCGGTGAGTTCGGCGGCCAGATGAACAGCTCGGCCGAACAGGCCTGGGCCAGCGCGCTGATGAAATACACCAACGGTGACTGGAACCTGGACGGCAAGACCGACATCGCGGCGGGCAAGCAGGGTATCGGTTGGACCTACTGGGCGTGGACACCGGAATCCGGTGACGTTGGCGGCATTCTCAACGCCGACTACACGGTCAACCAGAGCAAGGTCAATCTGATCAAGGCGGGCATGTACACCGGTGCAGGGACGCCGGGGCAGACCGACGCGCTGTTCACGGTGAAGCTGTCGGCTCCGGCCACCAGCACGGTGAAGGTGAACTACGACACGGTGGATGGCACGGCGAAGGCCGGGTCGGATTACGCGGCGAGCCACGGCACCTTGACCTTCAACCCCGGTGAGACCACCAAAACAGTGGCGGTGAAGGTGTTGGGTGATTCGGTGAGCGAAGGCAGCGAGACGTTTTCGCTGAAGTTGTCGTCGCCGACAGCGGCGACGCTGGCTAACGGGACCGGAACCGCCACCATCATCGAAAAGGCGGCGTCGGCTCAGGCCCAGGCGGATGTCTACAACCATTTGGTGGCGCAGGAACAGCCGGCGCCGGCCTCCGCTGAGGCGGAGATGGCGGCGCAGACGGTGACCGTGCAGAATCCTGACATGCCGGTCGATCCGCTCCACCCCGATCCTCACCACCACCAGGACACCCACCACCTGGGTTAAGGCGGATCATGGTCTGTTAAACGGGTCCTTCTGCCTCCCATCTTGATGGATGGGGGGCAGAACACCGGCGAAGCCAAGCATTGGACGTTTTATCCAGGCTGAACCTCCGATGGTCCAGCCTGGATAAGGCTGTTTACGGCGCAGCGCTCTGCTTTGCGAAGCTCATCGCGTCGATCCCCGGCACGGCGTCGGGTTGGGAACAGCCGAGGAGCCTGAAAAGGAATTTATTCCTCGTTCTTTTTGCCGTCCAGCTCATGCCTGGCGCGGTCGCGCTCTTGGCGTTGGGCGTTGGTCTCGGCTTTGGGGCGACCGAATCGGACACGGTTTTCGTCGGCCTGCTTTTCGCGTTGGGCCTTGGTCTGCGCCTTGCGGTAGCGGTTCAGGTTGACGACATCGCCCATTGGTGCTTCCTCCAGCCTGGAGAATCCTGACTGTATCTCGGTTTTGCCGCAGGATTGTCCAAATTACCTGTTTTCTCCGGGGCAGATAGCTTAACGGAAGACGGCAGGGGCGAGAAGCCTGTGGCCCAGGGACGTTAGAGATCCAGTGAAGAAAACTCTTATCACGCTGCTGATCATCGTCGGATTGCTGATGGTCGGCGTGTTCGTCGCGCCGAGCCTGGTGGATTGGAACACCTATAAAGGCGAAGTCGCTCAGCGTCTCGGCGTCATCGTTGGGCGTACGGTGGAAATCCAGGGCGACATCAAGCTGTCGCTGCTGCCCAGGCCGGCGTTGTCGGTGCACGACGCCCGGCTGGCCAACACCCCCGGCGCGGCTGAGCCGTATATGATGCGGCTCAAAGAACTCGATATGTCCGTCGCCTTATGGCCGCTTCTGGAACGCAAGCTCACGGTGGAAAGCGTCACTCTGGTTGAGCCGGTGCTGGCTATCGAGACGTTGCCGGATGGTCGATTCAACTGGGACTTGTTCGCTATCCGCAATGGCGCGCCCGACGCGCGCAATCGATCGGGGGACGGGTTCGCCAATGCCGTCCGTTTCGACGATGTGCAGATTCGCCGTGGAACCATTCTTTACCGCGACGCTTCCGGCCGGAGCGAGCGGGCGGAGAATGTCGAGGCGCGGGTTGTCGCCAACAGCCTGTCCGGCCCGTTCCAGCTGCAGGGCTCTTTTGCCTGGCGCGGCGCCCCGCTGCGTGGTGAGTTGATCTTTGGCCCTCTTGTCGAAGGCATGGCGGTGCCGTTGCGCGGCACGATCACCATGGCCAATGGTGACGCCACGTTGCGTCTAGCCGGTACGGTCGGCAGCCTGCTGTCGCTCAACGTCCGGGCCGAAGGCAATGATCTCGCCCGCGTCGCCAAGGCGCTGCACGCTGATGACGGGATCGCGCCGCCGGTGCTGGAGCAACCTTTCTCCGTGCGCTCGGTGATCGAAGCCGTGCCCGATGGCGGGTACAGCTTTACGGGATTGGAGGCGCAGCTTGGCAACACGCGCGCCGCTGGCGGCGCCGCTCTTCGCCTCAAGCCGACACCCGATGGGGGGGCAACGCCTGATGTGGGGTTGACGCTTGCCGTCAATCGGCTGGATCTTGACGCCTGGAAGCCGCTCGTGACTCTGCTCACGCAGACCCCGGCCTCTCCCAAGCCGGTCACCCCCCAGAAAAACGCTCCAGGCGCGGCAGGTGCGGTTGAGTCACCCGAATCCAAGCGGAGCCTGGGCTTTTCCGGTCGTTTGGATCTGTCGGTGGAAGAGATCGCCGTCAACGCCGGGCAGATCCGCCAGGCGCGGGTCGAAGCGGTGTTGGCTGACGATACGCTCACCATCAACCGGGCGAGCGCGCAGTTGCCCGGTGGGTCGGACATCGCCGCCGCCGGTGTGCTGAATATTGTCGACGGGCTGCCGGATGTCGGGCTGCGGCTGGACATGAACGCCGACAACGCGCGCGACCTGCTCGATTGGTTGAAGATCGACGTCAGCGGGGCGCCCGCCGCGCCGCTGGGCAAGGCATCGTTCACCGCGCAGGTGCACGGGCGCCCTGGCAAGATCGACGTGACCGGAATCGACCTGCGCCTCAACGCCAGCCAGGTCACCGGAGCCATCGCCTATGTGGGGCGTGACCGACCGGCTTTCGGTGTGCGTCTCGCCGTGGACCGCTTGGTTCTCGATCCCTATCTGCCGGCCCTCCTTCCCCCGAGCGCAACGGGGAGTCTGACTACCGCCAAGGGCGGCGCGAGCGGCGGTAGCGGTAAAGAGGCTGGGAGCGATGGGTTGGGGGTGCTCGACCGGCTGCTGCGGACGGTGGACGCCAATCTCGACCTGACCATCGGGCAGCTCATCGTGCAGGGTGTCCCCGTCCAGGCGCTGCATGTGGACGCCACCGCCAACGCCGGAATATTGAGCGTGCACAACGCCACCCTCGGTGATGCGGCTGGCGTGTCGGCGCGGCTTAGCGGCCAGATCGGCGGCCTGACGCCGTTGCGCATCACCCATCTGACCGTCGCCACCGAAGCCGATAGCCTCGCCGGTCTGGCGAAGAGCGCGGCCTGGCCGTCCTCTGCCCCGACCCCCGAACGCCTTGGTCGCGTCGAGGTGCGGGGGCGGGTGGCCGGTGACCTGGAGCGGTTGTCTGTCGAGCTGAACATCGCCGCCGCGGGCGGCGTGCTGGAAGCCGGCGGCGTCATCACCGGGCTGCCGCACAGAGCCACGGCCGACCTGAAGCTGCGCGCCATTCATTCCACGTTCGGGCGGCTTACCGGCTTGCTGGAAGACAGCAGCGGGATCGACCTCTACGCGGAAGCGAAGGGGACGGCGAAGAAAATGACGCTGTCCAACATACAGGGCCTCATCGCTGGAACGGCGGTGCGCGGCGATGGCCAGATCGACCTGACCCATTCCAGGCCACGGATTCAGGCTGACATACAGACCGGCGGCATTGACCTCGATCGGCTGCTGGTCGCGCCACCCTCATCGCCACCCCCCTCCGCTGGTGAGGGTGAGACGGTAAACATGACGGCGGATGACACGCTGAATGTCGGTTGGCTGCGCGGATTCGACGGGCGGTTTGGCCTGACCTCCGCCGCCATGCTGGTCAAAGGCGCGCGCATCGAGCATCCGGCGCTTCGCGCCACGGTCGAAGATGGTGTGCTGACCCTGGAGCAACTCGACGGCGTGGTGCTGGGGGGACAGATCGGCGTCACCGGACGCCTGGAGGCGCCGGCGCAAGCCCCGGCGCGGGTGGAGATGAACGTTACCCTGGTCAAGGCGCTGCTGACCGAGGCGTTCGTCAGCGGCACGCTTGACCTTGATCTGGAGATGAGCGCCGCTGGCGTCAGCCGACGCGCCATGATGCAGGCGTTGTCTGGCAAGGGGACGCTGCACGTCCGCAACGGCATCGTGCGTGGTTTCGACCTGGGGGAGCTGCGTGACCGCCTGACCCGCCTTGACCGGCCCCAGGATACGGTGAAGGCGATGTTAGGCGCGCTCCATGCGGGAGAGACGCGCTTCACGCGCCTGGACGGCGCCTTCGTCATCACCGACGGCGTGGTGAGCAGCGACGATCTGCGCTTGATTTCCGAGCCGGGCGAAGCCACGGCGGTCGGTCGGGTCAATCTGCCGGAACGAAGCATCGACATGCTGGTGGGGGTCACCGTGAAGGCTGAGGATCCCCCGCCCGCCATTGGCGTTCGCGTGGTCGGCCCGTTTGACACGCCGACCCGGAGCATCGACATGCGCGCGGTGCAGGAGTTCATCGCCAAGCGCGCCGCCTCGGGCGTGACCGAAAAGACCACGCCGGCGGCTGAACCCCGCAGAGAGTAGAGTTGGCACAGCTGTTGCAGACACTGCTGTGAACCCAAAGCAGGGATTACCGTTATGACCATTGCCTCCGCCTTCGCCCGCACCGCTGAAACGGTCACTCAGCAAGCCAAAGCACCGCGTGGACCCGCGCAGGTGGAAGCGGCCGTGCGTAACGCCAGCAGCAAGACGGGGGTTGATTTTGCCTACCTGATGGAAAAAGCTGCCGCCGAGAGCAGTTTCAAGACAGACGCAAAATCATCGACCTCAAGCGCCACCGGGCTCTATCAGTTCATCGATTCCACCTGGCTGACGACGCTGAAGCAGCATGGGGCGGAGCATGGGCTGGGCAAATATGCCGACGCCATCCAGACCAAGATCAACGGCCAGCCGTACATCGCCGACCCCGACAAGCGCCGTGAAGTCCTGGCGCTGCGCACGGATCCCACGGTCTCGGCATTGATGGCGGCGGAGTTCACCAAGGACAACAAGGACTATCTGGAAGAGAATGTCAGCCAGGGCAAGGTCGGTTCGACCGAGCTGTACATGGCGCATTTCCTGGGCGCCAACGGTGCGGCCAAGTTCCTCAACGGTCTGCATGACAGCCCGAACCGGCAGGCCAAGGATCTGTTCCCCGAAGCGGCGGCGGCCAACAAGGCGGTGTTCTACGACAAGACGACAGGCCAGCCCAAGACGCTGAAGGAGATCTACGACCGCTTCGCCGCCAAGTTCAATGAGTCCGGTGATTCGTCGCCGGTCAAGGCGGTGGCCGACCGCCTGCGCGGTCAGGACATGCCGGATGGCTTCACCACGCAGATGCCAAGCTCCGGCGGCAGGGGCGGGAACGTCGGGATGCTGTCCATGTATCAGGTTCTGGCGCTGAACGCCCTGGAAACCCCGGACGAGGCGGAGACCAACACACTCAAGGCCGGAAACCGCAAGACGACAACCAGCCAGACGGAGCGCAAGCGTATGCGGGACGAACCGGTGCGCAGCGATCAAACCGCCGAAACCGGGTTGGGCCTGGGCTTGGGCAAGCTGGGCGCGTTGGCGCGGGGCGAGACGTAAGATTCCGTTAAGAGCGGCATCAATAGGATTTACCACAAATTTGATGGACTTTTTGCCGGCAAGAGTGCAAACCAGGATGTGAGGCGACGTGGCGGATGATGGCCATCGGCCGATAAAGACCGACCGCATGAATCCGCTGTAACCCAACACATCGGGAAACAGTCTATGGACAGCTTGCATCATTTCATCGGTGGGCAGCCAGTTGCCGGGATTGGCGAGCGTTTTGTCGATGTCTGCGATCCGGCGACCGGGCGGGTGAGCGCTCTGGTTGCGATGGCGACGGCTGGCGAGGTGGCGCAGGCGGTCGCGGCTGCCCGGGCGGCTTTTCCAGAGTGGGCGGCGACGCCGCCGTTGCGTCGGGCGCGGGTGATGTTCGCCTTCAAGGCCTTGCTGGAAGAGAACGCGGAACGGCTGGCGGCGATCATTTCGCAAGAACACGGCAAGGTCTTGTCCGACGCCATGAGTGAGATCGCCCGTGGCCTGGAGGTGGTGGAGTTCGCCTGCGGCGCTCCACAGCTTCTCAAGGGGGAATTCACCGAGAATGTCGGTGTGGGCGTCGATTCCCACTCCTTGCGTCAGCCCCTGGGTGTCGTTGTCGGCGTCACGCCGTTCAATTTTCCGGCGATGGTCCCGCTGTGGATGTTCCCGGTGGCCCTCGTCTGCGGCAATTGTTTCGTGCTCAAGCCGTCTGAGCGCGTGCCCGCCGCCGCCCTGTTCCTCGCCGGTTTGCTTAAGCGGGCGGGTTTGCCGGATGGGGTCTTCAACATTGTCAACGGCGATAAGGAAACGGTGGACGCCCTGTTGACTCACCCGGATGTCAAGGCGGTCAGCTTTGTCGGCTCGACGCCGGTCGCGTCCTGTGTGCACGCCATCGCCTCGGCTCATGGCAAGCGCGTGCAGGCCCTGGGTGGCGCCAAAAACCACATGGTGATCATGCCGGACGCCGATCTGGACCAGGTGGTGGATGCGCTGATGGGCGCGGCCTATGGTTCGGCTGGTGAACGCTGCATGGCGATTTCCGTCGCGGTTCCGGTCACCGAGGCGGTGGCGGATGCTCTGGTCGCCAAACTGGCCGCGCGGGTGCGCGCGCTGCGGATTGGTCCGGGCGACGACCCGGCTGCCGAGATGGGCCCGTTGGTGACCCAGCAGCATTGGGACAAGGTTAAGGGTTACATCGATCTTGGTGTTGCTGAAGGCGCCGAACTGGTGGTCGATGGGCGTGGGTTCACCATGAGCCAGCCTGACTACGAGGACGGTTATTTCCTTGGCGGCGCCCTGTTCGACCGCGTCACGCCGACGATGCGGATCTACCGGGAAGAAATCTTCGGGCCGGTGCTTTGCGTGCTGCGTGTTGAAAGCTATGACGAGGCAGTGGCGCTGATCAACGCGCATGAATTCGGCAACGGGGCGGCCCTGTTCACCCGTGACGGCGACACGGCGCGCGCCTTCAGCAACGCAATCGAGGTTGGTATGGTTGGCATCAACGTGCCGATTCCGGCGCCGATGGCCTTCCACAGCTTCGGCGGCTGGAAGCGCTCGCTGTTCGGCGATCACCACATGCACGGGCCGGAGGGTGTGCGCTTCTACACCAGGCTGAAGACCGTCACCACCCGTTGGCCCACCGGCGTTCGGGCCGGTGCGGAATTCACCATGCCGACGATGACGTGAGTGCTGTCATGACCACGGTTTATTTGGCGCTGGGCAGTAATCTTGGCGACCGCATGGCGAATCTGGAGGCCGCCATCGCCGGGCTTGCGCCGGCGGCGCCGGTCGTGCGGCGCTCCGCCGTGTACGAGACGGCGCCAATGTATGTCGCCGATCAGCCGGCGTTCCTCAACATGGTGGTGGAAGCGCAAACCGCTCTGCCGCCCGAGGCGCTGCTGGCGCGGCTTAAGGGCATCGAGGCGGGGTTGGGACGCAAGATGGGCGGTCCGCGCTTTGGCCCGCGTGAGGTGGATTTGGACATCCTGCTATATGGCGCGGCGGTGCTGACCGCGCCAGCCTTGGAAATCCCACATCCCCGGATGGCCGAACGCACCTTCGTTCTGCGCCCGCTGGTGGACATCGCGGCTGACGTACGGCATCCGGCGCTGGGCCGCACGATGGCGGAGCTACTGGCTGAAGCATCCGGCGCTGATACGGTAAGACTTTATACCAAATCCTGAGTGTCGCGCCGATTCAGCGCCCGATCTCCTGAAAGCTCAGGTCGCTGTCGGCGGCGGTGACGAACCAGTTCTGCCGGTTGCCCAGAAGATCGGTCATGTCCTCCCCAGCGGGGCCGGGGCGGACCATCATGCGGGTGGGCGTGTTCAGGCCGTTGCGCAGGCACAAAAAGCCGATGCTGGCCAGGGGGCGTCCGATCTTGGGGTTGAGCGTGCGGCACAGCAACGCCGCCAGGGATTCATGCCGGGCGAACTCGACGGCCAGGGCGAAAAGCGGCCCGGTCCAGCCTGGTTTGGCCAAATAATCGATGACCACACCGACGGGCGTGTCGCGCCAGCGCTCGGTCCGGAGCACCACATAGCCCATAAGCTGACCGTGGCGCAGCGCGTAGAGTCGGCGAAAGTTTCCGCTGCCTGGGCAATGGTCGAAGCGCCAGGCCAGGAAGCGGTGGTTGCGCTCGGCGATCAGCGGATGATGCGGGGCCACGGCTGACCACAGCCCATCCACCCGGTCGTCGAAGGCGGCGACTTCCGACAGGTGGAGGCCGCGCGTCCGGGCCAGGGCGGCGAACCCCAGGGATGCGGCTGTCGCCACGGGTGAGCCGCAGGCGGCAAGCAGACGGCTGACCCGCCCGCGATACGAGGCCGCCTGGGCGCAGCGCAGCGGGTCGATCACCCGCACATAGCTGGGCAACCCGCCAAGGTCGATCCAGCCGTCGCTCTTGTAGGCTTTGTAAGCGGCGTCGGAGATGCCAAGGGAAACCGCCACGTCGCTGGCGGCGGCGTGCGTGTGCGACAAGGCCGGGCCGACGCCGCGCAGACGCCATTCCGCCGCCACCATCAAGTCGATGGCCCATGAGGCGCGGCGCATCCGTGCGCCGGCCTTCAGGTTGAAGGGGATGCCAGCCTGCTGGCCGACCACCCGATCCTGGCCCGCCCGGTCCCGGCGCTGGCAAACCCACAACTGCACCCCGGCGGGATCGGCTGCCGGCACGTTCTCGAATGCCCAGCGGAAATGCGCGGGGTCCCGTTGCAGGGCGTCATCCCCGAAAGCGGCGCGCTGAAACGCATCCAGGGCTGGACGGTCGCCGGGGTGGTAGCGGTCGATCCCATGCTGGGCCCGGGCGATGACGTTCATGCCCCGATTCCTTCCGCCGGGCTCCCTTCGACCGTAGCCCCTTCAACCGTGATGGGCCGCACCAGAACGGCGTTGCGTAGGATGCGGCTCGAGGCCCGCCGCTTCAAGGCGATGTCCTTGTAGACACGGGCCATCTGCATGGGGGTGAGGCCCAGCCCTCTGGCCGCGGCCTCTTCCGAAACGCCGTTGGTGTAGGCGAACAGCGCCTTGTCCAGCATGCCGTAGGGCAGGGCGTAGTAGAATTCCTCCTGGCTTTGTTCCAGCGTGTAGGTGTCCGTGCTCGGCGGCTGATCCTGGATTTCCTGCGGCACGCCGAGGTGAGCGGCCAGGCGGTAGACCTGGCTTTTGTACAGATGCGCGATGGGCTTGAGGTCGGCCAGGCCGTCACCGCCGCGCACGAAAAAGCCCAGCTCATATTCCAGGCGATTCGGCGTGCCGAGCACGGCGTAGTTCAGCGCGTCGGCGTGGGTGTATTCCATGGTCTTGCGCACGCGCTGCTTCAAATTGGTGGCGGCGACCACGGCGAGATAGACATCGACGGGCATGCGGGCGGTTTGCCGCTCACCCTCCGGCGATTCCACGGTGATGATGAAGTGGTTGACGCGGTCCCGATCCAGCAAACCATCGGCCAGCCCGATCTTCTGCTTCCACCCCGCCCCGAATTCCGGGAACAGGCGGCGGATGGCGGCGTCACGCCGCTCGTAACAGCCAAGCGCGGTCAGCGGCGCGGTGATGGTTTCCAGCACCGGCTCCACCCCCAACGCCTCGCAGAGCAGGCGGCCACGCCGCGTGCTGTCGGGGGAGGATTCCTTTTCAGGCATCAACAACAGCCGGACACGCTCGGGCCCCAGCGCGCGCACCGCCAGCGCGGCGCACAGCGCCGAGTCGATGCCCCCCGACACGCCAAGAACCACCCCCTGGCGGCGCAGATCGACGGTGAGGGTGCGGTGGATGGATGATTCGATCTCTCGCGCCGCTGCGGTGCAATCCAGATCCAGCATGCGGTCATCGAAGGAAGGCAATTTATTCAGCATCATGCTCGGTCCCCCGGTTTCAGGCGTTTGGGTGCAGCGATGGAGAGGGGCTATGACCCGGTCTTCCAGCCCGGTCTTCCAGGACATGAACCGGCATTCTCTCGTGATGAGCGAACCGCTCGGCGGCCCGGTTCGAGAAATCATCCCCATAAGCGTGCGCCAGCATTTGCAGGGTGAGAATGCCCACCAGGGCCATTTCCTCACGCTCCCCGGCCATGCGGCCTTCCTGGCGGCGCGCCTTGGAAACCAGCGTCAGGGCGCTGGGGGTATCGACCAGTCCGTACCGGGTCAGCATGGTTTCGGACAGCAAATCCTGCACATAATCGGGCGCGTTCGCCCCGAACAGCGCGGTGGTCATCGGGGCGCGGTAGGGCCGCTTCGGCCGCCGGCTGATTTCGGCGGGCAACAGGCGCCCGGCGAGGCGGCGCAGCGGCAGCTTGTCGCGCAGCCCCAGCAGCTTGAGCCGGGGCGGCAGGGCGTTGCAGAAATCCACCACATCCGGGTCGAGGAATGGGTAGCGCGCCTCGATGGAGTTGGCCATGGACACGCGATCCCCCTGGCTGGCCAGCAGATAGGGGGTGAGGAAGCTTTCCATCTCGACGAGTTGGGCGCGTGACAGGGCGTTCCAGTCCCGCCAGCCCGGTGGCAAGCGGGCGAGGAGGGCGGCGTCCATGCCAGCCGGGTCGACCGCCGCGCGGATGTCCGGGGAGAGCAGGCGCAACGCCCAGGCGGAGTTCCGCCAGCGGATGCGGTGCGCGTAGAACGGATCATCCACAGCGGTGAGACCGTGGCGGAAGAAGGATTGCCACAGCCGGCTGTCCTTGAACTGACTGTCCTTGGCGCCGTTCATCGCCGCGAAGGCGTGGATGCGCCCCAGCAACGCCGCTCGCCCGGTGGAATCCGGCTGGCGGGCCCAGAAGCGGCGGATGCGATCCTCTTTGAAGATGTCGTAACCGCCCAGCAATTCATCCGCCCCCTCACCCGACAGCACGACGCGGATGCCGTGGTCGCGCACCAGACGGGAAAGCAGGAAAAGCGGGGCCGGGGCGGTGCGCAGCAGCGGCGTTTCGGCGTGCCAGACCACAGCGGGCAGGGCGGCCTGGATTTCGGCGGGGCCGCAGAGGATCTCATGGTGCTCCGTGCCGGTGACGCTGGCGACGAGGCGCTGTTGGGAGGTTTCGTCAAAGGCCGGGTCGGCGAAGCGCACGCCGAAGGAATGCACGGATCCGCTGTTCTCGTTCAGGCGCGCCAGCGCCGCGATGACCGCGCTGTCCAGTCCACCGGAAATATAGACGCCAACCGGCACATCGGCCCGCAACCGCAGGCGCACCGCGTCGAGCAGCCTGTCGTTCAGCGCCTCGGACGCCTCATGCAGCGACAGCCCGGCGAGAGCCGGGTCGCCGGACAGATCCGGCTGCCAATAGCGTTCTTCGGTGATGGTCAGATCCGGGCCGATGCGCAACGCGGATGCTGCGGGGACCATGTGCACCCCGGCGAACACGCTGCCCTGCGGCGCCACCGTCCATTGCGTGAACACTTGCGCCAGACGCGCGCCGTCGAAGCGTGGCGTCACCCGCCCGCTGGCGAACAGCGCCTTGGCCTCGGAGGCGAAGAGGATATGGTCGCCCACCCGGGTGAAATGCAGCGGCAGGATGCCCAGCCGGTCGCGGACCAGCCAGAGCGCGCGGCTTCGCCCATCCCATAGAGCGAAGGCGAACTGGCCGTTCAGCTTGGTCCAACTGTCGGTTCCCCATTCCTCATAGGCGTGGACGATCACTTCGGTGTCGGTGCTGGTGATGAAGCGATGGCCGCGTGCTTCCAGATCGCGGCGCAACTCGACATGATTGAAGATCTCACCGTTGAAGGAGATCCAGATCGAATGGTCCTCGTTGTGGATCGGTTGGAAACCGTTGGCGAGGCCGACGATGCTCAAGCGGGCGTGCGCCAGACCGATGTGTTCGTCGCGATAGAAGCCCCCCCCGTCCGGGCCACGGTGGCCCAGCATGGCGATCATGCGCCGCAGCTCATCCAGGGAGGGAGGCTCGGCCCGCAGGCCGGCGAGAATTCCGGCGATTCCACACATGAGCGGGCGTCTCCTCAGGCGGTGGTGGCGAGTTCAAGGCGTTTGAGCTTGCCGGACTCGGTCTTGGGCAGGCTGGTGCGGAATTCGATGAACTTGGGCAGCATGTGCCCCTCCAAGCGTCCACGGCAGTGCCGCATGATGGCGGCGGGGGTGAGAGTCGAATCGGCCCGCAACACGATGAACGCCTTGATCGCCATGCCGTCGACGGCGTCGGCGACGCCCATGACGGCGGCTTCGGCCACCGCCTCGATCTCGCAGAGCACGCCTTCCACCTCCGTGGGGGAGACTTTTTCACCACGGCATTTGAACACATCATCCTTGCGGGCGACGAAGTGGAGGAAGCCCTCGTCGTCCGTGCGGAAGAGGTCGCCGGTCAGGAACACGCCGTCTTGCAGACAGCGGGCGGTCGCCTCCGGCTGGTTCCAATAGCCGCGCATGACGTTGGCGCCACGCACCGCCAGTTCGCCGACCACGCCGGGGGCGGCGCGGTCGCCGTTCGCGTCCACCACACAGGCGTCGCATACGGAAATCGCCTTGCCGACCGAGCCGGGCTTGTCGGCAAGGCGCGATGGATCAAGGGAGGCGATGCGTGTCGAACACTCCGTGGCGCCGTACATCGAATGGAACGCAGCCTGCGGAAATTGTTCGGCCAGGCGGTGGATGTGCGCGACTGGCAGAGGGGCCGCCGCGTTGGTGAGATAACGCAGCGACGACAGATCGGCGGTTTTCACCGCCTCCATCTGCAAGAGCGTGGCGAAGACGCTTGGCACGCCGGGCAGGCCGGTGACGCGGTGTTCGACCATGCGCGCCAGCGTGTCCAAGGGAAAGGCGAAGGAGCGTTCCAGGATCAGGGTAAAACCGACGAGGGCCGTCGTGGTCAGTTGCGACAGGCCATAACCGAAGGCAAGCGGCAGGACGCTCAGCACCACATCATCGGGGGTGTTCTTCAAATAGGCGGCGATCGAGCCGGCGGTGGACACCAGATTGGCGTGCGTCAGCATCACGCCCTTGGGCCGCCCTGTCGTGCCAGAGGTGTAGAGGATCGCCGCCAAATCCTGGTCGGCGCCGGCGTGCTCTTCGGGCGTGGTGTGCGGCGCCGCCAGGAGTGCGTCCAGCGTCGCTGCCCCGGCCTTGATCAGAGTCGGCGGCGCCGGGCCGACCCACACGATGTCCATTGGCGGCGCGCCGGCAGAAACATCAGCCAGGGCCGGCGGCACGGTGCGGGCCAACCCCGTGGCGGTCACCAGCACCCGCACGCCGCAATCGCCCAGGATGTAGGCGAGCTTGTCCGCCTTGGTGGACGGGTTGATCGGCACATACACCGCCCCGGCCTTCAGCGCGCCGAAGAACGCCGTCGCGTATTCGATGGAGTTCTCCAGCATGATGGCGACGCGGTCGCCACGCCGCACGCCGAGGCTGCGCAGCGCGGCTGCCGCGGTGTCGCTGTCGGCGTTCAGTTCAGCGAAACTCCGTCGATTGCCGCCAGCGACCAGAGCGACCCTGGACGGATCACGTCCGGCGGTTTGAGACAGGAGATGATGAACCAAGGCGCCCATTGTCGATTCCACCGTAAAACATGAGAACTAGAGCGTGGCCTTCAGCGCTTGTTTGTGCGCGACAAAACGGGCGATACGGTCCACCGAATCCAAATTATCGGCGACCAGATCCTCATCATCGATCGTGATGGCGAAGTGCTCCTCCAGGAAGGCGATGACATGCATGACGCCCGTGGAGTCGATGATTCCCGACTCCAGCAGGGAATCCGCATCGCCGAAGCCGGGGTCCTGGCCAAGCAGAAAGCTTTCCACGATGAAGGCTCGAATTTCCTGCGTGTTGGCTTTCTGGCTGCTGGCCATACCGATGGGGGCCGTATCGATGGGGAATGGAAAATCGGCGCCGGTCTGCATTGTCAGAGGGCCTCCCAAAAAGTCAGTGAAACGGTTGAGTATAAAGCCTCTTTGTCATAGACTATTGCACTTCGTTGAAAGATGGCGAGAGAGCAAAAGCGCTGATTATTTCCCGTATGGATTACGTGCAACTGGCTGATCATGGATAGGAGTTTATTTTTACGGCCCCAGGGCGTACTCTTGTTTTCATACTACGTATCCAGGCGGGGATTCCGGTGATTTGCACCGTCAGCCAATCGAGGGGGGCGTCATCGGTGATGGGGAACGCCTTCAGGTTGAAGGGATCGCTCTGGGGGCCGTTCCAGCCCGGATCGATGCTGCGCGCGGTCCGATAGCCGGCGGCGCGCAGCAAAGCCACCTCCCGCTCGCCGAAATCACCGTTGGGGTAGGCGAAGTGGTGACAGGATCGCTGCAGCGTGTCTTCCAGTTCAACCTTGCACAAGCCGATCTCTTCAGCGGCGGTGTGGTCGTCGCACTGTGGCAGGATGGGGTGGTGGCGCGTGTGCGCGCCATAGTCATAGGTAACGCCAAGCTGACGGGCCTCTTCCCAGCTCAGGGCTTGGCGTGGCGCGGGGGAGGTCTGGTCAAGATCATTGCCGGCCTCAGCCTCGGCAAGGCAGCGGCGGCGCTCAGCGTCCGGCAGGCGCTTCAGGGGCTCGGGATCGAGGCGGTCGGCGGCGGGCGTCATCCACCAGAAAGGGCGCTGCGTGCCCACCAGACGGCTGCACAAATAGACCGTCGGTCGCACATCGAACGCCCGGAACACCGCGTCGAGCCTGGCGTTGCCGACATGGCCATCGTCCAGAGTGAACACCAGCGGATAGCGCGGCAGCGTATCCCAGCGACCGCTTTGCATGGCGTCCGCAACGGCGTCCAATGTGGTGAAGGCATAGCGCCGGGCGTACCAGGAAAGATGCGCGCGCAACCCCTCCGGTGTCGGGTCGTGATAGACGACGATGGTGACCCGCCGGCGATGGACGAATCGAAGCAGCGCCGACAAGCCGGACCAGCGAACCAGAGCGCCGAAAATTTTCTTCATGATGCCATCTCGTGATGAGGGAGGGGCGGGTGTGGTGATGAATCAGCCCGGATGCACGCCATGGGTGCCGACGGGTGTCTTGTCGGGCGCTGGCGTGCTTGCGGCGGCTGGTTCGACGCACCAGGTGCGGGCGTTGCGGCGGTAGATGTCGATCAGGCGCTCGCGGAAGATGGGGGTGTCGAAGCATGTCTCGAATTTTTGGCGCGCGCCGGCGCCGAGCTGGCGGCGCAATGCGGCGTCGCCGAAGACGCGCACCAGCGCATCCGCCAGGGGTTGCGCTTCTCCGGGAGGAATCAGCAGGCCTGTGACGCCATCCTCGATGGCGTCACCGACGGAGCCGACCGGCGTTGCGATGATGGTCAGGCCGTTCGCCATTGCTTCCAACACCGCCATCGGCAGCCCTTCAAACAGAGAGGGCTGCACCAGCACATCGGCGCGCAAAAGCTGCTGGCGGCAGGAATCCTGGTCGAGCCAGCCGGTGAAGCGGATGCGATCCGTCAGGTCGAGCGCCTTGGCCTGTGTGCGGTAGGTCTCCTGATCACCATCGCCGACGATCACCAGCTCCCAGCTCTGGGCGCGGCAGGCGGCGGTGGCCAGCGCGTCCAACAGCACATGAACGCCTTTCAGCCGGATGAGACGGCCAAGAAACAGAATGCGCACCGGGCGGTCAGCCGGGCGGGGTGGGATCATAGAGGGACCGGAGACGGCGTTGTGCAGGACGGTGACGCGCCGCGCGTCTGTTCCAAACACCTCGATCATGAAGCGATGCCAAAAGCCGCCGAGCACGACGATTTCGTTGCACAGCGCCACCATGCGGCGGATCGCCCAGCGCACCGGCGGGCTGGCCGTGCGCATTTGTTCGGGAAAGCGGCCTCCGTGCAGATGCAGCACGACGGGCACCCGGAACAGCGCCGCCATAAGGACGATGATCCCCTTGCGGGCGACGCTGCCGTATTCGGCCATATGGATGTGCAAAAGGTCGGCGCGCCCGCTGAGGCAACAAAACCCCAGCCGCAGAACCGCCGCCGTAAAATAAAAGGGCATCAGGAAGAAGGGACCGGGCCCATAGGTGTCGACGATGGCGAGGCGCAGGTCGGGGCGATTCTGCCGAAGATCCGCGGTGAAGGTGTCGACAATGCGCCCCATCCCGCCTTTTTCACGGGCGCCGCCTGGGGTTACGACATAGATCATGTCCACTCCTGCTCTTCAGCATCCACACTCGGAGATGTGTCTCTCCTGTCGCCGGCTCTTCGCGCCGAGCGGCGTCAGGGATGGCCTGGAGGAAGCCGCCGCCGTCTGACGATTCTCCGCCGGATCGGCGTCGCGTGGGTGTGGGTGGGAGTGGCGCAACTCGCTGTAGATGGCGCACAGGCGCTCGCAGTAGCCCTTGATGTGGAAGCGCCGCTCGAACAGGGCGCGTCCGGCCTTGGCCAGGGTCTGGTGCAAGACCTCATCGCCGACCAGATCCTGAACGGCGTCAGCCAGCGCCATGGAGTCGTTGACCGGGACGATCAGCGCCGTTTCCCGGTGCGTCAGCACTTCGGGTATCGAGCCGACGGCCGTGGTGATAACCGGAAGCTGCGCGCACAGCGCCTCGAGGATGACCATCGGCAAGCCCTCATGCGTCGAGGGCAGCAGCAAGATATCGTGCGAGCGGATCAGCGCATGCGCTTGTTCGCGCGTGACCCAACCGAGAAAAGCGCAGTGCTCGGCAATGCCCAACCGTTCCGCCATCCGGCGGTAGCCGTCCTCATCGCCGTTGCCGCCCAGCGTCAGCTGGAACGGCAGGCCGCGGTCTTGGAGGGCGCGACACGACTGCAACAGCGTGCCGATGCCCTTGCGTTCGGTAAGGTGGGCGAGCACCAGCAAGCGCACCGGACGGCCTTTCGCCAGCCCGCCGCCATCAGGGCGCCCAGCATCAGGCCCCCCCGCATCAGGACCGGCGAAATCGGGAACGGCGTTGTACAGGACATCGACCTTGGTGGGATCGACGCCGACCTCGCGCACCAGGAAATCACGCCAGCTATGGCCCAGCACGATGGCCCGGGCGCAGCGGCGGAACAGCCAGCGCGCAAGGGTGCGGGCGATGAAGCCGCTGTGGAAATATTCGATAAAGGACGCGCCGTGCAGGTGCACCACCGTCGGCGTCTTGAACAGATCCGCCGCCATCTGCACGGCGATCTTGCGCAGGACGCTGCCGCGCTCTGAAACATTGATGTGAACGAGAGCGACGTCGCGACGCAGCAGCATGCGGCTCAGCCGGCCCAAGGTCATCGCCAGATAGAACGGTGACAGCGCCACACTGCCGACGCCACGGGTGTCAAGCACCACGGCGTCCGGGCTCTGTGGCGATTCACGGCGGCGGCGGGCGAACTGATCGACGATATAGCCGGTCATGCGGGCGATGCCGCCGCCGTCGACGGCGCCGGGGGTGGCGAAGGCGATGCGCAGGCCTGTGCTGTTTTTTTCCATCAGCGTTCTCTTCATCCCGTACTCCTTTCCATTTCGTGCGCCCTTCATCCCGTCGCGGTGCGTGTGAAGGAAAGGGCCTGGCGCAACCACCGGCGCAGAGTCACCGGAAAGAGCGAATGCACGACGAAGGTGGCCAGCGCCACAGGGGTGGGGGAGCCGCCGCGCAGGGTGGCGGTCAGAATGCGCCAGCGGATCGCGGTGCTGCGGGCGGAAGGCTCGCCGCCGAGGGTTTGGAGCAGCAAGCAGGCATAGGCGCGCGGCGACAGATGCGGCTTCATCCTGTGCGCCCAGGCCAGCGCCCCGTCGAGAGTGTGGTGGGTCGACAAGGTGACGCTGTTGGTTTCCGTGTAATGGACGGTCAGCGTTTCCGGTACGGTGATGAGGGCGCAGGATTCGATTTTTGAACAGGTGATCAGCCATTCCCAATCATCGAACAGCGACACCGGAATCGGGTGGCGGATCAGCAATTCCCGCGGAACCAGCAGCGTTGACGTTGGGGCGAAGGTCTCCCCCTTGAGCAAGCCGTGGCGCACGAACAGATAATCGCTGATCCGGTCCTGCGGCGTCGCCAGCCGGCGGGGCCACATGAAGACGCCGCGGGCGGTGACCACCTTGCAGCAGCAGCTCATGATCGGATAGCGCAGCCCCGGTGGGCGGGCGGCCATTTGCACGGCGATCTTCTCGGGCAGCCAATAATCATCGTCGTCGAGGAAGGCGATCCACGCGCCTTTAGCCCGCTCGACGGCCAGATTGCGGGCCTTGGCGGCGCCGATGTTGGTCTCCAGCGCGATGACCGTCAGGCGGGGATCGGCGACGCCGTTCAGGCTCTCCATCGTGTTCGGGTCGGGTCCGTCGATCACCACGATCACATCGATCGCGGCATAGGTCTGGGCCAGCGCGCTTTCCACGGCGCGTTTAACCAGCTCAGGCCGGTTGCGCGTCGGGATTACGACAGTGACCAGATCGTGCGGAAGCGTCATGTCAGGCCCTCATTTGGCGGTGTCGGTCATGGCGATCTTTCCCTGCCAGCCATGACTCTCCGCCGGCTGCCGGGCGTGCCGGCGCGGGGCGGAGACATGAACAAGGGCCAGGGCGAAGACCACCGCGTTGATCGAATGGCGTTCAAGGAACACGCTTTCCGAGATGGAAAGGGCAAGCAAAGCCAGTGTCGCGGCAAGCAGCCAGGACGCCTTGCGGTGGTCGCCGTAGCGAACGGTCAGCACGCTGCCGAAAAGCAGCCGTCCCATCAGGGCAAGCATCGCAACCAGACCGGGCAGGCCGAGATCTAGCATGACTTCAAGCCAGCCGTTGTGGATCGAGGTGATGTTCCATTGCGTGATGTAGTAGCTCGCCGGGCCATAGAGCCCGTACCAGAAGGCCGCGTAGCCGTAACCGAGCACGGGATTGTCGGCGATGGAGGAGCGCCCGAACGCCCAGATCTCCGTACGGCCGGTCAGCGTGGTGTCACGACCGAGCATGTACATCGTGTCTTTGAAGTTCACCGTGACGGCGACCGCCGCCACCAGCGCGATGACGCTCAGCAGCGCCAGGGTTGGAAGCAGCGTGCGGACGTCGCTGCGCAGCCCGCGCGCGGACAACACGATGACGGTCATCAGGCCGGTGGTCACCAGGCCCGTGCCCGAGCGTGACATGATCAGCAGCGCCAGGGCCATCACCAGACCCCCACGCAGCCAGAGCTTGCGCCCATAGCCGACCCGGTCCAGCCATACCAGGCCGAGGGCGAACCAGGCGACCATCCGGCCTGTGACGTTCTTTTGGAAGAACACCCCTTTCCACGCGCCACGGTGGATGTCCTGGTCGATGCCGATGTCGGGCAACACCGCGATGAAGACAAATGAGAGAAGGACCAGGAGACCAATGCCGATGGTCAGCACCGCCACCGCCTCCTCCAGCCGGTAGCGCAACCCGAGATACAGGCCGAAGGCCATGGTGAAGAGCAGCGCCACCGAACGCCGGAAGGTCACGTCGGGAAAGATCGACCAGGCTGCCGACACGAAGGCCAGCAGGAGCAGGGCGCTCAACGCCGGGTTGACGGTCATCATCCGCCAGGCCAACCCACGGCGCATCAACACCAGACTGAGGATGATGACGTACACGCTGGCGTAGAGAATGGTGACGCCTGGGCTTTCCGCGTCGAGAAGACCGGACGGCAACGAGCCGTTGGCGACCAGCGCCGGCAGAACGGAGCCGCCGAACGCCATCACCACCAGAACGGCCAGAAATTTCTCGAATATCCGCATTGGCGGGCTGTCGCTTTCTTTCGCGTGTGCGCACGCTGGCGAATGGACGCAAGAACGCCGAACGCCAAAAGTGCGAACGAAGAGTGCCGTCGCTCCCCCTCTTTGCGATAGCCATGCGGGAGAGCTAAGCCCAGTGGAGGGAGGAGCGCGGAGAAAGGGTTACGACCCTTCCCCCCGCAGCACCACGAACGCCGTCTTGAACAAAATGAAGAGGTCGAGCGGCAGCCCGCAGTTGCGCACGTAGAACACATCCATCGCCACGCGCTCGGTGAAGCTGGTGCGGTGGCGGCCCGACACTTGCCAATACCCCGTGACCCCGGGACGGACGCTGCCGATGATCGACGCGGCTTCGCCCACCTCGGGAAGCTCTTTGGGCATGTAGGCGCGGGGGCCGATCAGGCTCATGTCGCCCATCAGCACGTTCCAGAGCTGCGGCAGCTCATCCAGTGACGTCTTGCGCAAAAACCGGCCAAGGGAGGTGATGCGGGGATCGACGCGGAGCTTGTGATAGGTCTCATACTCGGTGCGCAGCTGCGGATCGCTCTCGAGCAAGGCCTTGAGCTGCTCCTCCGCGTCGATGTGCATCGTGCGGAATTTCAGCAGTTCGAAGGTGCCGTTGCTTCCCGCCCAGCGCCGCTGGCGGAACATCGCCGGGCCCTGGCTGTCCAGCTTGATCAGGATGACGATGGCCAGCATCAGGGGGGCCAGCAGCACAAGAAGCAGGCTGCTCAGCACGAGGTCCATCACCCGGCGGATGCGCCGATAGCCGGTCGGCGCCCGCAGGCTGAGGCGCAGGCTCAATGAGCCATGCAGATTGTGGTAATTGGCGTCCAGCGCCGTGAGGTTGCCTTCACCCAACACACAATAGACCTGGCGAAACGGCAAGGAACGCAGCAAGGCCGTCAGGTCGGAGCCATGGCGGGAGATATCGGCGACGATGGCGGCTTGGGCCTGGGCGGCGACGCTGGGAACGGCGTGCAGCATGCCGGGCGGACCCAGCACCGGCAGGCCGCCAATGCGCGTGTCCCACAGAGTCTTGTCCTCATCGACGAAACCCACCGCGCGCATGCCGAGCCAGGGCAGGCGGTGCAGCTTTTCAGCCATGCGCGCGCCCTGCTGGTCGGCGCCGACGATGATGACCGGGGTGCGCCACTGCGGGACCAGCGTCATGAGGCCGTGCACCAGCAGAATATTGGCGGCGTATGTCACCGCAAAGCCGCCCAGCGTGGTGGCCAGAGACTGGACGAAGAAGGAATGCACCCCCTCGATCACCATGAACGGCATCATCACGATGGTGCTGCTCAGGGCTGCGGCCTGGAAGGTGCGGCGGGTGCGTTCAAGGCCGTCGAGGCGGTCAAGAGAATAGATGCCAAAGACCGATTTGACCAACGGCACCAGCATCAAGCCGACCAGGGCGTGCGCCGCCAGACTTTCATCGGCGGGGGCGTCGGCGCCGGCGAGGAAGCCGCTGAGCGCCCAGCCGAGGAGCATGAGAACGAGGCCGTCGCACAACGCCACGAACAACCCAGGCCCCGATGGGGACCATCCGATCTTCTTGATGGAAGAAGGTCGGAGCACGGCTTCAGGATCGGATTGATTCATGATCAGGCACCACATGTTGCCACTGCTTTTGGAGCCGCTGTGCGTATGGCGCACGCGGTGCGTATAGACACGAATTTTTTGATTTTCCTCCGTACTCACGAGCTTTTTGTTGATCATTGATTTAGAATATCGAGAACAAATCATCAATAATTCTTTGGTGACAAGTATTTCCAGACGCCGTAACACGGCATACCGGAAGATAAATTAGCATTACTATTGGATAAGCGCGTCCGATCGGCAGCCTAACCGGCAAGATGAGGAGGCGTATATTTTGTGCGCAGGGGGCATAAATACTGACGACAATCGCCACCATACGGATGCGCGGCGCCGTCCAAGCTGGCTAAGCCGCTGATGGCGTCCGCTCCGCATCAGGTCTCGAAAGGTTTCCATATCTTTGCTTGAAACGCCCAATGCGGTCTTTGCGTGCTTTTGATCATTACACCGGAAGGGCGTAACAGAAGCAGACGCGGCTAGACCAATGTAAAATTGACGGCATGCGGCGCGAACAAAATAATAAAAAGGCTTTTCCATTGTGGGGAATGGGGAAGAGGAGGCGCAAACCCGCCAGAAACGTCTCATCCATACGGCAAATTCACAACGTCGTTTTCCTACAAAGGAAAGGCAGCCGCCTTGCCAAGGGGGATTTTGGCGTTTCATGAAAGATCGACCATGAAATCCGATGCGGCGACCATCTTGAAGCATGGCTGGATCTACACGGTGGCGAACTTGGTGAACCGGGCCGCCGGCCTGCTGTTGCTGCCGCTTTACGCCAAGGTTCTGTCCGCGTCGGAGTTCGGCGTCTATGCGCTGATCGGCGTGGCCGGCGATATCCTGGCGGTTATGCTGATGATCGGCATCATCAACGCCTTCACCGTCATCTACTTCGAGCATCCCGACGACGCCGGGCGCGCACGGGTGGTGAGCAGCACCATGCTGGGGCTGTGGGCCGCGGCGTTGGGGCTGCTTTTGCTGGCTTGGCCGGCGGGGTGGGGCTTCAGCCTCGGCCTGTTCGGTGACGGCAGCCAGAGCAACGTGGTGGCCATGGCCATGGCCGGCACCGCCATGAGCACGGTCTTTGAACTGACGCTGGCCTATTACCGCGTGCGCAAGCGCTCGCTGGCCTGCTTGCTGATCTCGGTGGGCAAGGCGGTGGCGCTGCTGGGGCTCAACTTGATGTTCCTGTTGTATTTCACCTTGGGCGTGACGGGGATCTTCCTGGCCAATGCGGTGACGTTCTCCGTGCTGGGCCTGGGGTTGAGCGTGGCGATCCTGATGGAAAACGGCGTGTCGTTCGCACCCGATGTGCTGAAGCGCCTGATGCGGTTGGGCTTGCCGTTTCTGCCGCAGACTCTGCTCGATATTGGCAACCAGTTCGCCACGCGCTATGTGCTGAACCTGCTGATGACGGTGGCGGCGGTCGGGGTCTTTTCCTTCGGCATGCGGTTGGCGACCATGCTGTACATGCTGTTGACCATGTCGTTCCTGCAAATCTGGTCGGTTAGCCGCATCGAGGCGGGGCATGGCGCGGCGGAACAGGAGCAGTCGGAGTTCGTCTTCCATGTCTTCCTCATCGTGTTGGCGGCGGCGGCGCTGGGCATGGCGTTGACAGCGCCGGAGCTCCTCTGGCTGGTCGCATCGGACGATTATGGTTCGGTGGTGGCGTGCATGCCGTTTCTGGTGCTCACCTATGTCTTGCACGGCGTGCGCATGCACCCCGAGGTGGCGCTGGTGAAGGCCAAGCGGACCAAGGTGCTGCCGCTGATCTCGTTGGGCGGTTTGGCGGTGGGCGCGGCGTTGACGGCGGCTTTGGTCTGGTTGTGGGGCTTGCCGGGCGCCGCGGTTGCGGTGCTCGGGCGCGAGGTGTTCATGCTGGTTGTCACCGAACTCGCGTGCCGTCGCTTCTGCCCTGACGACCGACCGCTGGGCGTGGCGCGCGTCCTGGGTGTGCTGGCGCTGCTGGTGGCGGCCTACGGGGTGGGGCTGGAATTGTTCGGCACAATCGTCGTCCCGGCTTATACAGTGGCCAAAGTGGGGCTGACCGCGCTGTTCATCGCCTTGGCCGTGCTTGGTCCGGGCATCAGCAAGACCGAACGGGCGATGCTGCTGCATTTGCTCGGTCAAAGACTGCGCCGTCCACAACCGGCGTCGTGACGGCGCCATACACGGGGGCACCATGCACACCGCCGAACCTCTCTCCTTTCGGGATGCCGTCGCCGCCGACAGCATCCGCTTCACCGGGCGCTCCGGCGTTGGGACGGTGCTCGGGCTGCTGCTGTGGAACCGGCTGTTTTCGCCAGTCTTCACCCTGCGGCTCTGCCAGGCGGCGGCGCGGCTGCCGGCGGTGGCGCGGTGGCCGGCGCTGCTGGCCGCGCGGCTTTTCCATCGCTGGACCCAGAGGCGGGCCTGCATCGACCTGCCCTGGCAGACGCAGATCGGCGCGGGTTTCTGCATCGTGCATGGCTGGGGGTTGGTGGTGAACGCCAGGGCGACGATCGGGGCCAATGTCACGCTCTTCCATGGGGTGACCATCGGGCAAAAAGACGACATCACCGCCGAAGGGCGCGTTTCGCATTATCCCACGCTGGGCGACGGGGTTTGGGTCGGGCCGAACGCGGTGATCATCGGCGGTGTGGTGATCGGGGACGAAAGCATCGTGGCCGCGTCCTCCGTGGTGACCCGAAGCGTCCCCCGGCGCACGATGGTCGCCGGCAACCCCGGACGTCCGGTCGCCGAGGTCATGTTCCCAGACATCCCCAATCCCGCCCCGGTGACCGGCCATGTTCAGGATGCGGAACAGGGCAGCGTGTCGTCAGTCGTGACCTGATATCAAAATCCAGCGCTGGCTTACTGCGGGCGCTTTCCTCTGCTGAGCGGGCAGGGATGCGGCAGAGCGTCGCGGGTATTGAGAATAATTCGCATTGACAGACGGCGGCAAGTCTGCGAGTCATTCTCAACGCTGCCCGCAGATATTTTGAGAGCCCCGACCATGCGCCGCCTGCTTGCCGCCATTTTCGCCGCTGTTCCGGCTGTTGTCCCAATGGTTTTCGCCGATGCCGCTCTGGCCGCTGATGGCGAATATGTGCTGATCATCAAGGACCACATGTTCCAGCCTTCGACGCTTGAAGTTCCGGCGGGGAAGAAGCTGGTGCTGGTTGTCGAGAATCAGGACGCCGCCGCCGAAGAATTCGAGAGCACCGACTTCAAGGCTGAAAAAATCATCGGTGGCGGCAAGACCGGGCGTATCAATGTTGGCCCGCTCAAGCCCGGAGAATACAAATTTTTTGGCGAATTCAACCTGGAAACCGCTAAAGGCACGCTGGTCGCCAAATAAAACCTGTCTCAGCGTCGCCGGAGGTTTCCATGCTCGCCAGTCTTATCATTGTTTTTCGTGAAGTGCTCGAAGCCGGCCTGATCATCGGCATCGTCTTGGCGGCAACCCAGGGTGTTCCCGGTCGTGGACGATGGGTGATGGTGGGAATCGGCAGCGGTGTGGCCGGGGCCTGCGTCGTGGCGGCTTTCGCCGACATTCTGTTCTCGCTCATGGGAGACAGCGGGCAGGAGCTGTTCAACGCCGCTGTGCTGCTGACCGCGGTGCTCATGCTGGCGTGGCACAACGCCTGGATGGCCCGGCACGGGCGGGAGCATGCTGCTGAAATGCGCGCTGTCGGCCAAGCCGTGGGAACGGGTGAACGACCGCCGCGCGCGCTGGCGGTGGTGGTCGGCGTGGCGGTGCTGCGCGAGGGGGCGGAGGTGGTGCTGTTCTTGAGCGGCATCGCCTCGGCTGACGGCGGCGGCGCGATGCAATTGGTTCTTGGATCGGCTGGCGGCATCGCGTTGGGCGGGCTGACGGCGCTGCTGATTTACAAGGGGTTGCTCAACATCCCCATCCGCTACCTATTCACCGCGACGTCGTGGCTGATCACGCTGCTGGCTGCGGGCATGGCGGCTTCGGCGATGGATTACCTGACACGGGCCGATGTCATCGCCATCGGTGGTCAAGAGTTGTGGGACAGCAGTTTCCTCCTGACCGAGCAGAGTCTGGTTGGGCGGGTGCTGCACATTCTCGTTGGCTACACCGCCCGTCCCAGCGCGTTGCAGGCTATCGCCTGGGTGGCGGTGGCCGCCGGCATCACCGTGCTGGCCCGGCTTGTCCGCTCGTCCCCACCGGCGCCGGCCCTTCCGGCGCAATAAGGCAGCCAGCGCCCTTTCCCGTGTTCACCCACTCCAGAACAGCCAGCGCCGCCATCGTCGTTGTTGCGGCGCCGGGTGTTCGGAGCGGGTGAACGCGAGAAGGGGCGCTGTTGCTGGGGTGAGGGCTGTCAGGCAGGTTTTCCCTCATTCCATGGTCCCCTGTTTTGTGCCGCAGGGTTTCGCGCCGCAGCGGCGGAGGGGCGTTTGTCCGGTGAGGGGGGATTGGGAAAGGCGTCGCGGGCGATTTCGGCGATGCCGCCGATGGCGCCGATCACCCCCGCCGCTTCCAGCGGCAAGAACAACACCTTCTGGTTCGGCGCCGAGGCGATGGCGGTCAGCGCATCGACATAGCGTTGCGCCACGAAATAGTTGATCGCCTGCACGCTGCCTGCGGCGATCGCCTCTGACACCATGGTGGTGGCGCGCGCTTCGGCTTCGGCCTCGCGCTCGCGGGCCTCGGCGTCGCGGTAAGCGGCTTCGCGCCGTCCCTCGGCTTGCAGGATGGCGGCCTGCTTTTCGCCTTCAGCGCGCAGGATGGCGGCTTGGCGCTGGCCTTCCGCTTCAAGAATGCTGGCGCGGCGGTCGCGCTCGGCCTTCATCTGGCGGGCCATGCTGTCCACCAGATCGCGCGGCGGCTGAATGTCGCGGATCTCGATGCGCGTGACCTTGACCCCCCAGGGGGAGGTCGCGTCGTCCATCACCGAGAGGAGCTTGGCGTTGATCTTGTCGCGCTGAGAGAGAAGCTCATCCAGATCCATCGATCCCATGACCGTGCGGATGTTGGTCATGGTCAGGTTGAGGATGGCGCGTTGCAGATCGCTGACCTCGTATGACGCCCTGGCCGCGTCGATCACCTGAAAGAAGACGACGCCGTCGGCGGTGACCATGGCGTTGTCCTTGGTGATGACCTCTTGCGAGGGGACATCGAGCACGGTTTCCATCATGCCCTGCCGCTGCCCGATTCGATCGATCAGCGGTATGATCAGATGCAGCCCCGGTGACAGGGTGTGGGTGTAGCGACCGAATCGCTCGACCGTCCATTCCTGACCCTGTGACACTGTTTTGACACCCGACAGCACGATGAGCAGCGCCAGGATTCCCAGCGCCAGCACGAAAAAAGAAAACCCACCGCTTACGACCATTCTCCGATGCCCCCGTTACGTCACTCCCCATGCCCCAGCAAGACGCCGAGCGTTTTCAGAGGTTCGTGAGCATCGCACAGGATTTTAACGATAGCGAGGATGGGCACGGCCAGCAGCGCGCCGGGGATGCCCCACATCCAGCCCCAGAACAGGATCGAGATGAACACCGCGATGGGATTGAGCGACAGCCGCCGCCCGACGATCAGCGGGGTCAGGAAATTGCCCTCCAATGTGACCAGAGCGACAAAGGACAAGGGCGGCAGCAAAGTATCGGAGAGCCGGTCGAAGGTCAGCACCGATACCGGCAGCAGCACCGCCGTCACCACCGCCGGGCCGATGAACGGGATATAATTGAGCACCGTGGCCAGCGTTCCCCAGAGGGCGGGGTTGGGCACCCCTTCCAGCCACAAAATACCCCCTGCGGCTATTCCCAGCATGATGTTGATGATGGTGATGGTGACGAGATAGGTGGCGATGTTCTGCTGCACCGTTCCGGCCACCGTGGCGTAGTGGACGCGGTCATCGATGCTGGTCATGGTGCCGATCAGCGTTTCCAGGCTTTGCCGGCCACGGGCCAGGAAGAAATACAGCAGCACTTGCAAGATCACGACATTGGCGATCACCGCCTCGGACTGCCGCAGGAACTGCTCGGCAAGCGAGGGACCACGCAGCACGACCTCCCGCGAGGGGCTGCTCTCGTCGCCAGCCTGCGAGCCGGCGATCTGCTCGATCTGTTGCGAGGCTTTGCGGGCGCGCTCCAGCCCGGCGCGCAGGTCGCCCAGCTTGAATTCCAGGTCGTGCACCACGCGCGGCACGCGGTCCACCCATTGTGTGGCGGGAACCGTCAGGGTGTAAATGCCCAGCCCCAACAGGCCGCACAGCGACACGACGGTGATCGCCGCGCCGATGCTCTCCGGGATGCCAAGCCGGTACAGCCCCCGCACCAGCGGGCGCAGAAGGAAGCTGAGGATCAGCGCCAGGCAGATCGGCAACAGCACGTCGCGGGCGAAATACACCGTGTACAGCACCGCGATGATGAACAGCCCCATCACGGCCACCGTGACGGGCTGGCGCGGTGGTGCGGTCGGAGGCGGTGGTTCGGTTGGGGCGGGCGGGGTGTCGTGGATGGAGTCGGCGATGTGATCGGTCATACGGGCGGCGACCTTATGGCTTGGCGTCGGAACAGCAGCCGTGGTGGCCGCGTGTACGAAGCCTGATGGTGCGCGTAGCCCCTTATCTATGTTCGCTCAGCAATAACCGCCACTGCGCGTCGTTTTACGGCGCCGTGCTCAACGCATCGGCGTGGTGTTCGGCGCCAGCCGGTTGCGCATAAATGTCAGGCCGCAGAATTTCCATACGGGTATGGGGCGCCTGCAGGGGAGAGAATCCGAATTTGGCGTAAAGCCCCGGCGCCGTGGACGTGACAAGGGTAAACCGACGTACCCGGCGCAGCGCCGGATGGGCCATGACCGCTTCCATCAGTTTGCGCGAGACGCCCTTGCCGCGGTGGGATTCAAGCACGAAGACATCCACCAAATTCGCAAAGGTGGCGTAGTCGGTGATCACGCGGGCAAATCTGATCTGCTGGCCCGTTTCCAGAGCATAGGCGCCGAAGCACAGTGAATTGGCGATGGAAATCTCAACGGTGCGACGATCGATCTGGCGCGCCCATGTCGATCGGGTTGCGAGGAAATCGTGGATCATCGTGACGTCCAGGCGATTCCTGTCTTCCGAGATTTGTACGTTCATGGCGTATGGGCGTCGCTTGATGGCGGCAATCGAGTTCAAACGTGATACTACAAATTTTCTTGGTCCGGTAGATCTTCAGCGGATTACGATCCCCTGAGTCGCGAAGTCAACCGGGTGATTGACCCAGGCAAGGGGATTGCGTTTGACTGGGGATATATTTGTCGGAGATATCCTGTGATGCGTGGTTTTTTGTTTCAGCTAAGCGCCGTGGCCGTCCTGTCGGTCCTTGCCCTGTCGGCGCACCCCCGCCCAGCCGCCGCGCAGGAGGTCGGTCGTTTCAGCAATGACTGGACCGGCAACGGGTTGCTGGTGCAGGCGGTGGAAGACCCGAAGGTGCGGGGCGTGACCTGCCATCTCGTCGATTTCGACCGCTCGATGATCGACCGCCTGTCGAAAGGAAAGTGGTTTGAAGACCCTTCCAACGCCTCCATCTCCTGCCGTCAGACAGGCCCGGTCACCGTCGGCGACATCGACTTATCGCCAAAGGGTGAGGAGGTGTTCTCTGAGCGCAAGAGCTTGATCTTCAAGTCGATCGCCATCCGCCGTCTTTATGATCGGGCGAACGACACGCTGATCTATGTGGTCTATTCCCGCCAGGTGACGGAGGCTTCGGCCAAGATGTCGATCTCCACCATTCCGCTCTTCCAGGCCAACCCCACCTGGGAAAAGGGCAAGCCGGTGGCGAAGAAGTGAACAATCGTTCCGGCCGTCACCTCCCGATGATTCGTCCCAGCCGCACGGCGGTCTGGCCGGTCCTGGCGCGTCGTGCGGGCATGATCAGCACGCAGTCGTCATAGGGGGTGAGAACCGGCTGATCGCCGTCGACGCCGATGAGGGCGCCGGCGTGCGGCAGCACCTCGAAGCCGGTGAAGGCGCGGGCGAAGGTGAAGGCGTCGTTGCGCACCGTGACGGCCTGCGTCACCTCGACCACGCGCGGCGGGGCTGTGCGCCGGGGCAGCCGGGGCAGGGCGCTCGGGTCGATCATGCCCTGCATCAAGAGGAATCGCAGACAGGCTTCCACCGCCGTATCCGCGGTGTCGGCCTTCCCGTGCTGGCCACACTCCACCAGCAGGGCGGTGCGGTCACCATGCGGATCGGCGAACCCGCCATAGTCGAGCAGCCGCCGGCCCGAGGCGTGTCCTTCGTCGGCGACGATCCAGGATGGGTGGCCCAGACGCACCGCCAGACTCCGCGCGCGCGCCGTCTGGCCGCACAGCGTCAAGGGCGCCGTGTCATGGGTCATGGAGTGGATATCAAGCAGCAGGTCAGCCGCGTCGAACACCGGGCGGAGTTCACGCGCCCGGCGCAGCTCAACCGAATCCCGGCGTCCGTCAAGGGTGTCCGGCGACCAGAGCCGGTTGAAATCCTCCTCCACGTAACGCGACGCACCGGGGGTGCGGGGGGTAAGCGCCTGATAGGCGGCGACGTTGGCCAGCACCAGAGTCAGCCGACCGCGCGTGGGCCGGACGCCCAGGCGGAACAGCGTGTCGATGGCGATGACCCCGCACAGTTCATTGCCGTGCGTCAGGGCGTTGATGACGACATGCGGGCCGAAGGATCCGCTGTCCAGCGTCGTGACATAGTCGATTCCGCTGTTGCCGCACCGATAGGGCGCGATGTCCGGCGCGGTCAGCTCGATCGGGAAGTGATATTCGCTCAAAGCGCGCTCGCGCTGTTGCGGGGGACGGGATGGAGCACATATGGCGAAGCCCGGCCTTACCGACCAGCCCAGGGCTAAAGTCGAACGCGCTCCGCTTTACGGCTCGAATTGTTCCTTCAGGATACGCTCTTCAAAGTTGAACTCCGGGTCGAACAGCAGGGTCAGCGACACGTCGTGCGCCTCGGTCACCTCGACGCATTCAACATCGCGCACTTCAGTGAAGTCGGCCACGGCGCTGACCGGGCGCTTTTCAGTTTCAAGAATCTCGAAGCGGATGCGCGCGGTGCGCGGCAACAGAGCGCCGCGCCAGCGGCGTGGGCGGAAGGCGCTGATCGGTGTCAGCGCCAGGACGCCGGCGCCCAGGGGAATGATCGGCCCGTGCGCCGAAAGATTATAGGCGGTGCTGCCCGCCGGCGTGGCGACCAGGGCGCCGTCGCAGATCAGCTCCGGCAGGCGGATCGTGCCGTCCACGGTGATGCGCAGCTTGGCCGCCTGGCGGGTCTCGCGCAGCAGGGAGACTTCGTTGATGCCAAGCGCCTCGATAACCGGGCCGCCGGCGCGCGTCGCCCGCATGCGCAGGGGATGCAGCGTCACATGCTGGGCGCGCGCCAAGCGTTCCGGCAGTTCGTTCTCATTGTGGGCGTTGAGCAGGAAGCCGACCGAGCCACGATTCATGCCATACACCGGCTTTGGCATCACCCCGGCGCGCCCCAGCGCGTGGTGCAAGGTTTCCAGCAGGAAGCCGTCACCACCCAGCGCCACAATGACATCGGCCCTACCGATGGACACATTGCCGTAGCGTTGCACCAGCCGGGTGAGCGCGGCGTGCGCCTCGTCCGTGTCGGCGCACACAAAGGCCATCTGTGGTGGCGTGTGGCGGAAGAGCGCGGCGGCTGGATCGGTCATCGTGCCTCAATCATAGCAGAGGTTGAGGGCGTGGGAAATCTCTGCCGTGCAGGTGGTAGGCAATCGGGTAAAGAGATAGTATTCTTATAACGAGACTTAAGTCATTTGTCTCTTGACACATTCGTCATCCCCGCGGAAGCGGGGACCCAGGGTTTCCAAGTATTCTCTTGGCTGCGGCGCCTGGATCGCCGCCTTCGCGCATAGGCGCTCACTTTGTCTTATTTCATGCTTCGGAGCGCTTGGCATAGGCATGAATTAGCAAGGTTTCCTGGGTCCCCGCTTTCGCGGGGATGACGGTATTTTATAGCGTTAACCTCTCTTGTCGCCATCGCCGCAAAAGCCATCAACCAGTAAAAATTGTTAAACTCGCAATAAAATAGACCAATGGTTATGATATATTGGTAAGGTTGACATCCTAAAGTTAGCGCCTATGCACCTTCGCATGGATGATGGTATTCCTAGTAGGGAATATTATCTTTTAATGCGATTGCCCTAGCGAAGGTGGTGGATCCATATTCGCCCTGAAACCACCCTGCGCGGTCCATCCCAGACGATGCGCTCTGGCGCGCCGCTCTAACCGCCGGTCACGCTCATATGACGGTGCACCGCCGGGTCGTGGTGTTGGCGGTCGATGATGAAGTCATGGCCCTTCGGCTTGTGGCGGATGGCGGCGCGCACGGCGTCCACCAGCAGCCCGTCGTCGTCGCTCATGCGCAAGGGGGTGCGCAAATCGGCGGCGTCCTCCTGGCCCAGGCACATGTACAGCGTGCCGGTGCAGGTAAGCCGCACGCGGTTGCAGCTTTCGCAGAAATTATGGGTCATGGGCGTGATGAAGCCGATCCGCCCGCCGGTCTCCTTCACCCGCACATAACGCGCCGGTCCGCCGGTGCGGTAGTCGCTCTCCTCCAGCGTCCAGCGCTTTTCCAGATCGGCGCGCACCTGGGAGAGGGGAAGGTACTGGTCAAGCCGCGACACGTCGCCGAGGTCACCCAGCGGCATCACCTCGATGAAGGTCAGGTCGAAGCCGCGCTCCCCGCACCATTCCACCATGGTGTGGAATTCATCATCATTGACGCCCTTGAGCGCCACCGTGTTGATCTTGATGCGCAGCCCGGCGTCCTTGGCCGCCTGAATGCCCTCCACCACCTTGCCCAGCTTGCCCCAGCGGGTGATGGCCTGGAATTTATGCGCATCCAGCGTGTCCAGCGACACATTGATCCGCTTGACCCCCGCCTCCACCAGCCCTTGGGCGTATTTGAACAGCATCGAGCCGTTGGTGGTCAGCGTCAGCTCGTCCAGCGCGCCGGAGGCCACGTGGCGACCAAGGGTGCGAATCAGGTCGAGGATACCCCGGCGCACCAGCGGTTCCCCTCCGGTCAGGCGCAGCTTGCGCGTGCCCAGGCGGATGAAGGCGCTGCACAGCCGGTCGATTTCCTCCAGCGTCAGGACCTCGGCCTTGGGGAGGAAGCTCATGTCCTCGGCCATGCAATAGACGCAGCGGAGGTCGCAGCGGTCGGTCACCGAAACACGCAGATAGGTGACCGCACGGCCAAATGGATCGATCAAGGGTTGATCGATCAGTGGGGCGGTGGGAACACGCAACGCCGTGTCGTTCACCTGCTTCTCGGTCATCGCAAAGCATCCTCACTCTGGCGTCAGCGCTCTACCCGCTGGCGGTATGGAGAATACCACGCCGCGCGCTGAACCCAACGGGGAACTTTGGTCAGGAATGCCGCAGCTCACGCCTTATCCTCGGGATTTTGGATCCTCAGAATTCTTGGCGGCGGCGTCGCGCTCGCGCAAATCGTCCTCGGTGGTGCGGGGGCGGCGTGGGGCGCCCATGGCGAAGGGGTCGCCGCCCCGCTCGGCCTGGTCGATGACCCGGCAGTCCTCGCACATGCGGATGCGGTTGGCGGCCTCCGGCGTCGCGAACATCCAGTGCTTGCCGGACAAGGCGGCGACGATCCTCTCGATGGAGGATTTCGAGGCGAAGGGCTTGTTGCAGCGCACGCAGCAGAAGGGCTCTTCCTCCTTGATGGTCACCGCGCCGCGGGCGCTGTCGCGGAAATCGATCTGCGGGACCAGCGTGATCACTTTTTCAGGGCAGGTGTTTCGGCACAGGCCGCATTGCACGCAGGCGTCCTGCGCGAAGCTCAGCTTTGGCTTGTCGGGGTTGTCGAGCAGCGCCCCGGTCGGGCAGGCGCCGACGCAGGACAGGCAGAGCGTGCAGCCTTCGACCTGAACCTCGATCCGGCCAAACGGCGACCCGGCGGGGAGCGGCAGCACATCCAGCGGGGACGGGGCCACTGTGTGCAGATGCCGCAGCGCCAGCATGATCAGCGTGCGCTTGCCGCCCATGGGCAGGAACCGCCCCGGTGTGGGGGCGGCCATGGCGGGGAGGCTCCACAGGGCGCGCTCCACCGCCTCGGGGTCTGGCGCATCGATGATGCCGACGCGGCCTGAGCCATAGCCCAGCCCGGCCATGGCCGTCTCGATCAACCCGACCTGGGAGGCGAGGCCGGTGGTCTCCCCCTGGTTGGCCGGGCCGGTCAGCACGCGGATGTGCGCCGCGCCATAGGCCAGCGCCACCGCGAAGAAATCCAGGCCGAGCTGCGTCACCTCGTGCACGGCGAAGGGCAGCACGCGCGCCGGCAGGCCACGGCCATGCCGCGCCATCAGCGTGATGACCTCCTCACCATGGCGGGGGTCGTGCACCAGCAGGGTGGCGTCGTCGCCGCCGTTCTCATGATAGGAACCCAGCAGCGTGCGCAGCCGCTCGAGCAGAATCGGCGTGGGCGGCAGCGCGTAGGTGCTGGCCCCGGTCGGGCACACGGCGGCGCAACTGCCACAACCGGCGCAGATGTGCGGGTCGATGCGCACCGTATCGCCCGCCGGGGTGATGGCCCCGGTCGGGCAGACCTCCAGGCAGCGCGTGCAGCCGGTCTTGCGGCTGCGGGAATGGGTGCACAGAGCGGCCTTGAAGTCGATGTAGCGCGGTTTCTCGAACGCGCCCACCAGATCCGTCGCCTCGAACAGCGCCTTGGCGATTTGGGCCGGGCTGTCGGGATCGGGGCGCAGATAGCCGTCACGCCGACCATGCGCCGAGAACAGCGGCGTACCGCCGGTCAGGTCGAGGAGGATGTCGCAGCGCGCCGCCGCCCCCTGGAGGGCGGGCTCGAAGCCCAGGCTGCGGCGCGAGGAGGGCAGGGCGCGGGCATAATCATCCACCACGATGTCAAACCCGCCGAGCCACCCCGTGGCGGTGCGGATGACGCCCTTGAACAGCGGCACGGAGGTGACGCGCGGCGGCGTCACGTCTTGCGGATTCTTCAGCAGCACCGTCACATCAAGCCTGGAGGAAAGCTGCTGCGCCGCCTCGATGGCGCGTTCATCAACGCCGTAAACCAGGCACGAACCCTCGGAGGTCAGGGTGATCGAGCCGGTTGACGGCACAATCGTCGCCGCCTCGGTCAGCAGCGCGGCGATCTTCGGCAGCGCCACCCCGGCCTCATCGGACCAGCCGGCGCGCTCCCGAATATTGGTGAAGGACAGTTCGGCGTCGGGAGCGGCCTCCGCGGCGATTTCGGCGAACAGCGGGGCTTCCTGGGTGCAGGCGACCAGCAGCGGCCCGGCGGCGCTTTTGGCGGCGGCCTCGAAGCGGTCGATCTGGCTGCGGCAGAGCTGGGTATGCACCACGGCGGCGCCCCCGGCCCCACACGCCCGGCCAAGGGCCTCGCCATCGAGCGGCATGCTGCGCGCGCAGTCGCAGGCCAGGATTGTGTGGCCGTTGATCTTCATGGAACGATGCCTCCTTCCGGCAACGCGAGGATCATGCCAGCCGGATCTGCATAAATATACTCTTGACTGCTTATTCCATCAACGGCATATTCCATTAATGGCATGTGAAGTCGAATATACCGATGAGTTCGGCGATTGGTGGTCAGGTCTATCAGACGCGGAACAGGTTGATGTGGCGGCAACGATCAACCTGCTCGAAGCGCGCGATGTACGGCTTGGTTTTCCTCAATCATCGAAGATCAACGGCTCCCGCCATAGCCATATGCGCGAACTGCGGATTCAGAGCGGTGGAAAGCCCATCCGGGTGTTCTATGCCTTTGATCCGCTCCGCGCGGCGATTCTGTTGATTGGTGGCGATAAGACAGGTGATGAACGGTTTTATGAGGTTTTCGTGCCTATCGCGGATGATCTTTACGACCAGCACCTTGAGATATTGAAAAAGGAAGGGCTGATATGAGCGGACGCAACAGATTCGATACACTCCGCGCCGGTATGACGCCCGCTCAACAAAAGGCTGTTACACGCAAGGTTGAAGCCCTGCGCGCCGAGATGTCGTTGGCTGAACTCCGTCAAGCTCGCCAGCTTACTCAAGAGACGCTAAGCGGCACCTTGCACGTTGGTCAAGCCGCCGTCGCCAAGATGGAAAAGCGCACCGACATGTATGTCGGTAATTTGCGGCGCTTCGTCGAGGCGATGGGCGGTGAGCTTGATATCGTTGCGCGCTTTCCAGAGGGGTCAGTAAAGATCAGCAATTTTTCTGAAATTGGGTAGGTGCGGCAAAGTGACCAGCCCGAACGTTACGCCCCCGGCTGATCCGCGTTGGGGAAGAACAGCGGCATGCCGTTGATGGTGTAGGCGGCGATGGCCTTCTGGCCCTCCGGGGACACCAGCCAGTCGATGAAGGCCTGGCCGTCGGCGGCCTTGATGTGCGGGAACTTCACCGGGTTCGGCAGGGTCACGCCGTATTGGTTAAACAGGCGCTTGTCACCCTCCACCAGCACCTCCAGATCGGCGCGGTTGTTGAAGCTCAGCCAGGTGCCGCGGTCGGCGATCGCATAAGCGCCCAGGCCGGAGGCGGCGTTCAGCGTCGCGCCCATGCCCTGGCCCAGCGCCTTGTACCAGCCGCCATCCTTGCTGGGGTCGAGACCGGCGGCCTTCCATAATTCCTGCTCGGCCTTATGGGTGCCGCTGTCGTCGCCGCGCGACACGAAGGGCGCCTTCGCCGCGGCGATCCGGGTCAGCGCCTGGGCGACATCCTTGGTCCCGCGGATGTGGGCCGGATCGGCCTTCGGGCCGATCAGGACGAAGTCGTTGTACATGACGGGGAAGCGCTTCATGCCGAAGCCTTCGGCGACGAATTTTTCCTCGGACGGCTTGTGGTGGACGAACAGCACATCGGCGTCGCCGCGCTTGGCCATGTCGATGGCCTGACCCGTTCCCTTGGCGACCACGCGCACCGCGACGCCGGTCTTTGCGGTGAACAGCGGCAGAATGTGCTTGAACAGCCCTGAATCCTCGGTGGAGGTGGTCGAGGCGACGGTGATGAAGCGCTCATCCGCACGGGCCGGCAGGGCGGCGGCCACCAGCAGGGCGGCGGTCAGGGTGAGCAGAGTACGGCGGAACATCGGTGTTTCTCCCAGTAATTTTTCTGTGTGGAGTGGATCAGGCCCTGGCGCGGTCGGTGGTGTGGCGCAGTGTCGCCACGGCGACGTTCACCGCCAGAGACAGGCTCATCAAGATCACCCCCAGCCCGAGGGCCAGGGGCAAATTGCCCTTGCTGGTTTCCAGCGCGATGGCGGTGGTCATGACGCGGGTCACGTGCTCGATGTTGCCGCCGACGATCATCACCGCCCCGACCTCGGCCGAGGCGCGGCCAAAGGCGGCCAGCACCGCGGTCGCCAGGCTGAACCGGGCTTCGGCCAGCAGCGTGGCGATGGTGTGCAGGGGGCCAGCGCCGAAGACGTGCAGCATATCGTCGTATTCAACCAGCAAATCCTCAACCGTCTGGCGCGCCAGGGCGGCGATCAGCGGCGTCAGCAGCACGGTCTGGGCGGTGACCATGGCGGTGGGGGTGAACAGCAGGCCCAGCACCCCGAACGGCCCGGAGCGTGACAGCATCAAATACACGATCAGCCCGACCACCACCGGCGGCAGTCCCATCAGCGCGTTGAGGGCTACCGCCGCGCCGCGTTTGCCGGGAAACCGCAACGCCGCCACCGCCGCCCCCAGCGGCAAGCCGATGAGGGAGGACGCCAGGACCGAGGCCAAGCTGACGCGCAACGATAAGCCAACGATCGCCAGGAGATCGGCGTCCAGCGACAGGATCAAAGAGAAGGCGGTGGCCAAGGCTTCGGCGGTGTCATGCATCCAGCGATTCCGTGTCGGCTCATGCCGTTATGCTCTATAAATCATAGCGCCGTCCAGCGTAACGCAAGCTTGTCCGACGAAGGTGAGAGGTCCATCCTTTCCACCATGATGCTTGATGAATTCGCCATTCGCCCCAATCCCGCCGATCCTCGATTGACCGAGCGCGTGTCCGGTCTTGACCAGGATGGCCGGACCATTGAAACGGCGGTCACCGTGGAGCGACCGCTGACGCTGTTCCTCAACGGGCAGGAGATCGTCACCATGATGACGATCGCCGATTACCCCGAATATCTCGGGCTCGGCTATCTGCTGAACCAGAACATGCTGAAGCCGGATGACCGGATCACCGGCGTCGACTTCGACGAGGAAACCGGCACGATCGTCGTCCGCACGGAGCGGCGCACCGATTATCAGGAAAAGCTGAAGAAGAAGACGTTGACCTCCGGCTGCGCGCAGGGCACGGCCTTTGGCGATGTCATGGAGGTGTTCGAGACGGTTCGGCTGAACCCGGACATCCGTCTGCGCACCTCGTGGATCTACGCGCTGTCGAAGAAGATCAACCTGACGCCCAGTCTTTACCTGGAGGCCGGGGCCATCCACGGCTGCGTGCTGTGCCAGGAGGATCGACCGCTGGTCTATATGGAGGATGTCGGCCGCCACAACGCCGTAGACAAGGTGCGCGGTTTCATGCACCAGAACGGCATAAACCCCGAGGACAAGATCTTCTACACCACCGGGCGGCTGACCAGCGAGATGGTGATCAAGACCGTGCAGATGCGCATCCCGATCCTGGTTTCACGCTCCGGCTTCACCGCCTGGGGCGTGCAGTTGGCGCGGCAGGCGAAGCTGACGCTGGTCGGGCGGGCCAAGGGCAAGCGCTTCATCGCGCTGGCCGGCGCCGAGCGCTTGATCTTCGACGCCGACCCGGCGGCTGCGGCGGACGAGGGGCGTGACCATCAGCGCAAGGGAGGCCGCGATGAGGACTGAGGTAGCGGGAGTGCTGTTGGCCGGTGGGCTGTCGCGCCGCATGGGGGGGGGCGACAAGAACCTGCGCCGACTCGGCGGCGGCACCATCCTGGAACGCATCATCGCCGTCGCCCGCCCGCAGGTGGGGCCGCTGCTGCTCAACGCCAACGGTGACCCCCAGCGTTTCGCCGCCTTTGGCCTGCCGGTGGCCGCCGATGTGGTGGAGGGGTACGCCGGCCCCTTGGCCGGTGTGCTGACCGGGTTGGACTGGGCGCGGGTGAACGCGCCGGGGGCGGTGTGGCTGGCGAGTTTCGCCACCGACGCGCCGTTCCTTCCCGGCGATTTGGTGGCGCGCCTGCTGAAGGCGGTGACGGTTGAGGGCGCGGATCTCGCCTGCGCGCGTTCGGCGGGGCAGGACCACCCGGTGTTCGGGCTGTGGCCGCTGCGTCTGGCCGACGAACTGCGGCGCGCCATGCTGGAGGAGGGGGTGCGCAAAGTGGATGCCTGGACCAGTCGCTACCGCCTGGCCATCGCCGATTTCGCCGTGGAGCCGGTCGATCCGTTCTTCAACACCAACCGCCCCGACGATCTGTCCGAAGCCGAACGGCTGCTGTCCGCCGGCGTCGTGCCTGGAAACGCCGTATGACCCAAACCCTCAAGAGCATGGAGGCGCTGCCGCTCGGCATCGTGCTGGAGCGTCGGCGCAGCCACAACCCCTGGCAGGAGTGGGACTGGCAGCCGGTGGCGGTGATCCCCGGCGCCCCCCCGGTTGTCGGCGGCGGACGGCTGCTGCGCGAGGGTGACGGCTGGGCGCATATCCACGCGGCGACGCTGTCCCTTGAACTGCACCGCAGCGACACCGAGGGGTACCAGTTGACCCTGTCGCAGGACCCGCCGCGCCTCTGGGTGGCGCTGCGGTCGGATGACAGTGGAGAATTGAGCGCCCCGACACCGTTCTTCGTCACCGCCTCGGCGCATGAGTGCGAGGTCTACCAGGTGAGCGGGCGGGAGCGGGTCGAGGCGACGCCCATGCCGGCTGAGGTGCTGGCTCTGCTGCGTGACTTTGTCGAGCAGCACCATGTCGATGTCCCCTTCATAAAGCGTGAGCGCAAAGACCACCGCCATGAGCGGTGATTCCTTCCTATCCCGCTGGTCACGCCTGAAGCGCCGGGAGGAGGCGCCGGGGATAAGCCCGGAGATGGAGCCGGAACCCGCGCCGCCGCCGACTGAAACACCGCCAACGGAAATCCTGGCTGAAACTCTGGATGTATTGAAGGACTTGCCGTCGCTGGAAAGCCTGACGGCGGAGTCCGACTTCACGCCGTTTTTGCGCAACGGCGTGCCTGAGACCCTGCACCGGCAGGCGTTGCGTAAGCTGTGGCTCTCCGACCCGGTGTACGCCAACGACGACGGGCTCAAGGACTATGCCGGCGATTACACGAGTCTGTTCAGCGGCGCTGTGGTGAAGACCTTGTACCGTGTCGGCAAAGGCTTTCTGGACACCGTCGAAGAATCCCTTGAAAAGGGACAGGAGGCCGCAGGGGAAGCAGAGGTTGCCCGCGCCCCGGATGATGACGAAAAGATCGCGAACAAAGCAGAAACTGCGGTGGATCTCAACCAGGACAGCGCTATGCCGGAAAAAGCATAACGGTTCTGGAGAAAATATTTCCCCACTGAATTCGATGGCGGGCAAATCGTTGACAAGACAAAGGGTGGCGGCTTAAATCAGCGGCACTGTTCTGCTCTTTAGTAAAACCCCCAGGGCTATTGCCGGGAGAAACGCCGAATGCCGCCACGGAGTGACGACATACCATCAACAGTACCGGATGAGGAGATCCTGCGGGCTCAAATCTACGGGATGTTGGCTGGCTTGCTGTCGCGGACGCCGGACGCGGGCATGCTGACGGCGCTTTCCTCCATGGAGGGCGACGAGAGACCCTTGGGCCGCGCCTTCATGGCGCTTGCCGAGGCCGCGCGCGCAACGAATCCGGCGGTGGCGCAGCGCGAGTATGACGCGCTGTTCATCGGCGTGGGCGGCGGTGAGTTGACGCCTTTTGCTTCCTATTACCGCACCGGATTCCTGCATGAAAAGCCGCTGGCGGATTTGCGCAGCGACATGGCGCGCCTGGGCATCGCCCGCGCCGACACGGTGAAGGAGCCCGAAGACCACATCGCCGCGCTGTTCGAGATGATGGCCGGTCTGATCACCGGGGCTTTCGGCGATCCGGTCGGTCTTGACGAGCAACACGCCTTCCATGACCGCCACATCGCTTCTTGGGCGCCGCGTTTCTTCGCCGATCTGGAGAAATCCCCTTCGGCCTCCCTCTATCAGTCGGTTGGCGCGCTGGGGCGGCTTTTCCTGGATATCGAAAATCAAGCGTTCGCACTGGCCCTTTGAAAACCGCGCCGAACGATGGGATAGGGAAAAAATAATGAGAAACGAAAAGAGCAAGGGCATCCTCGCGCGACGCGCTCTCTTCCGGGCCGCCGGGCTTGGTGTGGGCGTGCTGGGCGCCGTCGCCGTCGGTTTGCCGGTTGTGGCGGAGGCGAAAGACGTGGACGACACGCGCCAGCGGTATCGCGAGACTGAACACATCCGCAAAGCCTACGAAACAAGCCGGTTTTAAGAAGGGCTGGCGCCCAGCCATCGCCCTATAGCCATCGCCCCATACGCCCATTCACGCGCTCAACGCACAGGATCGACCGTTCCGGTTGCCCGCGTTTGTTCAGGAGGCCCCGATGCTGATCAAGAAATCCACTGTGTCCGCTTCGGGCCGGCCTCTCGCTCAGGCGCTTTGTCGCCTTACCGGCACGGCTGTCGACCGCCGCAGCTTCCTGCGCAATGCGGGTTTGGCCGCCGCTGGCGGCGTGGCGGTCGCCGGTTTGCCGACCATGGTCCGCAGGGCGGACGCGGCGACCGCCGCGCCGGTTGGTGAGATCAAGCAAATCAAGACCATCTGCACGCATTGCTCGGTTGGCTGCACGGTCATCGCCGAGGTGCAGAACGGCGTGTGGATTGGCCAGGAACCGGCTTTCGACAGCCCGATCAATCTCGGCTCGCACTGCGCCAAGGGGGCGGCGGTACGTGAACACGCGCATGGCGACCGCCGTTTGCGCTATCCGATGAAGCTGGTGGATGGCGTCTACACCCGCATCCCCTGGGAACAGGCGATCGGCGAGATTGGCGATAAGCTCCTGAAAATCCGCGAGACTTCTGGGCCGGACAGCGTGTTCTGGCTGGGCTCGGCCAAGCATTCGAATGAACAGGCGTATCTGCTGCGCAAGTTCGCGGCGTTCTGGGGCACCAACAACATCGAGCATCAGGCGCGCATTTGCCATTCCACCACCGTCGCCGGCGTGGCGAACACGTGGGGCTATGGCGCGATGACCAACTCCTACAATGATATTCAAAAGACACGGGCGATGTTCTTCATCGGCTCCAACGCCGCTGAAGCGCATCCCGTGGCGATGCTGCACGTGCTGAAGGCCAAGGAGCAGAACAGCGCGCCGTTGATCGTCGCCGACCCGCGCTTCACCCGCACCGCCGCCAAGGCCGATGAATACATCCGCTTCCGTCCGGGCACCGACGTTCCGCTGATCTGGGGCATTCTCTGGCACGTCTTCGAGAACGGCTGGGAGGATAAGGAATATATCGCCAGGCGCGTCTACGGCATGGACGAGATCCGCGCCGAGGTGAGGAAGTGGACCCCCCAGGAGGTTGAGCGCGTCACCGGCGTGCCCGGCAGTCAGCTGGCGCGCGTGGCCCGCACGCTGGCGACGAACCGGCCAGGCACGCTGGTGTGGTGCATGGGCGGGACCCAGCACCATACCGGCAACAACAACACCCGCGCCTACTGCATCTTGCAACTGGCGCTGGGCAACATCGGCATGGCCGGCGGCGGCACCAACATCTTCCGTGGGCACGACAATGTGCAGGGCGCCACCGACTTCGGCGTCACCTCGGACACGCTGCCGGGGTATTATGGCCTTGCCGAGGGGGCATGGCGGCATTGGGCCCGTGTGTGGGACGTGCCCTATGAGGATCTGCTCGGTCGCTTCAGGGACAAGAAGCTGATGGAATCTTCCGGCATCACCGTGCCGCGCTGGTTCGACGCCGTGCTGGAAGCCAGGGAAAACATCGACCAGCCCGACACCGTCAAGGGCATGGTGTTCTGGGGCCACGCGCCCAACAGCCAGACCCGCCTTCCCGACATGCAAAAGGCGATGGATAAGCTGGACATCCTGGTTGTCATCGATCCTTACCCGACGGTGACGGCGGCGCTGCACAACCGTAAGGACGGCGTCTATCTGCTGCCCGCCGCCACGCAGTTCGAGACGGTCGGTTCGGTCACCGCGTCGAACCGCTCGGTGCAGTGGCGCTTCAAGGTCATGGAGCCGCTGTTCGAATCCAAGACCGACCATGAGATCATGCATCTGTTCGCGAAGAAATTCGGCTTTGCCGAGGCGCTGTTCAAGAACATCATGGTCACCGGCGACGAGCCGATCATCGAGGACGTCACCCGCGAATGGAATCGTGGCATGTGGGCGGTGGGCTACACCGGCCAGTCGCCAGAGCGCCTCAAGCTGCACATGGAGCGCCAGGAGACCTTCGACCGGGCGACGCTGCGCGCCAATGGCGGCCCGGCGGACGGCGATTTCTACGGTCTGCCCTGGCCGTGCTGGGGCACGCCGGCGATGAAGCACCCCGGCTCGGCCAATCTTTATGACTATTCCCTGCCCGTCGCCATGGGCGGCGGCGCCTTCCGCGCCCGTTTTGGCCTTGAGCGCAACGGCGTCACGCTGCTGGCCGAAGGCGTCTACCCGGTGGGCTCCGAGATCAGGGACGGCTACCCGGAAGTGACCATGGCCATGCTGCAAAAGCTGGGCTGGGACTGGGAGCTGACGCCGGGGGAACTGGCGGTGATCACCGAGATCGGCGGCGGCAAGACCGGCGCGGTGAGCTGGAGCACGGATCTGTCCGGCGGCATTCAGCGCGTGGCGATCAAGCACGGCCTGAACCCGCCGGGCAACGCCAAGGCGCGCTGCGTGGCGTGGAACTTCCCCGACCCCGTGCCGGTGCACCGCGAGCCGCTGTATTCGCCGCGCCGTGATCTGGTGGCGCAATACCCGACCTACGCCGACACCAAATCCTGGCGGTTGCCGACCCTGTACAAATCGATCCAGGATCGTGACGTGTCGAAGGAATACCCGATCATCCTCACCTCCGGTCGTCTGGTCGAATACGAGGGCGGTGGCGATGAGACGCGCTCCAACCCCTGGCTGGCCGAATTGCAGCAGGACATGTTCGTCGAGATCAACCCGGCGGACGCCAACAACGCGGGCGTCAAGGACGGTGGGATGGTCTGGGTCGAGGGGCCGGAAAAGGGCAGGATCAAGGTCAAGGCGATGGTGACCGAGCGCGTCGGGCGTGGGGTGGCGTTCATGCCCTTCCATTTCGGCGGCTGGTTCCAGGGCGAGGACCGGCGCTCGAAATACCCGAAGGGCGCGGACCCGATCGTTCTGGGCGAGTCGGTGAACACCATAACCACCTATGGCTATGACTCCGTGACTCAGATGCAGGAAACCAAGGTCACCTTGTGCCGCATCAAGGCAGCCTGACACTGAGCAAGAAAGATACACTGGCGGAGGAGAATTGAGACCATGGCCCGCATGAAATTCCTGTGCGACACAGACCGCTGCATCGAGTGCAACGCCTGCGCCACCGCCTGCAAGAACGAACACGAAGTCCCCTGGGGCATCAACCGCCGCCGGGTCATCACCATGAACGACGGCAAGCCGGGCGAACGCACGCTCTCGGTGGCGTGCATGCACTGCGCGGATGCGCCGTGCAAGGCGGTCTGTCCGGTGGATTGTTTCTATCAAACCGCCGAAGGCATCGTGCTGCACAACAAGGATCTGTGCATCGGCTGTGGCTATTGCTTCTACGCCTGCCCATTCGGCGCCCCGCAGTACCCGCAGAACAACAATTTCGGCACGCGCGGCAAGATGGACAAATGCACCTTTTGCGCCGGTGGACCCGAGCCCGACAACAGCGAAGCCGAATACCAAAAATACGGACGCAACCGTATCGCTGAAGGCAAATTGCCGCTGTGCGCCGAGATGTGCGCGACCAAGGCGCTGCTGGCTGGTGACGGTGACGTGGTGTCCACCATCTACCGCGAGCGCGCGGTGGTCCGTGGTTTTGGCAGCGGGGCGTGGGGCTGGGGCACGGCGTATCAGATGAAAGCGAGCCAGACGAAAGCGGACTCGCCATGAACAAGATCCTGACGCCTCACCTGCTCTTTGGTGTCCTGCTGGCGATGGCCGCGCCGCTGGCGGGCTGCAATGAGGACGGGGATAGGCCGCTTCATTTCGAGAAGGGCAGATACGCGGGGCCAAGCGATCCACCATTGTCGCAAGAGCAGCTCAACACGTTGAAGCAACGCCTCGATAAGGGGCGGTTCTGACCGGAGGGCACGACATGACGTCCTGGTGCAAAGCGGCTTTCGCCGCGCTGATGTTGATCGTGTCGGTCACCCTGGCCGGGCAACCGGCGCGGGCCGCTGATCCGGCGCCGGTTCCCGGCTATTCTTTCAACGGCTCGTCCGAGGCTGATTTCTGGCGAACAATCCGTCGGGGGGAACAGGGGGTCACCTCGCTGCCAAACCCGCGCGCCGGCGTGCTGATCCAATCGGAAGGCGAGGCCTGGCGGGCGCTGCGCACCGGGCCGATCAGCACCTATGGGGCCTGGGCGCTGGGCGGTATCCTGGTCGTGCTGGTGCTGTTCTTCCTGCTGCGCGGCCGCATCCGACTCGATGCGCCGGCCACGGGCCGCACGGTGGAGCGCTTCAACACATTCGAGCGCGTCGCCCACTGGCTGGCGGCGGGCAGCTTCATCGTGCTGGCGCTGACCGGGCTCAATGTGCTGTACGGTCGCTGGTTTTTGCTGCCGCTGATCGGGCCTTCGATGTTCTCAGCCCTCACCGGCTGGGGCAAAATGCTGCACAATTATCTGGGCTTGGCCTTCTTGTTGGGCGTGCTGCTGATCTTCTTCCTCTGGGTGCGCCACAACATTCCCGAGCGTGGCGATGTGGAATGGCTTTCCAAGGCGGGCGGTCTGTTTCACAAGAATCTTCACCCTCCCGCCAAGAAATTCAACGCGGGTCAGAAGATTATCTTCTGGTCCACGGTGCTGGGCGGTACGGCCTTATCGTTTACCGGGGTGCAGTTGCTGTTTCCCTTCTTCTTCGCCTCTCTGGCCGATATGCAGCTTTACCAGATGATCCATGCGATAACGGCGTTGGCGATGGTCATCATCATCATCGGCCACATCTATATCGGCTCGGTCGGTATGGAAGGCGCTTTCGCCGCCATGGGCTCTGGTCAGGTGGAGGAGGAATGGGCGCGTGAACACCACAGCCTCTGGTTGGCCGAGGTGCATGGTGAGCGTCCTCTCACTCATGAACATGGGCGCGGCTCTGCACCCGCAGAATGACACCCGAGCTTTGTCACTCCACATGATGTTTGGTCAAACCGCTCGATTCCTTCTATTGTTGGGTAACGCCGCCGCGACGATGAAGGAGCACTGGGCATCATGAAACTGTCCGACCTCGACCTGCGCCACGCGATCATCGACACCTGCCTGGCGATGAACCGACTGGGCATCAACCAGGGCTCGGCAGGGAATCTGTCGGTACGCTCTGGTGACGGTTTTCTTATCACGCCCTCTGGCCTGCCCTATGACGAGACGTTGCCCAGGGATATCGTCTCGATGAAATTTGATGGGAGCTGGACGGGTGAGCATCAGCCCTCGTCCGAGTGGCGGTTCCACCGTGATATTCTCGCTTCGCGCAAGGATGTGCAGGCGGTGCTGCACGCGCATCCGACCTATGCCACGGCGCTGGCGGTGCATGGCCGCGAGATCCCGAGCTTCCATTACATGGTGGCCCTGATCGGTGGCGACTCCATCCGCTGCGCTCCGTACGCCACGTTTGGCACGCAGGAATTATCGGATGTTGCGCTGAAGGCTCTGGAAGGGCGGCGGGCCTGTCTGCTGGCCAATCATGGCATGATCGTTCTCGGCAACACTCTCAAGAAGGCCCTGGTGCTGGCGGTGGAGGTGGAGACGCTGGCGCGCCAGTATGTTTATGCCCTCTTGCTTGGCCAACCAACCATTCTGCCGCCTGAAGAAATCGAGCGCGTTTCTGAAAGATTGCAGAATTACGGCAGCAACAGGCAGGACCCGGACGCCCCGCTGCGGGCGGGATGATAAGCTTGGCGCCTAAAAGGCCATATCACATCAATCATCCGCTGGTTGCGGCAGCATGTGTTGGCCGGTAACCGTCAGCAAGGGGCGCAGCTTCCCACCGTCTTGTTCGAGCAGTGGCCGGTCCTCGGCTAGGGGCTGATAAAGGGCGGGCAGAATGAGCGTGACGCGGGTGCCATGGCCGGGCTCGCTGGTCAGCTCAAGACTGCCACCCAGCATCGCGGTGTAGTGACCCACCAGGGTTAAGCCGAGGCCGGCGCCCGGAATCTTGCCACCACCGTTCGCTTTGCCCTGGGTAAAGGGCTGGAACATATGCCCGGCTTGCGATGCCGGGAAGCCACAGCCCGTATCGGACACCATGAAACGCACGCAGGCATACCCGTCGTGATCGGCGCGTTCAGCCGACAAGACAACCGAACCGTTATGGGTGAATTTTCCGGCGTTATCGACGAGGTTCAGCAAAATCTGCCGCACCTTGACGAAATCCTGGTGCATGCTGCCCAGCGCCGCCGTGCCGCTTACCCACAGCGTGTTGCCGTTGAGATCGATGTGCGCCATGCTGCGCTCCCGCACTTCGGTGAGGAGATGCTCCACCTCGAAGTCTTGCAAGATGACGTCCATCATGCCAGCCTCGATCTTGGCGTAGTCGAGGATGGAATCAATCAGCGAAACAAGCTGTTCGCCTGACCACTGAATTTGCTCCATGTCGGTCGCCAGCTCGCCGGCCCCCAGGCGGTGCAACTCGCTCATCAGCGATTGGCTCTGGTGGATAATGTCGCTGAGCGGCCGGTGCAGCTCTTGCCCCCTATTGACGAGGAAGTTGGACTTGGCGAAGTCCTTCGCCTCAGCGCGCTCCCGCGCCGCGACAAGCGCAGCCTGCGCCAGTTGCGCTTCCTGTTTGAATTGCTCCAGGGCGCTGCGGGGGGGGGCGCTGCTGTGTGATGTGGCGCCCAGCGCGGTATCGACGGCGCGCGGCGTTGGGGCAGCCCATGCCATGGCGGCGGACTCGTCCGCACCGTCATTTATCGGCTGGTCACTCACCGCTGGGGCCGGTTCAGGCGCAAGGGGGGCCGGGGCAGGGTGGTTGTCCACAGGCCGTTCGGGGGCAGCAGCGGTTTGGCTGGAAGCTGTCTTTATACTGCCTGCGCCGGTCGCCTGGGCGCTGCTGCGCACCAACACCCAGGTAATAAGCGCGCTGAGCAGCAGAAGAATGCCCCCGGTCCACTGTGTCTGGCGCATCCAGGCGGCGGCCCGCTTGGTTAGCCTGTGATGCAGCGTGGTCGTAAGCGATTCACTCTGTTTGCGCATCTCTGTGGCGTGGGCGCTGACAGTCGCCGCTTTTGGCCCCAGCGTCTGGAAGCGCAGCCGGTCTTCCTGGACGAGCAACTCTTCCAGGCGATCGAGAATGCCGCCACCGCCTTGCAGCATGGTGCGGACGCCGGTGATGCTCTGGCGCGTGCCCGGCACCCATAAGAAGCGATTGAGCTTGACCAGACGGTCGCTCGCCGCCGCCAGCGCCGCTCGCATGGCCTGAGCGTCCTTGGGATCGCGGTCGATCGTGTAACGCTGCGCAAGCTCCTGCACGAGCCGCACCTTGGCCGCGGCGTCGCTGGCCAAGGCTGCCGATTCCAGCCCACCCGCGGCGCGGATCTCGTCAAGCTTGCGGGTCGCTTCGGTGACCAGCGAAGCGAGATCGCCGGTCAGCAGATGCGTCTGCTCATTGCGCAAGGCGATGATCTGCTCAAAGCTTTCCCAGTAGCCATCCAGAGCCTTGCGGGTGGCGTTCATCGCCTCGGCGCCATTGGTCTGTGCGGTCTGGTCGGCGAGTGTGGTTATCAGGATCGACAGGTCACCGTACTGGCGTTGCGCTTCGGCCTGCGTGCTTGGATCGCTGGCGGCGAGGTGATCACGCACCGCAACCTCCAGGTCGCGGATGCCGATATCGATACCCGCCGCAGTCTGCGCCATGGTGGCCGAAGCCAAAGAGGGGTTGATGCTCTGGATGATGCTGTTCAGCGCTATCACGCCGGTCGTGGCGAAGACGAAGACAAGCGCAAAAATGGCCCCAAAACCGATGGAGATTCGAGTCGCAATGGTCAAATTATTCAGTCGCGACAGGGCGTTGTACCGATTCACACCAACTCCCGCACGCCATCAGGGGAAAAATCAGCCGGATTGTAGCGGCACGGACGCCGCTAAGAAACAGGCAAGTGATGTGGTATGGCACATGAAGGCCATGCTGGGCAGCACCTATCGGTCAGGCGCTGTGGAAAGCGTATGCCTGCATCCCAAGATTGCCATGCTCGAATCCACTGTGCAACCGTTCAGCGTGCGCTTTAGGGCCGGCGGCTCCCAGCGCCACAGGTAAGGGGAGGAAATGCTCGTCCGTTGGGTGGGCGAGACGCGCCTCGGGGCAGCGTTCTTTCCAGTACGCCACCGCGTCCTCATCGCCGGCTGTCAACGCCTCATCCAGCCAGTCGGCGAAGGCGTTGGCCCAGGGGGCGGTTTCTTCCCTCGCGTCGATACGGAAATGGCCCAGATTGTGGACAGCCCCACCACTCGCCACTATCAGCACTCCCTCATCGCGCAGCGGAGCCAGCGCCCGGCCCAGGGCGATGTGGTCGGCGGCGCTACGCTGCGGCTGCACCGAGAGTTGCGCCACGGGGATGGTGGCGTGCGCATACATCAACATCAGCGGTATCCAGGCGCCATGATCCAGGCCTTTGTCCGAGTCCAGGCCACCATCGATGCCCGAGCCGCGCAGCAGCTCGATGACGCGGTGCGCCAAAGCCGGCGCACCGGGGGCGGGGTAGCGCAGCGCGTAAAGAGATTCGGGGAAGCCATAAAAATCATGCACCGTCTTCGGTGCGATGGCGCTGCTCACCATCGGCTGCGCTGTGGTCCAGTGTGCAGACACCGCAAGCACCGCCGTGGGGCGGCCAATCCGCTGACCCAATCCGGCGAGGAAGTCACGGCCAGGGGAGTCTTCAAGGATGAGCGTCGGTGCGCCGTGCGAGATGAAAATGGGGGAGAGAGGGGTGGGCATGCTGCAAATCTCCGGCATTTTTCAGGCCCCAATCTTTTCCGGCGAGAGGGGCTGGACGGGAGAATCATATGATCAAAGAAAAACCCCGGCGCAAAGGCCGGGGTTCATCAAACATTCGCAGCGTATGGATCGATCAGTGCAGGTGCTGGGGAAGTTCGGAGATCGCCTGATCGATCAGCTTATCGGCCTGTGCGGGCTGAATATTCTGGCTGAGCAACTGGCGACCGGCGGCGATGGCGATGTCCACCGTCATGTTGCGGACCTCCGCAACCGCTTGAGCCTCAGCCTGGGCGATGCGGTCCATCGCCTGGATCTGGCGGCGCTTGAGGGCGTTCTCCAGATCCACCGTTGACTGCGCACGGATGCGCACAGCTTCTTCACGGGCGTGGGCGATGATGGCCTCGGATTCCTTCAAGGCGTCGGCCTGACGTTTTTGATAGGCGGCGAGGGTGGCCTGGGCGTCTTCACGCAGACGCTGGGCCTCGTCGAGTTCAGAACGGATCTTCTCGGCGCGTGCGTCGAGCAGCGCGTAGACGACGACCTTGGCCTTGTTCCAGACCACGACCATGAAGATCACGAACGCGACGGCGACCCAAAATTCAGGGGCGTGCAACATCAGCGGCGCTCCTCAACGGCGGTGACGGCGGCCTTGACCTTCGCCGGATCGGCGTCAACGCCGCCCAGCTTGGAAGCAATGGCCTGGGCGATATCGGCCGCTTCGCTGCGGACGTTGACCAGCGCCTGTTCCTTGGCCGAGCGGATGCGCGTTTCGGCGCTGTGCAGGCGGTCGGCGATGTCGGCGTTGAGCTTGGCCTGCCGGGCTTGGGCATCGGCTTCGGCGGCGATGACGGTCTCGGCAATCGCTGTCTGGGCTTGAACCCGGGCCTCAGCAAGCACCTTGTCCACGGCGGCCATCACGCTTTCGGCCTCCTCCTTCAGGCTTGCCGCCTTCGAGAGGTCGCGTGAAATGCGCTCCTGACGCTCTTCCAGCACCTGCGCCATGACCGGCAGAGCCTTCTTGGAAAGCAGGTAGTAGAGGGCGGCGAAGGTGATCGCCAGCCAGAAGATCTGGGTCGGGAAAGTGGCGGGATTGAGCTGCGGCAGGCCGCCGGCGTGCTCCCCCCCGTGTTCGGCCGCGTCTTGCGCGGTCGCCGCGAGGACGGGGGCGGCCATCACGGTCAGCGTGGCGAGCGAAACGCTTGCAACACGTGACCAGCGAGCCAACCGTCCCTTGGCCAACAGGTTCGACATGATCGGTCCCTCAAGGCAAAGGTACGGCGCCAAAAGCCCTTTGTCGTCTGCCCGGATCAACGGACTTTCCACGGCCTTATGAGGGCTATGGATAAGTCCGTTGTCTGGGTGGGGCTGGCGCCGCTTCAGAAGCGAAATCGCGTCTGGACGAGCCTTAGCGGGCGAACAGGATCAAGAACGCGATCAGCAGGGCGAACAGCGCGACGGCTTCCGTCAACGCGAAGCCCAGAATGCCGATCGGGAACACTTTCGGCTGCACAGCCGGGTTGCGGGCGATCGAAGCGATCAGGGTCGAGAAGATGTTGCCGATACCCATGCCAACGCCGGCAAGGGCGATAACAGCCAGACCAGCGCCGATGAACTTTGCGGCTTCAGCGTCCATGATACTCATTCCTCTTCTGAAGGGTAAACGGATGATCAGGAATTTCTTGAAAGATACACAGAGGGATCCGGCCGGGGAGAGATCCGGTTGGCCGGGGCTCAGTGCAGTTCGAGAGCGTCGCGGATGTATAGGCAGGTCAAGATCGAGAAGACATAGGCTTGCAAGAACGCGACCAGAAATTCAAAGCCGGTCAGCGCCACGTTGATGGCGATGGGCAGGAGACCGACCAGAAAGCCAATCGAACCCAGGCCGGTGAACAGCAGAATTGTGAAGCCGGCGAAGACTTTCAGCATGGTGTGGCCCGCCATCATGTTGGCGAACAACCGGATCGACAAGCTGACGGGGCGCATCAGATACGAGATCACCTCGATCGGGATCAGGATCGGCGCAAGCGCCACCGGCGCGCCATGCGGCATGAAAAAGGTGAAGAACTGCAGGCCGTGCTTCATCAAGGCGAGCACCGTCACGAACACGAACACGGTCAGCGCCAGCGTGAAGGTGACGATGATATGGCTGGTGAAGGTGAAGGTGAACGGGATCATCCCCAGCATGTTGCCGAACAGGATGAACATGAACAGCGTGAAGACGAAAGGAAAATAGGGCTTCGCGTCGGGGCCGGCGTTCTCACGCACCATGCCGGCGACGAATTCGTAGAACATCTCCGCCAGCGATTGCAGCCGGCCGGGGACCAGCGCCCGCGCCTTCATGCCACGGGTCAGGAGGCCGTAGACCAGCGCCACCGCGACAACCATGAACAACGCCGAGTTCGAGAACGAGACGTCCCGTCCGGCGATGATGAGTTGCACGATAGGGTTGATCTGGAATTGGTGCAGCGGATCCAAGGTCGTCCTCGCTCAATGTCCGTCGCCGTTGGGGCGCTCTGGGTCTTCCTTGTCCCGGCGGTAGCCGGGGGCGAAGCCGAGCCCGGAGATGGCCCGGTAGACATTCAAAATACCAGCCGCAGAACCTAGAAAGAACATAACCACCAGGCCCCACGGCGCTGAACCAAGCCAACGGTCGATCAACCAACCGCCGCCAACGCCAACGATCATGGCGGCGACAAGCTCCACCCCGATCCGCCAGGCGACCCCCAGGGGGCCTTGCGGGACGCCGGCGTACCGGCTTGGCCCAGAACGTTCCTCCTGGTCCTCCCGCGCCTTGCGCAACCGGGCTTCGAGCTCCTCCAAGGAGGGGGGAGGCTTCTGGTCAGTCATATACTACTTTCCAGTTTCCTCGTCCGCTCTGATGCCACGCGAAAGCGGCGAGACCTTACGGAGAGGGTTCTACCCTGTCAAGAAGCAAAACCTTTGCGGCAAGTGCTTGATAAGATTGCCGCTCTGGTTTCGCCACACGGTTTCATACAGGGATTCGCCGCTTTGCCTATAGAGAAAGCGTTCGATTGTTCACATCCCCAAGCGTTTCCTGATGTCGCCGGCCATCGTGTCCGGGCTGGCGCCGGCGGGGAACACGCTGGCGAACGTCCCGTCCGGTCCCATCAGATAAATGAAGCTGGAATGGTCCATGAGATAAGCGCCGCCCCCGCCATCATTGGCTTTTTTGGCGTAGACGCGGTATTCGCGCGCCACCTCCCGGATCTGCTCGGGCGTGCCGGTCAGGCCGATCAGCCGGGGGTGGAACAGCGGTGCGTAGTCGGCAAGCTGCGCCGTTGTGTCACGCTCCGGGTCGATGGTGATGAACAGCGGTTGGACGCGATCGGCCAGGGGACCAAGCGAATCCAGCGTCGCGCCGATGTTGCTCAATTCGGTTGGGCAGACGTCCGGGCAGAATGTGTAGCCGAAATAGATCAGCAGATATTTGCCTCGGTAGTCTGTGTCGCTGACCGTCTTGCCCGTATGGTCGGTAAGCTGAAACGGCCCACCGATCGCTGCGGTGGTTGTCGCAACCTGTTGCGTCATGTGCTCGATCTGCCACCAGGCGATTCCCGCAGCGATCAGGAGGCCGAGGATGGAAGCGAGCGCGATGCGTGGGAGTCGGGCGTTCATAACCCTCCAATTGAAATGTTTGGGCGACCAGGGTCAAGAGGGGAAAACAGCCGCCGCAGGGCAATCGCTTCAGGTTAACGCGGTTGGAGATTTCCTGAGTTGGCGTTGTGTGATTCATCGAAGGCTCCGTTTTTTCTGGAGCCCATCGATGTCGCCGTCCCGTTCGATCCTGGATCATTTTTCAGCGCTCAAGGATCCTCGCCAGCAGTGGCGGGTGATTTACCCGCTGCGCGAAATCCTGCTTCTGGTTTTATGTGCGACGCTGAGCGGCATGGAGGATTTTGTGGAAATCCGGTTGTGGGGTGACCTGCGGCTGGATTTTCTGCGTCGGTTTCTGGCTTATGACCGAGGCCTTCCGGCGCATGACACGCTGAACGACGTGATCAAGGCGCTGGATCCGGAGTTGTTCCAGGAATGCTTCAGCGCCTGGGTGGAGAGCCTGCGCGATGATGCTCCCGACATCATCGCCATCGACGGGAAAACCTCACGGCGCAGCCATGATCGGGCTCACGGCCGGGGGCCGCTGCATCTGGTTTCGGCCTGGGCCGCCCGCCAGCGCCTGGTTCTCGGCCAAGAGGCGACCGAGGCCAAGTCCAATGAGATCACCGCCATCCCGTTGCTGCTCGAACGGCTTGAACTCACCGGCGCTCTGGTCACCATCGACGCCATGGGGACCCAGACGACCATCGCGCAAACCATTCGCGACCGCGGCGGCGATTATCTGCTGGCTCTCAAGGCCAATCGGCCGGCCACTCATGCCGCAGTCAAAGACTTCTTCGACGATCCACCTCCCGACAGGATCGCCGACACCGCTGAGACTACCGACAACGACCATGGACGCTTGGAAAGCCGTCGACACCTCGTCTGCCATGACGTTGGATGGTTCACCGGTGAGCGACGCTATCCAGGAGAGCCTCGGTTCCCTGGCCTCGCCATGATCGGCATGCTCGAGACCAGGGTCGAACGCGATGGCCGAACCCAGCGCGAACGCCGCTACTATCTCGGCTCCGCCACCCTGGACGCCCAGACCTTCGCCCACGCCGTGCGGGCCCATTGGGGCATTGAGAACCGTCTCCATTGGGTTCTTGATGTCGTCTTCCATGACGACCTCGCCCGGCTCAGGACAGGCCATGGACCGCAAAATATGGCCATCATCAGGCACATGGCCATGAACATCATCCGAAAACCCACCGACAAGCACAGCCTGAAAGTCCGCAGAAAACGCGCAAACCTCGATCCGGATTATCTCGAAAATATCATCCGCTCTTCAGGAACGTTAACCTGAAGCGATTCCCCTGACAGCCGCCGCGCCGCCGGCGTCCGGGTGGTCTGCTTCAGGTGCTTTCGGTTCGGATCTGGAGAAGACGGCATAGGCCTATGGAATCGCTTTACCCGCAATATCGGGTTACGCTACTGTGACTTTGCGGTGGTTTCATCGGCTCAGCCGCTGTGCCGTGCGTTGTTGCAGGCGCAGAGCTGGTGAGCGTTGGTTCCCCGAGGGCTGGGGCGCGGCACACGTAAAGCGAGGCGCAGAGCGCATCGCTGAACGGTGGTGGGCTTGCCCACGGCTCGGCGCCCAGGCTGCGGTGGCCAATCAGGATCGATAAAGGTCAAGCAGGATGGTGGCGGTGAGCGCCAATCAGGTTACTGAACGGGATGTGCCGTTCCAGTTGCGGGGCAATACCTTCACCATGATGGTGCTGAAGGTGTTCGATCCCACGGCGCCCAGCTTCTTCCCGGCGCTGGCCGGCAAGGTGCGTCAAGCGCCCAACTTCTTTCGCCACGCACCCATTGTGCTGGACTTTGAAGATCTGCCTGCGCACGCGGCGGATCTGGATGTCGCGGCGTTCGTCGCCAAGGTGCGCGAGCAATACCTGTTGCCGATCGGCTTCCAGGGCGGCTCGACGCCGATGCGGGAGCAGGCGCTGTCCATCGGACTCGTGCCGATGCCGACGGGGCGGGCCACCAAGTTGGAGCTTGCCCGCCCGGTCGACATCGCCGGCCAGCCGGTGACGCCACCACCGGAGCCGGTGTTCCGCCCGGCCATGGTGATCACCGAGCCGGTGCGTTCCGGCCAGCAGGTGTACGCGGCGGGCACCGATCTGATCGTCACCGCCCCTGTCGGTCACGGCGCGGAAGTGCTGGCGGACGGTAATATCCACGTTTATGGCGCGCTGCGTGGCCGTGCGTTGGCGGGGCTGGCCGGCGATGTCAACGCCCGCATCTTTTGCCAGAGCCTGGAGGCGGAGGTTGTCTCCATCGCCGGGCTCTACCGTGTCAATGAGGACTTCGACCAGTCGATCCTCAAAAAACCCGTGCAAATCCGTCTGAATGACGGCTTTCTACACTTCGAACCGCTCTGAGCGCCAGAGTTGGGTATTGGTGAACTCTAGCTTCTGGGAGAGGCTTCTTGGGCAAGATCATCGTCATGACCTCGGGCAAGGGGGGTGTAGGCAAGACGACAACCAGCGCCGCGTTCGCCGCCGGACTTGCCTTGCGCGGCTTCAAGACAGTCGTCATCGATTTTGATGTCGGTCTGCGCAATCTCGATCTGGTGATGGGGTGCGAGCGCCGGGTGGTGTTCGACTTCATCAACGTCATCAATGGTGAAGCGAAGCTTAACCAGGCGCTGATCAAAGACAAGCGGGTCGAAAACCTGCACATCCTCCCCACATCGCAGACCAGAGACAAGGATGCGCTGACCAAGGAGGGGGTGGAACGTATTCTGGAAGAGCTGTCCAAGGAATTCGAATACATCGTCTGCGACAGCCCGGCGGGTATCGAGCGCGGCGCGCTGATGGCCTTGTATTTCGCTGATCACGCGGTCATCGTGACCAATCCCGAGGTTTCTTCGGTGCGTGACAGCGACCGTATCCTGGGCGTCTTGAACTCCCGGTCGCGCCGCGCCGAGCGGGGGCAGGAGCCGGTCACCCAGCAATTGCTCCTGACCCGTTACGACCCGGAGCGCGTCGAGCGCGGCGAGATGCTGAAGGTCGATGATGTGCTGGAGATTCTGTCGATTCCGCTGCTGGGCGTGATCCCCGAGAGTCAGGCGGTGTTGCGGGCCTCCAACATTGGCATGCCCGTTATTCTTGATGAGAATTCCAACGCGGGCCAGGCGTATTTGGATGCTGTCAGTCGATTCCTCGGCGAGGAGGTCGAACACCGCTTCACCAACGTGCAGAAGAAGGGGTTGTTCAGCCGCCTTTTGGGGAGGAATGCGTGAGTATCTTCAACTTTTTTCGCGCCCCTCCCAAGGCGTCGGCGGCCCAGGCCAAAGAGCGTTTGCAAATCATCATGGCGCACGAGCGGGTTGGCAGCTCGGGGCCCGACTATCTGCCCATGCTTCAGCAAGAACTGCTGACGGTGATCGCCAAATATGTCGATATCGATCGCAACAGAGTCGAAGTGAAACTCGACCGTGGCGGTGACTTCTCGACCTTGGAGGTCAACATCGAGTTGCCCAGCCGCGACCAGATCAAGGCCCCCCTGGATGACGCCAAGCCGAAGGAGCCGGCGAACAGCGCCGCCAAGGATAAGGAGTCGTCGAAGACGACGGCCAATGGAGGTGCGTCGAAGCGCCTTTGATTCGGATGAAGATTGGCGCGCGCGACTCTTTTAGGTCGTTCTGACCGCCTCTCGTGGCTTGTCGCCGTTAATATCAGGTTCCGATGGGGTGCGCTCATTGGGGCCTGGTGTAAGCGGTCGCCCTGATACGGGAAGGGAAAGCGCCATGTTTCTGGACTGTTCGGATCTGATCGTAGAAAACCAGCCGCGCCTGTCGAACGGAATCGCGGTGACGGACATTGACGCCGACGGCGCCTTTGAAGTCCTGGTCACGGGGTATGGCGCCGACAATCTCGTCTTGAAGTGGGATGGTCGGCGGCTGTGCAACGTCGCCGATCCCGTCCTCGCCGATCCTTTGCACAAGGCCGTGGCCGTGGCCGTGGCCGATATCGACGGTGACGGGCGCGAAGAAATCTACATTCTCAACGCTGACCTTGAGAGCCCTGCGGCGTATGACCGGCTGTTCGCCAATTTTGGGAACCGCTGGTTCGACCTGCTGAGCCAGCCGGAGAACGCCTCGGCTGTAAACCGCCGGTTTGGTCATTCGGTTGCGGCGATCGATCGCCAGGGGCGGGGGCGGTACGGCTTCGTCATCGCTCCACAAGGGGCTCCGTTGCGCCTCTATGAACTCAGCCGGCGTGGCCAGCTGGTCGATGTGGCCGAAGACGCGGGCATCGACCTCATCGGCTTGGGACGGGGGGTGATCTGCTTACCGCTGTGGGGTGAGCATATGGACATCGTCACCGTCAATGAGGCGGGGCCCAACTTCCTGTTCCGTAACCTGGGTGACGGTACGTTCGAGGAGATCGCCGGCGAGCGTGGCATAACCGATTCCCGCAACGACGCGCGTGGCGTGACGGCTCTGGACGCCGCTGGCGATGGGTTGCTTGGCCTGCTGATCGGCAATTGGGAAGGGCCGCATCGGCTCTACCAGCATCGTTCGGGCGGTGGTTTTGTCGATGTGGCGACCGCCGCCCTGTCGCTGCCCAGCCGGGTGCGCGCGGTGATCGCCGCAGACTTCGACAATGATGGCTATGAAGAACTGTTTTTCAACAATTTCGGAGAGCCAAACCGTCTGTTCGCCTGGCGCGATGACCAATGGACCGAAGTCGATTTGGGCGACGCCGTGGAAGCCAATGGTTTTGGAACGAGCGCCGCGGTCGCCGACCTGGACGGCGACGGACGCCTGGAGCTGCTTATCGGGCATGGTGAAGCACACCCGCAGCCGCTCTCTTTCTACCGCGCCCTTCCAAACGACAATCATTGGCTGCGGGTGCAGCCTTTGACCGCCTATGGCGCACCGGCGCGTGGGGCGGTGGTCACCTGCTTCACCCGAGGCTGGCAGGGAAAACGGGTGATCTGCTCGGGCTCCGGTTACCTCAGCCAGATGGAGCCGGTGGCGCATTTTGGTTTGGGCAGATCTGATGCGGTGGAGCGTGTGGAGGTCTGCTGGCCGGATGGTATGACCGCCATCATTACGGCCCCATTACTTAATCAGGTGGTCATTGTGCCGCACCCTCCGTGACGGGTTGCGTTTATTTTTAGGATCGAATAACTTTATCTTCCTATAGAGGTTATAAGCCACTGTTTGGAAAAAGCAGATTTCGGTCTTTGCGTGCCCAAAGCTTGATGAAAAGGGACAGTCTAAAGGTTTCCAGCTATGACCGATGACTATTGAGGCATCCATGGCCCAACGCAATGTCTTTCTTACCGGTGTCGAGCGGTTTTTCGATGTTGACGAAGTAATTGTCAGCAAGACCGACCTTAAAGGTCACATTACTTACGCAAACTTTACGTTCCAGCGTGTGGCTGGGTACCGCGAAGAAGAGCTTCTTGGGAAGCCGCATTCTATCGTGCGCCATCCCGATATGCCCCGGTGTGTCTTCAAGTTGCTGTGGGATACTCTGGAGGCCGGGCAAGAAATCTTTGCGTATGTGGTCAATCGTACGCGGAATGGCGATCATTATTGGGTCTTCACCCATGTGACGCCCAGCCGTGACGCGAGCGGAAAGATTGTCAGCTATCATTCCAGCCGCCGCGTCCCGGATCGTTCAGCCATCGAAAAGGTCATTCCCCTCTACCGCGCGCTGGTGGAGATCGAAGAAAAGCATGCCGACCGCAGACAGGGGATGGAGGCGTCTTTCGCCGCTGTCGTCGCGCTGCTCACGGAGAAGGGTATTGGGTATGACGAATTCGTCTTCTCTCTCTAAGGCCTTCGGCCTGATTCTTGTCGCCGCTGCGCTGGTTGCGATTGGAATGGTAGGAAAGCTGCTTGATATCGGAGGGATGGCGCTCGATCTGGTTCTGGGCTGCATGACGCTGGTGGTGCTGGGGGGAGCGGCGGTGTTCATGAGCCGCGCCGGAAGCGCCGTGGATAACGCAGCCGTGGTTTGCCGCGCCATCGTGCAGGGCAATTTCGAAGCGCGCATCGTGTACATACGCGAAGGCGGCAATCTCGGAGAATTATTCCACGCGATCAACGACGCCATCGATCACGTCGACTCCTTCATGCGTGAGGCGGCGGCGTCGATGGACTATGTCTCCCATAATAAATATTTTCGCCGCATCGTGCTGAAAGGCATGCAGGGCAGTTTCTTGCAGGCCAGCCGCACCATCAACAACGCCACGGGCGCCATGGCGGAGCGTGTCAAAGGCTTCGCTGGCGTGGCTCTGCGCTTCAAGGATCACATCGGCCAGATCTGCTCCGAGGTGGAGGGCACCGCGCAGGAGCTTGAGATGTCGGCCCGGACCCTGTCAACCGACGCGAAGACGGCGACGGGCAAGGCGTCCAGCGTCGCTGTGGCCGCTGCGCAAACCGGCACGAGCGTCGATGGCGTGGCCTCGGCCACCGAACGCTTGTCCGCCAGCATCGACCAGATCACGCAACAGGTCGGGCAGGTCGCCAGCGTTGCGGCCAACGCGGCCATCGAGGCGAAGCGGACCAACACTCTGGTCAGCCATTTGTCGAGCGCGGCGCAGACGGTGGGCGACGTGGTCACGCTGATCAACGGCATCGCCAGCCAGACCAATCTTCTGGCGCTGAACGCCACCATCGAGGCGGCGCGGGCCGGTGACGCCGGCAAAGGCTTTGCGGTGGTGGCCAGCGAGGTCAAGCATCTGGCGGAACAAACCGCCAAGGCGACGGGGGAGATCGCCGCCCAGATCACCAACATCCAGACCTCCACCGAAGAGGCCGTTGGCGCCATCAAAAGCATCGGCCAGACCATCGAGGGCATCAACGCCATCGCCAAGGGCATCGCCAGCGCCGTCGAGCAGCAGGGCGGCTCGATTCACGAGATTGTCCACAACATGGAGCACGCCACAGCCGGCACGCGCTCCGTGTCCAATGACATCCAAGAGGTGACCGATGCGGCTTCCCGCACCAGCGGCAGCGCACAGGCGGTGTTCTCCGTGTCTGAACGGATGACCGGCGAGGCCAACCACTTGACCCGCGAAGTTCAGCTTTTCCTCGAGGAACTGCGTAAGGTGGCGTGACGGGTCGTCTCACCCGAGAGGCGACCCGCCGCCGTGCATGGTGCGGGCCGGTCTTAGCCGCGCGTGCTGCCCGGTGTCTTGATGTCGGGCCTGACCACACTGTCCGTGGCCGGCGTCTGCGGGAGGCTGACACTCTGGTGCTTGGTCGAGCAGTTGGCGTTGGCGACCCCTGCCGTCAGCAGAGCGGCGAGGCCGAACGCCATGGCGATGACCGGGTTGGCTCCATGAGACATTGGATCACCTCCTTTCCCTGTGTTGGATGAGAGAGTGATGATGGTTCATTGGGCGGGCTGAACCTATAATCCCGATGGTATACCCCAGGCTGCCGGCGGGCCATCCCGACGCATAACCCGAAAGCTTGATGATGCCGGCCACTAACCACCCGCCCACCCGCCGCCTGCTCGCCCATCAGGAGAGTTTCCCGATCCGTGGCGCATTCCGCATCGCGCGGGGGTCAAAGACCATGGCCGAGGTTGTGGTCGCCGAAGTGTGGGAAGAGGGCATGGTCGGGCGTGGTGAGTGTGTGCCCTACGCCCGCTACGGCGAGAGTGTCGAGGGCGTACTCGCGGCGCTGGAGGCCATGGTGGGCCCGGTCGCGAGGGGGCTGAACCGGGCGGCGTTGCGCAGCAGCATGCCGGCGGGGGCGGCGCGCAACGCGCTGGACTGCGCGCTGTGGGATTTGGAGGCCAAACGCCGGGGTGTCCCCGCCTGGGTCCTTGCCGCATTGCCGGAGGAGCCTGTACCGCTCACCACCTGCTTCACCCTCAGCCTGGAGTCGCCGTCGAGCATGGCGGACGCGGCTCGCAAGGCGGTGGCGCAGCGGCATTCGCTGCTCAAGATGAAGCTGACCGGCGACGGGGATTTGCCGCGCGTGCAGGCCGTGCGCCAGGCGTCTCCCGAGGCGCGTCTGATCGTCGACGCCAACGAGGGTTGGACGCTGGACCATCTGGCGCAGTATGGACCGGCCTTTGCCGCGCTTGGGGTGGAGTTGATCGAGCAACCCCTTCCGGCTGACAAGGATGAGGCGTTGCGCGGCTTTTCCTGCCCAGTCCCGTTGGGGGCGGACGAGTCCTGCCACAGCCTCGATTCGCTGGAGCGGCTGAAGGGGCTTTATCAGGTCGTCAACATCAAGCTGGACAAGACCGGCGGTCTGACCGAGGCGCTGTTGATGAAGGCGGCGGCTGACGCCGCGGGGTTTCAGGTGATGGTCGGCTGTATGGTCGCAACCTCACGCGCCATGGCCCCGGCGATGCTGGTCGGGCAGGGGGCGGCCTTCGTCGATCTGGATGGCCCGCTGCTGCTGGCCGAGGACCGCACGCCCGGCTTGCGCTATGACGGCGCGCTGGTCTATCCCCCCGAACCGGCGGTGTGGGGGTAAACGGGGCCACCCCGCTATAGAGCCGGCAGGCTGACCACCCGTTCACGTGGCAGCCAAATGGTCACCGTCGTGCCTTTTCCCAGCGTGCTGTCCAGCGCCACCCGGCCATCGTGCGCTTCAGCGAAGCGGCGGACGATGGACAGGCCGAGGCCAATGCCCTCATGCTGGCGGGTCAGTACGTCTTCGGCCTGGGTGAAGGGGTCGAAGATGCGCTCTCTCCTGTTTGCCGCGATGCCGGGGCCGTCGTCGCTCACCCGAAGCAGCACGCCATCCGCAGCTGTTTCAGCCGACAGCGTCACATGGCCGCCTGATGGGGTGAATTTGATGGCGTTGTTCAACAGATTCAGGAGCATATCGCGCAGACGGCGGCGGTCTGCGCGCAAAATCAGCGTCGGCGTCGGGGGGGTGAGCGTCAAGGCGATGCCCTTCGCCTGCGCCTTGGGGGCGAACAGGGTAAGGCACTGTGTCAGCAAGGCCGGCAGCGGCACGTCCGATTCCCGCCGCTCGACCGAGCCGGTGGAGCCGCGCGTGTAGTCCAGGATTTGGTTGACCGTGGATAAGAGCGCAGCGCCATTTTCCTCGATCAACGTGACGAAGTCGCGATAATCGGGATGGCCAAGCGGACCGAATGACTCGGTCGCCATCACTTCGGCGAAGCCGATGATGGAATTGAGGGGGGTGCGCAGTTCGTGGCTGATCACCGACAGGAAATCCAGCTTGGCGCGGTCGGCCTGGCGGGCGGCGACCAGCGCCTCGCTCAATTCTTTGGTGCGTTCAGTGACGCGGTGCTCAAGCGCCTGATTCTGCGCGGCGATGTGGCGGTACAGCGTGCGGACTTCCAGCGTGTTGCGCACGCGGTGCAGCAGTTCCCAGACAATGAACGGCTTGGTCAAGAAGTCGTTGGCGCCCATTTCCAGCGCCTTGCGGCGTATCTCCGGGTCGGTCTGCGCGGTCAGCATCAGCACCGGCACGTAATCATCGGCGTAGATGGCCCTCAAGCGCTCCATCAGCTCAAAACCGCTTATATGCGGCATGCGGACGTCAAGCAGCAGCAGATCGAACACCCGCGCCTCGCACAGCGCCAGCGCCTTGCGCGGGTCGGTCTCGCCGTGAACGTCGCGGTAGCCGTCATAAGCCAGCATCTGGCGCAATAGCTCGACGTTCGCGTGGTTGTCGTCCACGATGAGAATCGCCGCGTCCTTGATGGCGTCAGGCTTCATGGTGGCGGCGCGCCGCTCCTCTTTTCTGTCAAAGCCCAAAGGCGCCAATTTCGGGGAAAAAGCAAAGGGCTTGTCGATCTGCTGATCTCTTGGCTGCTGATCTCTTGGCGCGCCTTACGGCGCCTCCACCCAGGCGATGCGCAGGATGTTGGTGTTGCCGGGGGTGCCGAAGGGCACGCCTGCGGTGATGACCAGACGTTGGCCTTCCAGCGCCAAGCCATGTTCATGGGCGATGCGGGCGGCCTTTTGCACCATTTCCGAGAAGGTCGCCACATCCTCGGTGCGCACGCTGTGCACACCATAGGCCAATTGCAGCCGCCGCGCCGTCTCCAGGCTGGAGGTCAGGCAGAGGATCGGCACCTCCGGTCGTTCGCGCGCGGCGCGCAAGGTCGTCGAGCCGGAAGTGGTGTAGGTGACGATGGCCGCCGCCTGCACGGTGTGCGCCACCTGATGCGCGGCGGCGGTGATGGCGTCGGCGGCGGTGTGCTGCGGGTCGGGGTGCTGGGCGTCCATGATGGCGCGGTAGAGCGGGTCATGCTCCACCCGCCGGGCGATGCGATCCATGATGGAAACCGCTTCGATGGGGTAGGCGCCGGACGCCGTCTCCGCCGACAGCATCACCGCGTCGGCCCCATCGAACACCGCCGTCGCCACGTCCGAGGCTTCGGCGCGCGTCGGGGCGGGGGCGGAGATCATCGATTCCAGCATCTGCGTGGCGACGATCACCGGCTTGCCGGCCATGCGCGCCTCGCGAACGATGCGTTTTTGGATTGACGGCACGTCTTCGGGCAGCATTTCCACGCCCAAATCACCGCGCGCCACCATCAGCCCGTCCGACAATTCGACGATCTGTTCGAGATGCTGAATGGCCTGCGGCTTTTCCATCTTGGACAAAAGCGCGGCGCGCCCGGCGATCAGTTTGCGCGCCTCAGCCACGTCTTCCGGTCGCTGCACGAAGCTGAGCGCCACCCAGTCCACCCCCTGGCTGAGCGCAAAGGTAAGATCCTCCCGATCCTTGGCCGTGAGGGGGGAGAGCGGCAGGGTCACGCCGGGGATATTGACCCCCTTGCGGTCGGACAATTGGGCGCCGCTGATCACCACCGTATCGGCGTGGTCGGGGCTGCAGGACACCACGCGCAGGCGCACCTTACCGTCATCCAGCAGTAATTCGGCCTCGGGCTCCAAGGCTGCGAAGATCTCCGGGTGGGGCATGCCGATCCGGGTGGTGTCGCCGGGTTCCTTGGACAGGTCGAGGCGGAAGGTCTGGCCGGCGGTCAAGCGGATGGGGCCGCTGGCGAAGGCGCCGAGCCGGAGCTTGGGGCCTTGCAAATCGGCCATGATGGTGATGGGGCGGCCGGTTTCCTCTTCCAGAGCGCGAATGATCTTGACGCGCGCCCCATGGTCGGCGTGGCTGCCATGGCTGAAGTTCAGGCGAAAGACGTCCACGCCGGTCTCGAACAGCGCGCGGATCATCTCCGGGGTGGAGGAGGATGGACCCAGCGTGGCGACGATTTTGGTCGAGCGGAAACGGCGGATCGGACTGCTTTTATGGTTCATGGTCTTCTTTTCCAGATCGGCGGAAGGAGGCGGGGGAGGGTGCGCCTGTCATTCACAGTGCGAACAGTCTATCCGCGCCATTGTTGCCTGGCATCGCCTTGTGTCGACCGTCTCAGAGGAAGGGGGGTGGTGTGGCATTTCAGCCCTGGACAGCGGGACGGGATCATCTCTGCGCGTTTGCCGGGGCGGAGGCCTTTTGAATTTTAGGGAGGGTCAGATTCGCACTGTTGCGCCCTTCTCTTCCGACACAGTGTTTTCCAACGCTCGGCAATGGCTTACACTGTGCGGCATGCCGACCTCGCCCCGCACCCGCTGTTCCTCCCCGGTCAACTGGTCAGAAATCAGTGACCACGTCCGCTTTGTGCGGGCTAAGGGGCGTTGTGAGCAGTGCGCACGACCGCATGGGAGCAAAATCCGTTGCCTGCCGGACGGGCGCTGGTTCGACACCGAGGCGAGTCTCTGGCGTGACGGCCACGGCCTTCCGGCCTCCTGGCCTGATGTGGTCGATTACGCCCAGCACCGGAACACCCGAATCTGTTTGTCGGCTTGCTGCAAGGATCCTGATCTGGAGGACGACACTCCGGCGAACCTGCTGGCTCTCTGCCAGCGCTGCCGTATGCTGCACAGCCGCGTCGAGCATCAGCGGCGTTCCCGCGTCACCATCTTGATGCGCCGCGCCATGGGGGATTTGTTCGAAGGGGCCTATTCGTACTGAGGCCCGCGAAACACCATGCCAGCGAAACGATGCTAGACCCGCACGCTCTCTGCCGCGACTGCGCCGCCGCCTTGGCGACGCGTTCGGCCCGTTGCCCGAAGTGTGGAGGGCGGCGGCTGTTCACTCACCCCGAACTGCACACGCTGTCCATTGGGCACATCGACTGTGACGCCTTCTACGCCACCGTCGAAAAACGTGACCGCCCGGATCTGTCCGATAAGCCGGTTATTGTCGGTGGCGAGCACCGTGGCGTGGTGGCGGCCTGTTGCTATGTGGCGCGCATGGCTGGGGTGCGCTCCGCCATGCCAATCCACGAAGCGCTGGCGCGCTGCCCCGACGCCGTGCTGTTGCCGCCGGACATCGCCAAGTACCGTGCGGTCGGTCAGCGCGCGCGTGTGCTGATGGAGGCGTTCACCCCCCTGGTCGAGCCGGTTTCTATCGATGAGGCGTTTCTTGACCTTACCGACGTGACGCAGCGCCTCAGCATCAGCCCGGCCCAGGCTCTGGTCGAGTTGGTCCGCCGGTTCGAGCGCGATCTGGGCATCACCGCCTCCATCGGGCTCAGCTACAACAAGCTGCTGTCGAAAATTGCCTCGGATCTGGATAAGCCGCGTGGCTTTTCGGCGATCGGCCGGGCCGAGGCGGTGGGCTTTCTGGCGTCGAAGCCGGTGGCGATTCTCTGGGGGGTCGGGCCGGCGCTGCGGCAAAAGCTCTGGGCCGACGGCATCCGCACCGTCGGTGATGTGCCCCAGCATGAGGAAATCTGGCTGGCGCGGCGCTATGGGGCGATGGGTCGGCGTCTTTATCGGTTCGCTCTCGGGCAAGACACCCGTCGCGTCGAACCCGATGGACCCAGCAAGAGCATCTCCGCCGAGGAAACATTCGATTGGGATATTGGCGACCTGCACGCCCTCAAGCATGAGCTGCGCCTCCTGGCCGAGAAGGTGGCGCACCGTCTGGAAAAGGCCGGCGTGCTGGGGCGGAATGTGGTGCTTAAACTGAAGACATCGGACTTCCAGACAGTGACCCGCTCACACCGCATCGCGCCGACCCGCTCGGCTGATGCGCTTTGGCGTGCGGGCTGTGACTTGCTGGAGCGGGAAGGGGCGGGAGGGCCATACCGTTTGATCGGCATCGGCTGCGCCGAATTGCTTGATCCTCGTACCGATGCCCAGCCTGATCTTTTTGGTCTATCGCAAGAAGACTAAAGTTATAGACAGAAAAGCTTAATGAAAAACTCAGGTAAAGCGCTTAACTTTACTTCAGCAACCGATGCTTCTTCATGTGAGTGGTGCTTTAGGAGACGGTCAGGCAAACTGTATTGGCCGCCGGGAGACATCCCGGCGGCCTTATTTTTATGTGCTCGACAGCCCCCTTCATGGGGCTACACCAGGTTCACCGTCACCCCGGTTTCCGGCAGCTCGACGCCGAAGCAACGCTGGTAGTACTCCGCCACGGCGGGGCGCTCCACCTCGTCGCATTTGTTGAGGAAGGTGATGCGGAAGGCGAAGGCCACGTCATTGAAGATCTGGGCGTTCTCAGCCCAGGTGATGACGGTGCGCGGGCTCATCACGGTGGAGATATCGCCGTTGACAAAGCCCTGGCGGCTCATGTCGGCCAACCGCACCATGTTGGAAATCAACACGCGGCCCTGGGGGTCGTCGTAGCCCGGCATCTTGGCGAGGATGATCTCGACCTCGGCGTCGTGCGGCAGATAGTTCAGCGTCGCCACGATGTTCCAGCGGTCCATCTGGCCCTGGTTGATCTGCTGCGTGCCGTGATAGAGCCCAGTGGTGTCGCCCAGGCCCACGGTGTTCGCTGTGGAGAACAGACGGAACGCCGGGTGCGGGCGGATGACCCGGTTCTGATCGAGCAGCGTCAGCTTGCCCTCCACCTCCAGCACGCGCTGGATGACGAACATCACGTCCGGGCGGCCCGCGTCGTACTCGTCGAACACCAGGGCGCAGGCGTGCTGGAGCGCCCAGGGCAGAATACCCTCGCGGTACTCCGTGACCTGAAGGCCGTCGCGCAGCACGATGGCGTCCTTGCCCATCAGGTCGATGCGGCTGATGTGGCTGTCCAGATTGACGCGGATGCACGGCCAGTTGAGGCGGGCGGCCACTTGTTCGATGTGCGTCGATTTGCCGGTGCCATGATAACCCTGGACCATGACGCGCCGGTTGTGCGCGAAGCCCGCCAGGATGGCCAGCGTGGTGTCGCGGTCGAAGCGGTAGGCGTCATCGACATCCGGCACATGCTCGGTGCGCTGGCTGAAAGCCGGCGCCTGCATGTCGCTGTCGATTCCAAAGACCTGGCGGACCGACACACGGGCGTCCGGCACGTGGTCGAACAGGGCCGAACCGGCCTGCGAAGCTCCTTGAGGGGACATGGAGGGGATTCTTGATCGTTTCAGCGAGGGGTCGGGAACAGCCTTATACACCATAACAGGCTTTGAGGGTGTTGTAGGCTTGATTGATCTCTTTCAGTTTCTCTTCGGCCTGCTTATCGCCGCCGTTGGCGTCGGGATGATGAGTTTTTACAAGTTCCCGGTAGCGTGTCTTGATGCGCGGAAAGTCCACGGGCGGGCTGAGATCGAGGACCGCCAGGGCTTTCTCTTCCGGCGTGCGGGCGGCGTGGCCATGCGGCGTCGGTTGTTCGTGCGCGCCGTCGTCGCGACCGAATTCAAAGCCAAAACCTTTGACCACGCGGTCGCGCAGGAATTTTTCTTGCACGCTCCAGAACCCCAGCGGCCAAGTGGGGCGCTGCCATGTGGTGTCGCCGCGCACCTCGCTCTCGATCTGGTCGGGGTCCATGCCCGCGTAATAGTCCCAGGCCTTGTTGTATTCGCGCACATGGTTCAAACAGAACCAGAAATACTCGTTCAGCTGGTTGCGCGCCTTTGGCGCGCGGTATTCGCCTTCATCGGTGCAGCCCGAATGATCGCATCGACGCACGGTGGCCCGTGGGGCGAAGTCGTGATGGGTGGTGGAATGGGCACGGTTGCGCTGCATCGGCTGAGTATGGGAGGGCGACCGCCCCCTGGCAAGCGCGCGCGTTGAAACGGGACGAGGGAATCGGCTTGGCTCATCATCGGCGCCCCGGATGGCTTGACACAGGGTCTTGCCCGACACACACCTGTCGCTGGAACAGATTTTGGATAAGGCGCCTCCATGACGTACAGCGAACGCATGCAGCGGAAATTGACCGATGCCTTGGCCCCGGAGCGGCTGGACATCGTTGACGAATCCCATCGTCATATCGGGCACGCAGGCGCCCATCCCGAGGGCGAGTCGCACTTCCATGTCACCATCGTGGCCTCATCCTTTGCAGGCAAGTCGCGGGTCGAGCGTCAGCGTATGGTTTATACGCTGCTTAAAGATGAAATGAATGAACGGGTTCATGCCCTTACCTTGACGACTTTAACGCCGCAGGAAGAGCGCTGACCTGATTTTGGTTGAGAGTGAATATGTATGCATGCAATCAGCGTGCGTTATAGCCAAGGAAAAAAGCAAAGGTTGCAAGAAGCTTTGGGTTTAGTACAATGCCGGCTGCGCCATATATTTGTCGTGCCAAGACATTTTCTTCGTCTGGACGCTATTGGGGAGAGCGCTGCTTATGGTGGCGAAACGCGGTCCAAAAAAGCGGACAAGGCCGGCTTCTGTCGAGGTCGCGCCCCTGAAAAGCCAAAACATCATGATTGGCGGCCATCGAACCAGCATACGTCTTGAACCGTCCATGTGGGACGCGCTGGGGGACATCGCCCAGCGCGAAGGACAAACGATCGATGAGCTGTGCGGCGCCATCGACCTGCGTCTCGAAGAGCAGGCGCGCCGCAAGGGTGTCGAGCGTGCGGAGATGAGCGTGACGCTGACGTCGGCGGTGCGGGTGCTCACCACCTCCTATTACCGCCGCGCCGCGACCGAGGAGGGGCATGCGCGCGCCGGGCATGGCGTTGGCAACCCGTTCCTCGGCACGCCGTTCGAGGCGCCGGTCGCCTGCGATGCCGATTCCGTTGGTGGTGGCCGGAACCCGGCAAGCGTGGAGTATAGAAACCCGGTGTACGCCAACGATGACGCCAGCCTTTTCTGTGCGGCTGTCGGGGTTATCGAGTTTTGATTTGACGAACGGATTCCCGCGCCCACTCTTCTTTTTGAGTGTGCAAATCAAGAAAATTCAGCATAATTCGTTTGTTTGTCTCTACAGAGCAGATCGTGATCGGCCCAAAAGGGCGGGTGCGTGAATCGGCTCGTTAAATCAGATGCACGGGGCTTAGAATGAGCACGATCAGCACTTCGGGGGCGACGGCAAGCAATGCCCTCGCCCTGCTGCGGTATAACGCCGCCAAGGACTCCCTTAAATCTTCAGCGATGGCTACGGCGCTCGTCGCTCCCTCGCCACAGAGCGTGGTGAACTCTTTCGGCAAGGGCGACGAAAAGGCCGCCAACGCCCTCACCACCCTGAAACAGACGCAGTCAGACAGCATCAACGCACGCAAGAGCGCCGCGCTTCAAAGGCTCAACCGGGTGCGCGAGATGCTGAAAGTGCTGCGCAAATTCAGTGGCCTCATCAAGGATCCGAAAGCCATTCTGCGTCAGGCCAAATTTCTGGCCGAGGAGCTTCGCGCCGCCGCCAAGGATTACGCGCTGGCCCTCAAGCTGGAAGGCGGCGGTAGCGGGGGTGGAAGCAGCGCCGCGCCGGTCGCGATTCCTTCGGTGGATGTGGCGCCGGCCGAGTCGGCGTCTTCTTCCGATTCGCCGACCGCTGATTCGTCTACCGCTGATTCGTCGCCAGATGCGTCGGAGGCTGACAACGCAAACACTCAGACAGCGCCTGCGGCAGGCAATGATTCAGTTCCTGAGGCCTCTCAGCCATCCAAACCGGATTCACTCGATTCCCAAGACAGCGCCGCGATGAGCGCTGTTGCGGGTGTCGATCAAGACGCTCTCCGGCAGAAGATTATCCAGACCTATCGAGACGGCGCGGAGCAGATCGAAACTCAAGTCAAAAAAAACAGCTCTGAACAGGAAGTCCTGGAAAAATTCAAGGACGCCGCCCTTGGAATCAAGAGCTTGCTCGAAGACGCCATCCGCAAGCTGAAGGCAAAAAATCCCAACGATCCCGATGCGAAAGCCGGCCAAAAGGCGCTTGACGCCATGCAAAAACAAGTCGTGGAACTGGAAAAAACCATGGGGAGCCCGTCAAGCAGCGCATCAGACGCGAGCGGGCTCCCGAATGAGGGGTTTGTGACGAGCGTCCCGAATACTGGGGCCTCCACGGCTCTGCGTATTCTTGCGTGATGGCCTGATTGTGACCACGCCAGGTCACAATCAGTTCCCCGATTCGTCTCGGATCTTCCGTCGAGCCAGCGGGTGGTGGCTGGTGACGACCTTGCGCAGGCGTTCAGCGACCACATGGGTGTAAATCTGTGTGGTGGCGATGTCGGCATGCCCCAACATCTTTTGCACCGAGCGCAGGTCGGCGCCATGGTCGATGAGATGCGTGGCGAAGGCGTGACGCAGCACGTGCGGGCTGACCTTTTCCGGGTCGATGCCGGCGGTGATGGCAAGATCCTTGAGCAGCAGGGCAAAACGCTGCCGCGTCAGATACCCGCCCGCCGTTTTGCGGGAGGGAAACAGGAAACGCGCCTGCTCCGCCCCGCGTTCAGGCACCAAAAAAGTGGCGCGCACCGGCAGATAGGCGGTTATGGCGGCCCGCGCGGGGTCGGTCAGCGGCACCATGCGTTCCTTGCCGCCCTTACCGCGCACGATCAGCCCGCGGCCATCGCGCAGAAGCGCCGACAGCGGCAGCCCCACCAACTCGGACACGCGCAGGCCCGTCGCGTACAGAATCTCTAAAAGGGCCGCCAGCCGCAGGCCGTCTGGACCCCCGAGGGTATGGGCGACGCCGATCATCCGTTCGACCTCCGCCTCGCTCAGGATCTTGGGCAGCGGGCGGCCTTGCTTGGGGCTGTCCAGGGCGGAGGCGGGATCGTCAACCCGCCGCCCCTCGGAAACCAGGAAACGGAAGAACTGCCGCAACGCCGACAACCGCCGGGCGATGGTGCGGGGCATCGGCGCTTCACCGCCATCGACCGAAAGCTGCATCAGATAGGCGCGCAAATCATCGGTGCTGGCGCGGTCAAGCGTCACGCCGCGCGGCGCCAGCCACAGCGCCACGTCGGACAGGTCACGTTCATAAGCCTGGCGGGTGTTGAGCGCGGCCCCACGCTCGGCCATCAGCATGTCGAGGAAGTTTTCCAGCTGCGGCACAGCTGACGCCGGGCGGGGTTTGCGGGGGCGGCCACGGCCAGTCATAACGTCCCAATCATAGCGATCAAAGCCCCATAATGCTCAAAGCCCTTGCGCGGCGATGGCCTCGCGCGCCAGCGCGCGGGCCTCACCGTCCAGTCCGATACGGCGCAGCGCCCGGACGATGGGCGCCAGCGCCGCCGGTGGTGCGTCGGCTGGTCCGGCTTCCCCGATCAGCACCAGCGCCAGGAGAAGGGTTTCGCCGACACGGCCTTCTTTGGCGGCTTCATCCAAGCGACTCCAGCGCTGCGGATCGCCCGGCAGCGCCGTCGGTTCAGCATCGACGCGCTTCAACGCCGCGTTCGGGATCTCAGCGCCGAGTTCTTCAAGGAGGAAGAGGGCGCCGGCGACGCGCTCTTCGGTTGCCGAATCGGCGTCTTTCAGGGCGTCGTTCAACCATTGTGACAGGCCGGGCGCGGTTGGGGTGTACACCACGACCAGGGGCCACAGCCGGGCCTTGGCGTTGGTGCGCGCCGCCAGATCACGCCAGCGCCGGGCCTGATCAGGGCGTCCCTGCGCCTCATAGAGGCGAACGGCGTTCGGCGCGAGCGCCGCCGCTTCGGCGTTCACGGTAAGGGTGTCGAGCATGGCGGCGACCGTCGCGCCCGGCGGCCCGACCCACATGGGAGGGTCAAGCAGGTCAAGCGCCAACGACGCCAGCATCAACCGCCGCTTGCCGCCCATGGCGCCGGAGAAGGCTTGCTGGACGAGGCCGCGCACTCGTGGCCCGCGCTCGCGCGCCGCCAGATCCTTGAGGCGGTATTGCTCTTCATCTGTGGCCGGCGCGGTCTGATAGGCGTCCTGCAATGTTTTGGCGTCGAGGTACAGCGCGGTGGCGGCCCGTTCGGTGGCGGTGAGGTGGGTCACCGCGTCGGTCCTGAGGCGCGCGACCATGGCAAGCCGCGCGGGATCGAGCGTCGTCACATCTCCCGGCATCGGCGCCCCAGCCCGCCGCATCATGGCGAGCAGCAGCGGCGATGGGTCGTCAAGGCCGCCTGACTCGGCGCCCAGTCGATCAAGGGCGCGGCGTGCGCCATTCTGGTCCTGGTCGTGAAGCTGGCAGAACAGCGCCAGATGACGCCAGAAAAGGCTGGAAAACGGCTTGCCCAGCGTATTCGCCCATGGGCAATCAAGCGCGCCGTGCAGAAGCTGGGCGTCAATCAGGGCGCGTGCGGTCGCTTCATCAGCCAGTGCATTGGGCAGTTTGGCGGCAAGATCCCGTGCGCCGCGGGGGTCACCCAGCGCGGCCAGCGCCGCAACGCGCAAGGCGCCAAAACCGCGCGACGGCGGCGGCTCGCCTGGCGCGGGTTGAGGGGCGTCGGCGTCGGACAGCAGCAGGCGGCGCATGAGGGCGCGCCCGGCGGGCGACGGCATGGCGGTCGGCAGTTCCAGCAGCAGGCGCAGAACGTCAGCGCGTGACGCGCCCTGCCACAGCCGGGGCCCCAGCCCACCGTTCTGTGGACCAAGAAGGCCAGCGCCGTCCGGGTCCGAGAGGGCCGAATCGGCGGTCGAATCGTCTGACGGCGTCGTGACCGGAGGGGGGGCGGATCGGCTAAATCCCTGTGGCTGCGCCACCACCGGGGATGCCGCCAGCGCGGCGATCATCAAAGCCATAGCCAGAAAAGTTACGGCCAGAGCGGCGCTTCGACCGAAGGGGATGGTGAGGAAAGGATCAGCGCGGAAAGCGCGCATCCGGGACGACTTTCTCGACCGTCTTCGACGGCGCCGGCAGATCCCAGCTGCCAAGGGTGATAAGACCGCCCCCCACCACCAGAAACACCAGCACAAGGGCGGCGGTAAGCGCGCGGACCTTCAAGGAGCGCGACGAACCGACAGGGGAAGAAAAACGCGTTTTTGGGCGCAGCACGGCGTAGAATCCGTAGCGGTTGGAACAAAGGAGCGCTTTTATGTTAACATCACGCGGGCCATCCAGTCGACAGCCGAGCGATGCGCCATTTTAGCCCTGGCGGGAATGCGGCGCAACAGCGGCGCGTTTCCCACCTTGATTTCGTAGCCTTGATTCCCTGGGGGTGCGTTTGCCGAAGACCGTCTCGTCCATGATCGCCCTACCGAAAACGGTCATTCTGGTGGGGCTGATGGGGGCTGGCAAAAGCGCCATCGGTCGCCGCCTCGCCAATAAGCTTGGCTTGCCCTTTGTGGACGCCGACACGGAGATCGAGGCGGCGGCTGGCTGCTCCATCGAAGAGATTTTTGCCCGTGACGGCGAGGTGGTGTTCCGTTCCGGCGAACGCAGAATCATCGCGCGCCTCTTGATGGAGCGCCCGGTGCACATCCTGGCGACCGGTGGCGGGGCCTTTATGGCCGCTGAAACCCGTGCGTTGATCGGTCGGTACGGCGTCTCGGTATGGTTGCGCGCGGAGTTGGACATTCTGTTGGCGCGCACCGCCCGGCGCAACCATCGCCCGCTTCTGAAGAAGGGTGATCCCCGCACCATTCTGTCCACCCTGATAGAACAGCGCTATCCCATCTACGCCGAGGCGGATTTGACGGTGGAAAGCGACGAAAACCCCCCTGAATACACGGTTGAGCGCGTCATCGAGGCGCTGGAAGACCATTTCGGCCACCCCATTCGCCAAACGCGCCCCCGTGCCGTTCACGCGCAGGAGTAACGATTCATGAGCACCGAGACCGTGCGGGTCGCGTTGGGCGCGCGCAGCTACGACATCCTGGTGGGTGACGGCGTCCTGGCCGAGGCGGGACCACATATTGCTGCGATCACGCAGGGCAGGGCGCCCATCCTGGTCACGGATGAGACCGTGGCGCCGCTGCACCTCCCCACTCTGGAGCGCGCGTTGCGGGGGGCGGGGATTGAACCCGCCGCCTCCATCCTTCTGCCGGCCGGCGAGAAGACCAAGAATTTCGGTCATCTCGAACACCTGATGGAGGCCCTTCTTGGCGGCGGCATCGAACGGTCGACCGTGCTGGTGGCGCTGGGCGGCGGGGTTATCGGCGACATCACGGGCTTTGCCGCCGCCATCGCGCTACGCGGCATCGATGTCGTGCAGGCGCCGACCACCCTGCTTTCCCAGGTCGACAGCTCGGTTGGCGGCAAGACCGGCATCAACACCCGGCACGGTAAGAATCTTGTCGGCGCCTTCCACCAGCCCCGGCTGGTCATCGCCGATACGGCGACGCTCGACACGCTGCCCCGGCGCGAGGTGCTGGCGGGCTATGCCGAGGTGGCGAAATACGGCTTGATCCGCTTGCCGGCGTTCTGGGATTGGCTGGAGGAGAACGGCGCCCGCGTGGTGGACGGCAATCCAGACAGTGTCTCTCGGGCGGCGCGCCGCTACGCGGTGACCGAAAGCTGCCGGGCCAAGGCCGCCATCGTCGGCGCTGATGAGCGGGAAAGCGGCGACCGGGCGCTTCTCAACCTCGGCCACACCTTTGGCCATGCGCTGGAGGCGGCGGCTGGTTTCGGCGCCCGCCTGCTGCACGGAGAAGGCGTGTCCATTGGCATGGTGCTGGCCTTTGATCTTTCTGTTCGGCTTGGCCTGTGCCCCGCCGCGGACGCCGCGCGGGTGCGGGCCCATCTCAAGGCCGTCGGCTTGCCGGTCAGTCCGACGGACGTGCCGGGCATGGCCTGGGATGTGGACGAATTGATCGCTTCGATGGCCAAAGACAAGAAAGTCAAGGATGGCCGCATCACCTTCATTCTTGCCCGTGGCGTCGGCCAAGCCTTCACCCTGCGCGACGTCGACCCCGTGGCGGTGCGCGCGCTGATCGAAGACGCGGTCGCCGCGTGATCCTCATCATAAACCATCTGATCTGACGCGAGCACCCCCGCCATGGAGAAGACGCTGGACTTCGGCGTAGACCCGCACGACAACCTGACCTTGTGGATCTTATGCGGGGCGGTGATCCTGCTGCTTGCGCTGTCGGCATTTTTCGCCGGGGCGGAGACGGCGCTGACCGGCGCGTCGCGGCCGCGCATGCACCAGATGGAGCAGGAAGGCAATCGCCGGGCCCGCCTGGTCAACCGGCTGCGCGCGGATAAGGAACGGCTGATCGGCGCGCTGTTGCTGGGCAACAGCGCGGTCAACATCCTGGCTTCGTCGCTGGCGACCTCGGTGTTGATTGGCCTGTTCGGTGAGCATGGCGTGGCCTACGCCACCATCGGCATGACCGCCTTGATCGTCATCTTCGCCGAGGTGATGCCCAAGACCTACGCTATCAACCATGCCGACCGCTCGGCGCTGGCGCTGGCGCCGGCGGTGCGCGGCGCGGTGGCTCTGCTCAGCCCCATCGCCGCGACGGTGGAATGGATCGTCGCCCTTATCCTGCGCCTGTTTGGCAGCAACATCAGGCAGGTATCGGTTGGGGATTCCGCCGAAGAGTTGCGCGGGGCCATCGAGTTGCACCGTGGTGAGGAAACCGCCGAGACGGAGGAAGTCCGGCATGAGCGCGCCATGCTGCGCTCCATCCTCGATCTGGCTGAGGTGCCGGTGTCCGACATCATGACCCACCGCCGCACCCTGTCGCTCATCGACGGGGGGCAGCCGCCGGCAGGGATTGTCGATGAGGTGCTGGCCAGCCCGTACACCCGCTTGCCGGTGTGGAAGGATGATCCCGACAACATCGTCGGCGTGCTGCACGCCAAGGCCCTGCTGCGCGAGGTGCGCGCCCAGGGTGGGCAGGTCGACCAATTGGATGTCGCGGCGCTGGCGGCGGCGCCCTGGTTCATCCCGGACACCACGACGCTGCTTGACCAGCTTCAGGCGTTTCGACAACGGCGCGAGCACTTCGCCTTGGTGGTGGATGAGTATGGCAGCCTGATGGGCGTGGTGACGCTGGAAGACATCCTGGAGGAAATCGTCGGTGACATCTCCGACGAGTTGGACGTCAACGTCGCCGGCGTGAAGCCGCAACCCAATGGTTCGTACATCATCGATGGCTGGGTGACGATCCGCGACCTGAATCGCGAATTTGAATGGCGGCTGCCGGACGATAAGGCGTCGACGATCGCCGGGCTGGTGCTGCACGAGGCGCGGAGCATTCCTGAAATCGGCCAAATGTTTACCTTCTATGGTTTCCGCTTTGAAATTTTGCGCCGCCAGCGCCACCAGATCACCGCCATCCGCGTCACCCCCCCGGTGGAAAGATAAACGGTTCCGGCATCCGGTTTTCTTTTGAGGATACAGCCAGCATGCCGACCCGTTTTCCTCCCGGTTTTCCCCGGATTATCACGCTCTCCGCCGGCTCCCTGACGCTGGGTGTGGCGCCGGAGATCGGTGGTTCGATCACGCGCTTCTCCGGCCTGCACCGTGGGCAGGCCATTGACTGGCTGCGCCCGGCGACTCCAGAGGCGCTGGCGGCGCGTGATCCCTTGGGTATGGCGAGCTTTCCGCTGATTCCATTTTGCAACCGGCTGCGCGACGGCCGCTTTTGCTTCGATGGGGTGGAGGTGCGGTTACCGCCCGACGCCGCCATTGCGCATCATGCGATGCACGGGCACGCCTGGCGTCGCCCCTGGGCCGTCGTTGAACAGGGACCGGCGATGGTGGTGTTGCGGTACGAGCACCAGCCGGATGAATGGCCCTTCGCTTACACAGCGCAGCAGAATTTCGAGCTGACCGCGCGTGGCCTGACCGTCTGTCTGACAGTGACCAACCGGGGGGCGAGGGCGATGCCGCTTGGCCTTGGCCATCATCCGCATCTGCCACGCACGCCGGAGGTGACGATCACCGCTGGGGTGGACTCTGTGTGGTCCATCGACGCCGAGGTGATGCCCACCCGTCTGGAGCGCAACTGGATCACCGATCGCCTTGCCACCGGCTTGCGCGTCGCCGACGCCGCCTTGGACAACAATTTCACGGGGTGGGATCGCGCTGCGACGGTTCACTGGCCCGAGCGGAGGGCGGCGTTGCGCTTGACCGCCGACGCACCCTTGGATTTTTTGGTCATCTATACCCCTGCGCACGAGGATTTCTTCTGTCTGGAGCCGGTGGGCAACTGCACGGACTGGCTCAACCTTGGGGATATGGACCGGGAATCGGTGGGTGGTATAGTGCTGGCTCCCGGTGCGGCGGTCGAAACACGCTTTCGGCTGACTCCCGCCGATATGAGCGATGGCCGATGTGAGCGATGAGAGAGTCGGCGCCTGATGGAGAGGAACAGGAGAGTGGATTTGGGCAAAAAAACCGTTCTTGTTACGGGTGGGGCCGGCTACATCGGCAGTCACGCGGCGTTCGCTCTGCTGGATTCCGGCTATCAGGTCGTGGTGGTCGATGATCTGTCCAGCGGTCGCCGTCAGGCCGTGCCGACGGGCGCGGCTTTCATCCAGGCGGATGTCGGCGACAGCGTGGCGGTGGGGGAGGCGATCCGCCGGTTCGACGTGTCCGCGGTGATGCATTTCGCCGGCAGCATCGTCGTCCCGGAATCGGTGGAAAAGCCGCTGGACTACTACCGTAACAACACGGTCAACAGCCACGCCCTGCTCGGCGCCTGCGTGGCCACGGGGGTGCGGGTTTTTCTATTTTCCTCAACCGCCGCCGTGTACGGGGCTCCGGATGTGACGCCGATCACGGAGAGTGCGCCACCGAATCCACTCAATCCCTATGGCGCCTCGAAGCTGATGACCGAGCGGATGCTGGCCGATGCGGCGGCGGCGCACGGGCTGCGGTACGCTTGCCTGCGCTATTTCAATGTGTCCGGGGCTGATCCCGCTGGACGCGCCGGCCAATCCTCCCGCTTCGCCACGCATCTGATCAAGGTCGCCTGTCAGACAGCGCTGGGCTCGCGTCCGCGCATGTCGGTCTTTGGCGACGATTATCCGACCATGGATGGGACCTGCATCCGCGACTACATCCACGTCACCGATCTCGCGGCCGCTCATGTGCAGACGCTGGCCTATCTGCTGGACGGGGGCGAGTCCTTCATCGCCAACTGCGGCTATGGGCGCGGCTATTCGGTAAAACAGATCCTGGAAACCATCGAGCGGGTGATCGGTCGCTCCCTTCCCGTCGATATCGAGGGCCGTCGCGCCGGTGACTCGCCGGAACTGGTGGCGGATTCCACGCTGCTGCGGCAAACCGTGGGTTGGGCCCCGGTGCACGACGACCTGGAAGGAATCATCCGCAGCGCGCTGCGTTGGGAAGAGGCGCTGCTGCGCTAAAAGGCAGGGCGAAACTACGGCTTTTATGGTTAACAAAAAACTATAATCACGTGTGTTAGTAGTAAAAGTTAGGCTACTCTTATTAGCCGTCGAATAGGCGGCGATAAGAAGCCAATGATTTAGCGTTAATGATTTGGCAAGTATAAGGGCAGGCCGTCTGTGGTTGCTTGGATACCGTAACGGGTGCTCCTCCCAAGGATGGGTGGATCGGGCGGCTGTTCCTCACGGGGGTGGTGTGACAGGGTTCGCGCGGGTCGGCTCCAACCCCGAACACATCACCAAGAAGGGCGCTGGTTCAGTCTTTAAAGACAGCAAGATCGCCCAAAAGACAGCATTAGCATTACAGTTGCTTCCATCGATTTGAGCTTAGATCCTGGTGTTTCGCCTCTATCGAACGAGGGCGGAAGGGA
>JAVBJZ010000032.1:0-9672 GCA_031546725.1 Azospirillum sp.
GGGGCTCGTACTGGTGATCCGTGTAACTCTGTTTATTTTATTGCTTGAACTTGGGTGTTCATCCTTGCGCCGTGCTGGGTGGGGGCTTATGCAACGCCTACACCCCCGACAACACCGCTCAATTTAGAAACGTTCCAAAAATATATGTGTGGAGTGAGGCCTTGTCGCGTTAACCTGGAATGCGAAAGTCTTCGCATCACAACCTGTCTTCACTGAGCGTCTTCGCCCCGCGGAAAGGCCTTCGGGCGGCAAGGCCCGCATATCTGCAAGCGCCACCCGAAGGGCGGCGGCGTCCGCCATGACGCGCCGGTTGGGGCGAGGCTATTCCGCCGGGCGTTGGCCGAAGCCGGAGCCGCTCTTGGCGCGCTTCGCCGCGTGTTGCTCCTTGTACCAGCGGTGGTGGTGGTCCTTGATCCAGTTTTCGTCCACCTCGCCGGAGCCCATGGCCTCGAAGGCGCCCTCCATGCCAAGGGAGCCGATGTAGATGTGGGCGATGATCAGCGCGATCATCAACGCGGCCAGCACGCCGTGGATCACATGCACGATCTGCATGCCGAGGATGCCGGTGAAGGCGAAGGGGGTCAGCATCATGAAGCCGGTCGCCGCCAGCGCGCCGCCGCCCAGCACCACCCCCCAGAAGATGCCTTTTTGGCCGGCGTTGAAGCGCCCGGCTTCCGGCGGCTTGCTCTTCTTTGAGAACAGCCCGCCGAAGCTGCGCAGCCAGGTGATGTCGTCTTTTTCCGGGATGTTGTCGCGGACCCACAGCACAAGGATCAGCACGATGCCCAACACCAGCGGCGCGCTGAAGAAATTATGGGCCAGCTTGGCGTTTTCCGCCACCATCGCGAAGGCGTTGAGCCCGACCAGCGGGATGAGCAAGGGGCGACCGAAGGTCACGATCAGCCCGGTCAACGCCAGGACAAGAAAACTGATCGCCGTCATCCAGTGGGCGAAGCGGTCGAGCGAGCCAAAGCGCAGGACGCGGCGTCCAGACCGCCCGCCTTCGATGTGGATCGTCCCACGGATGAGGTAGAACAGCGCCAGCAGCACGAACATGCCGAGGATCGACACGCCAGCCACCGTGCGCAGCGTGGTGGTGCGGAACACCCGCCACACCCGTCCTTCGGGCTGGATCAACACCGCCGCTTTTTCATCGGGGATGCTGACGCGACCGATGATCTGGCTTTGCGGTGGGGTGTAGATCTGCACCTGATCCTTGGTGGCCGGGATAGCCTGCCCAGGCGTCTGGTTGATCTGCGCCTGGCTGGGCGCTTGGGTGATCTCCGCCTGCGCCTGCGCCATGGAGGCGGCGGCCAGCATCAAAAACACGACCAGCAGAAGGCGGCTGACGATGGTCATCCCTTCCTCCCCAGCAGGGTGGCGTCCTTGTCAGCCGCATAGGCGGTGGCCCATCCATACGCGCCGGAGCCATAGCCGCGCCGCACCACGCGCTCTTTGTAGATATCCTCCAGCACGTCGCCGTCGCCCGCCATCAGCGAGCGGGTCGAACACATTTCGGCGCACAGCGGCAGCTTGCCTTCGGCCAGACGGTTGGAGCCGTATTTCTGGTATTCAGCCGGGGTGATGTCGTCTTCCGGGCCACCGGCGCAGTAGGTGCATTTGTCCATCTTGCCGCGCCCGCCATAGTTGGAAGTCTGCGGAAACTGCGGGGCGCCGAACGGGCAGGCGTAGAAGCAATAGCCGCAGCCGATGCACAGGTCCTTGTCATGCAAAACCACCCCGTCCTTGGTCTGGTAGATGCATTCCACCGGGCAGACGGCGGCGCAGGGCGGGTCGGTGCAGTGCATGCACGCCATGGAGATCGACCGCTCACCGGGCTTGCCGTCATCCAGCGTCACCACGCGGCGGCGGTTGATGCCCCAGGGGACTTCGTGCTCGTTCTTGCAGGCGGTGACGCAGGCGTTGCATTCGATGCAGCGTTCGGCGTCGCACAGGAACTTCATGCGGGGCATGATGGGTGTCCTTCCTTGAGGGGCCTTACGCCGGTTCGACGCGGCAGAGCGTGACCTTGGTCTCTTGCATGAAGGTCACGGGATCGTAGCCATAGGTGGTCACGCTGTTGGCCGACTCTCCCAGGACGATGGGGTCGGCGCCCGGTGGGTAGTGTTTGCGCCGGTCCTCCCCCTGCCAATGGCCGGAGAAGTGGAAGGGCATGAAGACGGCGCCCTGTCCGATGCGCTCGGTGACCAGGGCGCGGACCTTGGCTTTGCTGCCGTTCTCCGCGCCATAGACCCAGACATCGGCGCCCTCCTTGATGCCCAGCCGCTCCGCGTCCTTGGGGTTGATCTCGGCGAACATGGTCTGCTGAAGTTCAGCCAGCCAGCGGTTGGAGCGTGTCTCCTCACCCCCGCCCTCGTATTCGACCAGACGACCGGAGGTCAGGATCATCGGGAATGTTGCGTGCAGGTTCTTTTCGGCGACCCGGAATTGCAGGGATTTCGCCAGTTGCACCAGACGGAAGTCACGGCGGTCGTCGATGGCCGGGTAAATCTTCACCAGTTCCGGCTTCGGTGAGTAAATCGGCTCGCGGTGCACCGGCACCGGGTCGGGAAGGTTCCAGGCGACGGCCCGCGCCTTGGCGTTGCCGTGCGGCACGCAGCCGTGCTTGAGCGCCACACGAATGATGCCCATGGACAAATCGGTCTGCCAGCTCACCTCGTCGATTTTGTCGCCGCCGACGGCCTGGATGACGCGCATCTCCTCAGGCGTCAGGTCCCGGTCCCAGCCGAGCTTTTTCATGACGGCCATGGTGAATTCCGGGTAGCCGTCCTGGATCTCCGCGCCCTTGGAGGAAGAACCCTCGGCCAGCAGGGATACGCCGTTGCGCTCGATGCCGAAACGGGCCCGGAAGACGCCGCCCCCATCCATCACGTGTTTGGAAGTGTCGTAGAGGATGGCGCTGCCGGGGTGCTTCAACTCGGGATGACCCCAGCATGGCCAGGGCAGGCCGTAATACTCGCCGGCGCAGGGTCCCTTATCGGCCCGCAAGGTGATCTTGTCGAAGTCCGCCTGATTCTTCATGTGCAGCTTGAGGCGCTCCGGCGATTGGCCGGTGTAGCCGGTGGAGATGCAGCCACGGTTCATCTCCCGCAGGATGTCTTCCGCTACCGGCTTCGTGCCCTCGACCGTGATGTGCTGGAACAGCTTGTCGGCGAAGCCCAGCTTGCGGGCCAGCAAATACATGATCTCGTAGTCGTCCTTCGACTCGAAGATCGGCTCGACGATCTTCTCGCCCCATTGCATGGAGCGGTTGGAGCAGGTGCGCGATCCCGAAGTCTCGAATTGCGTGCAGGCCGGCAGGAGATAGGTGCCGTTGCGCCGGTCGGAGATAGCGGCGAAGGTGGTCGGGTGCGGGTCGGCGACGACCAGAAGCTTCAGCGCCTCAAGCCCCTTTATCATGTCCGGCATGCGGGTCACGGTGTTGCCGCCGTGGCCGAAGCACAGCATGGCCAGGAGCGGGCTGGGCTGGTCGATCTCCTCTTTCTTCGCCAGCACCGCGTCGAACCAGCGGGTGGTCGGGATGCCCTTGGTCTCCATCAGCTCCTTGGAGGCGAACTGGCCCTTCATCCATTCATAATCCACGTCCCAGACGCGGCAGAAATGCTTCCACGCCCCTTCCGCCAGGCCGTAGTAGGAGGGGAGGGTGGAGACGTCGAGGCCGAAATCAGTGGCGCCCTGCACGTTGCAATGGCCGCGGTAGATGTTGGCCCCGCCCCCCGCAACGCCGATGTTGCCCAAGGCCAGTTGCAGGATCGACAGGGCGCGCACATTGGAGGTGCCGACCGAGTGCTGGGTGATGCCCATGCACCAGATCACGGTGGAGGGCTTGTTCTTGGCGATGGTCTCGGCGATACGCTTGAGTTGCTCGCCGGGGATGCCGGTGACGCGCTCAACCTCCTGGGGGGGCCATTTTTTCACCTCGGCGCGGACCTCATCCATGCCGTAGACGCGCTGGCGGATGTATTCCTTATCCTCCCAGCCGTTCTCGAAGATGTGCCAGAGGAGACCCCACACCGCCGCAATGTCGGTGCCGGGCCTGATCCGCACATAGTCGGTGGCGTGCGCGGCGGTGCGGGTGAAACGCGGGTCGATGACGATGAAGGGGGCGCGGTTGCGCTCGACGCCGCGCAGCAAATGCTGCATCGACACGGGATGCGCCTCGGCCGGGTTGCCTCCCACCAGCAAAATCGCCTTTGAATTTTGCAAATCATTGTAGGAGTTGGTCATCGCGCCGTAGCCCCAGGTGTTGGCCACGCCGGCGACGGTGGTGGAATGGCAGATACGCGCCTGATGATCGACGTTGTTGGTGCCCCAGAACGCCGCCAGCTTGCGGTAGAGATAAGACCCCTCGTTAGAGAATTTGGCCGAACCCAACCAGAACACCGCGTCCGGTCCCGAGGTTTGGCGAATCTCTTGCAAAGCCGTGCCGATCTCTTCGATGGCTTGGTCCCAGGAGAGGCGTTTCCAGTCGCCGTCCACCAGCTTCAGCGGGTATTTCACCCGCCGGTCGCCGTGTGTCAGCTCCCGCACCGAAGCCCCTTTGGCGCAGTGCGCCCCTTGGTTGATCGGGCTGTCCCAACCCGGTTCCTGGCCGGTCCACACGCCGTTCTGCACCTCGCCGATGACCGTGCAGCCGACCGAACAATGCGTGCAGATGTTCTTGCGCGTTATCGTCTCGACATCGGGCAGGAGCGGGCCGGCCTCGGCCTTGCGGATCATCGCGGCGGGCAGCGCGCCGACGACCGCCAGCGCCCCGGCGGCGAGGCCGGAGTTCTGGAAGAAGCGGCGTCGGCTGAGCGCGCCGCCTGGAAGAGTAAGGGCGTTCGATAGGGAGCGGTGGGCCGCCGTACCGGAGAGGCGCTTGATCAACATGATGAAAACCTTCGCCGTCAGAGGCGGTTGAGCGCGTAGAAGCGCTTGACGTGATCGTTCTCGCGGTAGCGGGGCTTGGCCTGCTCAAGCGGGGTTTCCGTCGCCTTGGCCACGCCGGCGATCACCGGAAGGGCGGTGGCCGTTCCGGCGATGAGGCCCATGGTTTTCAGGATTTCGCGCCGTTTGATGGGGGCGTCATGGTTCATCTCTGCCTCCCTCTCGGGTTTATTGGGTGCTGCAGGCCTTGGTTTCGATGGTTGAAAACAGCCGCCCGAGCGTCCCGACGGGTCGGTACAGCGCGGCGGCGGGGTTTTGCTCCAGGTCGGTGAAGAAGCGGACGGCCCATGGGGCCAGGTGGTCCGCGAAGAAACGCTGTTGCTGGTCTTCGCTAGCGGGGATCCCGAAGCCGCCGCTGATCAGGCCAGCCATCATCTCGCACAGCGCCGCGATATGATCTTCCGGCTCAGACACCCCCGTTGCGCGCTCGACCCCCAGCGCCGCCATATCCTGGCGCAGGCGGGCCAAGGGGCGGTCGTGGAGGAAGCCGGTCAGGTAATAGGAGGCGTAGGGAACCAGTTCGCCGCGCTCGACGCCGATGAACAGGGCGTTGAATTCCCGTTCCGCCGCCTGTGTGGGGGTCGTGGCCGCCGCCCTGCCAAGCGCGCCCAACGCTTGCCCCAGCGGTGATTCGTCATGGCCAAGATCGGCCAGCGTCTCCAGCAAACGCGCTGGCGGCGGCTTGGCGAGCATCTGCGCCAGAAGCGTATAGAGCCGGACACGAACGGTGTCGGTTTCGTCCAGCAGGCTGGGCCGCGCAAGAGCGTCCATCGGTCCTCACAGCTCATCGCGATATCCCTGTTTTGTTTCAACAGAGCGTGAGGGCTGCTGTTCCACCGCTGAACTCTCCTCCTCCGTTTCCGCCACGACGATGGGAGTGTCTTCAATCCGCGGAGGGGGCGGCGGAGCGGGTTCGTCACCGAACACCGCGTCGCACAGGCGCTGGATGTCGTCGATGGGCAAGAGCTGGCCATAGCCTGGCGCGTTGCAATCCCAATCATACTCGGCAAAGCCCCGGAATCCGGCGATGGCCGGATCGCTGGCCCACGCCTTGCGCAAGGCCATGCACCGCAGCTCTTCCGGCACGCCGACGTTGAGGAAGGGGGTGTAATCGCTGTCGGCCCCCAGCGTGTCGAGCGGCGGCAGGGTGGAGAGATCTGTGGCGGGGTCCGTGCAGGGAGGGGTTTCGGGCGATACGGCGTCGGATTCGGCAAGCGGTTGCTTTACCGGCTGCTGTTTCAGCCGTGACCAGCGGTTGAGGAATCTCTCCTGTTCACTCATGGCGGGTCTTCCCTGATGCAGGGCGATGGGTGGCCAGCGCTTCGGGATCGGCGCGGTCACGCTGGCGCTTGTGGAAGGGGTGGGCGACGTAGTGCTGGTTGACGAAGGCCTGCATCCAGGCGGCGATGGCGGGCGGCAAGGGCAGCGTCTCGATCAGGTCATTCCCGGAGTCCGCATGGGTGTCGATCTCACCGGGATCGACCGTGACCGTCAGCAAGGTGATGCCCGGCGGCTGGGCGGAATGGCGCAGGATGACGTAGAGCGTGGGGTTGGGGCTGTCCAAATTGCGTTTGTAGTTTTCGGCTTCGCTGCGAAACAGCGTCACTTCGGCGTTGCCGGCGTAATAGCGCGTCCAGGTCTCTCCCTTCGTCAGCACCGTCCACGGTCTTGCCTCCGGCTCGCCGACAAGCGCGGCGACGATTGTCCACCGCTCCGTTGGCCAGGGATGGTCGATGCGGCGCCGTTCAGCGACGATGCCCACGGCCAGACGCTCGGCCTGGGGTTTGGGAGAGGGAAGAGGAACGTCCATACCAAAGACAACGGTCGAGAGGCGGATTCGGCGCAGGCAACCTTCCAGCGAAGAGCATGTTGTCAGGGAAGAAATCCCTGTTGCGGCAAGGAGCCGATCATGCGCCTTCCCCTATCGATCATCGCGGTCGCCGTGCTGCTGGCCCCGGTTGCTTTTGTTCAGGGAGCTTTTGTTCAGGGGGCTTTTGCCCAGGATGGGGCGAAGCCAGCTCTGACGACCGATCCCAATGTTCAGCAGAACCAGCAGCCCGAACCCAATCCCCAAGGCATACGGTCACCCAAACCAGCAGCAAGCGCTACGCAGAGCAGTGAGCTTGACGATGCGCTGGCGGCGGTTCGCCGCGCCCCGCCGGATCTTCAAGGCAATCCGACGCCACGCCCGAACGCGCTGGCCAGCGAGCCGGGCCAACCGACGGAGCCCACACGCTCCACCAACCCCTCCGATCTGTCGATCCCGGAGAACACGCAAGGGAGGTAAGCGATGATTTGCGCCGCGCGGGGCTGGGCCGTTGTTGATTGTCAGCGCGAAATTGCGCATCGTCGCCGCCCAGGATGATCGAGGATAAGGATACCGCCCGTGGCTTTCATCACGTGCCCGACCGCGCCATTCGATGGCCAGCGCCCCGGAACCTCAGGGCTGCGCAAATCCGTCAAGACCTTCCAGCAGCCGCGCTATCTGGAAAATTTCACCCAATCGATCTTCGACTGCCTGAATGGGCTGGCCGGGGCGACTCTGGTGCTGGGTGGTGACGGGCGTTATTACAACCGGACGGCCATCCAGACCATCCTCAAGATGGCGGCGGCCAACGGCGTCGGGCGGGTGGTGGTAGGGCAGGGTGGCGTTCTCTCGACACCAGCGGCCTCCTGCGTCATCCGCAAGCGCCGGGCGCTGGGTGGAATCATCCTGTCCGCCAGCCACAACCCCGGCGGTCCCGATGGTGACTTCGGCATCAAGTTCAACGCCGCCAACGGCGGCCCGGCGTCGGAATCGCTGACCGAGGCGTTCTATCAACGCTCCAAGGTCATCGACGCCTACCGCACCATCGCCGCCCCGGACGTGAGCCTGGACACCCTCGGCGAGGGTATGCTGGGTGGTATGACGGTGGAGGTGATCGACGCGGTCGCCGACTACGCGGATTTGATGGACTCGCTGTTCGACATGCCGGCGATCCGGGCGCTGTTCGCCTCGGGTTTCCGCATGGTCTTCGACGCCATGCACGCGGTCACCGGCCCTTATGCGCGAGAAATTCTGGAGCGCCGCCTGGGCGCGCCATCCGGGACGGTGATCAACGGCGTGCCGCTGGAAGATTTCGGCGGTCACCACCCGGACCCGAATCTCGCCCACGCCACTGAACTGGTGGATCGTTTGTTCGGCGCTGACGCTCCTGACTTCGGGGCGGCGTCGGACGGCGACGGCGACCGCAACATGATCCTTGGCCGTGGCGTCTTCGTGTCGCCCAGCGACAGCCTGGCGGTGCTTGCCGCCAACGCGCGGCATGTCCCCGCCTTCGCCGCCGGGCTGAAGGGGGTAGCCCGCTCGATGCCCACCAGTCTGGCGGTGGATCGTGTGGCCGCGGCGCTGGGGATCGCCTGTTACGAAACCCCGACGGGCTGGAAGTTCTTTGGCACGCTGCTCGATGACGGGCGAATCACCTTGTGCGGCGAGGAGAGCTTCGGCACGGGCGCCGATCACGTGCGCGAGAAGGACGGGCTGTGGGCCGTGTTGATGTGGCTCAACGTGCTGGCGGCGCGGGGCTTGTCGGTCGCCGCCCTTATGGCGGAGCATTGGGGCGTCTATGGGCGCACCTATTATGGACGGCACGATTACGAAGGCATCAGTCAGGATGCCGCCAACGCGCTGATCGAGGAACTGCGGGGGCGGCTTTCGACCCTGCCGGGCGCCATGCTGGCTGGGCGTCGCGTCGTCACGGCTGACGAGTTCGCCTATGTCGATCCGGTGGACGGCAGCCGCTCCGACCGGCAAGGGCTGCGGATCGTGTTCGCGGATGGAGGGCGCATCGTCTACCGCCTGTCCGGGACGGGGACCTCGGGCGCGACGTTGCGCGTCTATTTTGAACGTTATGAACCGATTGGTGGCGACCACGGCATGGACGCCCCGGCGGCGCTGAAGGATCTGGCATCGCTGGCGGCGGATCTTGCTGGCATCACCCGTCACACCGGTCGCACCACGCCGGATGTCGCAACATAAGGGACAGGAGCTGCTTGCCGCGCTGTGATGATTTTTATGATATTGCAGTGCGGCAAGAGGCGCCTTGACGCAGGGCTCCGCTCTTACAATATTGGCCTCGCACACGGAGCCGCGAACAAAGTTATGCCTCTACCTGAACCAGCCAGGCGCCAGCCTATTCACACCCGGGACATCGTCTGCCAGGGGTATCGGCGCGCCGATGGCTTGTGGGATATCGAAGCCCATCTCACCGATGTGAAGAGCTATGACTTTCAGACGGAGCAGCGGGGCGTGCTGAAGCCCGGCGATCCGGTGCATGACATGTGGCTTCGGTTGACCCTGGACACTGACTTCACGGTGCACGCCGTTGAGGCTTGTCTCGACAAGAGTCCGTTTGTCGGCTGCGACACCATCGTTTCCCGGTATCAGTGTCTGGTCGGTCTGAACATCGGCAAAGGCTGGACCCGGGCGGTGAAGGAGCGCCTGGGTGGGGTGGGGGGCTGCACGCATTTGATGGAGCTTCTGCTGCCGATCGCCACCACGGCCTTCCAGACCATCTATCCGATCCGCGCCCGGGAGGCGGCGGAAAAGGCCAAGGCGGCGGAAACCGGGGGTGGAGACGGCGTGTCGGGCAAGAAGGCGCGACCGGCGTTGCTCGACATGTGCCATATCTTCGCCAGCGATGGCGACGTGGCGCGCCGGCTCTGGCCCGAGCATTACACCGG
>JAVBJZ010000124.1:0-6408 GCA_031546725.1 Azospirillum sp.
GTCCCCATTGTTCACGACCTCGCCGGCCTCCGGCTGATCGAGGATTGTGTAAATCAGCACAGCGCCAGAATCGGGGTCGGACGCCTTGAAGGAGAGTTTGGCTGAGAGGTCATCCTCACCAACCGTATAGGCGGCGTCCAAAGCCACCGGGGCTTTGTTGGGACTGTAGTTCTTCTCCACCACGGCGTAGCCGCCGCCATCCTGGCCGGCTGATTGCCAGGCGACGACGAAGCCGCCGTCCGCCCCGGCCGCCACCGCCGGGGTGCTCTGCTCGCCCATCACCGTGTCGTTGATGCGGAACTCACCATCCCGCGCCACACCATTGGCGTCGAAGCGCTGGCCGTAGACGCCCCAGCTCGAGCCGTCCTGACCATTCGACTGCCAGGTGGCGACGAAGCCGCCATCCGCCGTCGCCGCCAGCTTCACCCCGCTCTGATCCCCGCCGGTGGAGGTGTTGAGGCGAAAACGCACGCCGATACCCTGCCCGGCTGCGTTGAAGCGCTGACCATAGCCCCCCAAGCCCGAGCCATCCGACTCGGTCCACGCCACCACCCAGCCGCCATCGGCCAGCCCGACGATGGTGGGTTTCGTCTGATCGCCGGTGGTGAGACTGTTGACCGGAGTCACCACCCCGACGGCGGCGCCCGCCGCGTCGTAGCGCTGCTGGAAGATCCCCTGGCCCGAGGCGTCGGCGCTCTGCCAGCTGATCACCCAGCCGCCATCCGCCAGAGCCGCCAGTGATGGAATCGCTGTGGCCGGGCCGTTGGGGCTGACCTGGACCTCCCCGCCGACAACCCGGCCATTCCGATCGTAGCGCCGCTGGTAGATACTGTTACGGCTGCCGTTGAGATCGTTGGTGCCCTCCCAGGTCACCACGAAGCCGCCGTCGGCCAACCCGACCACTTGGCTGTTCTGCTGGTGGCCGTAGCCGATCGAATTCACCTGGAATTCCACGCCGACCGCCGTGCCGACGGCGTCGTAGCGCTGGGCGAAGACCCCCAGGCCCCAGCCGTCCTGTTGCTTCGACTGCCAGGTGGCGACGAAGCCGCCGTCGGCCAGAGCCGCCACCTGCACCATGCTCTGATCGTAGGACGTGTATGAGTTGACGCGGAATTCCGGCCCCACCGCGCCATCCGGCAGCGTCAGCCGACCGTAGACGCCCCAGCTCGAGCCGTCCTGACCGTTGGACTGCCACAGGGTCACGCGCCCGCCGTTGGCCAGCACCGCCAGCGCCGGCGTCGTCTGGTCGCCGGTCGTGGTGGTGTTGACCACCTCCTCAGCCGAAAGGATCAGAGGACCGTTCACCGCCACCGTCAGGGCGTGGGATTCCGCCCAGGCGCTCCAGTGCGCGCCATCAAACCCTCGCACCCGGTAGGTGTCGCTGCCGGGCGCGGAACCCGCCACCCAGCGCACCGTGTCCAATTGCGCGGCGCTCACCTCGAACGCCCCGGTCTTCGCCACCCCATTCACTTCGAAATGACCACCCCCCGCCGTCACATCCTCGAACGCGTAGCGGGTGTAGATCGGTGGGAGCGCGGTGGCGGGGTCGCCTTGCACCGGGACTCCCAGCAAGGCGCTGACCAGAATGCTGGCGCCTTGCCCCAGCGATACCCCGGTGGCCTGAATTACCGGCGTCGTGACCGTATAGTTCTTCTCCACCACCCCCCAGCCGGCGCCATCCTGGCCGGTTGCCTGCCAGGCGATGACGAAGCCGCCATCCGCACGCGCCGCCACCGCCGGGGTGCTCTGGTCGCCAGCTACCGTATCGTTAACGCGGAACTCGCTACCCCGCACCACCCCGTTGACGTCGAAGCGCTGTCCATAAACACCCCAGCCTGACCCGTCTTGACCGGCTGAGTGCCAAGTGGCGACGAAGCCCCCATCGGCGGTGACCGCCAGCTTCACCCCGCTTTGATCGCCGGCTGTGTAGCTGTTGAGGCGGAAACAATCGCCGACCGCCTGTCCGGTCGCGTTGAAACGCTGGCCATAGACCCCCGAATAGGCGTTATCCACCCCAGTCCACGCCACCACCCAGCCGCCATCGGCCAGCCCGACCATCGCCGGGTAAGTCTGATAACTGGCGGAGGAGCCGTTCGCCTGCGTCACCACCCCGATGGCGTCGCCAGCCGCGTCGTAGCGGCGCTGGAAGACGCTCTGACCTGCCCCATCAGCGCTTTGCCAGCCGATCACCCAGCCGCCATCCGCCAGAGCCGCCACCGACGGGATCGCTGCGGCCATACTGCCAGAGTTGACCAGGATCTCACCGCTGCCCACGGCGCGTCCCTCACGGTCGTAGCGGCGCGCCCAAACGCCATCGTTGGCGCCGTTGGGCCCCTGCCAGACCATCACGAAGCCGCCGTCGACCAACCCAACCACCCGGCTGTTCTGCTGATTGCCGGTGGTGATCGCATTCACCTTGAACTCTCCGCCGACCGCCGCGCCGGCGGCGTCGTAGCGCTGGCCATAGACCCCCAGGTCCGAGCCGTCCTGGTTGAGAGATTGCCAGGTCACCACAAAGCCGCCACCCTCCAGCGCCGCCACCTGAGCGTTCGTCTGGTTGGATGTCGTGCAGGAATTGACGCGAAATTCCGCCCCCTGGCTGCCGTCCGCGGTCGTCAAGCGGCCATAGACCCCCCAGCCCGAGCCGTCTTGCCCATTGGACTGCCACAGCACCACATGCCCGCCGTTGGCCAGCACCGCCAGCGCCGGCGTCGTCTGGTCGCCGGTCGTGGCAGTGTTGACCACCGCCTCGGCCGCTTGCGCCAGCGAGGCTCCCCCGCTCCCCTCATCCAGTGGGGCGAAAGCAATGGAGCGAGAACCCAAGTGGAGCGACGACACAGACATTTACCTCTCCTAGAATAGAATATTATTGGTTCATTACGCTTCAGAATCGATTCGCAGGACGCAGCAAGCTCTTTGCAGGCCGACGGCACGAAGATCGGGTTGACCCGACTCACTAAGCTCTTCTTTACCGACTCAGCAGTGTCAGCCGCCGGCTGTAACGGCGATTATCTTGGTGTAACCTTGATCAAAAAGAGAAATCAATACTCGCAAATGCGCGATTCGTCGCAGCAGCATATTATGCGCCTATCTGTGTGATAGTTTATTGAAACCACACAGCTAATAGCTTTATTGTCGCTTTTGTAACCTGCCCAGATGAGAGTCGCCGTGGTGGAGGAATCCTGTATCGATACTGGTGTTGCGGCGCTTGAGGCGGACTCCGGCCTCACCTGCCTGGCCATGCTCGCCAAATACACCGACCGAGAGGGTCGATGACCTCGCCCTGGTGCGCTACGCCAAGGAGATCGGCTTCAAGGCCAGCGCCATCGACAGCTCCTGGAAACGCCTTGCCGGCACGCCGCTGCCTTACCTGGCCCGCCACAAAGACGGTGGCTGGTTTATCTTGGGCAAGCTGGCGGACGACTCGATCCTCATCCCGGACCCGCGCGTCGGCCGTCCCGAACAACTTTCCCGTGAAGAGCTGGAGGAGCGCTGGGACGGTCGGCTGATCCTGGTCGCCAGCCGCGCCCAATTGGCCGCCATGGGCGCCCGCTTCGATTTGACCTGGTTCATCCCGGCGGTGGTCAAAGACCGTCCTGTCCTGGAATGCCTTCGCCAAGAGTGTCACCGAGGCGCAGAAACTCGCGCAGCCCGATGACTTCGATTTCCTGTACCGCATCGGCGAGAGCTGCGCCACCTTGCGCCGCTACGCACCGAAATTCCTCAACGTGCTCAATCTGCGGGCGGCGCCCGCCGCCAAGGATGTGCTCGACGCCATTGACGTGCTGTGCGGCATGAACATCGGTAACGCCCGCAAGGCGCCTGCCGATGCGCCAACCGGCTTCATCAAGCCGCGCGGTGATGACTGACGCCGGTATCGACCGGCGCTACTACGAGCTGTGCGGGCTGTCGGAATTCAAGAACTCACTGCACTTGGACGACATCTGGGTGCAGGCTTCGCCCCAGTTCAAGGACTTCGAGGACTACTTGGCGCCGCCCGAGAAGTTCACCCGCCTCAAGTAAGCCAGCGAATTGCCGGACACCACCACCGTGTCGGGTTTGAAGATCACGCCACTGGATGCAGCGGCGCCCGACAACGCACAGGGTCTGATCGATCAGACGGCAATAATTCTGCCGCATGTCAAGATCACCGAATTATCGCTCGAAATCGATGAGTGGGCGGGCTTCACCTAGCATTTCACACACCTGAAATCGGACGACTTGGCTAACATTACAGTTGCGCTATGCGCTTGAGGTGGACGTCGTGGGCTATCGCCTGATGGCATCGCCTCCAAGATCGACCACGCGATGACGAAGGCGGGCTCGATCCGCCGCTGGGCTAGGCGAATGGCGACACGACGGATCTCCTGCATCGACCAGCGGACCATGGAGGGGACTCATTCCTCAGCGTTTTTGAGGGCGCCGCGAGGGCATCGGCCTTGTGACGGACCACCGCCAACAGGGCGAAAGTGAGCATGACCAGTGAAACGCGCCAGCGCCAGCCGTGCACAACTTCCCGTCTCATTGTGGTTCAGCCCCAATCCGTTCTTCGCCGCCTCGAACGCGTCTTCGATCGACCAGCGTTGCCCTTCGACGCGAACGAGCGTGTCCACTGGGCGCCGTGCCGACGGGTGCGCCGGACCCAACCGACAAACGGTAATAGCTCATTTTCTTTGCTCCAGAATCGTTTATCGACTGCGGGCGCCAAACTCTTCTAAAAGGGCGTCCACGAAGCTTCGGATCTTGACAGTGGGCCGCCGTCCCGCCGGGTAGAGAACATACATCGGTCGCACCGGCCCCTCGTAGTCCGGCAGGACGCGGACAAGACGACCCGCGTCGATTTCGGCTCCCAGGACGCTTTCCGGTCCGAGCGTGACGCCACATCCCTCGATCGCAGCGTGCAGCAACGCCTTCCAGTCGTTGCTGCGGATCCGCCCACGCGCCCTCACCTCTTCCGTCTTGCCGTTGCCGGTGAACAGCCACCGGCAGGGAATGGAGGACGACCAGTAGGCGTAGGCGAGGCAATCATGCTGCTCCAATTCAATGGGCGTCCGCGGCGTACCCCGTCTTGAGAGATAGGCTGGCGATGCGCAGGCGATCAACCGATAGGGCGCCAGCGGGTGCGCGATCAGCGTATTGTCTGTGACCTCACCGACGCGCACCATGACCTCGAACCCCTCCTCCAGCGGATCGACAAAGCGGTCGTTGAGCGTGAGATCGATCTGCATGTCGGGATAACGGGCGAGATAGCGCGTGACGAAGGGGGCGAGGCTGAAAGAGCCGAAGGTCATGGGCGCATTTACCCTCAGCACCCCTTTGGGTTGAGAACGCATGTCCCGCGCCAGGGAGTCAGCGGCCTCGGCTTCCACCAACACCAGTTTGCAGCGATCATAATAGGCCCGGCCCACATCGGTCAGACTCTGTCTGCGGGTCGTGCGGTGCAGCAAGGTCGCGCCGAGGCGGTCCTCCAGAAACACCACATGCTTGGCGACCATCTGGGGAGATATGCCTGTGGCCTCGGCGGTTGCTGCAAAAGAGCCCAGATCGGCCGCCTTGACGAAAACCGCCATGCTGGTGAGCCGATCCATGATTGCCTCCGTTTGGTTTGGAATATAAGTCAATATCGAGCATTTATCGCATAACGATTGTTAATTAAATCTCCGGCTGACCAACCACATGGAGAGACGGCATGAAAATCGGAATCATCGGCGCGGGCTTCGTCGGGCGCGCCATCGGGAAACTGGCTGTTCGGTCGGGCCATCAGGTCATGCTCAGCAACTCACGCAGCCCTCAAACCCTGTTTAGCCTGCGCTATGGCATCGGCTGCGAAGTGGGCGTCGTCGATGAGGCTGTGAGCTTCGGTGACATCGTGGTCATCGCCATTCCGCTCTCGGCCTACCGTTCAATTCCCGTCGCGCCGCTCGCCGGCAAGGTGGTGATCGACGCCAACAACTATTATCCGGAACGGGACGGCCAGTTTCCCGAACTGGACAGCAAGGAAACCACGACGAGCGAACTGCTCGCGCGCCATCTGCCCCAGTCGCGGATCGTCAAGGCGTTCAACGCCATCACGATGAACGATCTGGAACAGGATGGACGGCCTGCCGGATCGACGGACCGACGCGCCGTGCCGGTGGCAGGCGATGATCCCGAAGCCAAGGCGATCGCCGTCACGCTTTATGACGAATTCGGGTTCGACGCGGTGGATGTCGGCATGCTCTCGGAAGGCTGGCGCTTCGAGCGTGGGACGCCTGCCTATTGCGTTCCACTAGTGTTCCGTCATCCTTGAATTGATGGGTAGAGGCTGCGGAGCTTAATTCTGGCGTTTTCCGTGGTGAATTGCCAATTGATGCGGGAACCTGCGGTATTGCGTTCCCGCTCCCAGTTTTGAACATGGCGTTGCACCGT
>JAVBJZ010000109.1:0-24317 GCA_031546725.1 Azospirillum sp.
TGCATCATCGGCGCGGGGCCGATCGTCATCGGCCAGGCTTGCGAGTTCGATTATTCCGGTGTCCAGGCGTGCAAGGCGCTGAAGGAGGAGGGGTATCGGGTCATCCTGATCAACTCCAACCCCGCCACCATCATGACCGACCCCGGCCTGGCCGACGCCACCTACATCGAGCCGATCACCCCGGCGGTGGTCGCCAAGATCCTGGAAAAAGAACGGCCCGACGCCCTGCTGCCCACCATGGGCGGCCAGACGGCGCTGAACACCGCCATGGCGCTGTCGGATGACGGCACGCTTGAACGCCTGGGGGTGGAGATGATCGGCGCCAAGCGCGACGTCATCGCCAAGGCCGAGGACCGCATCCTCTTCCGCGACGCCATGGACAAGCTGGGCCTGGAGAGCCCGCGCTCGCGCATGGTGAAGTCCTACCACGACGCGCTCGACGCGCTAGAACTGGTGGGCTTGCCCGCCATCATCCGCCCCAGCTTCACCCTGGCCGGCACGGGCGGCGGCATCGCCTACAACCGTGAGGAATTCGAAGACATCGTGCGCGGCGGCCTGCGCGCCAGCCCGGTTGGCGAGGTGCTGATCGAAGAATCGGTTCTCGGCTGGAAAGAGTACGAAATGGAAGTGGTCCGCGACAAGGCGGACAATTGCATCATCATCTGCTCCATCGAAAACATCGATCCGATGGGCGTGCACACCGGCGACTCCATCACCGTGGCGCCGGCCTTGACGCTGACCGACAAAGAATACCAGATCATGCGCGACGCCTCGATTGCGGTGCTGCGCGAGATCGGGGTGGAGACTGGCGGCTCCAACGTGCAATTCGCGGTCGATCCGCAGACCGGCCGCCTTGTCGTCATCGAAATGAACCCGCGCGTGTCGCGCTCTTCGGCGCTGGCGTCCAAGGCCACCGGCTTCCCCATCGCCAAGATCGCCGCCAAGCTGGCGATCGGCTATACGCTGGACGAGTTGACCAACGACATCACCGGCTGCACGCCGGCCAGCTTCGAGCCGTCGATCGACTATGTCGTCACCAAGATGCCGCGCTTCACCTTCGAGAAGTTCCCCGGCGCCGAGCCGCTGCTGACCACCTCGATGAAGTCGGTCGGTGAGGCGATGTCCATCGGCCGCACCTTCGCCGAATCGGTGCAGAAGGCCCTGCGCTCCATGGAAACCGGCTTGACCGGCTTCAATGAAGTGAAGATCGGCGGTGAGGAAAACCCCGACCCGGCGACCATCCGCGGCGCCCTGGCCAAGCCCACGCATGACCGCCTGCTGGTGATCGCCCAGGCGTTCCGCCACGGTTTCTCGGTGACCGACGTGCAGCACGCCTGCAAGTATGATCCGTGGTTCCTGGAGCAGATCGAAGCCATCGTCGCGCGCGAGAGCGAGATTGCGGCCAAGGGCTTGCCCACCACCAAGGATGGTTGGCTGAGCCTGAAGCAGATGGGGTTCTCCGACGCGCGCCTGGCCGAGCTGGTGGGCGCGAGCGAGGATTCGGTGGCGGCCAGCCGCCGCGCGGTGCGGGTCACGCCGGTGTTCAAGCGCATCGACACCTGCGCCGGGGAGTTCCCCTCACGCACCCCCTACATGTACTCGACCTATGAAGCGGACGGCTCGGGTGAGGCGGAATGCGAATCGGAGCCGACGGACCGCCGGAAGGTGGTCATCCTCGGCGGTGGCCCGAATCGCATCGGCCAAGGCATCGAGTTCGACTATTGCTGCGTCCACGCCGTCTACGCCCTGCGCGAGGTCGGTATTGAGACCATCATGGTCAATTGCAACCCGGAGACGGTTTCAACCGACTATGACACTTCCGACCGGCTGTATTTTGAACCCTTGACCGCCGAGGATGTGATCGAGCTGGTGCGTGTCGAGCAGCGCAACGGCACGGTCCTGGGCTGCATCGTGCAATTCGGCGGCCAGACGCCGCTGAAGCTGGCCGAGGCGCTGGAGAAGGCCGGCATCCCGATTCTCGGCACCTCGCCGGACGCCATCGATCTGGCCGAAGACCGTGAGCGCTTCCAGAAGCTGCTGCACGCGCTGGAGCTGAAGCAGCCCGCCAACGGCCTCGCCCGCTCGCTGGATGAGGCGGTGGCGGTGGCGCAGCGAATCGGTTTTCCGGTGGTGATCCGCCCATCCTATGTGCTGGGCGGCCGCGCCATGGAAATTGTCCATGATATGGCCGGGCTGCAACGCTATATGGGCACGGCGGTGAAGGTGTCGGGGAAGAACCCGGTGCTGATCGACAGCTATCTGCAAGACGCCATCGAGGTGGACGTCGATGTGGTGTGCGACGGCGAGGAAGTCTATGTCGCCGGCGTCATGGAGCACATCGAGGAAGCCGGCATCCATTCCGGCGATTCCGCCTGCGTCTTGCCGCCTCACTCGCTTCCCCCCGCCGTGGTCGCCGAGATCAACCGGCAGTCTGGCGCGCTGGCCCACGCGCTGAAGGTCGTCGGCCTGATGAACGTGCAGTTCGCGGTGAAGGACAGCACGGTCTACATCCTGGAGGTCAACCCACGGGCCTCGCGCACGGTGCCCTTCGTCGCCAAGGCCACGGGCACGGCCATCGCCAAGATCGCCGCCCGGATCATGGCGGGCGAAAAGCTGAAGGATTTCACGCTGAACGGCCCGAATCCATCGCACACGGCGGTGAAGGAAGCGGTGTTTCCGTTCGCCCGTTTCCCCGGAGTCGATGTGGTGCTGGGGCCGGAGATGAAATCCACGGGCGAGGTCATGGGGCTGGACCGCACCTTCGCGCTGGCTTTCGCCAAGTCGCAACTGGGGTCTGGAACCTCCCTTCCCATCGAGGGCACGGCCTTCATCTCGGTCAAGGACCGCGACAAGGCGGCGCTGGCGCCCATCGCCCAGAAGCTTCAGGGCATGGGCTTCCAGCTTATCGCCTCCAGCGGCACGGCGGCGTTCTTGAAAAGCGCGGGCGTTCCAGCCACCCCCATCAACAAGGTGATCGAAGGACAACCGCACATCGTCGATTCCATGATCAACGGGAAGGTTGCTCTGGTCATCAACACCACCGAGGGTGCGCAGGCGCTGGCCGATAGCTTCAGCCTGCGGCGTACAGCGCTGACCTACAGCATTCCCTACTACACCACGGTCGCCGGAGCCCGCGCGGCGGTCGAGGGGATTGAAGCATTAAGGAACGGCAGTCTTGAAGTCACGCCGTTGCAGTCGTACCTTAGCGGATCGTACTAGGGATGGTTGACGGCGCGACGGCTTCCGTCGCGCCGAAATCTTTCCCCGAAGATGTGTTCGCAGGGCTGATGGACCGCAAGACATGGAAAAAGTACCGATGACCGCAGCGGGATATGACCGTCTGCAAGAAGAGTTAAGGCACCTGAAGATCGTGGAGCGGCCCGCTGTTATCAAGGCGATCGCCGAAGCGCGCGAGCACGGAGACTTGTCGGAAAACGCCGAGTACCATGCCGCGCGTGAACGGCAGAGCTTTATCGAAGGCCGTGTGGGCGAGCTGGAGGACAAGATCAGCCGGGCTGAGATCATTGATCCCGCCAAGCTGTCGGGGGACACCGTGAAATTCGGCGCCACCGTCACGCTGGCTGACGAGGACACCGACCAGGAAATAACCTACCAGATCGTCGGCTCTGAAGAGAGCGACATCAGGAACGGCTTCCTGTCGATCACCTCACCGCTGGCGCGCGCCCTGATCGGCAAGGCGATCGGCGACAATGTCGAGGTGCCCACCCCCGGGGGCTCCAAGATGTACGAAATCGTCACCCTTGCCTTCCGCTAGAGGAGACGGATTCGGTTTAACTCTCCCATGAGAAAAACCCTCGCCCTCGCCGCAGCGTGCGTCCTGCTGTCCGGTTGCCTCCTGCCGGACCGCTTCGACGCCACGCTGACGCTGGGCGCCGACGCCGCCACGCTGGACTACCGGGGCGAACTGGTGGTCGTGTCGGCTTACGCTGACGCCACCTCCGGCAAGCTGTCGGTCGTTGAGGACGAAAAGGCGACGGGGGAGGCCCTGGCCGCGGTGGCGGCTGATGTCCACAAAGAGGGAGGCGCGATGGATTTCGGCTTCCTCGGCAAGGGACGGGCGACGGCTGTGGTGCATTGGACGCAGCCCAACCCGGCGGTGGGAGCCAAGACAAGCTTCGTCGATCTTGTCGCCATCCGCCGCCAGGATGACGGTGCGCTGACAATCGTCACGCCAGGGCTTGAAAAGCGCGACCGTGTGCAACTGACCAAAATGGGCCTGGGGGACGCGGCGGGGCGGCTGTGCGTCAAGACGACGGGGCGCGTCGTCGAAAGCAACGCTCAGATTACCCCGTCCGACCCTGATGGTTGCTATGGTTGGACAATCGAGGTTCTGAAGGATCAGCCGGTGCGGATGCTGGTGCGGTTTGACGCCACCAAACCAAAGACCTGATGAGGTTAAGGTTTATGGCTTAGAGTCTACGGCGGATTACCGAGGATCCACCTTGGTGACGCTCTTTTTGATCTCTTCCAAGTCTTTTTTTGAGCGGTTGAGGTCATCCGCCATGCCGCCCAGGCGTTCATCGATCGCCTCATCCTTCAACCGGCTGAATTCCTGCTTTGCTTCCTCGATCGTGTCCTCAGAGGCGTCTTCGAGATTGATGAGGTTGTTGCGGGCCTCGGTGGTGACGCGAATCAGTTCGTCCAGCTTGATCTGAATGGCCTGGGTGTCGCGGTTCTGGGTGTTTTGGATGAGAAACACCATCAAGAACGTAATGATGGTCGTGCCGGTGTTGATGATGAGTTGCCACGTATCGGAAAAATGAAACAGCGGCCCGGTGACCGCCCAGATCAGGATCACCACGATGGCGATGATGAATGTCGAAACCCGCCCGGCCTGATGCGAGGTCCATAAGGCGATCTTGAAGAAGAACTCATTCATTGTGGCGGCATCCCATCGCGGCACGTGCCGCTGAGGAGTTGGACCCGCATCTCTGGATGCAGGGCCCGTGGCCCCATCCAGATGTCCAGAAGCGCTTCGATCAGCTTCGCTCCGGGATCGACGATCTGCGGGGCGCCGTTGAGGCGCACGATTGAGCCTTGGCCGGGTTGATAGGCGATGCTCAGCACGTCGCCACCGTTCAGGTTCTGATAGAGAGTGTTGAGGGTGGTGATCTGCGCCGATGACAGCCGCCGCTCCTCAAAGCGTTTACGCCATCCCTCCGGCATGGAGCCGGGCACGTTTCCAGGATAGGTGACCTTCAAATCCATCGATTTTGGCAAGGCCGGATCGAAGGCGGCCTCTTCCGGCTCGGCCTGCGGTGGCAGGTAAAGCCGGACAGCGTAGAGGGGAACCAGCAGAACCCGCCGCTCGGCGCAGCCGGCGAGCGTCAGCGTTGGGGTGGAGGCCGCCAAAGCCGGCGTGGACGCGGCGATGAGCAGCGTAACCAGAAGCGTGCGCGACTCCGTCCGCATCACCCGCCCTTTCCTCCCCATGCAAAGGCTCTGCTTGGCAAACAGGGTGGGCGGCCTTGCTGTTCCCCGGTCCTATTCTTCCATGGCGGCGGGTTTGCTGGATCGCAGGGGTAACTCTTCCAGGAACAAGGTCAGAGCCAGCGCGATCAGGCCAAGCAGAGCCGCCATTACGAACAGAGTCTCAAAGGCGTTGGCGAAGGCATGGATCGCCACCTCATGGGCCGCAGTCGGCAAGGCGTCAAGGATTGAGACCCCGCGCTCCAGCACGTCGCGGGGGTTGAGACCAGGCTGACCGGCGGTGGTGAGGTGGCGGGTCACATCCCAGCTCAGCACCGCCCCGAACAAGGCCACCCCGACGGAGCCGCCGAGCGAACGGAAAAAGCCCACCGTCGCCGTCGCCGCGCCGAGATCGCGCCGGTCCACGGCGTTCTGCACGGCGACCGTCATCACCGGCATCACCAACCCCAAGCCAAGGCCCAGCGGCGCCAACACCAAGGTGGAGTAAAGCGGATCGCTGGCCACCGAACCGACCAGCCCCAGCAGCAGATACATGGCGACGGCCAGCGCCAGCCCGACGATGGGGTATATCTTGTAACGCCCGGAGCGGGCGATCAGCCGCCCGCCACCCGCCGCGCCGAACACCATGCCGAACACCAGCGGCAGCAGCAGCAAGCCGGATTCCGTGGCCCCGGCGCCCAGCACCAGTTGCAGGTGCAGCGGCAAGAAGATGATGCCGGCGAACAGCGCCATGGCGGAAAGGGTGACGACGGGGGTGGCCACGGCGAAGACCGGAATGCGGAACAGATGCAGGGGCAGGATCGGTTCCTTCACCCGGCGCTCATGCACGATGAAGACACCCAGCAGCCCCAGGCCGACGATTGTCAAGCCGAGGATGATTGGGGAATCCCAGGATGTGGCCTTGCCGCCACGGGAGACGACGAACAACAGGCTGCTCACCGACGCCATCAGCAAAAAAGCCCCAAAATAATCGATCGTCGGATGCGCCGTGCCCTTGGGCAGCCGTTCCAGCGCGCGCCGGGTCATCAGCAACGCCGCCACCCCGACGGGCAGATTGATGAAGAAAATCCAATGCCAGGAGAGGGCTTCGGTGAACACCCCGCCCAAACGCGGCCCGGCGACGCTGGCCAGGGCGAAGACACCGCCGATATAGCCCTGATAACGACCGCGCTCCCGTGGGGAGACCACATCGCCGATGATGGTGAAGGCCAACGCCATCAACCCACCGCCGCCCAGCCCTTGCAGGCCACGGAAGATGATGAGCTGGGTCATGCTCTGCGCCACGCCGCACAGAAGCGAGCCGACGAGGAACAACCCGATGGCGATCCGCAGGATGCCCTTGCGCCCGTACAAATCGCTGAGCTTGCCGTAGATCGGCGTCGTCGCGGTGGACGTCAGCATATAGGCGGTCATCACCCAGGGCATGTCCTCCAGGCTGCCGAGTTGCGCCGCCATCGTCGGCAGGGCGGTCGCCACGATGGTCTGGTCCATGGCGGCCATGAGCATGGCGAGCGCCACGCCACTGAACACCTCGAGGATTTCGCGGTGGGTAAAGACAACGCGGTCGGAAATGGAATGCGGCATGATCGGATCACGGCTGACAGGGATGCACGCACCATACCTCGATTCAGGATGAACGCTGCTGTAAACTGGCTTGGTCATGTTAACCGTGCGCGATCTCACCACCCCGATGCTGAAACCCGCCTGCCTGTCCGTGGCGGCGGGGGAATGTGTGGCTATTGAAGGGCCATCGGGGGCTGGTAAATCGCTGTTGCTGCGCGCCATCGCCGACCTTGACCCCAACCGGGGCGATGTGCGCTGGGGCGATCGGGCGCGCGACTCCATGCCCGCCCCGCAGTGGCGGCGGCTTGTCACCTATGTCGCGGCGGAATCCGGTTGGTGGATGGAGCGGGTGGGGGCGCATTTCCCCGATTCGTGCGCCGCCGTACCGTATATCGAGGCGCTGGGCTTGCCGCCCGAGGCGCTGGAATGGCCGGTGGCGCGGCTGTCCAGTGGGGAGCGGGCGCGCTTGGCGCTGGTCCGCGCCCTGGTGATGCGACCGGCGGCGTTGCTGCTCGACGAACCGACGGGGGCGCTGGACGAGGCCTCGGTCGAACGGGTGGAGGCGCTGTTGCGCGCGGAGCTGGAGCGAGGAACGGCGATCCTGTTGGTGACGCACGCGCCGGCGCAGGTGGAGCGCTTGGCGAAGCGGCGCTTGCGCGTGCGGGACGGTGAAGTCTTTATCTTATAGTATTGGCCGCTGATGCGGCTTCCCCCTGGCCGGTCAACGGGAATGCCGCTCCTCAGGCTTATACGCCAAACCAGCGAAAAAGCCGATGAGCGTATCAACCCCCGAGTGCTGACCGATGGTGCTTTGTGCGTGCAGGGCATCGTGCAGCGGCGGCGCGTCTGGCGCGCCTTGCAGCGCGGCGAGCACATCGCCCAGCCGGGCGGTGAGCCAACCCCGGCTGGCCTGATCCAGGGCGTCCTGGCTGGCGAGGGTGGTGCCGTGTTGGTGGCGTCGGATGCACGCGCCCACATCGGCGCGGGGTGCGGCCTCGGTGACGCGCAGACCAATCAGCAGACCGGCAAGCATGTCATCGCCGCTTGGCGTGAGGCCCGGCCCCAGCCCGACCGTGGCGCGCACCGCGTTGTTCAATGCCTCTGCGGGGCCGCCGAGCGCGCCCATCACAGTCTGAAAACGTTCCAGCGCGGTCTGCCGGAACAAGGTGTCGTCCGCTTGCGCATACGCCCCGCGCCGCTCAAGCCATGCCTGCCCCTGAGTCAGCCGCTCTTGCGCTCCCTCCGGGAAGCCGCCCGTCAGGCGGGGCGTGCGCCAGACAGGGATGTTGGCGAGAGGCAGTCTGAATCGATCCTGATGAAGCGCCGAGGCGGTAAGGGTAAGGCTCTCGCCGAGAGTCAACGCCTGACGCAGCGCAGGCCAGTCGGCGCTGGTCACATTGATCATGCGCATGCTCTGTTGGGCCATGCCGCTGAGCAGCGTCAGCAGACGGCCATCATCAAGCACAAGATGGGCGGCGCGTTCAAAGCAGGCTTGGACCTGGGCGCCCATCGCGTGTCCACAGGGCATGATCAGGTCTGCGCCGACGGCCTCGACGCCGAAGGAGGAGGCGTCAAAGAAGGGGGGCGGGGTGTGCATGGCGGCTTTATCCGTTCAGCGCATCGACAACGGCGGCGCAAGGGACGACCAGCCGATGATACCGCCTTGCGCTGCGCCGCGCAGCGGGCTTCCGCACGCTGTACAGTGTGAAGGCTGAGTTACGCCTTGTTGAGAATGGTCTTCGGGCGGAGCTGAAGAAGATTGAGTAGCGTATGGTCATCACGTTGGACGGAATGATGATTATTGCTGTGGGTGTAATCTTGATCGCTCTTCGGTATCTCCCACCCCATCCGTGATGCAAAACGAAGCGCCCCGGAGGGGGATCGATGCCGCTGATTCCGCTCGACTACACCGACCTTGCCATCGCCGGGCTGCTTTTGCTGATCATTGGCGGCCTTTCCGCCGCCATGGCGTTGCGGCTTGAACGGTCGCTCGCCGTCGCCGCGGTGCGGATGGTGGCGCAGCTGACGCTGGTCGGGTTGGTGCTGAAACAGCTCTTCGCCGTGCAATCGCCCTGGCTGACGCTGGGCGCCGCCGTGGTCATGGTCGGGTTCGCCGGGCAGGAGATCATGGGCCGGCAAGAACGCCGGTTGCGCGGCGGCTGGACCTATGGGATCGGCGCCACGGCCATGGCCTTCGCGGCGACGCTGGTCATGCTGATGGCGCTGACCACCGCCGTACGCCCGGACCCGTGGTACGACGCGCGCTACGCCATCCCGCTTTTGGGCATGGTGCTGGGCAACACCATGAGCGGAATCAGCCTGGCGCTGCATACGCTCGGCGCCCTGGCCGTGCGTGAACGGGCGGCCATCGAGGCGCAGTTGGCGCTGGGCCACACCCGCTGGCAGGCGCTGCGTCCCTACCAGCGCCAAGCGCTGCGCACCGGTCTGATGCCGATCATCAACGCCATGTCGGCCACCGGGCTGGTGTCGCTGCCGGGGATGATGACCGGCCAGATTCTCGGCGGCGTCGATCCGGTCCAGGCGGTCAAATACCAGATCCTCATCATGTTCTTGATCGCCGGCTCGACCGGCTTGGGGGTGGTGCTCGCCACATTCGGGATGGTCTATCGGCTAAGCGACGCGCGCGATCGTCTGCGCCTTGACCGTTTGAGCGCCCCCCGACGGTAAGCGGAACCAAAGGCATGGCGGTTGGTTGTTGGCCTCATAGGCAGCAAAAGCCGTAACGTGGCCTGGGGGGAAGCATGGCGGGGGTGCAGCCGACAGCAGGAGCGCCGGCGAGCAGAAAAGCGCGCGAATTATGGGTGTTCCTCTTCCTGACGGTGGTGTTCTGGCCGATGGTCGCCATTGCGATCGTCGGCGGCTACGGGCTTGCCGTCTGGCTGTTCCAGCTCGCCGCCGGACCTCCGGGAGCGTGAGCGGCGATGGCTGACGGTGATGGATTCAACCCAGCCCGGCGGCGGGTGCTGTTCGGTCGCCGTCAGGCGCAAAGCCCGCCCGTGCGCCCGCCCTGGGCCAACGCCCAGGCCTTCACCGATCTGTGCACACGCTGCGGCGCCTGTCTGGCGGCCTGCGCCGAGACGATCATCGTCAAGGGCGACGGCGGCTTTCCGACCATCGATTTCCGGCGCGGTGAATGCACCTTCTGCGGGGCCTGCGCCGACGTGTGCCCGCAACCGCTCTTCGACCGCAGCCAGACGCCGTGGCGTCTGGAGCCAAGCATTGGGCCTGAGTGCCTGACGCATATCGGGGTTATCTGCCAAACCTGCCGGGATATCTGCCCGGAAAACGTCTTCTCCTTTGTATTGGTGGCGCACCGGGTTCCCCAACCGACGGTTGATCCGGCGGCATGCACGGGCTGCGGCGCCTGCGTTTCCGCCTGTCCTGGCGGCGCCGTGCGGGTGGAGGGCTGTCATGGCGGGTGAGTGGCACATCTCCAGCCTGATCGTGCACGCCCATCCCGAGGCGTTGGCGCGCATCCGTCCGGCGCTTGCCCGCTTGCCCGGCATCGAGATCCACGCCGAAGCCCCCAACGGCAAGATGGTGATCACCCTGGAAACCGAGAACGAACAGACCATCGTCGAGCATATCAACACCATCAGCCTGCTGGACGGCGTGCTCGCCGCCACGCTGGTGTTTCATCACGTCGAAGCGCTGACCGAAGCCGAATGAGGCCGTCATGACCCTGTCCCGCCGCGATTATCTGAAGGCGCAGGCCGCCGCCACCGCAGCGGTCGCCGCCAACATCACCCTTCCCGCCGGAGCGGTTCCCATTCAAGGGGTCGGCGACACCCAGGTGAAATGGTCGAAGGCGCCGTGCCGGTTCTGCGGCACGGGCTGCGGCGTCATGGTCGGGGTCAAGGATGACCGCGTCGTCGCCACCCACGGCGACATGCAGCACGAGACCAACCGCGGCATCAACTGCGTGAAGGGGTATTTCCTCTCCAAGATCATGTACGGCGCGGACCGGCTGACCACGCCGCTGATGCGCCTGAAGGACGGTAAATACGACAAGAGCGGGGAGTTTCAGCCGGTAAGCTGGGATCAAGCCTTTGACGAGATGGCCCGGCAATGGACCAAGACGCTGAAGGACAAGGGGCCGACGGCGGTGGGCATGTTCGGTTCCGGCCAATGGACGATCTGGGAGGGCTATGCGGCGACCAAGCTGATGCGGGCTGGTTTTCGCTCCAACAATCTCGACCCCAACGCCCGGCATTGCATGGCGTCCGCCGCCGTGGCCTTCATCCGCGCCTTCGGCATCGACGAGCCGATGGGCTGCTATGACGATATGGAGCACACCGACATTTTCGTGCTGTGGGGCTCGAACATGGCGGAGATGCACCCGGTTTTGTGGACCCGCGTCACCGACCGTCGGCTGACCAACCCCAACTCAAAGATCTTCGTGCTTTCCACCTTCGAGCACCGCTCGTCGGATCTGGCGGATGTCTCGTTGATCTTCAAGCCGGGAACGGATCTGGCGATCCTCAACTACATCGCCAACCACATTATCCAGACCGGGGCGGTGAAGCGTGATTTCATCGACAAGCACATCAACATCCGCCGCGCCAACACCGACATCGGCTATGGCCTGCGGCCCGACAACCCGCTGGAGCAGGCCGCCCAGCACGCCAACGACGCCCAGGTTTCACAGCCGGCGAGCTGGGATGACTATGTCGAGTCCCTCAAGGGCTATACGCTGGATTATACGGCCGAGCTGACCGGCGTGCCGGCCGCGCGGCTGGAGGCGCTGGCCAAAGCCTATGCGGACCCCAAGACCAAAGTCGTCTCGTTCTGGACCATGGGCTTCAACCAGCATGTCCGCGGCGTCTGGGCGAACAACCTCGTCTACAACATCCATTTCCTGACGGGAAAAATCTCGGAGCCCGGCAACAGCCCGTTCTCGCTGACCGGCCAGCCCTCCGCCTGCGGTACGGCGCGCGAGGTTGGCACCTTCGCTCACCGCCTGCCGGCGGACTTGGTGGTGACCAACCCGGACCACCGCAAGACCGCTGAGGGTATTTGGAAACTGCCGGCGGGCGTGCTGCCCGACAAGATCGGCTACCACGCCGTGCAGCAGGACCGCATGCTGAAAGACGGCAAGCTCAATTGCTACTGGGTTCAGGTCAACAACAACCTGCAAACCGCCCCCAACACCGGACAGGAGACCTATCCCGGTTACCGCAACCCCGCCAATTTCGTGGTGGTGTCGGATGCCTATCCGACGATCACCGCAATGGCCGCCGATGTCATCCTGCCAACCGCCATGTGGGTGGAGAAAGAAGGCGCTTACGGCAACGCCGAGCGGCGCACCCACTTCTGGCATCAGCTTGTGACGGCGCCGGGGCAGGCGCGCTCCGATCTCTGGCAACTCATGGAGTTTTCCAAGCGCTTCAAGACCGAGGATGTCTGGCCGGCGGAGATCCTGGATAAGGCCCCCGAATATAAGGGCAAGACCCTGTTCGAGGTGTTGTACGCCAATGGCCAGGTCAACAAGTTCCCGGTCAGCGATATCGAGCCGGGCTATGACTGTGACGAAGCCAAGCTCTTTGGCTTTTACCCGCAAAAGGGCCTGTTCGAGGAATACGCCTCCTTTGGCCGTGGCCACGGCCATGATCTGGCGCCGTTCGACATGTACCACGAGACGCGCGGCCTGCAATGGCCGGTGGTCAACGGCGCGCAGACCAAGTGGCGCTTTCGGGAGGGGCTGGACCCCTACGCCAAGGCGGGAAGCGGGGTCAACTTCTATGGGAACCCGGACGGGAAAGCCAATCTGATTTTCTCCCCCTACGAGCCGCCGGCGGAAAGCCCAGACAAGGACTATGATCTGTGGCTGGTCACCGGCCGCGTGCTGGAGCATTGGCACAGCGGTTCCATGACCATGCGAGTGCCCGAACTGTACCGGGCCTTCCCCGGTGCGGTGGTGTTCATGAATCCCGAGGACGCCAGGGACCGCAACCTGCGCCGTGGATCGGAGGTGCGCATCATGTCGCGGCGGGGTGAAATCCACTCCCGCGTCGAGACTCGGGGGCGCAACCGCATGCCGCGCGGCGTGGTGTTCGTGCCGTTCTTCGACGCCAGCCAGCCGATCAACAAGGTCACGCTGGACGCCACCGACCCGATTTCCAAGCAAACAGACTTCAAGAAATGCGCGGTCAAGGTGCTGCCGGCGCAGATGGCGCAGGGGGGGGAGGAAAAACCATGAATCGGCGTGTGGTTCTCGCGGCGTTGATGACGATTCTCGCCGGGGGGGCGATGGCGGCGGACTCCCTCCGCCTGGTGGGGCCCAAGCCGTTCACCGAGAACCCCGGTGCGCCGGCGTTGCCGGCGGAAATCACCGATGACGTGCGCCGCATGCGCAACTACCCCGAACAGCCGCCGGTGATTCCCCACTCGATCCGTGATTACCAGATCGATTTGAATTTCAACAAGTGCCTGAGTTGCCACAGCCGCAAATACACCGAGCAATCTCAGGCCCCGATGGTGTCGGTCAGCCACTACCTGGACCGCGATGGCAACATGATGGGCGGCCTGGCGCCGCGGCGCTATGTCTGCACATCCTGCCATGTGCAGCAGACCAACGCGCAGCCGCTGGTGGGGAACAGTTTCCGCGACCTGGAATCGATGAGTTCGCCACCCGGCGGAGGGCGATGAATCATGGCGCTGCGGGATTCGGTGCGAACCGTCTGGCACACATTGGCGCGACCGGCGGGCTATTTCAGCCTTGGCTTTTTGACGCTGGGCGGCTTCATCGCCGGCGTGGCGTTTTGGGGTGGCTTCAACACCATACTGGAAGCCACCAACCGTGAGGCGTTCTGCATCTCCTGCCATGAGATGCAAACCAACCCCTATGCTGAGCTGAGACAGACCATCCACTTCACCAACCGTTCGGGCGTGCGCGCCACCTGCCCGGATTGCCACGTGCCGCACAACTGGACCGACAAGATCGCCCGCAAGATGCAGGCGTCCAAGGAGGTCTGGGGGCATTTGTTCGGTCGGATCGACACGCGGGACAAATTCCTGGCGACGCGCCGCACCTTGGCTGAGCACGAATGGCAGCGCCTGAAAGCGAATAATTCGCTGGAATGCCGGAACTGCCACAGCGCCGAGTCGATGGACATCACCAAGCAGGGAACCCGCGCCGCCCGCGCGCACGAGCAGAATTTGTTCACCGGCCAGATGACCTGCATCGACTGTCACAAAGGCATCGCGCACCGCCTGCCGGATATGACCGGCGTCGCCCAATGGGATGTCCAGGGCGAGAAGCCGAAGCGTGGGCCGTGAGTTAAGCCATCGCCTCAGCCGGGACGGGGGCCCCGGCGGCGCGGCAGGCGGCGCTCAGCGTGTTCAGCATCAAGCAGGCGATGGTCATCGGCCCGACGCCGCCGGGCACGGGGGTAATCGACCCGGCCACTTGTTTCGCCTCATCGAACGCCACATCGCCGACCAGCCGGGTCTTGCCGGGCTCGGCGCCGGGCACGCGGTTGATGCCGACATCGATGACGCAAGCGCCGGGCTTGATCCAGTCGCCACGCACCATCTCCGGGCGACCAACCGCAGCCACCAGAATGTCGGCGCGCCGGCATTCGCCGGGCAGGTCTGCTGTGCGGGAATGCGCGATGGTCACCGTGCAATCCTGCTGCACCAGGAGCTGCGCCATCGGCTTGCCGACGATGTTGGAGCGGCCCAGCACCAGCGCGCGCTTGCCGCGCAGATCCCGGCCCAGCGTGTCGCGAATCAGCAGCAGACTGCCCAAGGGCGTGCACGGGACGATGGCGCCGGGCTGGCCGGTGGCCAGCCTGCCGGCGTTCACCACATGGAAGCCGTCGGCGTCCTTTTCCGGGGCGATGGCGGCCAACACCAGGGCCGTGTCGATGGGCGTGGGCAGCGGCAATTGCACGAGGATACCGTGCACCGCCGGATTGGCGTTGAGTCGGGCGATGAGGTCCAGCACCGCCGCCTCGCTCGTGTCGGCGGGGAGGTGATGATCGAACGAGGTCATGCCCAGCTCGTCCAGCGCCTTTTCCTTGGAGCGCACATAGACTTGGCTGGCCGGGTCTTCACCCACCAGCACCACCGCCAAGCCGGGGGTGACGCCGTGGCTTTTCTGGAGATCCGCCACGCCGTGCGCCACGCGGGCGCGCAGGCCGGCAGCGAAACCTTTGCCGTCGATGATCGTCGCCTCAGCCATCCCTATTCTTCCTTCAGCGAGTCTGCCGTCGCGCGCAAGCGGCGCATGAGTTCGACCGGATCGCCGGCCACGTGCAGGATCTTGTTGCGGTCGGTCTGCCCGGCCACGACGGTGATGCTGCCTTTCGATACACGCCACAGCTTGGCGAGCAGCTTGACCACCGCCTCGTTCGCCTTGCCGTCCTCGGGCACGGCGGTGACCGCCACTTTCAGCGCTTTCTCCCCGGATGGAGAATCGGCCATTCCGGTCACCGCGTTGCGGGACGCCTTGGGCGTCACCCGCAACGCGACGCGCACGCCGTCCGTCACCGCCGCAAAAGGGCCCTCACTCAAAAGGGGGCGCTCAAAAGATCATCCCCGAAAGATACGCCCCATAGCGCATGATCAGGCTTTGCAAAAACCAGACGATCAGCAGCGCGATGATGGGGGAAACATCGACGCCCCCCAGATTCGGCATGATGTTGCGGATTGGCCGCAACACCGGCTCGGTCACCCGATAGGTGAAATCACTGACCATGTAGACGACACGGTTGCGCGTGTTGATCACGTTGAAAGCGATCAGCCAGCTTAGGATCACGGTGATCAGCAGGACCCATTTGAACAGGTTGAGGATGATGAGGGCGAGATCGAACAGCGTTGCGATAAGGGGCTGCATGATGGATTGAGTCTCCGGGATCGCGGTCCGCGTGCACCCTAATCCGCGACCCTCACTGTGGCAAGGGTTGCGCGGATGGGTTAACGACGCCCTGTTTTCGCCCCCGTATATAGGGTGAGTTTCAGCGCTTGACATGCCCCCTCGTCATGGCCATTATCCCGCCCACACCGGAACGGTGCGTGGGGCCGTAGCTCAGCTGGGAGAGCGACGCGTTCGCAATGCGTAGGTCAGGAGTTCGATCCTCCTCGGCTCCACCAAAATTTCTTCACTGAAATTTCTCCGCCAAAATCCCAGCTTTCCACTCCCGTGCAATCATGCCGATCGACCTCTCGCACGGTCTGATCGTGGGCCGGGTATCCATGCTGATTATCGCCCGCGTTGAATCGCCCGGTGGTGATCCCCCGCAGGTAAGGCTTTTCGACGCCTCCATCGCCCCCAATGTAGCGTCTCGGGAAACGATCATGCGCAGAGATGCAAGCGTGGAGAGATCATGGGTATGGAAGCGAACAAAATCTTTGGGGCGGCGCTGCTTGCCCTGTTGATTGCTATGCTCAGCGGCTTTATCGCCGAGGTTCTGGTGCACCCCCAGCCATTGGAAAAATCAGTCTACATCATCCCCGTGCCGGAGTCCGGGGCCAAGCCGGCGTCGGGTGTTGCTTCAAGCGATGGTGGTCCGGCGGCCATCGGCCCGTTGCTGGCGAAAGCGGATGCCGCAGCCGGGCAAGCCGCGGCCAAGGTCTGCGCCTCCTGCCACAGCTTCAACAAAGGTGAACCGAACAAGGTTGGGCCTAATCTTTATGGCGTCATCGGTGGCCCCAAGGCGCACATACCGGGTTTCGCCTATTCCGACGCCATCGCCAAGAAGGGTGGTTCTTGGGGCTATGAGGAAATCAACCATTTTCTCTCCGACCCAAAGAGTTATGCGCCCGGCACCAAGATGACGTTCGCGGGCGTCAAGAAAGACCAGGAACGCGCCAACATCATCGCTTATCTTCGCTCCTTGAGCGACAGCCCCCCGCCATTACCGCAGTGAAAACCAAGAACCATCCCCAACCCGGTTGGGGGTGGTTGCTCGCTGGCGTCAAATGTCTTCAGAGCACCCAATAAGAATTCTATCGTATTGATTACCAATAAAGGATAACAGATTTATCCTAAAAAAAGGATGATGTGGCGAAACGACCACTGTCGTTAGTATTCGTTGTCTTGTTGGCTATATCGCTATTTACCAAAACTCCTCAATGCGCAATCTTTTCCATACCGCCACTAAGGACGGCAAACATGGATAAGAAGGTGCTCCCATGAGCAGTGTGGAAGAGTGCGCTCTCTATCGCCACATCACAGCGCTTCCGCCAGATCTTTGGTCGTTTGCCAGGGCTGTGTTTGAGGAGCTGACAGACAATCCTTTCCTCCCAATCTTAAGCAATGACGAGATCGCCAGGCTCGTCTGTTCCCCGTCATTTCAAAAATATCTTGAAAATGAGCAGATGAAACAGGAACAATCACTCGCTTGCGCTCCTCTTGCATAGAATTTTTCTTTCTGGTGTGTCGGGTTGTCCAAATAAAATCTTATCATAATATTCCAACAACCGGCACACCACACTAATTTATATTAAAAACAAAGATTGCATTAAAAATTATTGCCGACATCTCCTTGCTCTTCAGCCATGGTTGCATTCTTTTCTGCATCATTTTTAGCCCTAGTAAGGGATGGCTATTCGATAGCCATGCTCATCGGTACGCCCTCGGCTAGGAAGCGTGATCCCTTCGGGTCAGGGAGCATTGACCACTTGGCTACTATCAATCCGTAAGCCTTGCTCGGCATCGCCCGGAAGCCAATTCGCTCAATGCGACGAAAAACCTCTTGTTGGAGTATCAAATGCTCAACAGAAACTTGTCCCTGGTCGGAATCCTCTTGCTCATGACCGCTTGCAGTAACACAAGCGGTGACGCGCTCAGCTTGGGCGGAACCACACAATATTCAAGTTCAAGCCCTGCGGCGCCATGGCCGGAGTCCTTTAACTCTAACAACCACAGCGCCTATTATATCCAGCAGGATGTCCCCATGGCCGGTTCTTCCGGTGGTGTTTCTAATGGTCCTGTGGGCGGTATAGCCAACAATCAAATGGAACGTAATTCACAGTGACGCCAAAAACGGACGGGGCCGATGGTCCATCACCGGCCTCATCCGTCTTTCGTATCGAGTATGAAAAATCAGGACTTGTTCAAACCTCGATCTGCGCCCGCAATCCCTCGCGGTAGCTGGGGTATTTTAATTTATAGCCAAGACTGTTCTTGATGCGATCGTTTTTAACGCGCCGGTTGTCCGTCCAGAAACTTTTGGCCATCTCCGACAGATTGGCCTGGGCAAAGGGGATGAGCGGCGGCGGCTCAACGCCCAACAATTCCGCGGCGAAACGCATCACCTCCTGTGGCTCGGCGGGTTCATCATCGCAGACGTTATAAATCGCCCCAGGGTTCATCGCTGTCATAGAGGCGCGCAACACGCCGATGATGTCCTCGACATGGATACGACCGAAGAGATGGCCGGGTTTGTCGAGGCGCTGGGCCTTGCCAGCGCGCAGTTGGTCGATGGCGCTGCGACCGGGACCATAGATGCCGGGCAAGCGGAAAATATGCATTGGCACCCCGTCCTGGCGGTGGAGATGGAGGTAGTTTTTCTCCGCCTCGACGCGGCGTTGGCTGCGCGCGCTGGTGGGGCGCAGCCAGGACGCTTCGCTCACCCAGGCGCCGTCACTGTTGCCGTAGACGCCGGTTGTGGACAGATACCCCGCCCACTGCAAGCCGTTCAGGGCGGCGATGTCCAGGGTGAGCGTGGCCTGGACAGGATCGCCTCGTGTGTCCGGCGGGATGCTGATCAGCACATGCGTGACATCCGCCAACGCCGCCCTGGCGTCGGGCAGGGGGGTGTCGTGGTCGAAGACAAAGGCTTCATAGCCTCGTGCTTCGAGCTCGGCGCGTTTCGCCGCGTTCTGGCAGGTTCCGGCGATGCGCCAGCCTTCAGCCGCCAACAACGTCGCAAGCGTCGTGGCCGTATAACCCAGGCCGAAGACGAACAGGCGTGGAGTGGTCATCGGGAAAACCTTACATGCGCTTGCAAAGGAATGAGCGATGACCGAGTGTAGAGGCGCTATGATACGACGCAACGTTTTCTCTCAGGTTCTGTGCATGGCGGCGGTGCTGCCCGGTCTTCTGGCGACGCCGGCGCAGGCCGGGGACCGCGACGCCGAGCTTAAGGACTGCCTGGCGCTGGCCGAGCGGCAACCCGACGCCGGGCTGGAGCGCGCCACGGCGTGGGAGGCCAAGGATGGCGGCGCGCCAGCGGCGCTCTGCGGGGCGCTGGCGCTGTTCCATCGCGGCGATTTCGCCGAATCCGGGCGCCGGTTGGAGGAACTGGCGGCGGCGCTGGGAAAAGAGGATCCCCGCTCTGGCGCGTCAATCCTTGGCCGGGCCGGTTGGGCATGGCTGCGCGCGGGGGATAATGCCCGGGCGGAGCGTCTTTACACGGCGGCGTTGGATTATCAACCCGGTGACCCCGACCTGCTGCTTGACCGCGCCATCGCCCGGGCGGAGGACGAGCATTTCTGGGATGCGCTGGCCGATTTGGATGCGGTGATCGCCAAGGACCCCAACCGGGTGGATGCCTGGCTGTACCGCGCCGCGGCCCACAAGGCGTTGAGCAACAATCACCAGGCCCTGGCCGATGTCGAGCGGGCGCTGACGATGGATCCCGACGACCCCGAGGCGCTGTTGCTGCGCGCCAACCTCAAGGCGTTGGCGGGTAATGTTGAAGGGGCGCGGGAAGATTGGAGGCGGGTGGTGAACATCTCCCCGGACGACGACGCTTCAGCCCGATTGGCCCGCAACAATCTCGACGCTTTGGAGCGGAATGGAATACCGGTTACGGCTCCCCCGAAAGCCGCCAAGATAAAATAAAGGAACCTCTGGCTGCGCCGTGGGTTTGAGTCGTGGAGCCAAGGATGCTCCCGCACGGGAATCTGGAGAGCCGCGATGGACAAGGACGAGATCGTCGACACGCTCAATAATCTCATTCGGATCGTGGCGGACAGCTGTGAAGGCTATCGGCAGGCGGCCGAGAGCGGCGACGATGACGCTATCAAAGCGCTGTTCAGCGATCTTGCCACCCAGCGGGGCGTCATTGTTCAAGAACTCCAGCGTCTGGTGGCCGAGCAAGGCGGGGCGCCGGACATCGGCGGCACCATCGTCGGCGGCGCTCATCGCTTTTTCCTGGGCCTGCGCGCCAGCGTGCTCGGCCACGACGGCAACGCCATCCTGAACGAGGTGCAGCGCGGTGAAACCGAATGCGTGCAGCGCTTCGAGGCGGCGCTGGCCAAGGACTTGCCGCCGGAGGTCGCGGTGGCGGTCCGTCAGCACCTCAGCCACATCCGGGCCGACCGCGACCGGATGGCGATCCTCGGCGCCGCCGCTGCCCCAACCACCGCAGCCTCAACCTGAATGGATCATTCCGAATAGTTTGGGGGGTCGGGGTCGTCATCCCAACCCTCCGGCGGGGCGGGGTGACGCTTCAGCCAGTTGCGCACCAGCTCCGCATGACCGCCTTCCTCGTCGGCGAATTCACGGGCCAGCGCGGCGACCTCCGGGTCCTTCGTCTCGGACGCCACGGCGGCGTAGTACGCTTGGCCCTGGGTTTCGCAGGTCAGGGCCATCATCAGCGCGTGATACGGCGTCATCAAATAATGCGCGTTCTCGAACGCCGCCGCCTCCGGTGATTCCGGCGTGTGGTTCCAGTCGAATTCCCACGGCGCCACTTTGGGCAGCGGGCCGTGCTTGGCGGCGGCGCCTTTCACGTCGTCGCGGTGTATGCGCGAATAGCGGGCGAGATCAGAGAACAGCCCGGCGACTTCGAGGTTGTTGTGCACCTTCATGCTGTCGGCCAATTCGTCGTAACGCTCCGCCGCTTCCGATTCCAACTCAACCGCGTGAGCGAGAAACAGGCTGAGGCTGGAGGCGGCGTTCAACACCCTGTTGTCGGTCATACGGTGAACCCCTGTTCAAGCTGGGCAAGCGGCAGCGCCGCCTTGCCGGCGGGGGCGAAGGAGCGCCGGTTGCCGGCCAGGAAGACGCCCAGGCCAAAACCGTCATCCTCCAGGGCGGCGCGCATGGCCAAGGCCGGGTCTTCCGCCGGCGGGCGGTCATAGGGATGCGCCGCGCTCTTCCAGTTCTTTTGCTCAGGACGGAAGGTCACGCAGGGGCTGAGCACCTGCACCACCGAAAAGCCAGGGTGCTTGATCGCTTCGACAATCAGCTTGGCGACGCCGTTGGGATCGCCCGAGAAGCCGCGCGCCACGAAATTCGCTCCACAGGCGATGGCCAGCGGCACGGGCTGGATCGGCGCCATGCCGGTTCCCTCCGGGGTCAGCTTGCTTTCGCACCAGGAGGATTCGGTGGTCGGCGAGGCTTGCCCCTTGGTCATGCCGTAGACCTGGTTGTCCATGACCACATAGGTAAGATCGACGTTGCGGCGACAGGCGTGCAGGAAATGATTGCCGCCGATGGAAAAACCATCGCCATCGCCGCCGAACACCACGACGCTGAGGTCGGGCCTGGCCAGTTTCAAGCCGGTGGCAGTGGCCAGCGCCCGCCCATGCACGCCGTGAAAACCATAGACCGAAGTGTAGGCGGGGATGCGCGACGAGCAGCCAATGCCCGACACCACCGCCGTATTGTGCTTCGCCAAGCCCATGGTCGCGAAGGCGCGCGTCACCGCCGCCAGCACGGAAAAGTCACCGCAGCCAGGGCACCAGATCGGCTTGACCGAGGATTTGTAATCCTGCGGCGTCAGTTCCGCCGTCGCAGCATTCAAGGAATTATCCATGTCTGAGATCTCCTGTCCGGGTCATGCCACCAGCTCGACCAGCTTTGCGTGCACGTCACCGGCACGGATCGGCAAGGGGCCGGGGCGGTTGAACACCGTCACCGCGCCGGGTAAATCGAGATGCGCGCGCAGATATTTGTGGAACTGGCCATCGTGCGTCTGCTCCACGACCAACAGCCGGCGGACCCCCTTCAGGACCTCGAGCAGCAAGGCGGAGCGGAGCGGCGCCAGCAGCCGCAGAGCAACAAGGCGCACCGTCACGCCTTCGGCGGCCAACCGGGCGATGGCCTCGCGAACCGGGCCGGTGGAAGACCCCCAGGTCAGAACGGCGACGTCACCGTCACCCTCGATGTCGGCCCAGGGGGCGCCATAGTCATACTGGGTAAGCTTGCGCAGACGCTTGTCTAGTTGCTTTTGGTGATCGGCGGCCTGCGCCGAAGGCAACGCGTTTTCGGCATGCTCCAGCCCGTCGGCGGTGTGCTCCCCACCGGGCATGCCGGGGATCGCCGCTGGTGAAACGCCGCTCGGCGTGTCGGCGTAGCGCTTGTAGGTTTCACCCGCGGGGATGCTGGCCAACAGGCGCTGCGCCTGGAACGGCGCATCCTCCGGCCTGTCGACCACGGCGCGGGCTTGCCCCATGGCCTGATCGGACAGCACGATGCAGGGGGTCTGCAACGCTTCGGCCAAATGCACCGCCCATTGGGTGGCGAACAGGCAGTCGGCGATGGAGGTCGGGGCGACCACGAGATGCGGCGCGTCGCCGTGCAGACCATACACGGCGATGTTCAGATCGGATTGTTCGGATTTGGTGGGAATGCCGGTGGAGGGACCGCCGCGCATGACATCCACCACCACCAACGGCGTTTCCGAGGCCACCGCCAGGCCAAGCGCCTCGATCATCAGCGCCAGACCAGGCCCCGAGGTGGCGGTGATCGAGGGCACACCGCCGTAGGAAGCGCCAACGCACATGTTGATGGAGGCCAGCTCATCCTCGGCCTGGACCAGGATGCCGCCGATTTTCGCGAGATTGGGGGCCAGCCATTCCAGCAGCTCGGTGGCGGGTGTGATGGGGTAGGCGGCGCAGAAACGGACGCCACCCCTCACCGCGCCAAAACCGGCGGCCTCGTTGCCGGAGAGGCTCCAGCGCACCGCCCCGGTCTTGTTCGGAGCCGCCAGCTCGAAGCCGAGGTTCCACTCCGCCGCCGCCGTGGCTCCGGCCTCAGCCGCCGCCGTGGAGGCTTGGATGGCCGCCGCACCCTTCTTGCTGAGCATGCGGGTGGCCACCGCCTCGATGCCGGCGCGCGGCAAGCCGATCACCGCCGCCACAATGCCCAGGCCCACCATGTTGATGCGGCCACTGGGAACAGAGGCGGTGATTTCCTTGATCGACACGGCGATGGTCTTGGCGCCGCTGGCGGCCAGCGTTGCGGGAATTTCGCCCTGAGCCGGGTCGGTGACGATGACGCTGTCGGCGCAGAGCGGGAGTTCGGCGGCGAATCGCTCGATATTCTGCCAGTCAAAGGCGACGATGACATCGACGCGGTCGGCGGGAGCCAGCACGGGCCGGGGGGACAGGCGCACGAACGCAGCGGCTTCGCCACCACGGATCTGTGGTCCTGAAGAACGCGACATCAGGCCGTACCACCCGACATGCGCGGCTGCGTCGAGCAGCATCTGACCGGCGGTCATGACGCCGGCGCCGCCACTGCCCACGAAGGCGATTGTGACCGAATCCACTGTCATTCTTTTTTTCCTTTGCACCCCTGGCCGCTGCTCTAACCAACGGCGCCGCTATCATGGAATGATCTAGAGCAAATTAGTAGTCTATTGCTTCATCAATTTCCGGGGAACCGTCCCGGAAATCATAGCAGCATCAAGGAGGAGCGATCCCGGCGCAACAGATTACGGCTTGACGACCGTCAACGCGCCGCCATCATCGCTCCCTTAAACTGAGGCCGGTCAAGGCAATGGAAGAGGGGTTGAGTTATGGTGTTGGGCACGGTGGGGGCCCGTCTCGGCCGCTTACGGATTTTTGGCGCGTCGCTGCTTGGCGCGGCGGCGCTGTTTGTTCTGGGCATCATCGCCTGGGGCGGCTTCAACACCGCCTTGGAGGCGACCAACCGGATGGAGTTCTGCATCTCCTGTCACGAGATGAAGGACAACGTCTACGCCGAATACACCAAGACCATCCATTACCAGAACCGCACGGGCGTGCGCGCCACCTGTCCAGATTGCCATGTGCCGAAGGACTGGACGCACAAGGTCATGCGCAAGATCCGGGCATCCAACGAAGTGTACCACTGGTTGCTTGGCTCGGTGTCCACCCCCGAGAAATTCGACGCCAAGCGTCTGGAGCTGGCCAAGCATGAATGGGCCCGCTTCAAGGCCAATGATTCCCTGGAATGCCGCAACTGCCATTCCTTCGAGGGCATGGCCCCGGATAAGCAAAAGCAGCGCGCCAAGAAGCAGCACGAGATGGCCCGCGCCGATGGGATGACCTGCATCGACTGCCACAAGGGCATCGCCCACAAGCCGGTGCACCAGTTGCTTGATGAAGACGGCGCCAGC
>JAVBJZ010000110.1:0-9813 GCA_031546725.1 Azospirillum sp.
TGATCGCCCTTTATGAGCACAAGGTGTTCGTGCAGGGCGTGGTGTGGAACATCAACAGTTTCGATCAATGGGGCGTGGAGTTGGGCAAGCAGCTTGCCGGCGCGATTCTGCCGGAATTGAGCGAATCCAATCCCAGCACGGGCGAGCATGACAGCTCGACCAGCGGGCTGATCGACTGGTATCGCAAGCATCGGTAGGGCCGGAGGGAAGAGACTGGCCATCCGTGTGAAAACGGGGGCCAGAATCTCTCCTTGGCCAGATTCTCTCAAGCGTTGGGCAAGGCCCTGACCCGAGGAAGGGCAAAAGCTATTTCGCCCGTGCGGTGATGGCAATGCCCGCACCGATGAGGGCGACGCTCAGCAGCACGCCGCCGCTTAACGGCTCATCAAACATGACCGCGCTTTCCAAAAGCGCGACGATCGGCACCAGACAGACGATCTGCCCCGCCTGGGCGGCGGGCATGACCGCCAGGGATTTCGACCACCACCAGTAACAAAGCGCCGTGCCGATCACCCAATTATAGACCAAGATCACCATCAACGTCGGTGTCCAGTCGATGGGACGACCAGCCTCCAGCGTCACAGCGAAGGGCAGGATGAGGACGGCGCTGGTGGCGATCTGCCAGAAGGTTTGCGTCCAGAACGGCGTGCGCCAGACGCGCCGCCGGTACAGGCTGGCTCCGGTCGCCCAGCTTATGGCGGAGGCGATCAGCAGGCCGTTGCCGAGCAGAGCCCGCCCATCGTTCCAATCCACCAGCGCGGGGTTGAAGAACACCACCACTCCGGCAAACGCCAGCACCCCGCCGAGGACGCGCTGGATGGGCGGTCGCTCCCCGGCGATCAGCATGCCCAGCGGCAGCGCCCAGAGTTGCATGGTGTAGGCCAGGACGGCCGCCCGGCCCGGTGGCACGAATTGCAGCCCGACGGTGCTGAAGCCCAGCATGCCGGCGATCTGCAAGCCGCCGACCAGCGTCAGCGACACCCGTTCGGTGGGTTTGGGCAGGAACGGCGCGCGCAGCACCGGCAGCAGGGCGGCCAGCAAAAGCGCCGCGCCGGCGAAGCGCAGCGTGTTCAGGGTGAAGGGGCCGACGAGGGGCAGCGCCGCCTTCATCACCAGCCAGTTGGTCCCCCAAAACACCACCACCGCCGCGAGCTGCGCATAGGTCGCCAGACCGGGTGCGCCTCGCCCCATGGCCGTCTGATCCGTCACCTTTGTTCCTCTTTTCGCTAGGCGCTCACATACAAACACCATCATCCTCGTTTTCACGAGGATGATGGTGGTGTTCAGCGGAGAAAGTTGTTTTCTTAAGCGATCACCGGGAAAAATTCAGGCCACGCTGGTGAACCCATTGGTGATCGGGTAGCGCCGGTCGCGGTTGAAGATGCGTCGGGTGATCTTTACCCCCGGCGGGGCTTGGCGGCGCTTGTATTCGGCGCTGTGCAGCATGCGCCAGACCTTGTTCACCGTCTCGCTCGCGTGCCCGCGGGCGATGATTTCGGGAAGGCTCAAATCCCGCTCCACCAAGCATTCCAGGATGTCGTCCAGCACCTCATAAGGCGGCAGCGTGTCCTGGTCCTTCTGATTGGGCTTCAGTTCCGCCGTGGGCGCTTTGGTGATGATGCGCGCGGGCACGACACGGCCCGCCGGGCCTTTGGCGTTGAGCGGTAAATTCTCGTTGCGCCAATGGCACAGGGCATAAACGGTCATCTTGTAGACATCCTTCAAGATGGCGTAGCCGCCGCACATGTCGCCATACAGCGTTGAATAGCCCACCGACAGTTCTGATTTGTTGCCGGTGGACAGCACCATGGCGCCGAACTTGTTGGACAAGGCCATCAGCGTGACGCCGCGTGAACGGGCCTGGATGTTCTCTTCCGTGATGTCCGGGTCGCGACCGGCGAAGGCCGGGGCGAGCATCGCCTCAAACGTCGTCATGGCCGGTGAGATGGGAATGGTGTCGATGCGGCAGCCCAGCAGTTTGGACGCCTCAACGGCGTCATCCACGCTTTCTTGCGCGGTGTAGGGGGACGGCATCATGACGCAATGCACGCGCTCAGGCCCCAGCGCGTCCACGGCGATGGCCGCCGACAGCGCCGAGTCGACGCCGCCCGACATGCCGAGGATGACGCCGGCGAAGCGGTTCTTGTTCACGTAATCCTTCAGCCCCAGCACCAGCGCTTCATAGATGCCGGCCAGCCCTTCGGTGGGCTTGGCCGTCTCACCCTCGGCGCAGGTCCAGCTTTCCTCCTGGCGGCGCCAGCGCGTCAGCACGAGATGTTCGGCGAAGCTCGGCGCCTGGGCCTTGAGGCTGCAATCGGCGTCCAGCGCAAAGGAGGCGCCGTCGAACACCAGCTCATCCTGCCCCCCGACCTGGTTGACATAGATGAGCGGCAGCCCGGTCTCGTTCACCCGCTGCACCGCGAGTTGCAGGCGGTGGTCCAGCTTGTCCGCCTCAAAGGGGCTGCCGTTGGGGACGATAAGGATCTCCGCCCCGGTCTCGGCCAAGGTCTCGGCGGCGTCGGGGGTCCACATATCCTCGCAAATCAGCACCCCCAGCCTTACGCCACGGAAATTGATCGGCCCCGGCAGCGGGCCGGAGGCGAACACCCGCTTTTCGTCGAACACGCCATAGTTCGGCAAATCATGCTTGAACCGCATCGCCGCCACCTTGCCGCCATCAAGCAGCACAGCCGCGTTATAGACCTTGCCTTCGCTGCGCCAGGGCGTGCCCAGCAGAAGAGCCGGGCCGCCGTCGGCGGTTTCAGCAGCGAGTTCAGTCACCGCCTGCTCGATCCTGTCGATGAAGAACGGCTTTAGAACCAAATCTTCCGGCGGGTAGCCACAGACCACCAGTTCCGAGAACACGACGAGATCGGCGCCGCGCGCCGCCGCTTCGGTGCGCACGGTGCGGATTCGGGCGATGTTGGCGGGGATGGCGCCCATGGTCGGGTTGATCTGGGCGAGTGCAATGGACAGGCGATCGGTCATCGTGGGTTATCCGTTTCCCGGCAATCTGCTCATACCGTAGCAGTCAAGGACGCCCCACGGAAGCCGGAGCGTCCTTTACCGTTCCTCGAATTTCTTCAACAGGTCGGTGGCGACCTTGTCGGCGACGACGCGGTCGGGATCGTTGTTGGTCAACGCCACCACCGCCCAACGGTGGGCGCGCGAGAAGGCCATGTAAGAATTGAAACCACCCGTAGCCCCGGAATGCCAGTAAATCGGCGTGCCATCGCGCGCCCAGTCGACGAACCAGCCCAGCGCCATCGCCCCGTGTCCCAACGCGCCGGAATCGGCCAGCGCGGTTCCCTGCACCTGCACGGTCTGCGCCAGAGCCAGCGTGTTCACGACATCGTTGCTGCACCCACCTGGGCAGTCCCCCATGTTGATGCGCAGCCACTTCAGCAGGTCATCGGTGGTCGAGTAGAGCCCGAAAGAGGGCTGCATCGCCGGCGCTTCCCAATCCGGCACTTCCTTTCCGCGGGCGTGACCGACGGCCTTGCGGCTCTGCTGTTCGGGCGTGAGGCGCAGCGTGGTGTCCGTCATGGCGAAACGTTCGGTGATGATGCGCTTCAACAAATCCTCGTAGGACGTGCCGGCCACCTTTGACAACGCTTCGCCCAGCACCGCCATGCCGACGTTGGAATAGCGAAAGCGCGTGCCCGGTTGCACCGGCAATTCATAGCCGGAAAGCCAGGCGTCCACTTCAGCCGGGGTCAGCGGCTTGTAGGGGTTGCGCGGGTCCTCCAGACGCGCCCAGGAGAAGTTCGGCGTCTCCGGCACGTTGGGCAGGCCTGCGGTGTGCGTCGCCAGATCGACCAGTCTGATCGGGCGGCCTTGGTAAAGCGGCACGTGCCGCGCCAGGTGCAGGTGCCGGTCCAAGGGGTCGTTGGCGGCCACCGCGCCGGAGCGAATGAGCTCAGCCAGGATGGCGCCGGTGAATGGCTTGGTCAGCGAGGCGATCTGGAACAGGGTCCGGCCATCCGGCTGCGTGGGGTTGCTTTGCCCCATGGCGCCATAGCCCAGCACCTCGGTGCGTCCCTGGACGATGGCCCCGACCACCAGCCCGCTTTGCGGCTCCAGCTCGGTGATCCGGGCCTCGGCCACGCTGGCCACGGCAGCGCGCAGCCGGTCGGGGCTGAGGGCATGGGCGGGTGGCGTCCAGCCCACCGACAGGGATGCCACCAACGCTACGCCAAATCCGATCACAGCCGCCCGCATTCCCTTGTGCCTCCGGTAAATACCCGAGAGGAATAGTGGGAATTGCATTGGCCGTTTGGGATGCGCGCGTTCGGCTATCCCTCGATAGCGCGCGGCAAAGGGGGAAAGCTCTACCCCCGATGCGCCGTCTCTACCTCTTTTTGCGGTTCTGGCTTATGCCAGCCCCCGATGAGGGCGCCTCATCGGGATTTGGTCTTATGACGCTGTTACTGCGTCTCGTCGGAAGGAGGAGCCGGCCTTTCAAGAGAACGGCGGTCCTTGACGATGGACAACGGCACGCCGTCGGCGTCGATCTCAAGGATTGGTTGGCCGTCCAGCAGGTCGGGGCAGCGGCGGACCTGGGTGAACGCCATGAAAAAGTCGGCGTTGCGCCAGTCCGGGTCCTTGTCCACCAGCTTCAACCAGCGTGGCAGGTCATAGCGAACGGCCAGCGGGTTGCCACAGACCGACAGCGTGTAGGTCTTTGTTGGCGCTTCGCCGTTGTTCTCACGCTCGATGAAGGCGACCAGCTCCTTGGTCGCTTCGTGCAGCGAGTTGCCCCAGTAATCCAGCTCGAACTTGCCAACGGCGCCATGCATGCCGCCGGTGAACTGGTTGTAGTAGACATACTGGTTGGGGTGCAGGCTAACGAGTATCCCAACATACAGCACACCCAGCACCGTAAGCGCGGCGGCAAAAAACTGCCCGATCTTGTGACTCCAGCGCTCGGCCCTCCACCACAGGCGGTCCAAGGCGAAGGCGGACATCACCGCCATGGGCGGGATGATGAACAAGAAATGCCGGATGCCGTTATAGATGGTCGGTCGCATCAGCATAAAGACGACGATCGGCACGAAAGCCGCGAGCACCGTCGGCGCCCAGAACACCGCGTTCAGGCGGCGGCTTGGCTCCGACACCAGCCGGGTGCAGGCGATGGCTCCCATCACCAGTGACGCCAGCAGCCCGCCAAGCAGCACCTCCGGCAGCTTCACCAGCAGGTACATGGGCACATAGACGGCGGGCGGGTCGCTGGACAGCACGGAGACGCCGTTCAGCAGCGTGGCGATCTTTATGGGCATGTGGGAGAAGGTGCTCAACGCCTCCAGCGGGTTGAGCGGGTTCATCACCGCCCACGGCCAGAACACCGCCATCACCACATAGGCGATGGGCAACACCGGCAGCAACGCCAGCGCCGCGCGGGAGATGTCCTGAATCATCCAGCGGCGTCCCTCGGCATGCCAGACCAGGGCGGCGTGCAGCAGCAGCGCCAGGCCAAGATAAAACACGCCGAACACCGCACCGACGCGGATGCCCAGCGACAGACCAAGCATCAACCCGAACTTCCAGGATGCCGAACGGCTGGGTCGTGGCATCTGGCGCAGGATGCGGGTGGCGAAATAGAGCATCCACACCATGCCGGCGGCGAAGGGCACGTCCTTGGTGTTGTTGAACATCGCCCCGTAATAGACGCCGGACAAGGCCAGCAGCGCCGCGGCGATGAAGCCGGCGCGCGGCCCCCCCAACTGGCGACCGAGCCGTCCCGTGCCGGCGACGCCCACCACGCCAATCAATCCACACAGCAGGTGGCGCGTTGCGTATTCATCGAACGGAGAGACCGGCAACAGCATGGCGACCACCAGGTCGAACAAGCCGCCATACAGGTACAAATCCTTGAAGTGGAACGCCGCGTGGTCTTGAAAACCCGAGAGATAGAAGGACAGCAATTCCTTGCCGTAGATGTGCTGCACTTCCTCGTCGGTGGTGATGCCATAGTCCTGGAAGGACAGCACGACGATCACCAGCATGCCGAGCAGCAAAACGCGGGTGAGCTGGTCCCAGGCCGGACCGAAACGCCCGGTGGCGTCGCGCCGGTCAACCTGCATGGTGGAAGCCAGGGAAAGGGGCGGGCTCACAACGAGTCCCCCGCCCGTCCGCCAGGAGGAGGGCCGCCAGGGGAAGGGCGCGTCTGGGGCATGGTTTCTTCCTGGAAACCATGCGCGGAACGCACGACGAACAGCGGACGGCCCTTCACCTCGTTGAACACACGGCCCAGATAGTCGCCGATGATGCCAAGCGTGATGAGCTGCAACCCACCCATGAACAGCACCGAGACGATCAGGGATTCGTAACCCGGCACATCCACCCCGAAGAACAGCGTGCGCATCAGGCGCATCACGATATAGACGAAGGCGAAGCCGGAAACCGCCATGCCGACCAGACTCCACACCCGCAACGGGAAGGTGGAGAACGCCGTCAGCCCGTCGATGGCGAAGCGCAGCAGCTTGACGAAACCCCATTTGGTGTCGCCGCCGGCACGCTCGCCTTGTTCATAGGGGATGACCGCCTGGCGGAAGCCGACCCAGGCGAAGATGCCTTTCATGAAGCGCGTGCGCTCGGGCATGCGGTTGATGACCGCGACCACCTTGCGGTCCATCAGGCGGAAATCGCCGACCTCGCGGGGCAGCTTGACCTCGGACAGATTGTCGAAGATCCAATAAAAGGCCCGGGCGAAGAAGCGATGTTTCCAGTTCTGGCCGACACGGGCATGCCGCGCCGCCACCACCACCTCATACCCTTCCCGCCATTTGGCGATGAACAGCGGCAACACCTCGGGGGGATGTTGCAAATCGGCGTCCATCGGCACCACCGCATCGCCACGGCTGTGCGCCAGCCCGGCTGACAGCGCCAGTTCCTTACCGAAGTTGCGCGACAGGTCGATGACCTTGATGCGCCCGTCACGGTCATGCGCGGCGACAAGGCGTTGCAGCGTGTCGTCGCGGCTGCCGTCATTGACGCAGACCACCTCCCACGCCAGATCCAGGCTGTCGAGAACCGGCGTGAGGCGCGCGAACAGCGCCTCGACATTGCCGCCCTCATTGTAGAAGGGAATGATCACCGAAAGCACAGGGGCGCCGCCGCCGGGCGCCGGATGCCCGCTGGAGCCGACGCCCGCGGCGGGAGCTGTGGAAGGCGCTTCAATAAGGGGCATGGATGACCGCACGTTCACATCGAGCCATACCGGAGACAGAGGACGAACGTCGTGGTTCCGGTCAATCCACGCCGTCGCAGGGCATATATCATGACACCATCACACACACCATCGGGTGGGCAAACGGGTGGACAAAATGCATGACCCTTTGCGGCGTCAGGCTTCCCGCGCCCCGTCCGCTGGCGAATGTTTGCTGATGATCACGAACGCGCCGGGGCGTGTCTTATTCCAGCGCCGGGCTGGGACAACTCTCTTGGGCGATGATGGCCCCTCTTGCGGGGCGATGGTGCGGTGGAGCACATAGAGGCCACCTTATCCTTCCTCCCTTTCCGGTATTCTCGGATGATCTTGACGTCTATTCCCGCCGACATCATGCCGCGGGCGCTCGCGCGTTTCGCGGAACTGCTGGATGGCCGCCCCCTGGCTTTGGCCGCCTTCCGCCGGATCGCCGCCACATGGCCGCCCGAGCGCGGCGTCGACACGCCCGAGCAGCGGGCGGCTGGGATCGCCCTGGCGCACGCTCATGGCGTCGGCACGCTTGACGAGAAACCCTCGACTTCCTTCATGTGGGATGGTCAGGTGATCCGAACCGACGTCGAGGCGACGGTCATCGTGCATGAGGTGGCGCATTGGCTGTGCTGTGCGCCGGAGCGCCGAGGCCTGCTTGAGTTCGGCCTCGGGCCGGGACCGGAGACCAGCTTGCGCAAAGAGGCGCGCGCCCAGCAGAAACTGACTTTCCAGGAATGCATGCATGAGGAGGCGCAGACTTCGTTGCTCGGCATCTTGTGGGAAGCGGAGCTGGACCAGCCCGCCATCCTCGCCTTTCTGGAGCAGAACTGGATGGAGGCTTGGGACCGCCAGGGGACAGCCGACTGGTTCACCAGCCACGCCCAGGAGTTGTTTGAGCGCGGCCTGATCGATGCGGAAGGCCGCCCCACCACCGCCCGCGCCTGGGCTGACGCGAGAGCCCGCTAATGTTCAAGGACTGAACGCCATGCAGGCGCCGCCGCGTTTGAAATCTTCCGGCAAACGATAAGCGCGGCATCCTGCCTCAGTCAGGGCAAGCGTATGAAGAGATAATATTCCAATGATAAGACTTTAGTCACTCGCCTTTCAACGCAATCGTCATCCCTGCGGAAGAGGAGACCCAGGATTTCCAGGCATTCTCTTTCCAGTGAAGCCTGGATCCCCGTCTTCACGGGGATGACGTAATTCCTGATAGAGAATATCGTCTTCTGGTGCGCTTGCCCGGCGGCCTCAGTTCGGTCCGTTGACGCGCCCTTGGGCTACTCCTATCGTCATGCTGGGCCGCGACCGCCCACCCGGTCGCTCAGCAGCAAAGGAAATGTCGTATGAAGCCTTCCGTACGGCCAAACGTTCCGAATTTCTCCTCCGGTCCTTGCGCAAAGCGTCCTGGTTGGGCGCTGGAGGCGCTGAAGGACGCCTGCCTCGGCCGTTCCCATCGCTCGAAACCGGGCAAGGCCAAGCTCCAGCAGGCGATCGATCTGTCGAAGGAGATTCTGGGCATCCCCGCCGATTACCGTGTCGGCATCGTGCCAGCGTCCGACACGGGCGCGGTGGAGATGGCGCTGTGGTCGCTGTTGGGCGCCCGGCCCGTGGATGTGCTGGTGTGGGAAAGCTTCAGCAAGGATTGGGGCACGGACATCGTCAAGCAGCTCAAGCTTGACGCGCGCGTCCTCGAGGCCCCCTACGGCGCGATCCCCGATCTTGCCCAAGTCGATTGGTCCCGCGACGTGATGTTCGCCTGGAACGGCACCACCTCCGGCGTGCGCGTGCCGAATGGCGACTGGATCGCCGATGACCGCCAGGGGCTGAGCATTTGCGACGCCACCTCGGCGGCGTTCGCCATGGATCTGCCGTGGTCCAAGCTCGACGTCGTCACCTGGTCCTGGCAGAAGGTCCTGGGCGGCGAGGCGGCGCACGGCATGCTGGTGCTGAGCCCGCGCGCGGTCGAGCGCCTGGAAAGCTATAAGCCGGCGTGGCCGATGCCGAAGATCTTCCGTATGACCAAGGACGGCAAGATCGTTGATGGCATCTTCAAGGGTGACACCATCAACACCCCTTCCATGCTGGCGGTTGAGGACGCTATCGACGGCCTCGTGTGGGCCAAGTCGATTGGTGGACTGCCGGCGCTGATCCAGCGTTCGGAAGGCAACCTGAAGCGCATCGTCGACTGGCAGGCGAAAACCGGCGGCTGGGCGGCGTTCCTCGCCAAGGACCAGAGCATCCGTTCCTGTACGTCGATCTGTCTGACGATCTGCGACCCGGCGATCACCCGACTGGACGCCGCCGGGCAGGCGGACGCCGCAAAGAAACTCACCGCGTTGCTGGACAAGGAAAAGGTGGCGTTCGACGTCGGCGCCTACCGTGACGCACCGCCGGGCTTGCGCATTTGGGGCGGCGCCACGGTGGAGGGCGCTGACATCGAGGCGCTGTTGCCGTGGCTTGACTGGGCCTTCGCTACGGTCAAGGCCGAGATTACCGCAACGGCCTGACGCCTTCTTCCAAGGGTCACCGAATGGCGCGGCTTGCCCCCTGCTTGCAGGGGGCAAGTCGCGCCGTACCCGAAGGCGACACAATAAATTCCGGCGAAACGAAAAATG
>JAVBJZ010000080.1:0-13276 GCA_031546725.1 Azospirillum sp.
CGCCAACGCTGAAACAAAAGAGGTGATGTGGGGCTTCATCAGCCGCTACGCGCCCGAGGCCAGTGCTACGAACAGCCCGCTGCTCGACCGGCTGGCGGGCTATGCGGTGCGCTATTACCAGGATTTCGTAAAGCCCACCAAACAGTACCGCCCCCCCACCGAGGCCGAAGGCGCGGCGTTGGAGGATTTGCTGAAGCGTCTGGAATCATTGACCGACGCCAAGGCCGAAACCCTCCAGAATGAGGTGTTCGCGGTGGGCAAGGCGCATGGCTTCACCGAGCTGCGCGCGTGGTTCCAAGCGCTCTACGAAGTGCTGCTTGGTCAGACCACGGGACCGCGCATGGGCTCTTTCATTGAGCTGTACGGCGTCGAGGAAACCAGGGACCTTATCCGTAACCGGTTGAGTTGATTGGATAAAAGGCAACTTTTTTCCCACAGCCATGCATATTGTGCACCGCACACATACGCAATTGGTACTACCACTTTCAGGGATATCTGAGTAGGTTCCGCCCCGACTGCGGCATACGTGCCGTGCGTTTCCTCCCTAGACTTCGGGCCGCTATCGCAAGATGGCGGCCTTTTTTCTGTCCACACGCCATATGTCGTATGGCCGATCTCTACTCCCGCAGGCTTCGCGCCTCGCGGCGCGCGCCCGGAGTCGTGGTGCTACCGCAGTCGCGGGTTCGTCCGGCTTGGCGTGTCATAGCCCGGCAGCGGCTGGTTTTGTGCGGGATCGATCGGGCGGGTGAGCCGATCAGCCGGTTCCAACTCCGGCGGCGTGACAATCTCCTCAGCGCGCCCCTGGTTGAAGGAGATCACCGCTTGCTGGCGCACCGTCTCGCAGTCCTGGCGCTTGACGACCAGCGCCGGATCGCTGGAGTAGGGCGTGAACGACAGCAAAGACCAGAGCCAGGCCCCCTTTTCCTCTCCCGGTGCGAAAGATGTCAGCACATAGTTCTGCAACGGCAGGCAAGCCTGCGTGACAGCGATGGGCGGCGCGTCGGGAATAGCCCTTATCGCCGCCTGGTAATCTGGAATGGTCTGCGCCGACGCCGAAGCCGGCGCCAGGACAGCGGCGGCAAGCGCCAAGGTTGCAGCGGATGCGAAGCGCATCATTGTGGTCTCCCGGTAGAAAATTCAGTCATTCAGTATGTGGATACGCGCGCGCAAGACAAGGATTCGTCGGTTCGACATATTGTTCTAGCGCTTGCCTGTCAGGCTTGCCCTTTGGGTAGATTCGCGCTAGGAACCAGTTTTGAATTCTAAGGGCGCTGGACCCCTAAAGAAAGACCCATCATTGGTTTGGTCCTCCGCTGAATGGGGGACGATCACGCGCAGGGAACGCACCATGGCACGCAAGAAGATTGCGCTCGTCGGCGCTGGCCAGATCGGTGGCACGCTGGCTCTCCTCGCCGCCCAGAAAGAATTGGGCGACGTCGTCCTCTTCGACATCGCCGAAGACATGCCGGCTGGCAAGGCGCTGGATCTGGCCCAAACCGCTCCGGTCGAAGGCTTCAACACCAGCCTTAGCGGCGGCAATGATTACTCGGTCATCAAGGACGCCGACGTGGTCATCGTCACCGCCGGCATCCCGCGCAAGCCGGGGATGAGCCGCGACGATTTGATTGGCATCAACTCCGGCGTCTGCAAGACCGTTGGCGAGGCCATCAAGAAATATTGCCCGAACGCCTTCGTCATCGTCATCACCAACCCGCTCGACGTGATGGTGTGGGTGCTCCAGCAGGCCTCCGGTCTGCCGGCGGAGCGCGTGGTCGGCATGGCCGGCGTGCTGGATTCGGCGCGCTTCCGCTGCTTCCTGGCCGAAGAGTTCGGCGTGTCGGTCGAAGACGTCACCGCCTTCGTGCTGGGCGGCCACGGCGACACCATGGTCCCGCTGGTCCGTTACTCGACGGTCGCCGGCATCCCGCTGCCGGATCTGGTCAAGATGGGCTGGACCACGCAGGAAAAGCTGGACCAGATCGTGCAGCGCACCCGCGATGGCGGGGCCGAGGTCGTCAAGCTGCTGAAGACCGGCTCGGCCTTCTACGCCCCGGCTGCCTCGGCCATCCAGATGGCCGAAAGCTATTTGAAGGATCAAAAGCGCGTCCTGCCCTGCGCCGCGCATTTGACTGGCCAGTACGGCCAGAACGACCTGTATGTCGGCGTCCCGACAGTCATCGGCGCCGGTGGTGTCGAGAAGATCATCGAGATCGAGCTGAACGCGGACGAAAAGAAGATGTTCGATCACTCCGTCAACGCTGTGAAGCAGCTTGTCGATGTGGTCAAGAAGTTGCAGTCGGAGAAGGCCGCCTCTTAGAGCAGAGCGCGTCCGGCATAAAAGCCGGATGCGTGAATTTGCTCCTCAGATCAAAGGATTAGAGCGGTTTCCGCTTACACCTGAAGCGGAAACCGCTCTGAATCAAGGCGGCTTTTTCTCTGCTTACGGGGTGAGTCCGGCCATCCCCTCAGGCGGAAGGGTCAACCTTCCGTCCGGAATGGTACAGCAAAGGTGGCGCCGCCCCCGAAGGATAGGGACTTCGGGGACGGCGCGCCAAGGCCCAACACCTTTTCCCGTGTCCGCCCATCATCAGCCGATCACCACGTCAGCCGATCACCAAAAAAGATGGACGCCCGATGAACATTCATGAGTACCAGGCCAAGAGCCTGCTGAAAAAATACGGCGTCGCGGTTCCCCGCGGCGGCGTCGCCTACACCTCCCAGGAAGCAGAGACTGTCGCCCGTGAATTGGGCGGCCCGGTCTGGGTCGTCAAATCACAGATCCATGCTGGTGGCCGTGGCGCTGGTCACTTCAAAGGCAATGAGCAAGGAAAAGGCGGCGTTCGTGTCGTCAAATCCATCGAGGAAGTCGGCAAGAACGCCGCCGATATGCTCAGCAAGGTGCTGATCACCAAGCAAACCGGTCCTGGCGGCAAAGAAGTCAAGCGCATCTACGTCGAAGAAGGCGCCGACATCAAGCGCGAGCTTTATCTCGGCATGCTGATCGACCGTTCATCGGGCGCCGTCACGGTGATCGCCTCGACCGAAGGCGGCATGGAGATCGAAGAGGTCGCGCACGCGCACCCCGAGAAGATCCTCAAGGTCTCCATCGATCCGACCACCGGCATTCAGGGTTTCCACACCCGCAAAGTGGCTTTTGGCCTCGGGCTGGAAGGCAAGCAGGTCAACGCCGCCTCCAAGTTCCTGACCGCCATGTACCAGGCGTTCGTTGAACTCGATTGCTCCATCGTTGAGATCAACCCGCTGATCGTCACCGGCGCTGGGGAGATCCTGGCGCTCGACGCCAAGATGAACTTCGACGACAACGCCCTCTTCCGCCACAAGGATGTGGAAGAGCTGCGCGACGAGTCGGAGGAAGACCCGGCGGAGATCGAAGCGGCCAAGCACAGCCTCAACTACGTCAAGCTCGATGGCAACATCGGCTGCATGGTGAACGGCGCCGGCCTGGCGATGGCCACCATGGACATCATCAAGCTGTACGGCGGCGAGCCCGCGAACTTCCTCGATGTCGGCGGCGGCGCAACGCGCGAGCGTGTGACGGCGGCGTTCAAGCTGATCCTTTCGGACGCCAATGTCGAAGGCATCCTCGTCAACATCTTCGGCGGCATCATGCGGTGCGACGTCATCGCCGAAGGCGTCGTCGCAGCGGCGCGCGAGGTTCACCTGCATGTCCCCCTCGTCGTTCGCCTCGAAGGCACCAACGTCGATCTGGGCAAGAAAATCCTCGCCGAATCCGGCCTGCCCATCCTGTCAGCCGATAATTTGGCCGACGCTGCGGAAAAGGTCGTAAAAGCCGTGAAGGAGGCCAAATAAGATGGCTGTTCTCGTTGATTCCAATACGAAGGTCATCTGTCAGGGCTTCACCGGCGCTCAGGGCACCTTCCACTCCGAACAGGCGCTTGCCTACGGCACCAAGATGGTCGGCGGCGTCACTCCGGGAAAAGGCGGCGCCACGCATCTCGACCTGCCGGTGTTCGACACGGTGGGCGACGCCATCGCCAAGACCGGCGCCAACGCTTCGGTGATCTATGTTCCGCCGCCCTTCGCCGCGGACGCGATCCTCGAGGCGATCGACGCGGAAATCCCGCTGGTGGTCTGCATCACCGAGGGTATTCCCGTGCTCGACATGGTGCGCGTCAAGCGGGCGCTGGGCAATTCCAAGACCCGGCTGATCGGACCGAATTGCCCAGGCATCATCACGCCCGACGAGTGCAAGATCGGCATCATGCCAGGCCATATCCACCGTCGCGGCAAGATCGGCATCGTGTCGCGTTCCGGCACGCTGACGTATGAGGCGGTGGCGCAGACCACGGCGGCCGGCCTCGGGCAGTCGACCTGCATCGGCATCGGTGGCGACCCGGTCAACGGCACCGACTTCATCGATTGTCTCGACCTGTTCCTCAGAGACCCGGAGACCGAAGGCATCATCATGATCGGTGAGATCGGTGGCGACGCCGAGGTCAAGGGCGCGCAGTTCCTCAAGGACTCAAAGACCAAAAAGCCAGTGGTCGGCTTCATCGCCGGTCGCACGGCGCCGCCGGGCCGCCGCATGGGCCATGCCGGCGCGGTGGTCTCGGGCGGCAACGACACCGCCGACTTCAAGATCGACTACATGAAGTCGGCCGGTCTCCATGTCGCCGACAGCCCGGCCAGCCTTGGTTCGACCATGCTGAAGGTCCTGAAGCGCTGATAGCGTGAGAGGGGCGCGTCCGAAGCGCGCCCCTCTCGCACGCCTCACCGCATGTTCGTCCACCGGTGGGACGGTTAAGAAATAGAAACAAATCCTAGGGACCCGGGTGATCAGCCCGAGACGCAGACCATGACGTTGAATCTGGAGAAGTCTTCGTTCCTGTTCGGTGGAAACGCCCAGTATGTTGCGGAACTATACGCCAGCTTCTTGAAGAACCCCGCATCGGTCGATCCGAGCTGGAACGGTTTCTTCAAAGAATTGGACGATGATTCCCGCGCCGTGCTCGATGAGCTGCGGGGCGCATCCTGGTCGTTGCCCGACGACTTGCTCGGCGCAGCCGAAGAGACATCGCCGCGCCGGGATGGCGGCAACGCCGGTTTGCTGCGGCACACGCAGCAGGTCTATGGCGGCGCGTCGCACGAACAGGTGCGCCAGGCGGTGCTCGACTCGATCCGCGCCTTGATGCTGGTCCGCGTCTACCGCGTGCGCGGCCATATGAACGCGCATTTCGACCCGCTGCATCTGGAAAAGCGCGAGCCGCACCCGGAGCTTGACCCGGCGTCCTACGGTTTTGGTCCGAACGACATGGACCGGCCGATCTTCCTCAACTACTCGCTGGGTCTGGAAAGCGCCACGCTGCGCCAGATCCTCGACGTTTTGCAGCACACCTACTGCGGCACCGTCGGCGTCGAGTTCATGCACATCCAGGACCCGGAAGAGAAGGCCTGGATCCAGGAGCGTATCGAGAGCGGGCGCAACCACACCGACTTCACCGTCAACGGCAAGCGCGCCATCCTGGAGCGCCTGACCGCCGCCGAGATGTTCGAGAAAGTCCTGCAACTCAAATACACGGGCACCAAGCGCTTTGGCCTGGATGGCGGCGAGTCGCTGATTCCCGCGCTGGAACAGATCTTGAAGCGCGGCGGCCAGCTCGGCCTCAAGGAAGTGGTGCTCGGCATGGCGCACCGTGGCCGGCTGAACGTGCTGACCAACTTCATGGGCAAGCCGTTCGCCGCCATGTTCTCGGAGTTTCAGGGCACCCCGTCGAGCCCGGAGGACGTGCAGGGCTCGGGCGATGTGAAGTACCATTTGGGCACCTCGTCGGACCGCGACTTCAACGGCAACATCGTCCATCTGTCGCTGACCGCCAACCCTTCACACCTGGAATGGGTGAATCCGGTGGTGCTCGGCAAGGTTCGCGCCAAGCAGCAGCAGCGCAATGACCTGGAGCGCAACGAGGTGATGGGCGTCCTGTTGCATGGCGACGCCGCCTTCGCCGGTCAGGGCATCGTCGCCGAAAGCCTCGGCCTGTCGGAACTGCGCGGTTACCGCACCGGCGGCACCTTGCACGTCATCACCAACAACCAGATCGGTTTCACCACGAACCCGCAATATTCGCGTTCGGGCATCTATTGCTCGGAAATGGCGAAGATGGTCATGGCGCCGATCTTCCACGTCAACAGCGACGACCCCGAGGCGGTGGTTCACGTCAGCCGCATCGCCGTGGAGTTCCGCCAGCGCTTCAAGCGCGACGTGGTCATCGACATGGTCTGCTACCGCCGCCACGGCCACAACGAGGGCGACGAGCCGGGCTTCACCCAGCCGCTTATGTACAAGGCGATCCGCTCGCATCCGACCACGCGGGAGCTGTACGCCAAGCAACTCACCGCCGAGAACGTCGTCACCGAGGCGGAAGCAGACCATCTGGTCCAGGAATTCACCAAGCGTCTGGAAGGTGATTTCGAGGCGTCCACCGCCTTCAAGCCCAACAAGGCCGATTGGCTGGAAGGCAAATGGGCGGGCCTGGAAGCGGCGGGCAGCGAGCGGGATTGGTCGGCCAACACCGCCGTATCCGCCGATCTGCTCCGCCAAGTCGGCAACCGGCTGTGCGACATTCCCCAGGGTTTCGCCATCAACCCGAAAATCGCCCGCCAGCTCGACGCCAAGCGCAAGACCATTGAGACCGGCGAGAACATCGATTGGGCGACCGGCGAGGCGCTGGCCTATGGCACGCTGCTGGTTGAGGGCACCCCGGTGCGCCTGTCGGGCCAGGATTCGGGCCGCGGCACCTTCTCGCACCGCCACGCGGCGGTTTATGACCAAAACACCGAAGAAAAATACGTAGCGCTCTCTCACCTCGCCAAGGATCAGGCGCCGTTCGAGGTGCACGACAGCCCGCTGTCGGAAGCCGCCGTGCTGGGCTTCGAATACGGCTATTCGCTGGCCGAGCCCAATGAGCTGGTGCTGTGGGAAGCGCAGTTCGGTGACTTCGCCAACACCGCCCAGACCATCCTCGACCAGTTCATCGCGTCGGGTGAGTCCAAATGGCTGCGGATGTCCGGCCTGGTCATGCTGCTGCCGCACGGCTACGAAGGCCAGGGCCCCGAGCATTCCTCGGCCCGCCCCGAGCGCTTCTTGCAGATGTGCGCCGAAGAGAACTGGCAGATCTGCAACATCACCACACCGGCCAATCTCTTCCATGCCTTCCGCCAGCAAGTTCGCCGCAAGTTCCGCAAGCCGCTGGTGGTCTTGACGCCGAAATCGCTGCTGCGCCACAAGCTGTGCGTTTCCAGCCTGGCGGACTTTACCGAAGGCTCGGCCTTCCAGCGTGTGATGGGCGAGACTGCTGGCGATCTGGCGCCGAATGAGGCGATCCGCCGAATCGTGCTGTGCACCGGCAAGCTCTATTACGACCTGCTGCAAGAACGCGCCGCCCGCGACCTCAAGGATGTGGCGATCATCCGTGTCGAGCAGCTTTATCCGTTCCCCGCCGCGCTCTTGGCGGCGGAGTTCGCCAAATACCCGAACGCCGACGTGATCTGGTGCCAGGAAGAGCCTGAAAACCAGGGTTACTGGCACTTCATCGACCGCCGCATCGAAAAATGCCTGGCGTCGATCAAACACAAGGCTGGTCGCCCGAGCTATGTGGGCCGTGAGGCCGCCGCCGCCCCCGCCACCGGCCTTTTGAAGCGGCACAATCTGGAACAGGCCAAGCTGATCAATACGGCTCTGACAATCCCCAGGGCGTAAGCCAGGACATAAAAAGGACGCGATAATCATGGCTACCGAAATCAAGGTTCCCACCCTGGGCGAGTCGGTCTCAGAGGCCACTGTCGCCCGCTGGCTCAAGCCGGTCGGCGCTTCATTCAACGCCGACGAGCCGCTTGTCGAATTGGAGACGGACAAGGTGACGCTGGAGGTCAACGCGCCGGTCGCCGGCACGCTGTCCGAGATCGTCGCCCCCGAAGGCGCCAATGTCGGCGTCGCGGCGCTGCTGGGCATCATCACCGAAGGCGCTGTCGCCACGGCCCGCGCCGCCGCCACCAAGACGGCGCCGGCGCCGACGCCCGCCATGGCCGCCGCCGCACCCGCCGCCGCATCGGCGCGCGGGGGTGAGCCGCTGCCGGCGGCCCGTAAATGATCGAGGAAAAGGGCCTCGACGCCGCGCAGATCGCCGGATCAGGCAAAGGCGGGCGCATCACCAAGGGCGACGTCATCGAGGTGCTGGAAAAGCCCGCCGCGACGAAGCCGGCCCCTGCCCCCGTCGCTCCGGCCCCGAAAATGGCCTGGGCTCCGGGCACCCAGGGCGATCGCCCGCGCGCGGCCCAGGAAGAACGGGTTCGCATGACCCGTCTGCGCCAGCGCATCGCCGAGCGCCTGAAGGAGGCGCAGAACGCCGCGGCCATGCTGACCACCTTCAACGAGGTGGACATGACCAACGTCATGGCCCTGCGCAACGAGTACAAGGACTTCTTCGAGAAGCGCCACAAGGTGCGTCTCGGCTTCATGTCCTTCTTCGTGAAGGCGGCGATCCAGGGGCTGAAAGAGATCCCGGCGGTGAACGCCGAGATCGACGGCACCGATATCGTTTACAAGAACTATTATGACATCGGCGTCGCCGTCGGCACGCCGCAGGGTCTGGTGGTTCCGATCGTCCGCGACGCCGACACGATGGGCTTCGCCGAGATCGAGGCGAAGATCACCGAACTGGGCAAGAAGGGCCGCGACGGCAAGCTGTCCATGGATGATCTCACCGGCGGCACGTTCACCATTTCAAACGGTGGCGTGTACGGCTCGCTGATGTCCACACCGATCATCAACCCGCCGCAATCCGCCATCCTCGGCATGCACAAGACCATGGACCGCGCGGTCGTGGTGAACGGCAAGGTTGAGGTCCGCCCGATGATGTATCTGGCGCTTTCCTATGACCACCGCATCATCGACGGCAAGGAAGCGGTGACCTTCCTGGTGCGCCTCAAGGAATGCCTTGAAGACCCACGGCGCCTGCTGCTGGACGTCTGATCGACGCTTATTGTACGCCCAACCCCGCCCGTTCCCCGCTGTTGCCGGGGGCGGGCGGCGGTTTAAACAGATTGACGTGTGACAGCCGCACCTCGGATGAGGTGCACGGTGAACGCAAGGGAGCTATTCGGCGCTGATCAACGTGCAGCGTTGTATATTCGGCGCCAGGACGTTCATCATGCGGGGGGCTGGGCAACCCCGCTGGCCTGCGCACAACACGAGAAATTACATGCACGTGCTTCCGCCGCTGGGTCAATGGGCGGCGATGATCCTTTTGTCCGCTATCCTCGTCGCCGTATTGAAATGGACCGCGCTGCCGGCGGCTTTCCTCCTCGGCCCAATGATCGCCGGTATCGTGCTGGCCGCCAATGGCGCTCGTATCCGCATGCCCAAACAGGCGTTTGTCGGTGCGCAGGCGATCATCGGCTGCCTGGTCGCCCATGCGGTCACCGGGGCCATCCTGCTGTCGGTCGTGCAAAACTGGGCGTCGATGATTACGGTGGTGATGATCACCGTCGTCGCCAGCGGGCTGGTCGGTTGGCTGATGGTCCGTTTTGGCAGCCTGCCGGGCACGACGGCGGCCTGGGGTTCCGCGCCCGGCGGCGCTTCGGCCATGGTGGCGATGGCCGAGGAATTTGGCGCCGACGTGCGCCTTGTCGCCTTCATGCAGTATTTTCGCGTCGTGCTGGTGGTGCTCTCCGCATCGCTGGTGTCGCGGGTGCTGCTTGGCGATCATGCCGTGGCCCCTCACCCGGCGGTTCTGCCGACGCAGACGCCGGTGATGCAGCAAGCGCTGGCCGTCGCCACAACCCTCGCCATCGCCGCCGTAGGCGCGTGGGCCGGTGTGCGGCTGAAGATCCCTGCGGGGGCCATGCTCGTGCCGATGCTCGGCGGAGCGGCGCTGCAAGGGGCGGGGCTGGTGGAGTTGCAGCTACCGGCCTGGGTGCTCGACGCCGCCTATGGAGCGCTTGGCTGGTATATCGGGCTGCGCTTCACGCAAGACGTGGTCGGCCACGCGATCCGGGCCATTCCACAGATGCTTCTTTCAACACTGGCGATCATCGCGCTGTGCGCGGGATCGGCGTGGGTGCTGACGTGGTTGTTGCACATCAACGCGCTGACCGCCTATCTGGCGACCAGTCCGGGCGGACTCGACTCCGTCACCATCATCGCCATGGGCAGCGACGCCGACCTTCCCTTTGTGTTGGCGCTGCAAACATTGCGGCTGTTCGTCGTCATTCTGACCGGTCCCCCGATCGCCAAGCTCATCAGCGCCGTGGAAATCAGAGCGCGTTCCGGTTCACGCTGAGTCCACAAATTGTCTTTTCAAGCAACGGCTCTGTGTGCTGTACACCCTTGCTTCGAGACGATGAGCTCCATCATTCCCAGTCGGGAATGCGGGCATGGACGCGAAAAGGACAGCACAGTGCTCAGTGAACGCCTCCTCCAAGAGTCGCACGGCCTCATGCAGCGCATTGTGCTGTCACTGTTCGAGGCCTTGGAGAAGCAATCACAAGGCACGATCGCGGTGAATCGCGACGCGCGAATCATGTGGATCAACGCCAAATACGCAAAGATTCTGGGCGTCGATCCGACAGCCGCCATTGGCCACGATATTGAAGAGATCATCCCGCAAAGCCTGCTGCGCCGGGTGGTTACGACCGGCCAGCCGATCCTGCTCGATGTCATGCATTTCGGCACGCAGCGCATGGTGGTGTCGCGCCTGCCGCTGATGGACAATGATGAGGTGATCGGCGCCATCGGCTTCGTGTTCTACGAAGATCTGCACGGTATGAAGCCGTTGCTGGCGGAACTGGCGCGCCTTGAAGCCAAGCTGGAGACCGCCAAGCGGCAGTTGAACGAACAGCGCCAGCCACGCTACACGCTGCAAAGCTATGTCGGCGAAAGCCCGGCGGCGCTGACGGTGAAGCGCCAGGCCCGGCTGGCCGCCCGCCACGATGCGCCGGTGCTTTTGCTGGGCGAGACGGGGTGCGGAAAGGAACTGATCGCCCAGGCGATTCATGGCCTGTCGGCGCGCGCCGCCTATCCCTTCATCGGCGTGAATGTCGCCGCCATCCCCGAAGCCTTGCTGGAGGCGGAATTCTTCGGCGCCGTCCCCGGCGCCTATACCGGCGCGGACCGCAAGGGCCGGGATGGTCGTTTCAAGACAGCCAACGGTGGCACGCTGTTTCTGGATGAGATCGGCGACATGCCCTTGTCGCTGCAAGCCAAGCTGCTCCGCGCCTTGCAAGAGCAGGAAATCTCCCCCCTCGGCTCTGACCAGCCCGTGAAAGTGGACGTGCGCATCATCGCCGCCACCAACGTGGATCTGGAGCAGCGCATGCGCGAGGGGCTGTTCCGACCAGACCTCTATTACCGCATCAATGTTTTGACGATCCGCCTGCCCGCTCTGGCCCGTTCAGGCAGCGATATCGAGATTATTGCGGAATCCATCCTCCAGGACATCGCGCTGCGCACCGGCATGCCGGGCCGTGGTCTGACAACCGAAGCCGCGACGGCGCTGAGCTATTACCATTGGCCCGGCAATGTGCGGGAGTTGCGCAACGTCTTGGAACGGGCCTGCATGCAGACCGATAATCTGCGCTTGAGCGTTGAGGATTTAAGCGAGGCGCTGCCAACCCTGCAGGAGGCTTTCCCGCAACGGACCCATCGTCCGGTTATGACGTTGGCGGAGCCTGCTCTGGAATCCACTCCTGTTGGGTTGCCGCTCCCCTACGAAGAAGCCTTCACCGTCTTCGAGCGCGACCTGCTGCAACGCGCCCTGCTGGCGGCTGGTGGCCGGGTGGCGGACGCGGCCACGCTGCTCGGCATCTCGCGAGCGGCTTTTTATAAGAAACTTGCCCGCTGGAAGCGTGCGTGAGGCGCGGTTACAGCGGATTTCGGCTCGCTTTGAACCGAAACCCGCTGCGACAGAAAGGAACCTGAACCGTTACCGTGCAGCCCAGCCACCGTCCACGTTGATGGCCGTACCCCGCATGTTCGATGCGGCGTCAGAGCACAAGAACACCGCCAGTTCGCCAAGCTGCTCTGGTGTGACGAAGCTCTTGGACGGCTGCTTTTCGCTCAGCAGCTCGCGCCCGGCTTCTTCGATGCTCAGACCCTGGCGTTCGGCCAGCGCATCGATCTGCTTCTGCACCAGGGGGGTCAGCACCCAGCCCGGACAGATGGCGTTGCAGGTGATGCCGGTTTCCGCCGTTTCCAGGGCCAGCGTCTTGGTGAGGCCGACGACGCCATGCTTGGCGGCGACATAGGCCGATTTGTTGGCCGAGGCCACCAGACCATGCACCGAGGCGATGTTGATGATGCGGCCCCAGTTGCGCTTCTTCATCTGCGGCAGCGCGTAATGCATGCCGTAGAACACCGCCGACAGGTTGATAGCGATCACCTGTTCCCACTTCTCTTCGGGGAACTCATCCACCGGAGCCACATACTGGATGCCGGCGTTGTTGATCAGAATGTCCACCTTGCCAAAGCGTGTGGTGGTGCGCTCGATCAACGCCTTGATCTCGGTGGCTTTGGACATGTCGGCGCCGTCATAGCCGATCTGCACGCCGAACTCGGCGCTCAGGCTGCCACGCAGAGCCTCGATTTCCTTCATGTCGCCGAAGCCGTTCAGCATCACGTCGGCCCCTTGGGCCGCCAGCGCCCGAGCGATACCCAGTCCGATACCACTGGTCGAACCGGTCACGATCGCAGATTTACCCTTGAGCATGCCTTACTCTCTCAAAAAGAGGCCCGTAGTGGGATAAGACGGGAGCCGATTGCAATCGATCGCGAAGACCGGCGGCGATCGGCTCGCCAAACCAAAAGTTCAACCGCGGTCAGATCGCCATGACCGGGACATTGTCCGGCACGATCAACGCGGCCTCGGTGTTGGCCAGGACTTCCTCGACCGTGACGCCGGGGGCCAGCTCGCGCAGCATCAGGCCCTGGTCGGTGGGTTCAAGCACCGCCAGATTGGTCACCACCAGACTGATCCGCCGCGACGAGGTCAACGGCAGCGTGCAGCGCTTGATGATCTTCGATTCACCCTTGGCGGCGTGCTGCATGGCGACGATGACCCGCTTGGCCCCCGACACCAGATCCATCGCCCCGCCCATACCGGGCACCATCTTGCCCGGCACCATCCAGTTGGCCAGCATGCCGTGCTCATCCACCTGCAAGCCGCCCAGCACCGTCGCGTCGACATGCCCGCCACGGATCAAACCGAAGGAGAAGGCGCTGTCGAACGACGCCGCGCCGGGC
>JAVBJZ010000058.1:0-9486 GCA_031546725.1 Azospirillum sp.
AGATAATTAGGCTACCATAAGGTTTTGGGTCATTCCCTCATACGAAAGCCCATAGTTTCTTGGCTCAAATTTCAAACCGAGAAGTTACCCCTTTTCCATCGTTGAAAACAGTGCGCCTTTGTGCAGATGAAAATGAATGGCGCCATAAGTGCGCGTGGCGTCCAGCCTGATCCGTGCTACAGACAGTGTCCCTTGTCGTTATGTTTTGTATGGCCTTAAATCATGCGTAGAGATGATCCGCCCCGTCACATATTCCGTATGCCGAATGTCCTTGGTGAGCGGGTGGAAGCCACCGTCAAATGGTTCGACCCCGTCCGTGGTTTCGGCTTCGTCCAACTCAGCGACGGTTCACCCGACGCCTTGATTCCAAACGCCCTTGTGCAGTCCTCCGGCTACACGGCGTTGCCGGATGGAACCGCTGTGGTCGTCGACATCATCGAAGGCCGCAAGGGTAAGCAAGTCAGCGTGCTGCACTCTGTCGACACCTCAACCGCCAAACCACCACGCCCGCGCGGTGAGGGCGGGGGGCGATTCGGTGGGCAAGAGAGAGGCGGGCAAGAGAGAGGCGGGCAAGAGCGGGGTGGGGCGCGCTATCAGAATGAAAGCCCCCGGTTCGCAAACCGTGGGGGTGATCGGGGTCCGCGCCCGGCTGAAGGGGGGCGTTCCTTCGCCAGCGGCCCCACACTCACCGGCCCGGCGACCGAGGTGGAAGGCGTCGTAAAGTGGTTCAACGGGGCCAAGGGGTTTGGCTTCATCGGCCCGGATGACGGCAGCCGTGACGTGTTCGTCCACATCAAGACGCTGGAGCGCGCCGGCTTGTCTGGTCTCAACGAGAATCAGCGCGTGCGCCTGACCTTCCGCCAGGGTGAAAAAGGGCCGGAAGCCATCAACATCGCGATGATCTGACGGCCCTCATCACCGCCGTTTGGTTATCCGACGCCAGAAGGACGAGGAGCGTTCCTCCTCGTCCTTGGCTATCAGCCATTGCTCGGCCAGTTCGCGCACCTGCCAGCCGCCCAGGAAACGATCGCAGTCCACAGCCGTATACAGCCGCACACGCTCTTTTCCGAGCCGCTCGAAGTACTCGATGGTGCGTTGACGGTCGATATTCTGCGCCTCTAAGCCCATTTGACCTCCATTTTCGTGAGGCCTAAGCCAAACGCTCTCTTCACGATGCAGCCTCAAGAGGCAGAGGCGCATGCATACAAATTTTTTGGTCTGCAAGACTGCCTGTATTTACAGTCCAGAGAAAATCCGTGTCCAGAGTGAATCGTAATACCGCACCGCTAATCTCTCTTCATCTCTTTAGGGCTATCTCTTTAGGGCGGGTGGTGGAACCGCCCCGGTGTTTTGGTTGTTGTTCTGTTCAGGATAACTCCTGAAAGAGGGAGGCGGCGTATGGCGACCGACCAGCATGGCCCACGAAAAATGGGCGTCTATGAGGGGGCTGGCACCATCCACGCCCAATCCAGAATACTGTTCCCCATCGTATGGGTCGTGGTGATCGTGGCGCTTGTCGCCGTATGGCTGCATTAGGGGTGAAAGGGGGAGGTGAACATGAAGACCATAGTCGCCCTGTTCGACACTCTTGATGACGCCCAGGCGACCCGCGGCGAACTGGTCACCGCCGGTATCGGCCAAGCCGATATCGAGGTGGTGGAGCATTCCGGTTACGGCGCCGGCGAAGGCCATGGCGGGGTGATGCCGGAACTGATGGGCTGGGGGGTGCCTCACGATGAGGCGGTCGCCTATGCCGAAGGGTTGCTCCAGGGTGGCGCGCTGCTGGCCATCTCACCCCTCGGCGACAACGCCATGGAGCAGGCCTTGCGCGTGCTGAAGAGGGGGGAGGGGGCTGAAAGGATATCAGTGAATGCTGCGCCGCTGGCGCATTAGCCCCAGTGCGGGCAGCCCCACGACGAAAACCCCCGCCAGGGTGAGGAACGCCACGTCATAACCATGGGCGAGCGCGGCGCGGCGGCCAGCGTCGTCGAGCAGGGCGAAGCCATCCTGATGGCTGCCGGACGCCACATCCAGCACGATGGAAATCAGACTGACACCCAGCGAGCTTCCAAGCTGGCGGCCAAAATTGATGGTGCCGGACGCTTGGGGCACCCGCTGTGGCTCGAGCAGAAGAAGCGAGCCGGCGGTGACCGACGGCATCATCAGGCCAAGGCCGACTCGCCCGACCAAGATCCACAGCAAGAGCCAGGGAATAGTCGTCGCTGCATCGATCCTCCCTAAAAAGGCGCAGGAGAGAATGAACAATCCCGCGCCGCCCAGGATAGGCAGGCTGCGGCGGGTGCGGTCAGCCATCCATCCGGCGATCGGGAATGTCGCGGCCATGGCCAGCCCGCCCGGCAGCAACAACAAGCCCGCACCGCTCGGGGTCATCTCTTTCACTTGCTGAAGATACAGCGGAATCAAGTAGGTCGAGGCGTACAGCCCGCCGCCCAGGACAAGGGTCAAGAGGAAGCCCCCAACGAAGGCGGCGGAGCGGAACACCCGAAGTTCCAGCAGAGGCGATGGAGCGAACCATTCCCAGACCAGGAAGGCCGCCAGGCCAAACCCACCGGCCATCAACCCGCTTTGCACCACGAGCTGATTCCATCCGATTTTCAGGCCGCTGGACAGCGCCCACAGCAGCACCGCCAGCGTTCCGGCCAGCAGCAGGAGACCCGCCTTATCAAGCCGACGGGCGGGTGACGCGCCGTCGCGCCCTGGCAGATGGACCAGCGCCAGGGGAATGCCGACGGCGCAGACCGGCAAGGCGATAAGAAAGGTCGCCCGCCACGACAGCAGATCGACGAGAAGGCCCCCGATCACCGGCGCAATGGCGGGGGCCAGAATCACCCCAAGACCATAGATGCCGAACCCTTTGCCCTGTTCGCCCGCCGCGAAGACGCGGAAGATGACGATCATGCCCAAGGGTTGGACGAGGCCCGCCGCCGCTCCTTGTAAAACACGCGCGAGAATGAGCCAGCCGATTCCCGGACTGACCGCTCCCAGGATGGACCCTGCACAAAAGACCAGCATGGCGGCGACATAGGTCGTGCGGATGCCGAACCGCTCCACGCACCAGGCATTGGCCACCATGGCGGTGGTCATGGCCGCCAGGAATCCGGTGACCAGCCATTGCACGGTCTGTTGATCGACGGAGAAGACTTTCATCAACCCAGGCAAGGCGACATTGAGGATCGTCGCGGCCAGCACCATTGAGAAGGTGCCGAGCATGGCCGTTGCGGTCGCCAGCCATTTCTCACGGGCGCTGTATGGCCCAACCGAAGCGGCGGCGGGTTTCTTCGTCGGGTCTGACATAAGGAATTTATACCAGAGAGGATTGAGAGCGGGCGGTTTTCAGGCCGCCCGCATCCTCATTATACGCCACACGGGCTTCGCGCACCCGAGATGATAGGCATCAGCCGGCGCGGACGGTGCGCAGGAACTTGTCCACCTCGTCCCGCAGAAGGTTCGATTGCGTTCCCAATCTGCCGGAGCCCTGCAACACGGTCTGCGCCGCCGCGCCGGCTTCACCCGCCGCCCGGCGCACATCCGCGATGTTCGCCGCCACCGCCTGCGTCCCCGTCGCCGCCTGCGCCACGTTGCCGGCGATCTCGCCGGTCGCCGCCGACTGCTCCTCCACCGCCGAGGCGATGGCCGTCGAAATCTCGCTGATGCTGCGGATCGTCGCGCCGATCACCCCGATCGCCTGCACCGCTTCGCGCGTCGTGCCCTGCACCGCGTTGATCTGGCTGGCGATCTCCTCAGTGGCCTTGGCCGTCTGATTGGCCAGGTTCTTCACCTCGTTGGCCACCACCGCAAAGCCCTTGCCAGCCTCGCCGGCCCGCGCCGCTTCGATGGTAGCGTTCAAGGCCAGCAAATTGGTCTGGCTGGCGACGTCGTTGATCAGCTTGACCACATCGCCGATGCGATCGGCGGACTCGGCCAGACCACGCACGATCCGCGTCGTCTCCTCGGCCTGGGTCTCGGCCTCACCGGCGATCCGGGCCGAGCGGCTGACCTGCTGGCTGATCTCGGTGATCGAGGCCGACAGCTCCTCGGCGGCGGCGGCCACGGTCTGCACGTTATGCAAGGCTTCGTCGGTGGCGGCGGCGACGTGGCTGGCCTGCCGGGAGGTCTGCTCGGCGACGCTGGCCATGCTCTGGGCGCTGACCTGCACGGTGTGGGATTCATCGGCGACGCCGGTGACCACGCCCTTGACGCTGGCCTCGAAACGGTTGGCGAGATCGAGCAGCATGGTCTTGCGCTCGGCGGCGGCGCGGACTTCCGCCGCCTTGGCTTCCTCGGCCAGCGCACGGTTGGCGATGATGTTCTCGCGGAAGGTGGCGATGGTGGCGGCGACGACGCCGACCTCATCCCCGCGCCCGACGCCGAAGACCTGAAGATCGGTGTTGCCGCTGCTCAACGTCTTCAGGTTCTCAATGGAGCGGCCAATCGGGCTGGAAATGGCCTTGGCGATCAGGAAGCCCAGGGCGGTGCAGGCCACGACGCCGCCGACGATGATGGTGAGCATCAACGAGGTCACGCGCCTGGCTTCGGCGGTGCTGCTCTTGACGATCTCGTCCGTGACGCGAAGCACCTTTTCACTGACCGGCTTGACGGCCGCTTCAATCTGAAGAATGCTGTCAAAATATTTTATGGCCAACGCACCCAGAGTCTCATGGGCTTTCTGGGGATCGACCTTGTCCCGCAAAAGTTGCTCGGCTGTAGAGGTTATATCGCTGTTTGCGAAGGTTTGCACCAAATCACGCAAAGCATCCAAGCGCGCCTGATCTTCACTCATCAAGGTCGTGTCGGTAGGATCGCTTGCCGCCCGGGCCAGATGATCGATGGAGGCCAGCATGCCTGCTTTGCGATCCTGGTTTCGGGCGCGGACATCGGCCAGCGTGGCCTCCGACAGATCCACGGCGAGGCGGAACCCATTGCGGTTGCGCGCCACCACGTCTTCCTTGAGCTTTGCCAAAGCCAACGCTGTCTTGGTCGCCTTGGACAGAGCATCGTTCTTGGCGTCCAGGGAATGGAGGGCATCCATACCCACCCATCCCACCGCTCCGGTGATAATCGCCGATATGAGAATAAGAATCGCCAGCTTGGAACCGATTTTCAAATCCGAAAAACGCAACATACCCTTCCCCCCCTTTGATCGCCCGACAGGTATATGCATTCAATAATATGATTAAAATAACATTAACGTCGCTCTAATATTGGTGGAATACATATGCTTCTTACCGTGCTTCTTATCGTTTTTGATTAATTCAAAGGAAAATCGATTGGATAGTATTGTCTGTGTCCGGTTTGTAGAAATTTTCAACAATGCCGACCGACCAGGCCGGCATGATCCCCTCTTTATCCTGGGTATTGTCGCGCTGCTCCGGACGACGAATCCGGTGAACGGGAGAGTCCTGGGTATACCCCACACGACGGCTTGATCTCAGCCGGTTGCGACACCCTATCTTTGCCAAAGGCCGGCAGCGGGCGCCGCCGCGTTTACAAGAGCGACGGTTGGAGGGAGGAGACAAAACATGTCCAGCAGCATCACGATGACAATCAACGGCAAGGCAGTGACGCGCGAGGTTGAGGAGCGCACGCTGCTTGTCCAGTTCTTGCGTGAACATCTCGGGCTTACCGGCACGCATGTCGGCTGTGACACCAGCCAATGCGGCGCTTGTGTCGTTCATCTTGATGATCAGTCGGTGAAATCCTGCACCGTGCTGGCCGTTCAAGCCGACGGCGCACGGATCACCACCATCGAGGGTCTGGCGGCGGCGGATGGCGCCCTGCACCCGATGCAGGCGGCCTTTCGTGAACACCATGGCCTGCAATGCGGTTTTTGCACGCCGGGCATGGTGATGAGCGCCCTCGATCTGGTGAAGAACACCCCGAATCCGACCGAAGCGCAGATTCGTGAAGGGCTGGAGGGCAATATCTGCCGCTGCACCGGTTATCACAACATCGTCAAGGCGGTGATGGCCGGCGCCGAGGCGATGCAGGCCGACGCACGGATCGAGGCTACACAATAACGGCGATGGGCATTATGGGAGGATTTGTGCGATGGCAAACCCCACCGGCATCGGCGCCGCCGTGCGCCGCCGTGAGGATGTGCGCTTCCTGACCGGGTGCGGCCTCTATACCGACGACATCAACCGACCGAACCAGACGTATGTTCACATCCTGCGCTCGCCGCACGCGCACGCGCGCGTCCGCAGCATCGACGTCGCCGAGGCGATGATAGCGCCGGGCGTGGTGGCGGTGTTCACCGGCGTGGACATGGCCGCTGACGGCGTCAACAGCCTGCCCTGCGGTTGGCTGATTCATTCCAAGGACGGTTCTCCGATGAAGGAACCGCCGCATTTCCCCCTGGTTCGCGACAAGGTGCGCTATGTCGGCGACTCCGTCGCCGTGGTCATTGCCGAGACCCGTGAGCAGGCCAGAGACGCGGCTGAGTTGATCTGGGTGGATTACGAAGAATTACCGGCGATCGCCTCGCTGCATGCTGCGGGGGGGCGCGCCGTAGAGGGAGGCGCCGCGCCGGTGCATGACGACGCGCCGGGCAACCTCTGCTACGACTGGCATCTGGGCGACGCGGCGGCGGTGGACGCGGCCTTCGCCCAGGCCGCGCATGTGACGACGCTGGACCTCGTCAACAACCGGCTTATTCCCAACGCCCTGGAGCCGCGGGCGGCGCTGGGCGAGTATGACCGCGCGACCGGCGAGCACACGCTGACCACCACCTCGCAGAACCCGCACGTCATCCGCCTGCTGATGGGGGCCTTTGTTCTGGGCATTCCCGAACATAAACTGCGCGTCGTGGCCCCGGATGTCGGCGGTGGCTTCGGCTCAAAAATCTTCCACTATGGCGAGGAAGCCATCGTCACCTGGGCGGCGAAGAAGATCGGTCGCCCGGTGAAATGGACCGCCGATCGTTCAGAGAGCTTCTTGTCCGACGCGCACGGGCGCGACCACCTCACCCACGCTGAATTAGCGTTGGATAAGGACGGGCATTTCCTGGGGCTGCGCGTTGCGACGCAGGCCAATATGGGAGCGTATCTGTCGACCTTCGCCCCGTCGATTCCCACCTATCTCTACGCCACGCTGCTGGCCGGCCAGTACAAGACCCCGGCGATCTACGCCGAGGTGAAGGCGCTGTTCACCAACACCGCCCCGGTGGACGCCTATCGCGGTGCGGGCCGCCCGGAAGCCTGCTATCTGATCGAGCGGCTGGTGGAATCCGCCGCGCGTGAGATGGGCATCGACAAGACGGAAATTCGCCGCCGGAATTTCGTGCCGCCCGAGGCCATGCCGTACCAAACCCCGGTGGCGCTGCAATACGACACCGGGAATTTCCCGAAGAATTTGGAGATGGGGCTGGCTGCGGCGGATTACGCCGGCTTCGCCGCGCGCAAGGCGGAGTCGGCCCGGCGCGGCGTGCGGCGCGGGATCGGCTTTTCCACCTATATCGAGGCGTGCGGCCTTGCGCCTTCCAACGTCGCCGGCGCGCTGGGCGCGCGCGCGGGCTTGTATGAATCCGCCGAGGTGCGGTTCCACCCGACCGGCTCGGTGACGGTGTTCACCGGCTCGCACAGCCATGGGCAGGGGCACGAAACCACCTTCGCGCAGATCGTCGCCGATCGCTTCGGTCTTCCCATCGAAAATATCGAGATCGTGCACGGCGACACCGCCAAAGTCCCCTTCGGCATGGGGACCTATGGCTCACGCTCGCTGGCGGTGGGTGGCTCGGCGCTGGTCAAGGCGCTCGATAAGGTGGAGCGCAAGGCCCGCAAGATCGCCGCCCATCTGATGGAGGCGGCGGAAGCCGATATCGAGGTGCAAGACGGTCGCTTCGCCATCGCTGGAACCGACAAGAGCGTGGGTATCGCCGACATCGCGCTGGCCGCCTATGTCCCGCATAATTATCCGCTCGATGAGCTGGAGCCGGGGTTGGACGAGCAGGCGTTCTACGATCCGAAGAACTTCACTTTCCCCAACGGGTGTCATATCTGCGAGGTGGAAATCGACCCGGACACCGGCGTCGTCACCGTCGCCGACTTTACCGCCGTGGATGATTTCGGCCGGATCATCAACCCGATGATCGTCGAAGGGCAGGTGCACGGCGGCATCGTGCAAGGCATCGGCCAGGCGCTTTATGAGAAGTGCGTCTATGACGAGAACGGACAGCTTATCACCGGCTCCTACATGGATTACTGCATGCCGCGCGCCTATGACGTGCCGTTCTTCCGGGTAAGCTATCACGAGGATTCACCCTGCACGCACAATCCCCTGGGCGTTAAGGGGTGCGGGGAGGCCGGCGCCATCGGCGCCCCAGCCGCCGTGATGAACGCGGTGATCGACGCGCTGGCGGAGTACGGCGTCCTGCACCTGGACATGCCCGCCACGCCGGAAAAAGTGTGGCGGGCCATCAACCAAGCCACTCCTGCCAGCCCTGCTTGAGGGAGATTGACCCATGTACGCATTCGAGTATCGGCGCCCGGCCTCCCTGGCGGAGGCTGTCGAGATGCTGAGCCAGGAAGTGGATGGAACATTCCTGGCCGGTGGGCAGACGCTGCTGCCCACCTTGAAGCAACGTCTGGCCAGCCCAAGCGTGCTGATCGACCTGTCCCAGGCGCCGGAATTGAAGGGTATCCACGATGAAGGCGATGGCCTGCTCATCGGGGCCTTCACCCGCCATGTGGATGTCGCCTCCAGCGCCTTGATCAAGCAGCGCATCCCGGCTCTGGCCGATCTGGCGGAACGCATTGGCGATCGGCAGGTGCGCAACCTCGGGACGCTTGGGGGTTCTGTCGCCAACGCCGATCCGGCGGCGGATTATCCCGCGGCGGTGGTGGCGCTGAAGGGGATGGTGAAGACCCACACGCGGGTGATTGGGGGGGAGGATTTTTTCACGGGCATGTTTGAAACGGCCCTGCATCCGGGTGAACTGATCACCGGGATACGCTTCCAGACGCCGGACACGGCGGCCTACGCCAAGTTCCGCAACCCGGCCAGCCGCTACGCCATCGTCGGGGTGTTCGTCGCCCGCTTCGGGGCGGAGGTGCGGGTCGCCGTAACCGGGGCGGGGCCCAGCGTTTTCCGTGCCCATGACATCGAAGCGGCGCTGATGAAGGACTTCCGTGCCGACGCGCTGAATGGCGTGGTGGTGGACCCCGACGGTCTCAACGCCGATATCCACGCCAGCCCCGAGTACCGCGCCCATCTCGTGTGCATCATGGCGAAGCGGGCGGTCGATGCCTGCGGTGTCAAGGCAGTCGAGTGAAGGGGGAGCTGCCATAAAAAGGACTTAAGTCCTTTATGCTTTAGCATATTCGTCATCCCCGCGGAAGCGGGGACCCAGTATTTCCAAGTATTTTATACACTGTAAAGCCTGGGTGCCCGCTTCCGCGGGGATGACAATTATATTAATGAAGGAACATTACCCTTTAAACGGTTGACCTGGGCGGAGCAGGGCCGGGA
>JAVBJZ010000020.1:0-3589 GCA_031546725.1 Azospirillum sp.
GAGGGAATGATGTGCATGATGTAGTCGATGAAGCTCAGCTTCTGCGCCGCCTTGGTATAGGACTGGATCTCCGCGGTGTTGATGGTCGTGGGGTCGATGTTCATGCCGGCGCCCGGCTGCCACAAGGTGACGACGATCAGGCCGATGACCAGGGCCAAGGTCGTCATCACCTCGAAATAGACCAGCGATTTGACGCCGACTCGACCGACCTTGCGCATGTCTTCCATATTGGCGATGCCGTGGACGACCGTGCAGAAGATGATCGGCGCGATCAGCATCTTGATCGCCTTGATGAACAGGTCGCCAAGCGGCTTCATGCTCTCGCCGAGCTGGGGGGCGAAGTAGCCGAGCAGGACACCCATAATGATGGCGCACACGACTTGAAAATAAAGATGACGAAAGATGCTGCTTGGTGGGTTCTTTGTCCCTGCTTGGATCGCCATGGATCTTATCCTCCCTCTTTGGTCTTTGGATTTGACTGCGCTCAGTTTTTTAGGCTGAGCGTGCGGGCGATGGGTGCTTTCGGTTCAGGTTGACTGCAATCCGCTGTTACATCCTATTGATGCTAAATTTATACAGCTTTCTGCAAGAAAAATACGGGATGTCCGCTGCTCGCGGATGGCGGGCGTGGATCGGACTAGACAGCGCGCCGGGGTGGGGGCAGTGTCGCAGGACATTGGATCTCTCGCAGGAATGGTTGCCGAGCCATGATGGGACGCTTCCTCAGCCGCTTTTTCCTTTATTCTTATGTGTTTTTGGGCTTTTGCCTGTTTTTGATGGCCAACGCCATGCCAGCCGCCGCGCAGGAGAGTTTTCAGCGCTCGTCTGTGATGATTGAGACGGCTGGCGGCGGACACTTCCGCTTTGACGTCGAACTGGCGCTCACGCCGGCGCAGCAGGCCCAGGGGCTGATGTTCCGTGAGAAGATGGCCCTCGATGCCGGTATGCTGTTTCTCTACAATCAACCGCAGGCCACGGCGTTCTGGATGAAGAACACGCTGATTCCGCTGGACATGCTGTTTATCGGCGCCGATGGGCGCGTCGTGAACATTCATGAGCGCGCGACGCCGCATTCCGAAGAAGCCATTCCGTCGGCCATGCCGGTGAAGGGAATTCTGGAGATCAATGGCGGCATGAGCACCCGCCTTGGAATCCGTCCCGGTGACCGCGTGCTGCACGCGGCGTTTGGCGACGCTAAATAAGAGGGGCCAGGGGAAAGCAGGCCGCCGGGTCGCCGCGCTTGACCGTGATGCGGCGGGTGGGCGGAAGGTGATGTTCCATGAGACGGTGGGCGAGACGGTGGGCGCTGACGGTCCTGACGGTCGCCTTGCTGGTGACGGCGGGGTCGGCGGCCTATGGCTGGTTCAGCGCCCCCCGCCCTCCGCCACTCTACCGGCTCGCCAAGGTGGAGCAAGGCCCCCTGGTCAGCGCCGTCACCGCGACCGGCAAGCTGAGCGCCGTGGTGACGGTGGAGGTCAGCTCGCAGCTCTCAGGGCTGATCGCCGCGTTGAACGCCGATTTCAACAGCGTCGTCCAGGCCGGTCAGGTTCTGGCGCAACTCGACACCGCCCAGCTTATGGCGCGCTTGAAATTTGCGGCGGCCGACCTGGACGCCGCTCGGGCGACGCAAAGCATGCAGCGCGCGCTGGGTGACAAGGCCCAGGCAGATATCGCCAACGCCCGCGCCGCCGTCGCCAACGCCAATGCCCAGCACGCCCGCGCTGAACTGGCGCTTCAGGAGGCTGAACGCGACCTGAAACGCCGTCAGGATTTGCGGGGGCGCGGTGTGGTGACCACCGCCGACTTTGAAAAGGCGCAGACCGCCGCACGCACCGCCGGCGCGGCGCTGAGCGCAACCGAGGCGCAACGCCAACAAGCCATGGCCGGCGTCGCCTCGGCTGAGGCGACATTGCACGTCGCCGAGGCGCAGGTGCAGGTGGCGGAAGCCCAGGTGGAACAGCGTGAGGCCGCCTTGCAGCTTGTTCAGGTGGACATGGACCGTTCGATCATCCGTTCGCCCATCGACGGGGTCGTGGTGGACCGTGAGGTGAATATTGGCCAGACGGTGGCCGCCAGCCTTTCATCGCCCACCCTGTTCACCATCGCCCAGGATCTGCGGCGGATGGAGGTGCTGGCCAACATCGACGAGGCGGATATTGGCCGTATCAAAGAGGGCCTGCCGGTGTCCTTCACCGTCAACGCCTACCCGGATGAGACCTTCACCGGCGCCGTGGCGCAAGTCCGGCTGGCGCCGGAGGAAGAGCAAAACGTCATCAGCTACATCGTTTCCATTGCGGTTGAAAACCAGGACATGCGGCTGCTGCCGGGCATGACCGCCAATTTGCGCATCGTCGTGAGTGAGCGCCGCAGCACGGCGAAAATCCCCAACACCGCGCTGCGATTCCGGCCCGGCGACGCCGGCGCTCCACTGATTTCTTCTGGTGGCGCCCGCTCCGGCGACCAGGGTATGGCGGCGTTGGAGGAAACCCTGCGCGCGCTGGAGGCCGAGATGAGGCTGGATGCCGGGCAGCGTTCGTCCTTTGGCGGCGTGCTGGCGGATTCGCGCGCCCGGCTGGAAGCGCTGGGCAGCCAAGGCGACCCCGAGCAACGGCGCGCCGAGGCGCTGGACATCCGCCGCCGCGCCGATGAGCAGATCGTCGCCTTGCTGACCCCGCAGCAGCGGGAACGCTTCGAGGTCCTGAAAGCGGGCAAGGGCCGCGACGCCACAGCGCGCCTGCTATGGGTTGTCGGCGGCAATGGGATGCCCCAGCCGGTGGGCGTGCGTGTCGGCATCACCGACGGCGCCTTCACCGAAGTGGTTGACGGGATCGAGGCGGGGCGGGAAGTGATCGTCGGCGTCGCTCCCGCTGACCGCGAGACGCGCAAAGGGCCCCGCCTTGCCTTCTAAGGATTGTGAACCGCTCATCGCCGTGCGCGATCTGACGCGCAGCTACGCCATGGGCGGTGAGCGTGTCGCGGCGCTGGTCGGGGTCAACGCCGATGTGGCGCGGGGAGAGTTCGTTGCGGTGATGGGGGCCTCCGGGTCGGGTAAATCGACGCTGATGAATGTTCTCGGCTGTCTGGATCAGCCGGACGCGGGGAGCTACCGCCTGGAGGGTGAGGAGGTCAGCCGGCTGGACTCCGACGCGCTGGCGGCGTTGCGCAACCGTCGCATCGGTTTCGTCTTCCAATCCTTCAACCTGCTGCCGCGCCTGGACGCCGCCGCCAATGTGGCGTTGCCGATGGTCTACGCCGGCGTCGACCGGGTGACCCGCGCCCGGCGGGCCAGCGAGGCGCTGGCCATTGTCGGCTTGGCCGAGCGGGCGCACCATCGTCCGGCCCAGCTTTCCGGGGGGCAACAACAGCGCGTCGCCATCGCCCGCGCCCTGGTCAACCAGCCCGCCTTGCTGCTTGCCGATGAGCCGACCGGGGCGCTGGACACCCACACCACCGCTGAGGTCATGGCGCTGTTCCAGCGGCTCAACCGCGCCGGCATCACCATGGTGCTGGTGACGCATGAGCCGGAGGTGGCCGCCTATGCCGGACGGGTTCTGCTGTTCCGGGATGGCCGGTTGATCGATGATCGCCG
>JAVBJZ010000012.1:0-25201 GCA_031546725.1 Azospirillum sp.
GGAAAGGTGGCGACGGTGCTGGTGGCGTTGGCCGCCACCGGCGGCACACCGGCAAACACCAGCGCCGGAAAAGTCAGGAAGCTGCCGCCTCCGGCGACGGCGTTCAACGCACCCGCAGCAAACGCGGCGACAATCATCAAAAAAATGGAAAGCATCGTAAAATCCGGTCTTTGCCCAAGGGGGTGACTATGCCTCGAACGAGCCGGTGAATGAAATGACGTTTTGTCATGCCGGAGCGATCACAACCGACTCTATCGCCCGCGTGATCGATCCACCGAATTAACCACGGGGGTGGCGCGCAAGGCGGCGATGATGTTCGTCAAATGCTTGGCGTCCTTGACGTCGATATCCACCAGGATTTCAAAAAAATCAGTGTTGCGGTTGGTGATCTTCAGATTGGTGATATTACCACCGTTCTTACCGATCACCGTGGACAGAGTGCCAAGACTGCCGGGTTCATTGGCGACCACCATGGCGATACGACCGACATGCTCCTCGGCGCCATCGGTCCTGATCTCCCAGGCCACATCGATCCAGCGCTCCGGCGAGTCATGAAAACTCTCCAGCGTCTCGCAATCGATGGTGTGGATGGTGACGCCCTTGCCCGTCGTCACGATACCGACGATGCGATCACCGGGCAGCGGGTGGCAACAGCGGGCATAGTGGACCGCCATCCCAGGGATCAGCCCCTTGATGGCAAGCGGCGATTCCCAGCCCTTCGACTTGTTTTTTGGCTTGGCGGCCGGGATGTTGGCCTTCTCTTCGCCTTCCTTATTCAGCGCCTGGAGGTGTGGTTTCAGTCCGGGGAAGACGCCATAAAACACCTCGCGCCCGGAAAGCAGGCCCGAACCAACCGCCGCCAGCAAATCATCCACCGACGGCTGTTGGAAGATCTTCAACACGCCATCCAGCGCCTTCTCGGTATAATCACAGCCTTCCTGGCGGAATTGGCGTTGCAGGATGGCGGCGCCCAGCTCGATGTATTGGGCGCGCTGCTGCGTCCGCAGGAATTTGCGGATGCGCGCGCGCGCCTTGCCGGTGACGACAAAGCGCTCCCATCCCGGCACCGGCGATTGCGCCTTGGAGGTGATGATATCGACCTGATCGCCGTTTTGCAGTTGGGTCCGCAACGGCAGCATGCGCCCGTTGATCTTGGCGCCCACACAGTGATCGCCCACTTCCGAGTGCACGGCGTAGGCGAAATCCACCGGCGTCGCGCCGCGCGGCAGCGCGATCAGGTCACCCTTGGGCGTGAAGCAGAACACCTGGTCCTGGAACAGCTCCAGCTTGGTGTGCTCGAGAAACTCCTCGGGCTTGGTGGCGTGTTCGAGAATATCGAGCAGCTCACGCAGCCAGCGGTACTCACGGGCGTCGGCGCGCGGCTGGCCTTGCTTGTAAGCCCAGTGCGCGGCGACACCCAGTTCGCACACCTCGTGCATCTCACGGGTGCGGATCTGCACCTCGATGCGGTTGCGCTGCGGACCGATGACCCCGGAGTGCAGGCTCTTGTAACCGTTCGGCTTGGGCGTTGAGATGTAGTCCTTGAAACGCCCCGGCACCACCGGGTAATGGCTGTGAATAATGCCCAGCGCCTGATAGCACTCCCCGACGTTCAAGACGATGATGCGGAACGCCATGATATCCGACAGCTGCTCGAAGCTGACATTCTTCATCTGCAACTTGCGCCAGATCGAGTACGGCGTCTTCTCACGTCCGCTGATCTGGGAATCGGGCACTCCCTCCTCAGCCAGCACCGTGGTCAATTCGTTGATGATGCGCTGAACACGGTCCTCTCCCTCCGAGCGCAGGCGGGAGAGCTGCGCCAGGATGGAATCGCGTGCATCGGGGTTGAGCTGGGCGAACGCCAGATCCTCAAGCTCATCCTTTACCTGATGCATGCCGATGCGCTCGGCCAGAGGGGCGTAGATCTCCAGCGTCTCGCGCGCGATCCGGTTGCGCTTGTCCGGGTTTTTGATGTGGTGAAGGGTGCGCATGTTGTGCAGCCGGTCGGCCAGCTTGACCAGCAGCACACGGATGTCCTCGGACATCGCCAGCACCAGCTTGCGGAAGTTTTCCGCCTGCTTGGTCTGTTCGCTTTGCATTTCCAGGCGCGACAATTTGGTCACGCCATCCACCAGGCGACTGATCTCCTTGCCGAAGACCCGTTCGATATCTTCCTGGGTGGTGACCGTATCCTCGACCGTGTCGTGCAGCAGCGCCGTCACAATGGTGGCGGCGTCCAGCTTCAAATTGGTCAGGATGCCCGCAACCTCCAGAGGGTGCGAGAAATAGGGATCCCCCGACGCGCGCGTCTGGGTTCCATGCACCTTCATGGAGTACACATAGGCGCGGTTGAGCAGATCCTCATCCGCAGAGGGATCGTAGGCTCTCACCCGCTCAACAAGTTCATATTGCCGGATCATGCCACCCGATCCGGCGCTATGCGCGCCCTTTCAGTGGAAATTTTTGGGGTGACCGGGCAGCTGATGAGCGGCCCAGCCACAACTCAGAGGTCACTCTCGCCGTCGTGGCCGACCGCATCATCTTCGGTCGAGCCCAAGTCTTTGTCTGGATCAGCTTCTAGATCGACAGCCAGATCGTCATCGTCCGCCAATTCGTCGCTTTCAGCGTCCAGCATGTCATCGCCCTGACCCACCCAGCCGTGCTCGCCGGCAATCAGATCGATGATTTCCTCTTCGGGTTCGTCCGGCTCGACGTGCCGCTGGTGGCCCCTGATCAGGGAGTCCTTCAACTGTTCCAGCCCCACGGTTTCCTCGGCGATTTCACGCAGAGCCACAACAGGGTTCTTATCGTTGTCCCGATCAATTGACAGCGGGGAGCCGGAGGCAACCGCCCGCGCACGCTGCGCGGCCATCATGACCAGTTCAAAACGGTTAGGAACCTTCAGGACGCAATCTTCGACGGTAACGCGCGCCATGCCAAACCAACTCCAGATTCCTGTGGGAGTTACAGAATATATTGACCCGCTTACCGCATGCAAGCGGCAAGGCGTCTCCACCGAACGAATGAGGAAAATCACTGGTGGAGATCAAGCCGTCCGAGCCCCTTCCTCCCCTCCCCCTTCGGCGCTTGGGTTGGGCAACCGGTCACCACTACCTAATGTCTTAGGCCATAATTCCTGCACCTCCCCTTGATCAGTTGTGCTATCACCGCTCAAGGAAGTACCCCCTGCGGTGCGAAGTCAGGGCTTTGAATTCGGATTATATGGATCATATCAAGAACAATAAGGAGTACCCCAGAACGGCGGTTGGTTGATGTCTGGATTTTATGGAACAGCCGCGACCAAGCCATTCGTCCTTTTTTGTTGACCCAAATTAACCTGGGTTTCAGAGCCCTGGCTGTTGTGTAGGAGCCCTTGTCGCTATCGCTGGGGCAGCTTACCTTTAGATCTGGGTGACCTACTATCACCGAGAGACTATTAAAAGTATTTAACAGTGCCCGTAGAAGGACTAGGACATTGGAACGTAACGCAACATTACCAAAAGAACTAAGCAAGCTTTTCTATAAAGAAGAGCGTATCGCCATGTTCATAGACGGGTCAAATCTGTACGCAGCAGCACGATCTTTAGGATTCGACATTGATTATAAAAGATTACGTGATTCTTTTGCTGCAGAAGGACGTCTTGTTCGCGCCTTTTATTATACAGCACTGATGGAAGACCAAGAGTACTCACCGATACGACCGCTGGTCGATTGGTTGGACTACAACGGCTATACGATGGTGACCAAGCCGGTCAAGGAATTCACCGACGCGTATGGTCGCCGTAAGATCAAAGGCAACATGGATATCGAGCTGGCTATCGATGTCATGGAAATGACCGAGCTGGTCGATCACATCCTGCTGTTTTCAGGCGACGGTGACTTCCGGCGTCTGGTTGAGGCGGTGCAACGCAAGGGCCGGCGCGTCACCGTCATCAGCACGGTCAGATCATCACCGCCGATGATCGCCGACGAGTTGCGCCGACAGGCCGACAATTTCATTGAATTGATGGACCTCGCCAACTCAATCGTCCGCGTCCATCACCACCGTGAGGTCTCACCGGGGCAGGGGTCGAATCACATGCCCCACCAAGCCTCCAGCCCTGGTATAGAGGATAATTCCAACGCCTTCGGTACGCTGTAGAGAGCGCCTGATACGCTTACGCTTCCCTTCGCGCGAGTCAAGGAAGGGAAGCGTGGCAAGGGTAAGCAACCATACGGCAAGATGATCCGAAGCAATGCGGAACCACCCTCGATAAGACACATCACAATAAATCAATTTGAAAGACAGCACCCTTATCTGCAAAAAAATCTTTATTGCAGCCGTCGCTTGGCCATCTCATCCGCCAAGCGCATCGCCGCAATGAGACTCGAGGCGCTCGCCCTTCCCGTCCCAGCCAAATCCAGCGCGGTGCCGTGATCGGGGGAGGTGCGAACGAAAGGCAGGCCGAGCGTCACGTTGACGCCCGTGTCAAAATCCACCGTTTTCAGCGGAATCAGCGCCTGGTCGTGGTGCATGCACAGCACGGCGTCATAGCCGGCGCGCGCCTTTTCGTGGAACAAGGTGTCCGCCGGTCGTGGATCGGTCACGGCAATGCCTTCAGCGCGCAAGATCTCCACGGCGGGTTGGATGATGTCGATCTCTTCCCGCCCCATGGCGCCCCCCTCCCCCGCGTGCGGGTTCAAAGCCGCCATCGCCAAGCGTGGGTTTGCGACACCAAAGTCATGGACCAGCGCCGCCGCCGTCACCCGCCCGCAATGAACGATGGCTGCGGTGCTGAGAATCTCCACCGCTTCGCGCAAAGACACATGGATGGTCACCGGGACCACCCGCAGCCCCGCCGCGGTCAGCATCATCACCGGCTCATCGGTTAAGCCCGCGAGCTGCGCCAAATATTCGGTGTGGCCGGGATGGCGGAAGCCAGCGGCATAGAGCGTCGCCTTCTGAATCGGGTTGGTGACCACCGCCGCCGCGCGCTTGCGCCGCACCAAATCCACCGCACGGTCGATGCTGGCGATCACCGCCGCCCCGTTGGCTGGGTCCAGCCGACCGTGTTCCACCGGCGCGCCCAACGCCAGCGGCAACACGGGAAGCGCCCCATCGAACACCCCCGCCGCTTCTTCCGCCGCGGCGATGGCGCGCAGGGGAATATCCAAGCCAATCAGCGCACCCAAGCGCGCCAGGCGCTGGGGATCGTCCAGAACGACAAAGGGCGGAACCCCGGTCTCCCGACGCTCCGCCCAAGCCTTCAACACAATCTCGCCACCGATTCCCGCCGGTTCACCCATGGTGACCACCAGCGGAAGCGGCGTCACACCCGGTACTCCACGAAGGCGGCGCGGCGCAAGTCGCGCAGATAGCGCCGCGCCACCGACTCGGCGCGCTCTTGAGACAGCATATTCTCGACCTCATCCCGTGTCGGCAGACGCGACGGCGTCTTCGGTCGGGCTGCGGGCGGCGGCGGCGCCGCCTTCTGCACCACCTGCTCAGGCGGCAGCAACGGCGCATCGCGCTTGCAGACGATGAGGATGACCGAGGCGCCGGTGCTGTTCAGCACTGGGCTCGGTTGCCCAACGGGAATGCCCATCACCAGGTTTTGCAGCTGCGGCGGCAGATCCTTGACCTGCAATGTGCCCATATCACCCGATTCTGGAATGCCGGACGCCTTGGCCTTGGCTTCAAAGTCGGAACAGCTCTTGATCGTCCGGCGCAACGCCTCGGCCTGGGCGGCGATCGCTTTGCGCTGTGACGGTTCGGTCACCGGCAGCACGATCTGCTTCAAATGCACCTTGGCCTTAGTGATGTCGGGCCGGCGCACCATTTGCGCCACCGGCTGCGGCGGCATCTCTTCCTCGTCACCCCCACCGATGGTGCGTTTGCTGCGCACCAAAAGCAGATGATACCCCGCCGCCGTGCGCACCGGAGGCGACAACTGACCGCTGCGCATCTGCGCCAACGCCTTGTCGATCTCCGGGTCCAGCTCCCCCGAGCGCACCCAGCCGAGATCGCCGCTGGAGGCGGCGTTGGTGGATTGTGAGAACTGACGCGCCGCCGCCGCGAAATTGCCGCTCCGGCGGATTTCATCGCTCAGCCGCTCAGCCGCCCGGTGCACCTGGTCATCCTGGTTGGGATTGTCGACGGCCATGAAAATTTCGGCCACCAGATACTCCGGCTTACCGGCGCTTTTCTTGATACGCTCCATCGCCGCATCGACGTCTTCGTCGGTGACGACGACCTCTTGACGGGCGCGCCGCACCATGACGCGCTGCCAAGCCAGCATGGCGCGCGTCTGGTCGGTCAGCGCCGCTTGCGTAATGCCATTGTCCGCCATGAACTTCAGCAACTGCTGATGGTTCATGTGATTCTGTTCGCCGATCTTCCCGATGGCCTTATCAAGCTCGTCCTGCGACACCGTGATGTTGAGGCGCTTGGCTTCTTGCAGTTGCAGCCGTTCATCCACCAACTGGCGCAACGCCTGAGGCATAAGGCGCTGCCGGGTCTCGGGGGTGTCCGGCATGCCCGCGCTCAGCACCATGAGGCGCAGGCGCGCTTGCGTGTCGGACATGGAAACCACATCCTCATTGACCACAGCGGCGATGCGCTCCACACCTCCGGCTCCGCCGCCCTGGACGCTCCGGGCCGAGGCCGGCCTGGATTTTTCGGCGGCGCCCGCCGCAGGGGCGAGCGCCACAACCGCACACGCGCTTGCTATGGCGAGGGCGGTTCGGACGGCGCGCAAACTAAGCATGGTACTTCGGCTCCACAGATGATCGGCCTTTAATACGGCTCCGCCGCCTGAGTTGCAAACGGGATCGCTTCGATTCAGGGACGCTGGTCATATATCATTTTTCGGGCGATGGCCGGGGCGATGGCTGGGCGCTGATGCGCGCCTGCCGTTCGCGGGCGGCAAGCGGCCAGGTGCTTTTGATGAAGGCGATCACCGCAACGATCTCGCGCTCGCTCAGCGCGCCGCTGAAGCCCGGCATATCGCTCTCATAGCCCGGCGGGGCCAGCGCCGCCGGACCGTCGCGCACCATGGCGAGCAGTTGCTCGTCCGGGTGGTGCCATGTGTGCCCTTCGGCGTTGTGCGGCGGCGCCGGCAAGCGCCCATCCGGCTTGGGCTTGCGCCACCCCGGTTGCCCTTCCAGGGCGACGCCGTGGCAGGATGCGCAATACTGCTGGTATGTCTGCTTGCCCAAAGCCACCAGCGCGGCGTCGCCCGGGTCCGGGCGGGGAGGAGCGCCGCGCATGATCGCCAGGCCCCCGTACAGCAGAACGGCCACGGCCCCCATTCCCACCAGCCAACCGGCACCGCGCACACGCATGAAAATTTCTCCTCGCCATGCGCTGGGTTCTCCTCGCCGCCATACGGCGGGGCCTCGACAGGGGGCCAACGGCGCGTCTAGGCTCTTAACAGATTCTGGAGGAAGGATAAATCGAATGAACCATGTGATCGCCTCCGCCATCTATGCCAATGGGCGGCGTGTCGCCGATGTCCCTGTCGAAGAAGCCGGCGCCTGGGCTGCCCGCCCAAACCACTTCGCCTGGATTGGTCTGCTGGAACCGGGCGAAGATTTGCTGCGCCTGGTGCAAAAGCAATTCGGGCTGCATGATCTGGCGATCGAGGACGCCCTGCACGCCCACCAGCGCCCGAAGATCGAGCAGTACGGCGAAGACGCCTTCCTGGTGCTGCGCACCGCCCGGCTGGAGGAAGGCCGTATCCTGTTCGGCGAGACTCATGTCTTCGTCGGCCGCAACCACATCATCACCGTAAGGCGAGGCGCGTCGGCCTCCTACACTCCGGTGCGCAGCCGTTGTGAAAGTTCACCAGAGCAGATGCGCAACGGCGTGGATTTCGTGCTCTACGCCATCATGGACTATGTCGTGGACTGCTATTTTCCCGTGCTGGATACGCTGGAGGAAAGCGTGTCGCTGATGGAACACCGCCTGCTGCACCGTCCCCCCACCCAAAGCGAGGTCGAGCGGATCGCCCAGGTCCGTCGTGACCTGGAACGATTGCGCATCACCACGACACCGATGATGGAGGTGTGCTCGCGGCTGGAGCGCTTTCCTCTGCCGATGATCGATGAGACGATGCGCCCGTATTACCGCGACGTCCAAGACCATGTCATCCGTGTGAACGAGTCCATCGCATCGATGCGTGAGCTTTTGTCCTTCGCCTTCGACGCCAGCATGATGCTGGCCTCAGCCCGGCAGAACGACGTGACCCGCAAGCTGGCCGCCTGGGCCGCCATCCTGGCGGTTCCGACGGCGGTGGCCGGCATCTACGGCATGAATTTCGAGCATATGCCGGAACTGAAATGGGCCTACGGCTATTACAGCGTGCTGGGGATGATCGTCACGCTGTGCGCCTTTTTGTACGTACGCTTCAAGCGGATAGGGTGGCTGTAGATAAGGTGAGGCGGTTTGGGTGGGACTTATTCCACCACCCGCCACCCCTCAAGAGACCATTGACCTCAATAATCAGCTGCATAAGCATATTTAGCCTTGCAGTCCCATCCATTAGTATTCGATCACCGCATGCGCCCTTAATTAGATCATATCAACATGCGGCGAATGGTCTTTAATGGAAAATTCTCCTTGATCATTTTTATCTTGCCCGTCAGCTCGATAATATGGTATCCAAACACTCAGCCGTAGAGAATACCCTTCTGGAACGGCATAAGACAATTGGCCTCGCAATAGGCCTGCAACCGGAAAGCAACCCAGAACTGTGTTCGCCACCACGATCATCATAAAAGACACGCGCGCCACTTCGGTGACCGTTTGCGCCGCTCTTTTGGATTATCAAAAAGGCAACCTGATGATGAGTGAGTGTCCGGGATGGGGACGTCAGCCGGTGGTCAGAGTGAATTGACCCCCAGGACAAAGTGGGAAACCACAACCCCTCCCGGCTCCCGGCGAGGGGTTTTTTATTGCCCATTCTCCGGGAAGCAGCATCCATCGTTATGAAAACAATCCTCTAAAGGAAGGAGGGTGTCTAAAATTTATAATAATATCCAAGTATTGCTGCGCTATAGCAGCCAAGGCCCGCGCCGGGAACCTGGAGCCCAGCGGGGCTGACGTTCTGACAGTCACGGGGACAATCGCCCTTCGCAGACTCTCTCCCCTCTCTGGAAGATCCGAAAACCCTTTATTGCCTTGGAATACAGCATGACGATACGAACGGAGCGGCAGACATGGCACGACCGTGTCGCTGAATTGCTTGATGATCCCGTTGGACAGGCGGTCTTGCGTCGGGACGGGCTCACACGGGATGACGTGATGAAAACCTTGGCGATGTCCATAGAACGGCGCCGTTATTGGATCAAACCGGCGATCGTTTCCGGGGGGTGAACACCCCGGATTCAAACCAGATCTCCTTCGAGCCGTATGGAAACCCCATGACCACCGCCACCGACCCGAAGAACACAGTGCAGGCGCTTTTGGAAACCTACCTGCGCTGCCCCACCCAGCCCGTGCTCGCCGCGTTGGAGCAAGAGCTGCGCGCCTATCAGACGGAATGGATCAGCGCCCGCGCCGGCGCCGATGCGCCCACCCCCGCGCATCCGGCCAAAGCCAGCATGCCGAAAGCGAAATTCAAAGTGGGTGACGCTGAGCGCGCCGTGCTGGAGCGCTTGGCCGAAGGCTGGAAACCAACCACCGCCGAGGTCCCGCGCTGGGCCTGGCTGGAAGACCGTGAACTGGTGACGCTGCGAGCGAATCCCGCCAACACTGGACCCGATGTGTTGAGCCTCGCCGACGAAGGCTGGCGCACCATCGGTCGAAGCCCACCGAAATAGCCCCCTCTATTCTGCACGCGCGTGCGCGGGGCGCAGAGCATGTATCCCGGCTGGCAGATACCGTTGCATCCACGCTTGCAAAGCCGCCGTCCACCGAAGGACGCCAACACCGAAGGCGATGATTGCAACGCCTATCAATGAGAGGACAAACGGAAACATCAACGAATCCTTGAAAACGCTTTCCGCCAGATGCCCAAGATACAGCGCCACCCCAAACGCCCCAAAAGCGGCATAGGCGCGCCTGTCCAGAAAAACCGAGAAGCCGATCAGAACGATATTGAGGGCGGCATAGCCAAGCCGCCCCAGTTCACTGTGGCTGTCCAGGCTTGTCAGCCCGCCCCAGAAGGAAAACAGGCCAAAGAGGTGGAGCCAGAACGCGAAATCCTTCTTTGCCCGGACGTCGATTGCCCAAGCTATGGCGAGAACCCCTAAACCAAACGCCATCATCACTTGGCGGTAATGCTCCCAATGGCCTTCGCCGGCCACCCAATGCGCGAGATCTTGAGAGAGAAACAGCAGAGCCACCGCTATCGGCATCACCAGGAACGGGAAGCGAATGATTGAGAGCGCCGCCGTTCCCACAACAACCGTCGCAAGGTCCATGGGAACCCAGCCTTGCTTCACCCAAATATAAAAAGCGCGGTAGTCACCCGGCGGTACGGTTCCCCACCAGTTCATAAGATCCTGCACCGCGTATGTGGCCAGCGGCGCCATCGTTACGGCGACGGTGACGAGCAACCCGCCGAGGATGTGGAGTGGGCCCGATCGCCGCCACAACGCGACACCCGCGCCAGCAAACACCAAGCCATAGATCAGCGCCGTCGCCAGCAGAAACCCGCCGCCATAGCGCGAGAAGCCGGTGGTGGAAAACAAACCCATGGCGCTGATAACGATCAGCGCACCGCCGTACCAGAGAATCGGCGCCAAACCATACTGCGCGCGCCCCGAAGCGGTGAGCCGCTCCTCCAGGAAACGCCACAGCGCCTCCGTTTGTTCGGAGGCCATGATCCCAGCCTCGGTTGCGCCTTTAAGATCAGCGCGCGTGATCCGCATAACACCACCCATGAGACTGGATGGTTTGGCGGGAGACGCCTCCCCCGCCAAGCCACAACCTTACTTCGACAGCTTGCCGACCACACCCTCAACGAAATAATCCATTTTAAGGATCTGCTCGTCGGTGGCCTTCTGCCCGGCGGGGATCACCACCTTACCGGACTGATCCTTGATCGGGCCGGTGAAGGAGAACCGCGCACCAGACTTGATATCAGCCGTCATCTTGTCGGCCAGGGCCACCACGTCCTGCGGGATCGCCAGATTATACGGCGCCAGGTGCAGCATCTTGTCCTTCATGCCACCCCAGGTGTCTTGCGGCTTCCAGGTCCCGTCCAGAACCATCTGGGTGCGCTGAATGTAGTATCCGCCCCAATCATTGACGATGGCGGTCAGATGCGCCTTTGGCCCGAAACGGGTCATGTCCGAGGATTGGCCAACGGCGAACAGCCCACGCTCTTCGGCCGCCTGGATCGGCGCCGGGCTGTCGGTGTGCTGAACGATGATGTCGGCGCCCTGATCGATCAACGCCTTGGCGGCCTCAGCCTCCTTGGGTGGATCATACCAGGAATTCACCCAGACGACGCGCACTTCGGCCTTCGGATTCACCTCCCGCATCGCCAGCGTCATGGCGTTGATGCCGCCAATCACCTCGGGAATCGGGAAGGAAGCGATATAACCGATAATGTTCGACTTCGTCATCTTGCCGACGATGCCGCCGATGACCGTGCGAGCCTCATAAAAGCGCGCGGAATAGGTGGCTACGTTGGCCGCGCGCTTATAGCCCGTGGCGTGCTCGAACTTCACGTCGGGATAGCGCTGGGCCACCTTCAGCGTCGGGTTCATGAAGCCGAAGGAGGTGCTGAAAATCAGCTTATGGCCTTGCGCGGCCAATTGCTCGATAACCCGCTCGGCGTCAGCGCCATCCGAGACGTTTTCGACATAAGTGGTGGTGACCTTGTCACCCAGCGCCTTCTCAAGCTCGATACGCCCTTCGTCGTGCTGGTAAGAGTAGCCATGGTCGCTGACCGGGCCGATATAGACGAAACCGACCTTCAACTTCTCCGCCCCAGCCGCCTTCTCCTGCGCCATCGCGCCACCGGCGCCCGTCATCAGCAGCACGGCGGCCCCGACACCGAGAAAGGCCTTGCCCAACGTCCTTCTGTTCACCTGTGTGCTCCCTGTTTGGTCGTTCGCTAAAGACACACCCATCCACTTTCCGTTTATGCGTCCGGGTGGAACAGCTTGCCAAGGCAGGCCGGTGCGTTCAGCCGGATGCGTGCGGCGTCCCGCGAGATCGCCACCAGAACCACGACCGTAGCCAGATATGGCAGCATCGACAAGAGCTGCGCGGGCACGGCGAAGCCCAAGCCCTGGATGTGGAGCTGCGCGATGGTCACGCCGCCGAACAGCCACGCGCCCAACAGCACCCGACCCGGCTTCCAGGTGGCGAAGACAACCAGCGCCAGCGCGATCCAGCCGCGCCCGGCGGTCATGCTTTCCGCCCACATCGGCGTGTAATCCAGCGACAGATAAGCGCCGGCGATCCCGCTCATGGCGCCGCCGAACAGCACCGCCAAAAAGCGGATGCGCAGCACCTTGTACCCCAGCGCGTGCGCCGCCGTGTGGTTCTCGCCCACGGCCCGCAACACCAGCCCGGCCCGTGTCGAGAACAAGAACCAATGCACCGCCGGGACCATGGCAAGGCCGAGATAGACCAGCGCGTCTTGTCCGAACAGCGCCGGGCCGATCAGCGGCAGGTCGCTCAGGCCCGGAATGCGCAGCCCGGGCACGCCCGCGACCGGCCGTCCGACAAAGCCCTGCCCCACCAGCGCCGACAGACCGACGCCGAACAGCGTCAGCGCCAGCCCGGTCGCCACCTGGTTGGCCAGCAGTCCCAGGGTCAGCAGGCCGAACAGCGCCGCCATGGCCATGCCCGCCAGCATCGCCGCGCCAAACCCCAGGGTTGAACTGCCCGTGGTCACCATGGCGATAAAGCCGCACACCGCGCCGACCAGCATCATTCCTTCGACGCCGAGATTCAGCACGCCGGCCTTCTCCACCACCAGTTCGCCCAGTGCGGCGAACAGCAGCGGCGTCGCGGCGGTCAGCATGGCCGCCAGCACCGGGCCGAGAAACAGCAACGTCTCGCTCATACTGCGGCTCCTCGGGCGACTCTCCGAACACCGAATCGCACACGGTAACGGATCAGCACGTCACACCCGAGCAGGAAAAACAGCAGCATACCCTGGAACACCCCGGTAATCGCCTTCGGCAAGCCAAGCGAGATCTGCGCCGCCTCACCACCGATGAAGGACAGCGCCATGAGAAGCCCGGCCAGCAGGATACCCAGCGGGTGCAGCCGGCCAAGGAAAGCGACGATGATCGCGGTGAAGCCGTAACCGGGTGAGATCGACGGGGTGATCTGCCCGATAGGCCCCGCCACCTCGCCCAGGCCCGCCAAGCCCGACAACCCGCCTGAGACCAGCAGCGTCAACCAGACGATCTTCTTTTCGTTGAATCCCGCATAACCGGCGGCGGCCGGAGTCAGACCGATGACGCGGATCTGAAAACCGATGAAGGTGCGGCTCATCACCACCCAGGCGGCGGCCACCGCCAGCAGCGCCAGGGCCGCGCCCAGATGCACGCGGGTTCCCTGGATCAGCACGGGGAACAGCGCCTCCGGCTCGAACAGGCGCGATTCGGGAAAGGCGAAGCCGTCCGGGTCGCGGTAAAGGCCCGAGACCAGGAAATTCAGCAACAGCAGCGCCACATAGGTCAGCATCAAGCTGGTCAAGATCTCGCTGGCGTTGAAACGCAGCTTCAGCCACGCGGGGATCGCCGCCCAGGCCATGCCGCCGGCGACGCCGCCAAGCATCATCAGCGGCAACAGCCACCAGCCGCCCTGACCGTAAAAGGCCAAGCCGATTCCACCGCCGACGATGGCCCCCAACGTCAATTGCCCCTCGGCGCCAATGTTCCAAACGTTGGCGCGAAAGCCGATGGCGAGACCCGTGGCGCACAGCACCAGCGGCGTCGCCTTGACCACCAGTTCACCCATGCCACGCAGGGTGGAGACCGGCTGAATAAAGAAGGCATGGAGGGCTTTGGTCGGATCGAAACCCAACGCCCAAAACAGCACAAAGCCACTGATCAGCGTCAACCCCACCGCCAGCAGCGGCGTGAGGTACACCATCGTCCGCGATGACCGCCCACGCGGTTCCAGGCGAACAAGACTCATAAAAAACGCTCCGCTATTCTGTTAGCCGTGATCTGTAGATCACGGCTAACAGAATAGCCGCTTTTTTTCTTTTCCCTCAGATGCCGGGCGGCTGCATCCGCAGCCTTGGCTTCGCGCCCATGTGGGCGCGGGGCCTCAATGGCCCAGTCGCGCGCTCCCGCGCGCTCCACACTCGGCTCCAACTCACGCAACACGACCAACCCCTTCTTCTTCTCCAGCGCCATCGAACAGGCCGCCCATCAGCAGACCGATCTGTTCGACCGTGGTCTGATGCGTCGGGCTGGGCGGTGAGAGGCGGCCATGGAACAGCACGCAGACGCGGTCGCACAGAACGAATAATTCATCCAAATCCTGACTGATCACCAACACCGCCGCCCCGCTGCGCGCCAGATCGATGAGCGCTTGATGGATCGCCGCCGCAGCGCCGGCATCCACGCCCCAGGTGGGTTGACCGACGATCAGCAACTTCGGCTTCTGCAAGATCTCGCGACCGATGATGAATTTTTGCAAATTACCACCGGACAGCGAACGCGCTTCCGCCCGGTGGCCGTGCGTCACCACGTTGAACAGGTTGATGATGCGCTCGGCATAGGAACGGGTCCGGCTGAAACGCACCATGCCACCCTGCACCAGCGACTCCCGCGCATAGCCCGAGAGCAGGGCGTTTTCCGCAAGGCTCAACTCCGGCACCGCGCCGCGCCCCAGCCGCTCTTCCGGCACGAAGGCAAGGCCCAGATCGCGGCGGGCGCGCGGCCCCAGATGGCCAACAGGGCAGCCGTCAATGCACACCGCCGCATCATCCGCCGCCAGCGTTTCACCGCTCAGCGCCGCCATCAGCTCGGCTTGACCGTTGCCGGCGACCCCGGCGACGCCAATGATTTCTCCGGCCCGGATCTCCAGCGACAAATCCTTGAGTTCAGTGGCGAAGAGGACGTCCGTGGTGGTGGAAAGCCCCCGCACCTCCAGCCGTGGCGCGCCGGACACCGGCAGGATTTCACGGGCGGGCGTGGTCAGCTCCGCACCGATCATCATCTCCGCAAGGCTGCGCGCCGTCTCGGTTCTCGGATCGCAGGTCGCCACCACCTTGCCGCCGCGCAGCACCGTGGCGCTGTCGCACAGCGTGCGGATTTCCTCCAGCTTGTGCGAGATGTACAAGATGGTGCAGCCCTCGCTGGACAGGCGGCGCAACGTTTCAAACAGGCGTCCGACCTCCTGCGGGGTCAGGACCGAGGTCGGCTCGTCCATGATCAGCAGGCGCGGGTCCTGAAGCAGGCAGCGCACGATCTCCACCCGTTGACGCTCCCCCACCGACAAGTCGAAGACATGCCGCTGCGGATCGAGGGTCAGCCCATAGCGCTCCGACACGGTGAGGATTCGCTGGGAAAGCTCCTTCAGCGAGCCCTTGTCCTCAATGCCCAGCGCAATATTTTCCGCCACGGTCAGCGTGTCGAACAGCGAGAAGTGCTGGAACACCATGCCGATGCCAAGCTGGCGCGCCGTGTGCGGGTTGGCGATGGTCACCTCCCGCCCTTCCCAGCGTATCGTGCCGGTATCGGCATGCTGCACGCCGTAGATCATCTTGACCAGGGTTGATTTTCCGGCGCCGTTCTCGCCAAGCAACGCATGGATCTCGCCGGGAAACAGCGTGAGATCGACATGATCATTGGCAAGGCAACCGGGAAAGCGCTTTGTGATGCCGCGAAGGTGAAGGCGGGGCGTCCGTGTGGGCAAGGGATGATGTTCCACAGAGGTGCAAAAAGGGGCCAGCGATAAAAGGGGACACTAAGCGCGCCGCCCCGCCTGCCGTCAACACCCTCGCGACGCCAGCGTTGGCTGAGAGCCCTTGCTCGAACCCCCGGGAGCATCCATTTTGGGGCCTGCAAGGGAGAGCGCGATGATCGAGACGAGAGGCTGCGTGATTCTGGAAAGCCGGGGCGTGCTGGCGGTCACCGGCGAGGACCGGGTGGCCTTCCTGCAAGGGCTGGTCTCCAACGACATGCGCGACGTAACCGTCGATCGCGCCGTCTACACCCTGCTGCTGACGCCGCAGGGTAAATATCTCCATGATTTCATGGTGGCGTCCGATGGCGAGGCGCTGCTTCTGGACGTAGAGGCCGCCCGGCGCGACGATTTGCTCCATCGGCTGAAAACCTATCGGTTGCGCTCTAAAGTCGCGCTGGAGGATCGCTCCGCCCGGTTCACCGTCGCCGCCCTGGTTGGCCCCGGCGTGCTGGAGTGTCTGGGCCTGTCCACGGAAAAGAATGGAGCGGCGACGCCGTTTGCCGGTGGCGTCGCCTTCACCGACCCGCGGCGACCGGAATTGGGGGCGCGCGCCATCGTTCCAACCGGCGCCGATCTTGAGTCACACGGCTTCCCACCCCTGCCCTTCGCGGTCTGGGACCAGCAGCGCCTGCACCTCGGCATTCCCGATGGCAGCCGCGATCTGGAAGTGGAAAAGGCGATCCCGCTGGAAAACAACATGGACACGCTGAACGCCATTTCCTGGGATAAGGGCTGCTACATAGGGCAGGAACTAACGGCGCGCACCCGTTACCGGGCGTTGATCCGCAAACGCCTGTTCCCGGTGGATGTGCAAGGCCCCCTGCCCGCTCCTGGCGCGCCTGTTCTACGCGGTGAACACGAAGCCGGTGAAATGCGAAGTGGATCAGAGACAAAGGCTATAGCCATGCTCAAACTCGAAGATGTTAAACAGTATGAACAAGATAAAATCATCTTCAGAACGGCAAATGCAACATTGATACCACGCATAGCGCCTTAGATAAACCAACGAACGGTTCTATCTCTCCACATCATACCTCTAAATATCCATCCTATGACGGGGCGATATTATCGTTCCGGCTGTTATAGATACTGACTACGGAGAAATTTACGGCGGAATGAGGGGAGTGAAGCATGCACAAGGAATTGATCGCAGCCGCTTCGGCGCTGGTTTTAATGACCGGCACGGCGTTTGCCCAATCCAGCACCGGCAATCCCAGCACCGGCAGCCCTAGCACGAGCACGCCGATGGGAACCCCATCAACCACCATGCAGCGCCCTGGAATGGCGCCCGGTTCCCAGACGCTGGCCGCCAGCAGCGAGAAACTGCTCGGCAAGAATGTTTACGGCAAGGACAATGAAAAGATTGGCGCGGTGGAGGACATCATCCTCGACCCACAATCCGGCCAAGCCACGCATATCATCGTGTCTTCCGGTGGCTTCCTTGGCATCGGGGAGAAGAAAGTCGCGCTGGATTACGATAAAGCCACCTGGAACGAGGCGGACAACCGCCTGCAAGTCTCCACGCTTAGCCGCGACGACGTCAAGAACATGAACGAGTTCCAATACTCGGACACCATGACGTCGTTGAACAAGCACCGGAGCAGCCCCTTGGTCCCCATGGGGACCACCCCGAAACAGTAGGGGCAAAACAGCAGGGATTACGACAATCCCCCCGTGGTTATAACCACGGGGGGATTGTTTTATCCTCGTAACAGCTCAACAAACCGACAGGTCGCTTCGATATCCAGGCTCAGTTCTTTGCGGCGCCGGATCGTTTCTTCGTCCTCGCCCCATTGTTCGATCTGGAACGTCTCGTCCAACTGCGACGCGGCGAAGGCTTCCGCTGCGTCAACGCGCCCCTCAATCAGGGCAAGCGCCACGACCAGTGAACCGCAGGCGGCGGTGGCGTTCTGCAAGGCGCTCAGCATCCAGTCATCATAAGCGCCCACGGCGTGGTGCAACGCGCGGATCGCCTCGGTGGACTGCGGTTTTGGCATCAGGCCGGTGTAAACCCGCAACGGCGCGTCGTAGCGCAAGACCACCCAATCCAGCAACGGCTGCCACACCCGCGCCTGCCGTTCCAGCAATTCACGCGGGTGTTCGGCGCGGTAGCAGAGCAGATCGGTCTCGGCGTATTTGCCGACACCATCGACAATCGCCTCACGATTCTTGCTCACCACATCCACCGCTGTGCTGGCCAATTGCATCAGCGGCATGGATAGCGGGCGAATTTCCTCCTCCTGAGCGTCCCATTCCCCGGCAACGGCATGGGCCAGGGGTTTGGACCGGAAGAGCAACGCCGCCTTGGCCGGGCTGCGCAGGGAACGACCGTCCAGCCGCACTTCCCAGCCATTGCCCACCACCTCAACGCTGGCGGTTTTATAAAAACGCTTCATCGGGGCTCCGCCTGTTCCAGCAATTCCAACACCGCATCCGCAACGGCCTGACCATTGTCGGCAATGCGGTCGGCGCCAGCTGCTTGCAATTCCAGCACCTCGTGATAGCCCCAGGCCACGCCGATCGACGCGATGCGGGCGTTGCGCGCCATCTGGATGTCGTAGGTGGTGTCGCCGATCATCACCGTGTCGGCTGTCCCCGCCCCGGTTTCCGACAGCGCGCGGAGCACCATGTCCGGGTGAGGCTTGCCAGGGCCGATATCAGCGGTCTGCAGCGTGACGAAACGCTTCGTCAACCCGTGCCGCTCCAGCACCGACAGCAAGCCACGCCGCGATTTGCCCGTAGCGACACCCAGCAGAACACCGGCGGCCTCCAGGCGGTCCAGCATCTCCAGGACACCCGGAAACAGCGGCTCTTCCAGCACGCCGCGCTGGCGGCGAGCGGAGAAAGCGTCCTTGTAGGCTTCGGCGATCACGGCGTGGCGGTGTTCATCCTGATCGGGCAGCAAGGTCGCCATCGCCTCCATCAGCGACAGACCGACGACACGGCGCACAGTCCGCGCGTCCGGCTCACCCAACCCATGCGCCAGCCACGCCTCGGTCATGGAGTCGACGATGGCGTTCTGGCTATCGACAAGCGTGCCGTCGCAGTCGAACAGGGTAAGGCGAAGCGGCTGAGGCATGGTGACGGGGGACCTGTGTAATTTGGGGGAGCGCGATGGGCCGCACCCTACGATGATCGACAGGGCGGGTCCAGGGGCAGCACCACGCAGGTCAGAGCAATCGGGTGAAGGACAACGCTCCTTTTATTAAGATAAGCGTCATCCCCGCGGAAGCGGGGACCCAGGCTTTACAGTGAAGGAAATGCCTGGAAACCCTAGGTCTCCGCTTCCGCGGGGATGACGAATATGTTAAAATATGAAGGAACATTATCCTTAACCCGATTGCCCTGCCAAGCGGGTGTTCCATCGGGTTAAGGGTATCACCCGCCAGCGATCAGTCTTAAAGTGGCGTCATGATCACCTGCCGACGCTTCGCTGCCGCCCTGCTGCTTGCCCTCTTGGCGACGCAGGCGACAGCGTGTTCCTCCGAACAGCTTGCCGCCGCCTTCCGGGGCTGGTGTCGGTCCGCCGACAAGTGCGACGACCGCACCCACCCCCAGCACCCCTAAACCACCGCCGGGATCACTCCACTTCCTCGAAGGGATCATCCTTGAGGTTGGCGCTGAAGCCCAGATATTTCCAGGTGATCTGCATGTGTTCCGGCAACGGCGCGGTCACGTCAAGGCGGCGGCCCGTGCGGGGGTGCGGAATGACCAGACGTCGCGCGTGCAGATGCAGGGTCTTCGGCACCTCGGCCCCCGGCAAGGTGGCGCCGTGGCCGCCGTATTTGCCGTCGCCGAGGATCGGCGCGCCAATGGCGGCCATGTGCACGCGAAGCTGGTGGGTGCGGCCAGTGCGCGGCCACAGCGCGACGAAAGCCGCCTGTTTACCGACGTTTTCCTGCACCGAATAATAGGTGACGGCCTTCTTGCCATCCTCTTTGTCAGCGGCGACCCGCTCGCCGTGCTCACCGGCTTCCTTCGCCAGGGCGAGGTCGATTTTTCCCTGGTAGGGCTTTGGCACGCCCACCGTGGCCGCCCAATAGATCTTGCGCGCCTCACGACCGCGAAATGTCTCGGCCAACCGGCTGGCGGCGAACACGGTGCGCGCCAGCACCAGAACACCCGAAGTGTCCTTGTCCAGCCGGTGCACCAGCCGTGGCCGCTCCGCCGCACCGAAGCGCAGAGAATCCAGCATGGCGTCGAGATGCTTTGAGGTGCCGGTGCCCCCCTGCACCGCCAGGCCGGCGGGCTTGTCGATGACCAGCACATCCTCATCCTTGTAGAGCACGCGCGCCTGAAGGGCGGCGATCTCCTTATCGCTGAACAGCGGGGCCGGCTTGGCCCGGGGCGCCCCGACAGCCTCGGGCGGCGTGTCCAGCGGCGGGATGCGGATCATCTGCCCGGCGTCCAGCCGTGTCGAGGCTTCGGCCCGCTTGCCGTCCACACGGACCTGGCCCGTGCGCAGCAGTTTCTGCAAGTGGCCGTGCCCAAGGTCCGGGAAATGCCGCTTGAACCAACGGTCCAGGCGAACATCCGCCTCATCCGCCGAAACCGCCCGTGTCTCAACCGCGCTCATACACTACGCTCCACATGGAACCGATCTTCATGAATCGGCTCATCAAATCATAAGATTAAGTCATAAGACCGGCGCCAAACCGAGGTCTGGCGTCAGCCTCCCCTGTTCAGTATCGCCGCAGCCATGTGCCCCGCCCAGACGGCGAGCATGCACAGCGCGAACGACCCGATCGTGTTCGCTCCCGCCCGCGCCCATTCCCCGTCCTGCATCAGGGTCAGGGTTTGCAAGCTGAAGGAGGAAAATGTGGTGAAGCCACCGCAGATCCCCACCATGACGAACAGACGGGCGTCAGCGGGCGCCAGAAACCGCCCCTGTGGCCCCGTCAGCGTGGCGGTGAAGCCAATGATGAAGGAGCCGACGATGTTGACCACCAGCGTGCCCCAGGGGAACGTCGCCCCGAAGGCGTTGGTCGCCATCGCCGAAGCCCAGTAGCGCGCAACGGAGCCGATAGCCCCACCAATGGCGACCCAAAGATACGCCATCATCTTTTTGTTCCCTCAGCTTCGCCAAGGTTTCCGTTCCCTCAGCTTCGCCCAATAATCCAGGCGCTTCTTGATCTCACGCTCGAAGCCACGCTCCACCGGCTGATAGAATTCCTGCCGGGCCATGCCGTCGGGAAAACAGTTCTGACCGGAGAAACCCTCCGCCGTATCGTGGTCGTATTCATACCCCTTACCATAGCCGATTTGTTTCATCAGCTTGGTGGGCGCGTTCAAGATGTGCTTGGGCGGCATCAGCGAGCCGGACTCGCCAGCGGCGCTCACCGCCGCCTTATACGCCATATAGGCGGCGTTCGACTTCGGCGCGGTTCCCAGATAGATCACCAATTGCGCAATCGCCAGCTCACCCTCCGGGGAGCCGAGGCGCTCATAAGCTTCCCACGCCGCCGTCGCCTGGGTCAACGCGCCGGGGTCCGCCAGCCCGATATCCTCCACGGCAAAACGGCACAGGCGGCGCGCGATGTAGCGCGGGTCCTCGCCCCCCGCCAGCATGCGGGCGTACCAGTACAGCGCTGCGTCCGTGTCCGAACTGCGCAACGCCTTGTGCAGTGCGCTGATGAGGTTGTAATGGCCCTCTTGCGCCTTGTCGTAAACCGGCGCGCGGCGCTGAATGGTCGAGACCAGCGCCGCGGTGTCCAGCACCGCGCCTTCAGGCAGGGCCAGCAGTTCCTCGCAGAGGTTCATGCAAAAGCGCCCATCCCCATCGGCCATCGCCTTGAGCGCGGCGCGGGCGTCGGCATCCACCGGCAGCGGGCGGCCCATCTCCGCTTCGCTGCGAATCAGCAGCGCCTCCAAAGCGGCGTCGTCCAGGCGGTTCAGCACGAACACCTGGGCGCGGCTGAGCAAGGCCGCGTTCAATTCAAAGGATGGATTCTCCGTGGTCGCCCCCACCAGCGTCACCGTGCCATCCTCCACATAGGGAAGAAAGCCGTCCTGTTGGGAGCGGTTGAAGCGGTGGATCTCATCGATGAACAGCAGCGTGCCCTGGCCAGCGGTGCGGCGCGCCTTGGCCGCCTCGAATATTTTGCGCAGTTCGGCCACGCCGGAGAACACCGCCGACAGCGGTTCGAAATGCAACGCGGTGGTTTGCGCCAGCAGACGGGCGATGGTCGTCTTTCCGCACCCCGGTGGTCCCCAAAGGATCATCGACGCCAGCCGCTGCGCCCCAATCATGCGACCGATGGGACCACCAGGCTTCAGCAGATGCCCCTGCCCGACCACCTCATCCAGAGTCCGGGGACGCAGCCGGTCGGCGAGCGGGCGTGGCGCAACCGACTCGAACAGACCGCTGTCCCCGCCATCACCTGCTTTGCGGGCCATGGGAATTCCCCGCCCTCGCTTACTGCGTGGCGCAACCGGGGAAGCAGGAGCGCAGCTGCGCCTCACAATTGGCCGAGGTGCCGAACAGGCGATCACGCCGCCCATCATCGTCGGAGCCACGGCGGGAGGCCGCTGAATCCATGCAGACGCGGTAGCCCCGCTCACAATGGGCGCGGCAATCCGGCCCCGCGACGGTTTCGGACGCCGGGCTGCGCGTTGCGGAACGCTGCATGGGGGTCGTGCAACTGGCGACAAACATCAACGCAAGCAGGGCCATAGCGGCGGGGATCGGTCGAACCATCGTTTTTCCTGTTTCCTTTTCATTGATGGGGTGTCCCAAGCGACGGATCGCCACAGCCCATGGACTTAAGAATGGGATGATCCAATATGCCGGGAACCCACATGAAAAGGAAACGTCTCAAATGAATACGCACACCGGCGGCAAACCACCCCAACCAAAAAACTGGTCCCGCAACACCCTCGTTCTCTTCGCCGCCCTGCTTGGGCTCGGCCTGCTCATGCTGATCGGGCGCATCATCGCCCTTCCCGACGTCAGCCTCGGCCAGATGATTTTCCCGACGCTCGGTGGCCTGTTCATCGCTGTGGCGCTGGTTGTCCTGGTCCGCAAAGACCAGCGGGAGCGCACCCAGATGACCCCGCAAGAAAAGAATCGCCAGGATCAAGGGACGCCCCAGTAGAACACTGTAAAGTGTGCTATTATAGACGCTCGCCCGTATCAGATAAAGGTAAAGCTCAACAAACCACCGACAATGATCAGCAGCATCACCATAACCACCAGCCCCAGGCGTTTCTCGATGATGCCTCGCACTTGCGGGCCATAGAAATGCAGCAGGATGGCGAACAGGTAATAACGTGAAAAGCGCGCCATCACCGAGCATAGGATGAACACTGTCAAATCCAGCTTGGAAAAACCGGCGGTGATGGTCAGAAGCTTATAGGGAATCGGGGTAAGGCCCTTGAGAATCAGGAACCAAGGGCCGTAAACCGAAAACATTTCCTGAAAATGGGCAAAGGATTCCTGGGCGTTGTAGGCGTCAACGACCAGACGACCAACGCTTTCAAACAGATAATAGCCCAGCAGATAGCCGAGCAACCCACCGAGCATCGATGCAAGGGCGCAGATGCTGCTGTACCGCCACAGCTTTTTAGGCTCGGCCAGACACATCGGCACGAGCAGGATATCGGGCGGCAGGGGGGAGAACGAACTTTCAGCGAAGGAGATCCCAGCCATCCACCACACCGCGTCTTTGCGGGCAGCGCGCTGCAAGATCCAATCATAGAGCGGTTTCAGCATGAATCAGTAAAGCCGAACCCGTAAAGAAATCCCCTCCCCAGAGGACTGGGAAGGGGGATACACAACAGATATAGGACGATCAGGCTTCCGTGTCTTCGGTGACCAGCACCGGACCGCTGTCCTTGCCCTTGGCTTCCTGGTCGCGATCGACCAGTTCGATCACGCCCATGGGAGCGGCGTCACCGTAGCGGAAACCAGCCTTCAGCACGCGGCAGTAACCGCCCTGGCGGTCCTTGTAACGATCGGCCAACGTGGTGAACAGCTTGACCACCATGCCTTCATCACGCAGCTTGGCGAAAGCCAGACGACGGTTGGCGAGGCCACCCTTCTTCCCCAGCGTGATCAGCTTTTCGAGGATGGGACGCAGCTCCTTGGCCTTCGGCAGAGTGGTCTTGATCTGCTCGTGCTTGATCAGCGCGTTCGCCATGTTCGAGAACATGGCTTTGCGGTGACTGGAAGTCTTATTGAGTTTACGTCCTGCAACACCGTGACGCATAACACAGGTCCTCTTTCATGGCTTAGCCCCCCACGGGGAGCTGATGGTGATCCCCACCGCCCTTCCCGCTTACGGGGGCCCGGTACGGCGTGGGTCGGGTCACATGACCCAGGGGAAGGAAGGAAATCCTTCCCCGTTCAGCAGGTTTTTGCTTAGTACGGCTCTTCCAAACGCTTGGCCAATTCCTCGATGTTCTCGGGCGGCCAGTTCGGAATTTCCAGACCGAGGTGCAGCCCCATCTGAGCCAGCACTTCCTTGATCTCGTTCAACGACTTGCGGCCAAAGTTCGGAGTCCGAAGCATTTCCGCCTCGGTCTTCTGCACCAGATCGCCGATGTAGACGATGTTGTCGTTCTTGAGGCAGTTGGCCGAACGGACCGACAGCTCCAGCTCGTCCACCTTGCGCAGGAGGTTCTTGTTGAACGGAACCTCCTCGTGCTTCTCCTCGGCCACAGCGTGCGTCGGCTCTTCAAAATTGATGAAGAGCTGCAACTGGTCTTGCAGGATGCGGGCGGCGAGCGCCACCGCGTCGTCCGGGGTGACGGCGCCGTTGGTCTCAAGCGTCATCGACAGCCGGTCATAATCGGTGACCTGACCAACGCGGGCGTTATCGACCTTATACGAGACCTTGCGCACCGGCGAGAACAGCGCGTCCACCGGAATGAGGCCGATTGGCGCATCCTCGGCCCGGCTCTGGCTGGCCGGGACGTAGCCCTTGCCGCTCTCAACCGTCAATTCCATGTTCAGCCGGGCGCCGGCGTCCAGCGTGCAGATGACCAGATCGGGGTCCATGACGACGATGTCGGCGCTGGACTCGATCATGCCGGCCTTCACCTCGCCCGGTCCTTCGGCGCGCAGGCGCATCCGCTTCGGCCCGTCGCCGTGCATACGCAGGCCCATCGTCTTGATGTTCAAGACGATGTCGGTCACATCCTCACGCACACCGGGAATCGACGAGAATTCATGCAGCACGCCATCGACTTGAATCGAGGTGACGGCGGCGCCCTGAAGCGAAGAAAGCAGCACACGGCGCAGCGCATTGCCCAGCGTCAAACCAAAACCACGCTCAAGCGGCTCGGCGATGAGCGTCGCGGTGCGCTCGGCGTCGTCACCGGGGT
>JAVBJZ010000027.1:0-6669 GCA_031546725.1 Azospirillum sp.
CCTGCTCTACCAACTGAGCTACCTGGGCGCTCTGGCTACCGTACAGTCGGGTTTGGTGTCCCGCAGTGTGCCGAGGCCGCCGCTTATAGGCAAATTCTCCAGCTCTGTCCAGACCCTTTCGGCGATATTTTTATCTATTCATCATCTTTTTGTGGCCCGTCCGGTGACGCGTCCGGCCCCTGGTCAGTCTCGATCCGGTATACGCCGCCCAGCCAGCGTGACAAATCCACATCGGCGCAACGCTTTGAACAGAAAGGACGGAACGCCATATCCGTTGGCTTGCCGCAGATCGGGCATTTGCTCTGAGCCGCGTCAGTCACCACCACCTTGGTCATCATGCGCTTTCCCCCATCGCATCAGGCGTCAGCAGGTCGGCCAGCGCCATGCCGCGCCGCGCCCGCGTCAACTCCACCAAACCCAGCTTCGACATGCCATAGACCTGGGTTTGCACCGGGTCCGCCGCCACCGCCAGCGCTACGGCGTTCAGCAACCGCTCCCTGTCGCCGTGGCTCTTCAAATTGACGAAATCCACCACCACAATGCCGCCGACATTGCGCAGGCGGATCTGGCGGGCAATCTCGCGCGCCGCCTCCAGGTTGACGTCCAGCGCGTTGCCGCGCTCTCCGGCGTTGACGTCCACCACGGTCAGCGCCTCGGTTCGCTCGATCACCAGCGAGCCGCCAGCGGACAGCGGGGCCCGCGTGTCCAGCAACCCCATCAATTCCGAATCGAGGTCGTGCATCTCGAACAAGCGGGGCGAGCCCAGATGCGTCTCGATTCGTCCGGCAAGGTCGGAGGCAAAATCAGCGCACCAGCGCGCCAACCCCGTCGCCAATTCCTTGCCATCGACGATGATCCGTTCCGGTACGCCGTGCTCAATCAGCGCGCGTTGCGGGGCGCTGGGGCTGTTTCGCAGGAGCACGGGGGCCTGCGCGGTCGCCGCAGCCTGCTGAAGATCCCGCCAAGCGGCCATCAACGTGTCGGCCTCAGCCGACAGCGCATCCGGCGGAGCCGCGCCAGAGCCGGCGCGGGCGATCCATCCCTCCCCCACCAGCAGCGGTTCAAGCCGCCGGAGCAATTCTGCGCGCGCCGGTCCTTGCGCCAGCCGTTTCGACACGGCGATGCCCTGGGCAAACGGCGCATGCACCAGGAACCGGCCAGGCAGCGTGATGTCCATGGTCACGGTCGGCCCTTTGGCCCCTACCGCGTCGGCCTTCACCTGCACCAGCACGGGCTGACCGGTGCGCAGCACCGTACCGATCCGCTGGGTAGGACCTCGCGCCGAACCAGCCTCCGCTCTGCGCGTTTCGGAGGCCGCCAGCAGGCCAGACTTCCCTTCACCCAAATCAACGAAGGCCGCGTTCAGGCCGGTGGCGATTCGCTCGACACGCCCGAGGATGATCGCGCCTTGCAGCGAGGGTCGGTCGGCGCGGTCAATGTAAAGATCGTCAAGCCGGCCATCCGCCAGCACCGCCGCCCGCGTCAGCTGTCCATCCCGATCAACGAGGATGGTGACTCTCGAAGCTGTGTCGCCGCTCACGGCAACTGAAAGCCTGTGCCGCGCAGCATGCCGGCCACTTCAAACAACGGCAAGCCGACGATGTTTGAATAGGAGCCGCCGATCCAGCGCACAAAGGCTGCCGCGCATCCCTGGATTGCGTACCCGCCGGCCTTGCCACGCCATTCGCCCGAGGCGATGTAGGCCTCGGTCTCCTCAAGCGAAAGCGGTTTGAACGTCACATCCGTGCGGACCAGCCGCTCAACCGGACGCTCCGCTCCGGGAATCAGCAGCGCCACGCCGCCCAACACACGATGGCGGCGTCCACTCAACAGATCCAGGCAGCCGCGCGCCTGCGACTCGGATTCGGCCTTGGGCAGAATGCGCCGACCGCAGGCGACCACCGTATCGGCGGCCAGAACATAAGAATCGGGATGGCGCGCCGCCACAGCCTTGGCTTTCTCCAAGGCTGTGCGAGCCGCGTATCGGGGCGGCAGTTCGCACGCAAGCGGCGATTCATCGATGTCAGCCGGGTCCACCGCATCGGGGACCAGGCCAATTTGGCGCAAAAGGTCAAGCCGACGCGGCGAAGCCGACGCCAGGACAAGCCGTTGCGCCGGGCGTTGCGCCAGCATGGCAGAAACCTGTGAGCCAGAAGCTTTATTTGAAGCGGAACGTGATCCGACCCTTGGTCAGATCATAGGGCGTCATCTCCACATTGACCCGGTCTCCCGCCAGGACACGGATGCGATTCTTCCGCATCTTGCCTGATGTGTGCGCAAGCACCTCATGGTCATTGTCCAGCTTCACCCGGAACATGGCGTTCGGCAGCAGCTCAACCACCGTCCCCGAGAACTCGATTAGATCTTCCTTGGCCATATGCCCTTTAGTCCATCCTGGTTTTGCGGCAATAACTGACCTTCCCGGACCTCCGGGTCAAGGGATTACTGCCAGTGTGTGCTTAATTGGTGTGGCGGAATGATTCCGCCTTGACGATTCGGATATCAGCCAACCCCGATTTTGTCCATGGTGTCTGGCGATTCCGTCGTACGAAAGGAGGCCATGGGCGACGACGCCTCCCCATCCAGCAGCGTCGGCTGCCCGTTGGCCTTGGCGATGGCGGCGAACATCTCGCGCTGATCGTTCTCCATACGGTTGGTCAGACGCGCCACGGTCTCACGGGCTGTCAGCTCTCGACCGGTGCGCCGGTCAAAGAACAAATTATGATTGGCCTTGGCGGCGCTGGGCAGCAGATGCGCGGCCGTGGTGTTGGGTGCGGTGTTCGCCGTGCGGATCAATTTGGCGGCGCCGCCCACGCCCATAATATAGGCGATGCGGCTCTCCGCCTCACTGGCCGGGCGCTTCAACCGTTTTTCCAGCCGCACACGCCCCTCGGCAAGATAGCGCGCCGCCATGCCGGCGGCGACATCGGCGTTGTGGCGCAACGCCAGGATCTGCTTGCGCACGGCGGGATTCTTGACGACCGGAATGCCGTTGCGGCTGCTGATCTGCCGGGCCAAATCGCCCATGCCATAGGCCGAGCCATGGCGGCGGAACAGATCCAGCCAGGTGCGCTCCAGAAACTGGAACGGTCCGGCGGCGCTGCTGACCGTGCTTTTAACCGATGTGTCCAGACCGCTTTCCTGCGTCGCCTGCGCCAAAATAGCCGAGGAGCTGTGGCCGGACAAACCGGCGACCTGTTGGCTGGCCTGGGTGATTCGCTCGGCGTCGGTCATGACGTCGGCGATCCAGGCGGGCTTGCGACCGGGCTCCGGCGCCTTGGTGTTGGACAATATTTTCTGAAAGCTGGGCGTGGACACACTGACGGCGTCTGGCGCCGCGGATTCCGGTTTACGGTCGGAAGCGGCCACGGACGCGAGAGGAAACTGTGTGACCTTCATGGCTTTTTGGCGCCGTGTCGCGACGCCACCTGCTTCGTGAAACTGTGCCCATAAATAACACGGACGGTTGAAATTGTCTTAACTCTGTGTCGCCTCGCCGTCATTTCCCACAAAATCTGGTATTAGAGCGACGAGCCGATTCTCGCGACCGGCATTACCTCCGCCCACGACTCAGCTTTATACCGTCGGGCCGCGCGAGGCCGGAAACCGCTCGGTGAGCCGTTCCATCAGGCCGTCCCGCACCTTACGGTAAGCATCCATCATGGCTTCGCGGTTGCCGCTGATCAGGGTTGGGTCGAAGGTGTTCCAGAACTCCACATCGCAGGCCATGGTCCGGGTCAATTCCAGGGCGCGGTGGTGCGCCTCGGGCGAGAGGGTGATGATCAGATCGAAGGAGGTGTCTTCCAACGCCTCGAACGTCTTAGGCGCATGGCCTGAGATATCGATGCCCAGCTCTTCCATCGCGGCGACGGCGAAGGGGTCCACCCCATCGGCCTCACGCACGCCCGCCGAATCGACGAACAACTGCCGGCCGTGAAAATAGCGCAGCACGCCAGCCGCCATGGGCGAGCGAATCATGTTGTAGGTGCAGGCGAACAGGACGCTGGTGACGGGGGAGGACTGATCGAAGGCCGCCATGCCACAAACCGCCGTTTCAGCCGCGAATGTGAAGGACGCAGATGAGCGTGAACAGCCGGCGCGCGGTTTGCAGGTCCATCTCGACCTTGCCGGCCAGCCGTTCCCGCAGCATCTCCGAGCCCTCGTTGTGCAAGCCGCGCCGCCCCATGTCGATGGCTTCGATCTGCGTTGGCGTGGACCGCCTGATGGCGTTGTAATAGCTCTCGCAGATCAGAAAATAATCTTTGACGATGGTGCGAAAGGTGGTCAGCGGCAGCGCCACCTTGCAAAGCGGCGCATCATCCTCGCGGCGGATGTCAAAGGAAAGCCGGTTTTCCTCTATGGAAAGGTGCAGGTGATACGGCCCGTCGTCGGGATGATCGCACGGACAGAATTCATTCTCCTCCAGCAGGTCGAAAATGGCGACCGCCCGCTCATGTTCGACTTCCGGCTTGCGCCGGACGACGCTGTGTTCGTCCAGCCTGACGTCGGCGATGCGGCGGGCCGTACGCACGGCCACGCTCACCGCCCACCTCCTGGCCGCCCACTCCCCGGCAAGCGCAAGGCCACAGACCGGGCATGGGCTTCCAGCCCCTCAGCCCGGGCCAGCGTCACCGCAGCGGGTCCGATAATTTTCAGACTGTCCGCGTCGCATTCCACGAAGGTGGTGCGCTTCATGAAGTCGAGGACGTTAAGCCCCGAGGAAAAACGCGCGGTGCGCGACGTCGGCAGCACATGGTTCGGCCCAGCGACATAGTCGCCAATGGCCTCTGGCGTCAGGCGACCGAGGAAGATAGCGCCGGCGTTGCGGATTTTCGCCGCCAAGGCGTCGGGATCGGCCACCGCCAGTTCCAGATGTTCGGGCGCCAGCCGGTCCACCAGCGCCGCCGCATCGGTCATCACGTCGCGCACCAGCACGACAGCGCCATGCTCACGCCAACTCACGCCAGCGATCGCGGTGCGTGGCAGCGTCTGCAAATGCGTCTCCACCGCCGCGCAAACCGCATCGGCGAAGTCGGCGTCATCGGTGATCAGGATCGACTGCGCCGACGTGTCATGCTCCGCCTGCGACAGCAGATCCATGGCGATCCAGGCTGGGTCGTTATGCCGGTCGGCGACCACCAGGATTTCCGACGGGCCGGCGATGCTGTCGATGCCCACCATACCGTAAACCTGCCGCTTGGCGGCGGCGACGAACGCGTTGCCGGGGCCGACGATCTTGTCCACCGGCTTGATGGTCGCCGTGCCATAGGCCAAGGCGCCCACGGCCTGGGCGCCGCCCACCCGGTAAATCTCGGTGACGCCGGCGCGGCGCGCGGCGGCCAGCACCAGCGGGTTGATCTTGCCGTCCGGCGTCGGCACCACCATGGCGATGCGCGCCACCCCCGCCACCTTGGCGGGTATGGCGTTCATCAGCACCGAAGAGGGATAGGACGCCGTTCCCCCCGGCACATACAGGCCGACCGCCTCCACCGCCGTCCAGCGCGCCCCCAGGCGCACCCCGGCGGCATCCTTGTAATCCAGGGCTTCAGGCGTCTGGTGGCGGTGGAACGCCGCAATGCGCTCCGCCGCGAGATCCAGAGCCGCCAGCGACTCGCTGCTGCACGCGGCCAAAGCCGCGTCGACCTCCGCCGAGGGGATACGCAACTGGTCGGCGGTCAAGGTCAGGCGGTCGAAGCGGGCGGTATGGTCGAGCAGCGCCGTATCGCCACGCCGCCGGACATCCTCGAGAATGCCATGGGCGATGGCCTGCACGTCTTCGTTGGCTTCGCGCTTGGCGTGCAGCAAGCCTTGAAAAGCCTCTTCGAAATGGGAATCCCCGGTATCAAGCCTTGTGGGCATCGACGGCCTCCCGAAATTTCTCCATCCACAGGGACATTTCTTCAGGCCGCGTCTTCATCGCCGCCCGGTTGACAATCAAGCGCGAGGTGACGTCGGCGATATGCTCGATCTCCACCAGGCCGTTGGCCTTCAGCGTCGACCCCGAGGAGACCAGATCGACGATGCGCCGGCACAGGCCCAGGGTCGGCGCCAGCTCCATCGCACCGTTGAGCTTCACGCATTCCGCCTGAACGCCACGGTCGGCAAAGTGCCGCTTCGTCACCTCCGGGTATTTGGTGGCGACGCGCACATGGCTCCAGCGGGTGGGGTCATCGCCTTCGACCATCGCCGCCGGCTCGGCCACCGACAGACGGCACTTGCCGATGCCCAGGTCCAGGGGCGCGTAAATCTCCGGGTAATCGAACTCCATCAGCACATCATTGCCGGCCACCCCCAAATGCGCCGCGCCGAAGGCGACGAAGGTGGCGACATCGAAGGAGCGAACCCGGATAATGTGAAGATTCGGGATATTCGTCGCGAAGCGCAGAAGGCGGCTGTCCTCATTATCGAATTCCGGCTCCGGCGTGATGCCGGCGTGCGTCAGCAACGGCCGTAATTCCTTCAGGATGCGGCCCTTGGGCAACGCCAGCACCAGTGCATCCCCATGGGTATTGGCCCCATCGGCATCGGGAGACACGGCGGCAGAACAGGTGTCGGCGGGCAAAGAACTCTCCTCAGCTTATCCGCTGGCCGATTGATAGCACATTCCACGCCGCCGTCACGGATGTGTTGCTGAGCTCCACACCGCTTTTCCACCGAAACACGGTGGCG
>JAVBJZ010000119.1:0-11163 GCA_031546725.1 Azospirillum sp.
CATTTCGAGGTGAAGGGCGTGGTGCAGACCGGGCCCTTCGAGGTGGCGGCGGCGGATCTGGCGACGGTGCGCTGGGTGGCGGGCGCCATGCCGGGTAGCGACACCTACCGGGTGCGGGCGTTCGACGGCCTGCGCTGGAGCGCCTGGATGGAGGCCGACGCCAAGACCGTGATGGCGAACGGCTCGCTGGCGCCGTCGGGTGAGATGGTGGTCAACACCACCACCGTCGGTGATCAGACGGCGCCGGCGCTGGCGGTTTTGGCCAATGGCGGGCGTGTGGTGCTGTGGCAATCCGGGGATAGCTCGGGCTTGGGCGTCTACGGTCGAGTGACCGCGCCGGATGGCGGCGTGGGGCCAGAATTCCGCGTTAATACTTACACGGCGTCGGATCAGAGCAACGTCCAGGTGGCGGCGCTCACGGGTGGTGGTTTTGTGGTGACTTGGCAGTCCAACGGTCAGGACAATGCGTATTGGGGCATCTACGGCCAGCGCTTCGATTCCACCGGCGTGCCGATCGGCGGTGAGTTCAAACTGAACGAGACGACGAATGGCCGCCAGCAGAACAGCCGGGTGGTTGGGTTGGTCGACAGCGGTTTCGTTATAACCTGGCAGGACGAGACCTCCGCGATTTGGATGCGCTGCTACGACCGCGATGGTCATGCCGTGGGCAGTAAAGAGGTGCAGGTCAGCCGTAACTCCGCAGCATCCCAGATCGCGCCATCGGTAGCGGCTCTGACGGGTGGCGGCTGGGTGGTCAGCTGGGAAAATAGTGACGCAACAGGGCGGGGCATCTCTCAATGCCGCTACGACGCGGCCGGCAACGCCGGATCGATAACACAGGTCAACACACTCACCGCCGGCGATCAGAAGAACCCGATAGTGGTTGGCCTTGCTGGGGGCGGTTGGGTGGTGACCTGGAGCGAGCCGGACGGCACCTCTGCGTCTGGCCTTGGCTTGGGGGTTTACGGTCAGCGTTTCGATACGGCAGGGGCTAAAGTTGGCAGTCGGTTTCGCCTCAACACCTACACCGTGGCGGATCAAAGCGCGGTGAAGCTGGCGGCGACATCGGATGGCGGCTTCATCGCCACCTGGCAGTCGAATGGTCAGGACGGCTCGAGCTGGGGCGTCTACGGCCAGCGCTTCGACGCTAATGGGATGATGCGGGATGGTGAGTTCCGCATCAATGACACGCTCGTCGGTGACCAGAGCAACCCGGCGGTGGCGGTGGGTCCAGACGGCAGCTTCGTCTTCGCCTGGCAGTCATCCGGCCAGGACGGCAGCGGTTACGCGGTGGTGGAGAAAACCTATGCCCCGGCGGGAAGCAGCAGTCGGATGCTCTTCAATCCCCCTGGCGCGGACACGCTTACGGGTGGAAACGGGGCCGACACCTTCGCCATCAACCGTGGCGCCGGTGCGGATGTCATCGACAACCGTGGTCATGGCGACGACGGCGACACCATCTTGTTCGGCGCCGGGATCGCGGCCGACCAGCTGTGGTTCCAGCGGCAGGGCGATGACCTCAAGCTGTCGATCATCGGCACGACCGACAGCGTCACCATCAGCGCGTGGTATGCGGATCCGGCGAACCGGGTGAGCGCGCTCGCCACGGACGATGGCTCCCACATTCTGGCTGGTCAGGTGGACAATCTTGTTTCGGCCATGGCGGCCTTCAACCCGCCTGCCGCCGGTCAGACCCAGCTGACGACGCAGCAACATCAAGCGCTCGATCCGGTCATTGCCGCACATTGGCAAAGCCACTGATGGCATGGCCGCGCCTCTCTGAGAAAGGGGGGCGCGGCCGTTCCGGTGGTAGGCGAGCGGCGGGTGTGGACGCCATCAAGGATGGTCTGCCACACAACGAAAGCACGTCGCGCTCGTTAATTAGAATCGTGGATAGCCGCGCCGCACCGCTGTGGCGACGAACGCGGCGATACCGGCCTTGATCAAATCGCCGGGAATGAAGGCGAGCGAACCGATAAGCGCCTTCTCAAGAGACAGACCGCTGACCAGCGCCAGCCACGGCGCACCCAACGCATAGGCCGCGCCAATGCCGCCGATGACGCAGGCGATGAACACGGGGATGGGGGCGTCACCGCGCGGCAAGCGTTCAACCAGCCAGCCAATAATGAAGGCGCTCAGGGGGAAGGCCAGGGCGAAACCGCCGGTGGGACCGAGAAACACGCCCAAGCCGCCGCGTCCGCCGGTCAGCAGCGGCAACCCGGCGGCGACCAGCAGCAAGAACAGCACCAGCGCCATACCACCGCGCTTGGCGCCCAGCATGGCGCCGGCCAACATCACCCCCAGCGTCTGGGCGGTGATCGGTACGGGAATGAACGCCAGGGGGATCGGCGGCAACACCCCAAGCGCGGCGACGATGGCGGCGAACAAGGCGCAATGGACAATGTCGCGCGTATCGAACTTACTCAACACTGCTCACTTGTTTGGGCCGTTCACGCGGCTCTGGCTATTGCGGATCATACCCACGGGCTTCCAGTGCGTCGCTGAGGGCATCGGCCATGCGCAAGGTTTTTACCATAAGCGGGACCAACAGCGCCAGCGGGCTGCGCTCCACGCCACGGGCGCGCTGCGCCATGCGGATTTCCTGCACAAGAGTGAGCAGAAGAGGAATGAGGCGAATGGTCAACGCCAGCATAAGGCTGAGTTTGCCGGCGTTTACCCCCAAGGGCCGCAACACGCCAAGCGCCCGCTCCAGCGCGTCAACCATCGCGCTGGCGCGCGTGGTCAGCGTCACCAGACCGGCCAACAGCACCAGGACAACGAAGCGTCCAACCACCACGCCGCCTGCTTCCCACCCCCCGAACAGCGCCTGTACGCCACCGAACAGCAGCAGCACGGGCAGCAGGGGGCGCACATGGTCGACGGCGATACGCACGGACAGCCGCGCCGCGGCAAACAGCAGCACGCAAGCCAGCAGCGCTCCCCCCAGTCCGACGAGGGTGGACATGAAAAACACCATCGTCGCCGAGACCGCCAGCGCCAACAGTTTCCAGCCCGCCGGCAGGGCATGGATGGGGGAGTCCCGGTGTAGGTACAAACCCAGCATTATTTCATCCGCTGAGCTGGGCGACATACGCCGCCAACGCGGGGGTGGGCGCGTCGTCAGCCACCACGCGCCCATCCTCCAACACGATCACCCGTTCGGCTTCCGCCGCAACCAGAGCGAGATCATGCGATACGAGGATGGCCGTTTCCGGCAGATCATGGATGGTCTGGGCGATGCGGCGGCTGTTGCGCAAATCGAGCAAGGTGGTTGGCTCGTCGAAGATCACATAATCCGGCTCCAGAACCAGCACCGAGGCGATGGCGAGCAGTTGCTTCTGGCCACCGCTCAACAAATGCGCCGGCCAACTGCGGTGTTCGGTCAGGCCAAAGCGGTGCAAGGCCGCATCGACACGGCGGGCGATCTCATCCCGAGGCAGGCGACGATTCTTCAAGCCGAAGGCGATGTCTTCTTCCACGGTGGGGTAGACAATCTGCATGTCCGGGTCCTGGAACACAAAACCCACCCGGCGGCGCACCGCCTTGGCGTCTTTGCGCGTATCGACGCCATCCACCAGCACCTGTCCCACCGTCGGCAGCAGCAGCCCGTTGAGCAAACGCGCCAGCGTGCTTTTGCCTGAGCCATTGCCGCCGACCACGGCGATCCGGCGTTCTCTCAGCGTCAAGTCGACGCCACGCAGCACCTCGCGTTCGCCGTAGCGATGCCACACGTTGAGCAGTTCGATCACCGGCTTGGGTTCCTCTTCCGGTTCAATAGCGCTCCATTCGGGTGAAGAGGTGTGGATTGTCCCAGTCGGGTTGGCGCTCCTCAACGATCACGCGGTGAGCCGCCTGTTCCGCACGCACTTCGGCCCAGCGTGGCACGGCTTCGTTGCTGATATCGTCGAGTATGGACAGCGCCAGCGCTTCCAGCGTGCTGGCAAAAGGGGTGAAGGCTGCCAGATAGGCGGAAAACCCAACGGGATCAAGCAGGAGATGATCCGGGACATAGCGCAGTTCGATGCGGATACCGGCTGGCGCATCATTGGTTGGCGTATCACTGGCCAACACGTCACCGGAGAGCCTCACCAAGTAATCATGGCGGGCGTCAGGGTTGCTGGTGGTCAGCAGGCGTTCGCGGCGGTGCATGGTTATGCCGTAACACCATGGCCGGTCTGGCTGGCGCGGGCGAGCTTCACCCAAATCCGCTCCCCTGTCTGAAACGACAGGCAGCCGGCATAGCCAACGGCGGACACGCTGTCGGCGAAGGCGCCGGTCAATTCATTGCGCAGCTCAGCCGGCAACGGCGCATGGGTGCGTAAGATCAGGTCGAAGCGACGGGATTGCACCAGCCCATCGAGTTGAAGCGGGCCGAAATGGCTCAGTTCCAGATCGATCAGGAAGCGGTTACCGCTCCGCTCCCCCTCGGCTCCCCCATTCCCTTCGTCGCCTTGAAAGGCGTGGATATAAAGATCGATGGGGTGAGGCGTCTGGCCTTCGAACAGAGGAACCGTGAAGGGGCGCCAATCACCCGGCATGGGCTCGGCTGACTGGCGCTGCGCGTCGCGGAACTTTTCTTCCAACTGCTTGAGCAGCCCGGAGCGACCGTTGCGTTCCAGCACCGACACCGCCTCTTCACCGAGCCAACCGCGGGCGTCGCCACCGCGCATGGCCGACAGCAAGAAGGTCAGCGCGGCTCCTAATTTGCGGTTTGGTCGCGGCAGGATGGTGTTGGCGAGGGTATGGGCCAGTTCGGGATCGGTGGCGGCGATCGCCGCCATGATTTGCCGCAAGGCCGGCCAGTCCTTCGCATCGAGCGGCGCGTTATCGGCGGGCGTCAGGGCATGCAGCGCTTCTTCCGGGTTGCTGAGCGTCGCGGTCACCTGGGCGCCAAGGGGGAGGGCGTCCAGGGTGGTCAGCACCAGCATACCCTGGCGGGTGGCCAGGATCGGTTGCCCGCGCGGCGTCGCCCCGGCAACGGCGCCGTGCAGAACCGCAGGCTCGTCACTCATGCCCGGCATTACTGCGGCTTCGTCTCCGGGGAGGGTCACGGTGATGATCTTGAGGGCGACGGTGGAGCCCTGCGTCAACACAGGCGGATTCCCCGGCGTGGGATGCGCGTCTGCGCCGAGAGGCGCCGGCGCTGTTTGTGATGGGGCAGGGTGACCGTCGGATGGCGCCATGGCTCCCCCTGGCTGGGGTGGGGAGGAACCACCCCCGGCGACACCGGGGGACGATGGTTGCGGTGATGGCGTCCCCACGGCTGTGGGGGGCGGCTTGGGGGTGGTCGAGGCCAGCACCAGCGCTGGAACGACGCTGCCCGGCTGTAGGTTCGATGTGGCGGCTGACGGGATGGCCGTCGCCGCTGTGTTGGTCACCACCACGCTGGGCGATGCGTCGGGGGTTGAGACCGCAAGGCCAGAGGGCGGTGTGCTGGCGAAAAGAATCGCCCGTCCGGGTGGCTGCCCCGCAGCGATTTGTAGGGTGACCGCCTTGTCGGTGGGCAGTGGCGCCGCCGTTTTCAGCAGAATATCGCCCATCTGTGTGCGCACGCAAACCGCGCCACCCGGCAATTCGCCGACGATGGTCCCGGTCAGCAGAGCCCCACGGGGCAGGTTCTGGAGACGTTCGGGAAGCTGCTGGAGCGTGGCTTCACCCAGCAGCACCCGGGCGCCGCCGCTGGCTGTGGGAACAGGGCCCGGGTTGAACGGAGGGATGAGATCGGCGCCACCCACGACCAGAGATCCTTACTCTCTGGCCTCGGCAGCGCTCTTATCCCTTAACAACTGCTGCACCAATTGTTGCACATCATTCGCCGCTTCGCTTCCCGGCGCGCTGCTGAGGATCGGCGTTTGATTGCGGATGGCCTCCCGCACCTTCGGGTCGCGGCGGATGATGCCGGCCAGCGGTGGCTTGAACTTCAAGAAGTTCTGGCAGGCCTTGAGAATGGTGCCGTAGGTGCGGTGGCCTTCCTTCAAGGTCTGCGCTAAATTCACCACGACGCGCAAATCGGCGTTGCGGTTGGTGACATGCGTCAGCTTGATGAAGGCATAGGCGTCGGTGATCGAGGTCGGCTCGTCGTTGGTGACGACCAGGGTTGTGCCAGCCGGGCCGCACAAGGTGCGCACCGTGCGGTCGACGCCGGCGCCCATATCCATGATGACGTAGTCGTAGTTGCGGGCCAAGTCGAACAGATCGTTGCGCAAGCTCGACAGCGCTTGGCTTGGCAGAGTGGCCAGCGTGCCTGAACCTGAACGGCCCGCAATGATGTCGAAGCCACCATCGGGGAAACGTTCAGCCGCGCGCTGGAGCGTGACCGTGCCTTCGATCACTTGGCCCAGATCACGCCGGGGGGCGAAGCCAAGTTGAATGTCGACGTTGGCAAGGCCAAGATCACCGTCGAACAGCAGGGCCTTCTTACCCATCCGCGCCAGGGAGTGGGCCAGAGTGATGGAGAACCAGGTTTTTCCGACTCCCCCCTTGCCACTCGCCACGGCGATGACATTTCCTCCGCGCATTGGCGCTGCGTTGGTTATGGGGCCGGGGGTTTCGGTCGCGAGCGCCGGGAATACCTTATTGGTCATTGTGCGGTCCTCGACGAGCTCACGGCATTCACAGCTTTCGGTTCTTTGTTTTTGCCTCGATTTGGAGGCATTTTCAGAGCGTTGGGTTTTTCCGCGGTCGGCATCATCAGGCGAGCAAAGGAAACGGGGTTCAGCGGCGTCAGTCCCTCGGCTACTTTAGCAGCTACGGTGCCGTCACAGAAGATAAGTCGGGCGCGGTGCGCGGCGGCCAGTACGCTGCCGAAGCGGCGCGCCACATCCAGGCGTGTAACCAGCAACCGTTTAGCTCCCATCGTTTTGAAGACCAATCCGGTTTCCGCTGCTTCCACCATGTCCATACCGGCGGGCAAGACCAGGATCGGCTCCACGTCGCCGGCGGAAAGCAAGGCGCGCAAATCGCCCATCTCCTGGGTGTCGAAGGGATTGCTGCCGGCGGTGTCGATCACCACCAAATCATTGCCGCGGCTGTCGGCTATGGCATCGCTCAACACCTCCGGGTTTTCGGCGCGGTGCAGCTTGACTTTGAGAAGGCGGGTGAAGGCGGCCAGCTGGTCGATGCCGCCCGCCCGCACCGTGTCAGTGGAAATGACGCTGACGGTTCGATTCTTCAACACCGCACGGGCCGCCAGCTTGGCGACCGTAAGCGTCTTGCCGGAGCCCGGCGGCCCCACCAGCACCAGCGGACGAACCGCCGCGCGCCCCGATTCAGGCAGTGGGTGAAAGGTGAACACCGCATCCAGCGCCGCCCCCAGGGCCAGCGTTGGGTCGTTGGTGTCCAGACCAGCGGCGGCGTCGATCAATTGCTCGGCGAGAACCGCCGGCACGCCGTGGCGATGCAGCGCGTCGGCGACGATTTCGCCAACGTCCACCTCCGCATCCATCTCCATCTCCGGCCTGGCCGGGGGACGGGAGGCGTTGTTGACTCGTGTGGGTTCGGAGGGATGCTTATCGGCTTCCACCGCCGCGGTGACGCGGACACCACCGCCTTCTTCCTCACGCGTCGCGACGATGATGGCGTCGTCGCCCAGCGTGTCGCGAACCTGCCGCATGGCGTCGGCCATGCTCCTTGCGTGGAAGGATTTCAGGCGCATGAGCGCGGTCCCTTCCAGACACGGAGCGGGGCGCAGAGGCGGTCAGGAACGGATAAGCGCATCATCAGATCTGCCCCAGTGTCTTGATCTTGGCTTTGGGGTGGATCTCATTTTGTGACATGACCACCGTGGATGGTCGGAATCGCTCGACGATCGAACGTACGAAGGGGCGAATCAATGGACTGGTCAGCAACACTGGCGTCTCACCCATCATGGCGTATCGCTCAAAAATTTGCCGAACAGATGTGATGAATTGCTGAAGCCTGCTTGGCGCCATCGTCAGCTGTCGATCATCACCCTCGCCGATAAGCGATTCAGCAAAAGCCTGTTCCCATTCGGGCGACAGCGTAATGAGGGGGATGAACCCCATCTCGCTCGTGCAGGAATCACAGATCTGTCTCGCCAAGCGTGAACGTACATGTTCTGTAATCTGGGTAACGCTGCGCGTTTGACTCGCTGCCTCGGAAATACCTTCAAGGATGGCTGAAAGATCACGGATTGAGATCCGTTCCGCAAGCAAATTCTGCAACACGCGCTGCAAACCGCCCACCGTGACCTGCCCCGGAATGACGTCGCTCACCAGTTTCTGGTGTTCCTTGCCCAGCTCTTCCAGCAGCTTCTGCGTCTCGCTGAAGGACAGCAGCTCGGGCATATTGTCCTTGATCAACTCCGTCAAATGCGTGGTGATGACCGTGGAGGAATCGACCACCGTATAGCCCTTGAACAGCGCCTCTTCCCGGTAGCTCGTCTCAACCCAAATCGCCGGCAGCCCAAATGTCGGCTCCGTGGTCTGCTCACCGGGCAAAGTCATGGCTTCACCACGCGGGTCCATGACCAGCAGCATGTTCGGCCGGATGTCGCCGCGTCCCGTTTCAATCTCCTTGACGCGGATGACATAGGCGTTGGGCGGAAGCTGTAAATTATCTTGAATGCGCACCGCCGGCATGACGAAACCCACTTCGCTGGCGATTTGCCGGCGCAGCCCCTTGATCTGATCGGTCAGCCTGTGGCTGCCGGTCTGCGGCGCGTTGATGAGCGCGAGAAGCGCGTAGCCGAGCTCCAAGCGGATGAGGTCGATGGCCAGCGCCGTCGATATGGGTTCATCGACGATTGGCGCCGGCGCGTTCTCTGAAGAATGGCCGGTTTCCTGGGCGAGCAACGCCTCGACTTCCCGGCGTTCCCGCAGCCTTGGCAGGTACCAGGCCGCCGCGCCCGTGGCCACGGCCAGCGGCAGGAAGATCATGCCGGGCAGGCCCGGCATCGCTCCCAGCACCATCAACAGCCCGGACGAGATGCCCAACGCCATGGGATAGCCGGTAAGCTGTCCGACCACCGCCTTGTCGGTGGAGCCGCCGGCGCCGGCCTTCGACACCAGGAAGCCGGCTGAGATGGAAATGATCAGCGCGGGAATCTGCGACACCAGGCCGTCGCCGATGGTCAGCTTGGTGAAGGTGTCCAGCGCGTGCATCACCGGCATATCATGGCGGAGAACCGCGATCGACACCCCGCCGATGATGTTGATGAACATGATCAGCAACCCTGCGACCGCGTCTCCCTTCACGAATTTCGAGGCGCCGTCCATCGAGCCGAAGAAGGCGCTTTCGTCCTCCAATTCCTTACGGCGCTTGCGGGCCGTGGCCTCGTCGATCATGCCGGCGGACAAATCGGCGTCGACGGCCATCTGCTTGCCGGGCATGGCGTCCAGGGTGAAGCGCGCCGCCACTTCGGCGATACGACCGGAACCGGCGGTGATCACCTTGAAGTTCACGATCGTCAAGATGGCGTAGACGATCACGCCGATGATGAAGTCGCCGCCCATCACGAAGCTGGCGAAGGCCTCGATGACGTGCCCGGCGGCGGTCGTTCCTTCGTGCCCATGGCTAAGAATAAGGCGGGTGGACGCCATGTTCAGCGACAACCGCAACAGCGTCGTTATCAGCAGGATCGTGGGGTATGATGACAGATCCAGCGGTCGTTCGATGAACAGCACCACCATCAAGATCAGCACGGCCACGGTGATGGACACCGCCAGCATCATATCGAGCAGCAACGTTGGCATCGGCATGATCAGCGCCACGATGATCAGCATGATGCCGATCGCCATGGCCACGTCGCCGCGCTTCAGCGATGATCGTATGACGCCGAACATGTCGCCGAGCGCGGATCCGCCACCGCCGACCTGCTGTTCGGAGCCTTGTTGGGTCTGTTCGGTGAGCGCCATGGATGTCACCGGGTCCTAATCAGCCGAGCATAAGACGGTCTTCGTTGCCGTGCGGAGGCACCGACACACCTTCATCATTGTATTGCTTTAGCTTGTTGCGCAGCGTTCGGATAGAGATTCCCAGGATAGTCGCCGCGTGCGTCCGGTTTCCCAGGCAATGCGACAGGGTCTCGATGATCAGGTCACGCTCCACATCGGCCACCGTCCGACCGACCAGGCCGGTGAGATTGCCATTCGTGGAGGCGGCGGGCGCCGAGGGGGCCGCCGAGGGGAGCGGGGATGCGTAGGCGGAGGGCAAGGGGCGAGCAGCGGGGACTGAGCCGGCGGGACCGGCGAAGGGCTGCGCCACCGGAGAGCCGGCGGGGGCGGTCGCGCCGCCGGTGGGGGCCAACCCCGCGCCGGTGAGCATGATGGATTCCGGCCCGATGCTTTCGCCACGCGACAGCAGCACGGCGCGGTGCATGGTGTTTTCCAGCTCACGCACATTGCCGCGCCAGTGATGCGCCATCAGCAGCGCCATCACCTCGGCGGACAGCGTCTTGGCGGAGAGGCCGTTGGCCTCCGTGTACTTGCGCACGAAATGCTCGGCGATCGCCGGAATATCAAGCGGACGCTCCCGCAGGCTGGGAAGGCGAATGTTGAAGACATTAAGGCGGAAGTACAGATCCTCACGGAAGTTGCCGACCCGGACTTCGGCCTCCAGGTCGCGGTTGGAGGTGGCGATCAGGCGGACATTGATCTTGACCGGTTGCGACGAACCAACCCGGTCGATCTCCTTCTCCTGGATGGCGCGCAGCAGCTTGGCCTGAAGGCGCGGGTGCATTTCCGAGAGTTCGTCCAGCAGCAAGGTGCCGTTGTTGGCTTCCTCGAATTTGCCGATACGGCGCGCCACAGCGCCGGTAAAGGCGCCTTTCTCATGGCCGAACAATTCGGATTCCAGAAGATTTTCGGGAATCGCCGCACAATTGACCGCGACGAAGTTTTCGTTCGACCGCCGGCTCTTGCGGTGGAGATAGCGAGACATCAACTCCTTGCCCGTGCCGGATTCCCCGGTGATCAGCACCGAAGCATCGCTTGGGGCGATCTGGTCGGCCAGACGCAGGGTCGCCAGCATGGCTGGGTCCTGGCAGATGATGGAATGGCTTTCCTCCGCCACCGCTTCGAGCACGGCGCCAATCAGTTCGGCGTCCGGCGGTAGTGGAATGTACTCCCTGGCGCCGGCGCGGATAGCGCGCACGGCGGCGGCGGCGTCGGTGCCGATGCCACAAGCGATCACAGGGATGTTGAT
>JAVBJZ010000120.1:0-18277 GCA_031546725.1 Azospirillum sp.
GGTTCGATACGAGCCGAAGCTCGCTCGATCAAGGGTCAATAACCGACACCTCGATATACCCTAAGCGCGATACTGTATCATCTTGCTTGGCTATCTCTTGATGCACCGCGATCGACCCTCGCGTTGCGCCGTGCCTTCCAAAACCTGGAAGAACCCGACCCCGCAACGCCGACCGCCTGCGCATCCCTTCTCGAAACAATATTTGGTTTTCAAAGATCCATGCCCCGAGGGGCTGTCCGGTCACCCGGAAAAACTCGCCGACACGACCAACTTTTCTCAACCTGCCCTTGGCAGGCCGTGAAGCCTTGGCCCTGTCTAGGAAACCGGTCCAGAGCGTCGCGCTCCGTCTCGATGACCCCTTTCTACCGCCGCCCCGCCCCACCGTCAAGAAGAAAGTGAAGCGCGACGTTTCTTTTTTTCGATCTCCGGGTCAGTGGCACGCCACATGAACCAAAAACCTCCGTCCAGATATAAAAGATAAAGACATTCATCAGACCAATTTGTATGTGGTGCTGAGTATTTCTTTAAACTATCTACCCGAACAACCCTCAGACCAATCCCAGGCTTTACCGTTATTTCCAGGCTGCATTCTAGTGAATGCTTCTGGCGTCAGGCTTGTCCACCGCTTGGTCCGGGGAGGCGGCTTATATTGGATCGCCACACCCCCTGTCCAGCCCCTTTTTGCATATTACCTTAAGAGAACGCCATTCAGTTTTCATAGCCCGGTTGTTCGTGCGCGCGTTCCTAAAAACGCCAAGAGGCTATGCCGATCATCGCCCTATGCGCATTGCGTCAATTCTGACCCTGTCATCCGCGGGCAGAGGTGCGCGCATCATCCAAACATCGTCACGGTTCGTTGCCGGCCCGGCGCCAAGCGCTGTCACACACTCTGATATTTCAATGTGGTGCGGGCGGGGGGACTTGAACCCCCACACCTTGCGGCTACGGATTTTAAGTCCGCTGCGTCTACCATTTCGCCACGCCCGCTCGTGTCTTTACAACTAGCAAGCCTCCGGGGGTGGCGGGAAGAGGAATTGTGCCCTCGCCTCTCTTTGGTAAAGATCCTCCAAGCCCGCGCGCCCCATTCTCCTGCCGCCTCGAAACCGGCGCAGGCGCCTATAAATCACGCTGGCAAATGCTTGCGGCAGCCTCTACACGATAGGGCCTCTCATGACCCACAACTTTCCAATTATCGGCATCCGGCCCATTCTCACCGTCGTTCAAGCGAACGGCGAGCGGCTTATCGTGGCGCGGTTAACCAACGCAAGCGCCAGCAGCCAGTCGAATCGCTTCGTGTTGCGCCAGGACAATCTGCGCCCCCCCTGGGAGCAGCCGGAGAATGGTTATTTCGGTTACGCCGAGGTTGCGCGGGCGCTGGATGCGAATGGCTGGCGCGGCTGCCAGATCGAGCCGATGCCCACCACCGATCTCGACGAGGCCCGCGCCCGTGCGCTGGCCAAGCGGAAATTGCACGCGCGCTGCCTCGAAGCCGCCATCCGCCGCGTCCAGAACTCAGAAAAATAATACAGGCCCCCTCCCCCGCTTGCGCAGCGGAAAGAAAACGTTATGGCGCTTTCCTTCGCCAAACGCTCCGCCTATATCCGGGAGGTTGCCTGATACCCGATGAGGTCTCCCTTATGATCCGTAGCGCCGCCCTGGACACCGCCGCCAGCCCCGACCCGGGGTCGCTCCCGACCTGGGATCTGCGCGACCTTTATCCGGCCATGGATTCACCCGAGTTGAAAGCGGACCTGGAGTGCATGGAGGCGACAGCCAAGGCCTTCCATGAGGCCTACGCCAACCATGTCGCGGCGTTGGACGGCGACACGCTCGCCAAGGCGATCCAGGAATATGAGCGCATCGACGAGGTGCTGTCCCGCGCCATGTCCTATGCCGGCCTTGTCTACTCCGGCAATATGGCTGACCCGCTTATCGGCAAGTTCTATCAATCGACGCAGGAGCGGGCGAACAGCATCTCCACCCACCTCGTCTTCTTCACGCTGGAGATCAACCGTATCGACGAGAAGGCGCTGCAAGACCGCCTGCGCGCCTCCAAGGATTTGGCGCGCTACACCCCATGGCTGCGCGACGTTCGCCTGTATCGCGACCATCAGCTGTCGGATGAGATCGAACGGCTGCTGCACGAAAAGCATGTGGTCGGTCGCGCCGCCTGGAACCGCCTGTTCGACGAAACCATCGCCAGCCTGCGCTTTCCCATCCGTGGCAAGGATTTGACCTGCGCCGAGGCGTTGAACAAGCTGTCCGACCGCGACGCCGGCGTCCGCCGCGAGGCGGGCGCGATGGTCGGTCGCGTGCTGGGCGACAACATCCGCCTGTTCGCTCTGGTCACCAACACCCTGGCCAAGGATAAGGAGATCGAGGACAAGTGGCGCAACTACCCACAGCCCATCTCCGCCCGCAACCTCTCCAACCGCGTCGAGGATGAGGTGGTGGAGGCGCTGCTCGCCGCCGTCAAGCAAGCCTATCCCGCCCTGTCGCACCGTTACTACACGCTGAAGGCCAAATGGTTCGGCCAGGAACATCTCGATTACTGGGACCGCAACGCACCGTTGCCCGATGATGTGGACCGCACCATTCCCTGGAGCGAGGCGCGGTCTCTCGTGCTTGACGCCTATACGCGCTTCTCACCGGAACTCGGCAATTTGGGCCGGCGCTTCTTCGACAATTCCTGGATCGACGCCTCGGTGCGACCGGGCAAAGCGCCGGGGGCCTTCGCGCATCCGACGGTGCCCAGCGCCCACCCCTATCTGCTGGTCAATTATCAGGGCAAGACGCGCGACGTGATGACCTTGGCGCATGAGTTGGGGCACGGCGTGCACCAGATCCTGGCCGGCGGCCAGGGCCATCTGATGTCCGACACCCCGTTGACCCTGGCGGAAACCGCCTCGGTGTTCGGTGAGATGCTGACCTTCCGGTCGCTGCTGGAATCCGAAACCAACCCAAAAAACCGCCGCATCATGCTGGCGACCAAGGTCGAGGACCTGCTGAACACGGTGGTCCGGCAGACCGCCTTCCTTGATTTTGAGACCCGCGTCCACACGGAACGCCGCAGCGGTGAGTTGACACCCGAACGCCTGGGCGAAATCTGGATGAGCGTACAGATCGACAGCCTGGGCCCGACGTTGCGCTTTGATGAAGGATACCAGAATTACTGGGCCTATATCCCGCACTTCATCCATTCACCCTTCTATGTCTATGCCTACGCATTCGGCGACTGCCTGGTGAATTCGCTCTATGCGGTCTATCAGGAGGCGGATTCCGGCTTTGCTGAGCGCTATCTTACGATGCTTTCGGCGGGAGGAACGCTGCTCCACAAGGACTTGCTGGCGCCCTTTGGCCTGGATGCGTCCGATCCAGCCTTCTGGCAAAAGGGGCTGAGCGTCATCCGCAGCTTCGTCGATGAACTGGAAAAGGCTGAATAACCATATTTACTGTGTGGTATTTTGACTTTGGTCAAGACCACCATGCCCGCGGATGGTAATGTACGCTCCGATTTTTATGCCGGAGTTCGCATGTCCACCTTGATTTCCCTGGCCTGGAACGACAGCCTCAAAGTTGGCGACGCCATCATCGACGAGGATCATAAGGGAATTCTAGCTCTCGTCTCCGCGTGCGACGCGGCGGATGACGAGGCTTTCCCGGCTCTCTTCTTGGCGTTTGTGGAGTATATGCGCGCGCATTTCTTGCGCGAAGAAGATCTGATGCGCCAGTACGGCTTTCCGCACCACTCCATTCATAAGGATGAACACGACCGCGTGCGCCTGGAGATGGATGAGCTTGAAGCACGGCTGGGCATCGACGGTCTGGCGACAGCCCGCGACTATATCCGCACGGTCACGCCACCCTGGTTCGTCGCCCATAAGAACAGCATGGACAGCGCCATCGCCGGCTGGATCAAGATGAAGGGTGGCTGAGAGAGTTTCTCACAACCGAGGGATGTGTGATGCCCATTATCCATGTGCTGGGTTTTGCCGGGTCTTTGCGTGAGCGGTCAAACAACCGCACCTTGCTGCGCATTGCGGCGGAAGCACTGCCCGAAGGAATGGAGCTGGAGGTCTTCGATCTGACCCCCATCCCGCTTTACAACGGCGATGTCGAGGCCGCCGGCATGCCCGACCCGGTGCGTCATTTCCGCGAACGCATCCACGCCGCCGATGCGTTGCTGATCGCCTGCCCGGAATACAACTACTCCATCCCCGGCGTCCTGAAAAACGCCATCGATTGGGCTTCGCGCCCACCCGAACAGCCTTTCGCCAAAAAGCCGCTGGCCATCATGGGCACGGGCGGCGGCCTGGGTACGGCGCGTTCACAATACCATCTGCGCCAAGTCTGCGTGTCTCTCGACATGCACCCGCTGAACAAGCCGGAAGTGCTGGTGCGCAACGCCGAATCCTTCACCCCCGACGGCAGCCTGAAAGACGAGTCTGTCCGTGACAAGATCGCCGCTCTGCTGACCGCATTGAGCGCCTGGACACGGCGGATGAAGGGGGAATGACCCCCGGCTTCAGCGGATTCCGCTTCGCTATGAAGCGGAATCCACAGGAAACCTCCGATCACATCCCCGGATAGTTCGGCCCCCCGCCGCCCTCCGGCACGACCCAATTGATGTTCTGCGTCGGGTCCTTGATGTCGCAAGTCTTGCAGTGCACGCAGTTCTGCGCGTTGATCTGCAGGCGTGGGTGGGTCCCATCCTCGTTGTGGACGATCTCATACACGCCAGCCGGGCAGTAGCGCGTCTCCGGCGCATCATAGAGCGCCAGATTCACCCGGATCGGCGTTTCACTGTCCTTCAGCGTCAAATGTGCGGGCTGGTCTTCTTCATGGTTGGTGTTTGACAGATACACCGACGACAGCCGATCGAAGCTAACCTTGCCGTCCGGCTTCGGGTAGTCGATCTTCGGCATCTCCCCGGCCTTCTTCAGCGCGGCGTGATCGGAATGCGCGTAGTGAAGCGTCCAGGGCGATTTGCCCATGGTGACGGTTTCATAGACCGCATTGGCCAGGCCCACCCACAGCCCTTTCTGGAAGGCTGGACGGATGTTGCGCACCTGCTGCAACTCCTTCCACAGCCAGGACTCCTTCAGCCGTTCCGGATAGGCCACGACCTCGTTGCCGTTGCTGCCGTTGGTCAAATGCTCGAACACGGCTTCCGCCGCCACCATGCCCGACTTCATGGCGGTATGGTTGCCCTTGACCTTCGGCACGTTGAGGAAGCCCGCCGCGTCGCCAACCAGGACGCCACCGGGGACCGTCAGCTTGGGGATCGACTGAAGCCCACCCTCCGACAGCGCGCGCGCGCCGTAAGAGATGCGCCGCCCACCCTCGAAAGTCGGGCGGATGGCGGGATGCGTCTTATAGCGCTGGAATTCCTCGAACGGGCTCAGATACGGGTTCTCATAATCGAGCCCGATGACGAAGCCCACCGACACCAGATTATTGTCGAAATGATAAAGGAACGAGCCGCCATAGGTCCTTGGGTCCAGCGGCCAGCCCAGCGTGTGCTCGATCAGGCCGGGACTCGCTTTGGCCGGATCGATTTCCCACAGCTCTTTGATGCCGATGCCGTAGGTTTGCGGGTCGACTCCCTCGCGCAGATTGAACCTCTGCATCAGGGTCTTGGTCAGCGATCCACGGCACCCCTCGGCGAAGATCGTCTGGCGGGCGTGCAGTTCGACGCCCCGCGTGTAGTTGCCGGTCGGCTCCCCATTCTTGCCGATCCCCATGTCCCCGGTAGCCACCCCCTTGACCGCGCCGTCGTCATCGTAGAGAATTTCCGCGCCCGCGAAGCCGGCATAAATCTCCACCCCCAGCTCTTCGGCCTGAGACGCCAGCCAGCGCCCCAAATTGCCCAGGCTGATGATGAAATTACCGCGGTTGTGCATTTGCGGCGGAGTCACCAGACGGTATGCCTTGGTCTGCGTCAAGTACAGGAAACGGTCGTCCTTGGCCACCGTATGGGGCAGCGCATGCTTATCGCGCCAGTCCGGGATCAACTCATCGAGCGCGTGCGGCTCAAGCACGGCGCCGGAAAGCAGGTGCGCCCCGACCTCGGAACCCTTTTCGATGACGCACACCGACAGGTCCTTGCCGGTCTCCTTGACCCGCTGCTTGAGGCGAATAGCGGCGGAAAGACCGGATGGGCCTGCCCCAACGACAATGACGTCGTACTCCATGATCTCGCGTGGCGCGTGGTCCCGTGGCGCGTGGTCCATGTGTTTCCTCCCGAGGATTATGTAACCATGTTGACATGGATTTCGTCGTAGTAACCACATGTATGATCATAGGACCCGTGCTAAGGTCAAACCATGATTGAACCCTGCGACATCCTAGCAGCGTTGCGCTGGCATGCAGAAATCGGGTGCGACGAAGCAGTCGTCGACCAGCCGACGGATTGGAACGCTCTCACCACCCGCCCGCTCCGGTCTGGACCAGAACTTGAGGCGTCGAATCCGGCTTTTCCCCGCCCCTCCTCTCGACCACCAAGCGTCGTGGCGACCCCGGAACAGCCGCTGGGGGCCAGCGAGGCCGGCGCGTCAGCCCGCGCCCGCGCGGCGGAGGCGAAGACCCTGGCCGCGCTGGAAGAGGCGTTGCGCGCCTTCGACGGTTGCCCGCTGAAGCGTACGGCCACCAGCACGGTGTTCGCCGACGGCAACCCGCAGGCCCGCATCATGCTGATCGGCGAAGCCCCGGGTGAGGATGAAGACCGCCAGGGGAAGCCCTTCGTCGGCGTCAGCGGCAAATTGCTTGACCGTATGCTGGCGTGGATCGGGCTGGACCGGACCATGGTCTACATCACCAACATCCTGCCCTGGCGCCCGCCCGGCAATCGGTCGCCCACCTCGGCGGAAATCGCCGCCTGCCTGCCCTTCCTGGAACGTCACGTGGATCTGGTGGCCCCTGATATCCTGGTCCCGCTGGGTGGAACCGCCGCCAAGACTTTGCTGAACCGATCGGAAGGGATCACCCGGCTGCGTGGCCAGTGGTTCGACTACACCCCGCCGGCTTCTTCCAAGAACACGCCAGCGTTGCCGATGTTGCACCCCGCGTATCTCCTGAGAAACCCCATTTCCAAGCGTGACGCATGGCGAGACCTTCTGGCTTTGCGTCAAAGAATCTCACGCACAGGGTAAAGCGCTTTGTGTGCGAGAAAACCAACCCGACGCCATGATGAACACGCAATAGAGGGCCACATTTCCCAGGCCGCGCTTGCTCGAAAACACCAGACGGAGCAGTCGCGGCTTGTGCTCTCGTTTTGTGATTAACGTTGTGTAAACATTATTTTTATAATGCTCCAAACCATTGCGGATCCTGGTTTTTGACCGTTTCTGGGGCTGCACGAACGAATAGTCTCTTGCCATTCGCCGCGGACGGGTCTATTCCATAGTAATGCTCGGGATACTTCCCAACGCAGCGCTGAATGCCACTGCGCTGCTGCGGCAGAACCTCTTGAGGGCTGGGTGGGTGGCGCTTCTGATCGCCATGGCTCCTGGTCTGAACGGCTTTTGCACCGCCGCTCATGCCGCCCTCGTCATCCACGGTCCAGACGGGCGTCCGCTCGCACCGATGGGTTTCGGCCTCGCCGAACAACCGCCTGCACCCTTACCGGCAGATGAGGCGGCGCGCGCCGTTCTGCTGTCCGAGAAGGACGCGGCCTGTTACCGGAAAATCTTCGAATACCAGGATCGCGGGGAATGGGACGCGGCGGATGCTGAAATCCGCACGCTGACGAATAAAAATCTGCTCGGCCATGTCTTGCGCCACCGTCTGCTGCATCCCGATCGCAAAGCCAACTACGACGAATTGAACGACTGGCTGGACCGTTATTCCGACCATGCCGGGGCGGACCGCATCCATGCGCTGGCGTTGCGCCGCCAACCTCCAGGCGCGCGGGCGCTTAAGACGCTGCCGCAAGAGGACGGGAAACTGACCGGCTCACTGGAGCGCCTGGCCGGCGCCCGCCCGCTGATCGACGAGGGCGATGAGGCCGAGGGGGAAACCCTCAGCGTGGCGCCGCGCAGCCGCACCCCGTCGCGCAACGCCGCCCCGTCGCGCAACCGCACCGATGTGGCGTTGCTTGCCCGCTTCAACGATTTGCTGCGCAACGGCAAGGCCGGGGCGGCGCTCAAGCTGCTTGGCGATGACGAGGCGGCGCGCCAACTCGACCCTGTGCAATACGACACCGTTCGCACCCGCATCGCCGTCGCCCTCTATTACGACGGAAGCGTGACGCAGGCCCTCGCCCTGGCCTCAGCCAGCGCCGCGCGCTCCGGTGACATCGTCACCAATGCGCACTGGATCGCCGGTCTGGCGTCATGGCGGCTCAACCATTACGAGCGGGCGGCGCGTCACTTCGACGCATTGCTGGCCGCCCGTCCGCGTTCCCCCTGGATGGTTGCCGCCAGCGCCTATTGGGCGGCTCGGGCGCACGCCCAAAAGGGCCGGCTTGAGGAGGCGCGCAACCGATTGGTCACCGCCTCCCGCTTCCCGCACACCTTCTACGGCTTGATCGCCGGGCGGGTGCTTGGGCAGCGTCCAGTGCTGAATTGGCAATTGCCGGAGCTGACAGGCCAGCATTTGGCGGTGCTGGCGTCGAGGCCAGCGGGGGCGCGCGCCGTGGCGTTGTTGCAGATTGGCCAGAAGGAAACCGCGGAACGTGAGCTGAAACGCATCCACCCACGCGGCGACGGCCTGACCGAACAGGCCCTGATCGTGCTGGCCGACCGGGCCGGGCTGGCCGGGCTGGCGCTGCAAATCGGCAACGCGATCACCGGACCGGGCGGCGCGCCTTACGATGCGGCGCTCTTCCCGTTGCCGCACTGGCAGCCACGCACCGGCTTCGCGCTCGACCGCTCCTTGATGTTTGCGGTGATGCGCCAGGAATCACGCTTCGAGCCACGGATGGTCAGCCCCGCCGGGGCCACCGGGCTTATGCAGATCGTCCCCGCCACCGCTGAACACATCGTGGCCCGTCATGGCGACCTCGCCGACCTCGCCGACCCGGACAACAGCCGCCCGGTGCTGTTCGATCCCGCCAATAATATGGAGTTGGGCCAACGCTACCTGGCCGAGTTGATGGCCTCCCCCGACATCAACAACAATTTATTCTTGCTGGCCGCCGCCTACAACGCCGGCCCCGGCGCGCTGTCCAAATGGCGACGGGAACAGCTTGACGGCGTCACCGACCCGCTCCTGTTCATCGAAAGCCTTCCCTACGCGGAGACGCGCGATTACACGGCGAAGGTGCTGGCCAATTTCTGGATCTACCGCCTGCGCCTGGGACAGGCGACCAGCTCGCTGGATGCGGTTGCCGCCGGAGCGTGGCCGCTCTATATGCCGATGGACACCCGCCCGACGCAGGTCGCCCAGCATGCCCAGGATTGACGAAACCCACCCCTGCGATATGGGGCGCAAACGTTGACTCCCATGCCCTCCCCCCGACCCGGCTGGGGACACGGAGCCGGCGAGGGAGATGTTCTCAAGGCCCTGGGCGCAGCCCTGGGCGCCGCCGACCTCGTCCCCATGCCGCTCAAAGGCGTGGCGCATGACCATGTGCGTCTGGCTGGTCGTGGCGTCATCGCGCGGGTCCCACGCTGGAGCCAGCAGGGATTGGATCCCCGGACCAATCTGCACTATCAGGCCGCCGCCTTCACCCGCGCCGCCGCCAGCGGCCACACGCCGACCCTGGTGGATGTGCTGGAGCCACGCGACGGTCTGCCCATGGGCGCCCTGTTGGTCAGCGAGATCCTCGGTCGCCCGCCCCGCCTGCCCGCCGACATGCCGGCCATCGCCCGCGCGCTGGCGTCCTTGCACCGGCTGCCGCTGCCTCCCAAAAAGGACCGCCCCCCCCTGGCGAGCCCGGACGACCCGGTGGCGGCCACGCTGGCGCTGGTGCTGAAACAGGCGGAATGCTTCGCCCACGCCGGCCTGGAACCGGCTGCTCTGGCCCGTCTCGCCGAGGAATTGGCGGCGGCCCAAACGATGCACAGCGGCGTGGCGCGGATCGATGCCCCCATCCCCATCACCCTGGTTGGCGCCGATACGCATCCTGGCAATTTCCTGATCGATGAAGCCGGCAAGGCGTGGTTCACCGATCTGGAAAAAATGCACTATGGCCACCCGGCCATCGATCTGGCCCACGCCAGCCTCTACAGCTCGACCCTGTGGGACCCTGATGTCGCGGTGGTGTTGACACCGGATGATGTCGCCGCCTTCCACGCCGCGTGGGAAGAGGCCGTGCCCGCCGCTCTGGCCCTTGCGGTGCGCGCGTGGCGCAAACCACTGCGCCGGCTCACCTGGCTGCGCAGCCTGTCGTGGATGGCGCGCTGGAAAATCGAGGGTGACCGCCTCTCGCCCGGGATGCCGGAGACGTTGCGGTCCCACCTCCGGGAGCGGGTGACCGACGTCTTTCGCCCCGCCATCATCGACGCGGTGCGGCGGGATTGGGCGTGATGCACCCTATTTTGTTGCGAGCCAGCGGAACCGTGCATGGTGTAATAAGACCAAGTCCCGTTGATGGACGCCCTAGTGCTCTGTCAGTCGTGATTTGCGGAGCACGCGGGAGCGCGCGACTGGGCCGTTGAGGCCCCGCGGGCTCATGCCCGCGGAGGCAAGGGCGCGGATGCGCCCGCCCGCCGAGGGAAAAGAAAAAAGCTGGTGTTCTGTCCGCCGTGATCTGAGGATCACGGCGGACAGAACACCAGAGCTTAGAGCAGAGTGCAACTGGCGCAGAATGAAGCCGGTTGCCGAGAAAAGTGGATCGGACGCGGTATGATGACTTCCCGGACCAAATACAGCGTAGTGGCTGCGGCGCTGCTTATGACGGCGAACCTCCCCTTGTTCGCTCTGGTGGGGGCGACCCCGGCGGCGGCGGCAAGCGGTGAGCCAAAACTTGCCATCGGGACTGGCAGCTATCTGGCCGGTCGCTTCGCGCAACACCAGGATGACTGGGATGCTGCCGCGCAGTACATGGAGCAGGCTCTGGCCGCCAACCCGTCCGACCTGTCGCTGCTGCGCCGCGCTTACATCTTGAAGCTTGGCGAAGGGGAAATGGACACCGCGCTGGACATGGCCAAGCGCCTCACCAGCCAGGATGGCGAACCTCAGCTCTCCGCCGTCTTGCTGATTGCCGACGCCCTGAAGAACGGTCGCCTGGATGAAGCCGAGGCGCTGACCCGACGCATGCCGCGCGAGGGGCTCGCCCTGTTTATCGGTCCGCTGTACGACGCCTGGCTTTCCGTCGCCAAGGGGGAGGATACGGCGAAGGCGCAACAGGCTCTGGCGCCGCTGGAGGCAAGAAGCGGTTTCGCCGCGCTGTACAATCTGCATCTGGCGCTGATCCTCGACCTTGGCGGCAAGCCGTCTGAAGCCGCCGGGCCCTACAACCGCACCACTGAAAACGAACCCCCGCTGCGCGTCGTGCAACTGGTCGGCAATTTCCTGGAACGCCAGGGCCGCAGGGATGAAGCGAAAGCGCTCTATGAAAGCTTCCGCGCCAACAATCCCGAAAGCCTGATGGCTGAGCCGATGCTGAAGGCTCTGGAGAGTGGAACGCCACCGCAGCCGATCATCACCGACGCCGCGCACGGCGTCGCCGAGGCGCTGTTCGACCTGGGCATCGCCTTGCACCAGGAAGGGGCGGAGGAGACAGCCTTGCTGTTCGCCCGCATCGCGTTGCATCTGCGCCCGGACATGGCGCTGGCGCATCTGATGATCGGCGACATCATGGAATCCCGCGAACATTACGAGAAGGCCCAGAGCGCGTACAAAGCGCTCGAACAAGACCCGACGCTCGGCTGGACGGCGCGCCTGCGCATGGCCGATTCACTGGCCCAGATGGAGCGCACGGACGAGGCCATCGCCCTGTTCAGCCAGCTGGTGGCTGAGCGGCCGGAGCGCACCGACGCCTTGGTGCGGCTAGGCGATCTGTACCGTATCGCCAAGCGCTACGATGAGGCGGTCGATGCCTACACCAAGGCGCTGGAACGCATCGGCGCCCCCCTGGAGCGTCATTGGGCGATCTTCTACGCCCGTGCTCTGTGCTTCGATAAACTGGATCGATGGCCTCAGACCGAGACCGACCTGAAAAAAGCGTTGGAGCTGCAACCGGACGAGCCGTATCTGCTCAATTACCTGGGCTACAGCTGGGTGGATCGCGGGCAGAATCTGGACCGCGCCAAGGCGATGATCGAGCGCGCCGTCGAATTGAAACCGCGCGACGGCTACATCGTCGACAGCCTGGGTTGGGCGCTCTACCAGATCGGTGAATTCGAGGTTGCGGTCGGCAAGCTCGAACGCGCCGTTGAACTGCGTCCGGTGGATTCCACCATCAACGATCATCTGGGCGACGCCTATTGGCGCGTCGGTCGCCATACCGAGGCCCGTTTCCAGTGGCAGCGCGCTCTGCGCACCGCCGAGGAAGAAAAAGATAAAGAGGCGATTCGCGCCAAAATAGACAAGGGTCTTGCCGATATCCAGGCCGCCAAGGCGGGGAAAATGGATGACGCCCCCCCGAAGCCACGGGAAAACAAGCCCCGATAAAGCCACACTGCGGGAGATGCTTTCGCTGGCTTAACGATTGGGGTAGGTCTAGGCCATGAGTAATATGGCCCTCATCATCGAAGCCGCCCCGGCTAAAGTGAACTTGTACCTGCATGTGCTTGGCCGGCGCGCCGATGGCTATCATGAGCTGGACAGTCTTGTCGCCTTCGCCAGCGTTGGCGACCGCTTGACCATTCGTCCCATCACCAAGGCCGCCCTTGCCGACGCCCCTGATGATGGCCCGCAACTGACCATCACCGGCCCCTTCGCTGACGCCTTGGCCAGGGAGGGGCACGCCAACAATCTGGTCACGCGCGCCGCTGTGGCGTTCGCGCGGATATGCGGACAATCGCCGCGGGTGCGCATCGCGCTGGAAAAGAATCTGCCGATAACCTCTGGCATCGGTGGCGGCTCGACCGATGCGGCGGCCTGCCTGCGCGCGTTGGCCCGGCTGTGGGGAGTGCCGACCGACCATCCAAGCCTATACGAACTGGGTCTCCGGCTGGGCGCCGATATTCCCGTCTGCCTTGCCAAGCGGCCCGCCTATTTCGGTGGTGTTGGCGACCGGCTGGCCCCCGCCCCGCCCCTTCCCGAGACGCATATCGTGCTGGTCAACCCCGGTGTGCCGGTACCGACGCCCGCCGTGTTCAAGGCCCTTCAAAGCAATTTCTCGGGGGCCGCTCGCTTCACCCAAGCCCCCGCCGACACCGCCGAGTTGGCCACCCTGCTGGCCGAGCGCGGCAATGATCTGGCCAGGCCGGCGGCGATCATCGCCCCGGTGATCACCGAAATATTGGAGGCGCTGGCCGCCACGCCCGGCTGCCTGCTCGCCCGCCTGTCGGGCAGTGGCCCCACCGGCTTTGGCCTCTACGCCACGGCGGCTGAAGCGGAGGCGGCGGCGCAGCGGTTGGCCCGACCCGGATGGTGGGTGCGCGCGGCGCGTCTGTTGTCATAAGCCAGCGCCCGCATAGCCCAGGGTTGACACCGGCCAGCCCCGGCGGCCAGAACATCCCCATGAAAGCCCCTACCCTCCTCCGCCCCGATTTCAGCCTGGAGCACGCCTGTGGCGCCGGGGCCATCGTCTGCGGCGTCGATGAAGTCGGACGCGGCCCGCTGGCCGGCCCGGTGACCGCCGCCGCCGTCATTCTCCCCCCCGGCGGCCTGCCGGACTCCCTCACCGGGCGCATCCACGACAGCAAAAAGCTGACCATCCGCGCCCGCCAGGAACTGGCCCCGCTGATCCACGAACACGCGCTGGCCGTCTGCATCGCCGAAGCATCGGTGGCGGAGATCGACGCGATCAACATTCTGCAAGCCGCCCTCCTGGCCATGCGCCGCGCGGTGGAGGGGCTGGGGATACCGCCGACCCACGCGCTGGTCGATGGCAACAAGGCCCCCACGCTGCCGTGCCCGGTGCAAACCGTGGTCAAGGGTGATGCGCGCAGCCTGTCCATCGCCGCCGCCTCCATCGTCGCCAAGGTTGATCGCGACCGCGTCATGATGGGGCTGCACGCCCAATTCCCCAATTTCGGCTGGGACCGCAACGCCGGTTACCCCACAGCAGCCCACGCCGCCGCCCTCAAGCGCTGGGGCCCGACCCCGCACCACCGCACAAGCTTTAGCCCTGTGGCGGAAGAACTGGCGCTAAGACGCTGACTCCACTGACTCTTTTGCAAAAACCCGTTGACGGCGACTCGGGGCTGAATCATTCTCGGCCCTTAAATTCGCTGAAAGCAACGGGTGTGGATATGGTGGAGCCAAATCAGATTCTGCTGGGAGACTGCGTGTCCTTGATGAACGGACTGCCGGCAGGATCGGTTGACATGGTGTTCGCCGACCCTCCCTACAATCTTCAACTCGGCGGTGAGCTTCTGCGGCCCAACCATACCCGCGTCGATGGCGTGGACGATGAGTGGGACAAGTTCGTCGATTTCAGCAGCTACGACAGCTTCACCCGCGACTGGCTGGACGCGGTGCGCCGGGTGTTGAAACCCGACGGGACGCTGTGGGTGATCGGCAGCTACCACAACATCTTCCGCGTCGGCGCCGTGCTGCAGGATCTGGGCTTCTGGATTCTCAACGACATCGTCTGGCGCAAGACCAACCCGATGCCGAATTTTCGCGGCACCCGCTTCGCCAACGCGCATGAAACGATGATCTGGGCATCGCGCGACCGGAACGCGCGTTATCGCTTCAACTACGACACCATGAAGAACCTCAACGAGGATCTTCAGATGCGCAGCGATTGGGTGCTGCCGATCTGCAACGGCCCGGAGCGCCTGCGCGACGCCAACGGCCAGAAGATCCACCCGACGCAAAAGCCCGAAGCCTTGCTTTACCGCGTCATCCTCTCGTCCACGCGCGTGGGCGATGTGGTGCTCGACCCGTTCTTCGGCACCGGCACCACCGGCGCGGTCGCCAAGCGTCTGGGCCGCAAATGGATCGGCCTGGAGCGCGACGAGGGGTACGCCAAGATGGCCCAGGCCCGCATCGACGCCGTCGAAGAGGCGCCGGACTCCGCCCTGCTCGCCCCCTTCCCCAAGCGGCAAGCGCCGCGCGTTCCCTTCGGCGCGGTGGTGGAACGCGGCCTGCTGCGCCCGGGCGCCGCGCTGTTCGATCTGCGCCGGCGCATGTCAGCGCGGGTGCGGGCTGACGGTACGGTGGTCGGCTCCAACCATTTGGGCGATCATGCCGGCTCGATTCACCGCGTCGGGGCGGCGATGACCGGGTTGCCCGCCTGCAACGGCTGGACCTTCTGGCACTTCGAGGAAGCCGCCGGGGAGCTCAAGCCCATCGACGTGCTGCGCGACCGCATCCGCGCGGAGGTCCACTGACCGCGCCCGCCTCCAGCATCGCCGAGCCTGTGTTCGTTCGTGATCTGGTGCTGGAGGCCTCCGTCGGCGTCTACGACCACGAGCGCGTGAAGCCGCAACGCGTTCGCGTCACCCTTGATTGTGAGGTGACTGGTGATAGTGAAGTGATTGGCCCCGGTCTGACCTCCGAAGACCGCGCGGCGATCATCCGCTCCATCGTCGACCAGGGCCATATCATCCTCATCGAGACCATGGCCGAACAGATTGCCGCCCGCTGCCTGGACGATCCCCGTGTGCGCTCCGTGACAGTTCGCGTCGAGAAACTGGATGTGTTTCCCGATGTCGCCTCGGTGGGCGTGGAGATCCAGCGATCACGGTAACGCCATAGTTGCGGTTGGACCGCAGTTTCCCATCGGCTACACTTGTGCGGCGGGTGGTGGTGGAGCCCCGGTCAGTTGCGGTTGGACCGCAGTTTCCCATCGGCTACACTCGCGACGCCTATCTGCGCGGTGCCGATCTGGTTGCGGTTGGACTGCAGTTTCCCATCGGCTACACTCTGTCCGGGGTATGCGACCTCGGTCGTGGTGTTGCGGTTGGACCGCAGTTTCCCATCGGCTACACTACCAGCCTTGACCAGCAGACGCGCGAGGCCGTTGCGGTTGGACCGCAGTTTCCCATCGGCTACACTTGCCGCCGCGCACCGCCGCCACCCCCGGCCGGTTGCGGTTGGACCGCAGTTTCCCATCGGCTACACTAGCCGCGCTGCGGCGGTGCACACCCACACTGTTGCGGTTGGACCGCAGTTTCCCATCGGCTACACTGCTTAACACGGCGCACGTTGAAGGTTGGTGCGTTGCGGTTGGACCGCAGTTTCCCATCGGCTACACTGGCTGGTCACGACAGCCAAAACGTCAACATGTTGCGGTTGGACCGCAGTTTCCCATCGGCTACACTGCTTGCCTTGGCGGCGGAAATAAAGGGACTGTTGCGGTTGGACCGCAGTTTCCCATCGGCTACACTCTCGACGCCGATCGCCAGCACCACGGACACGTTGCGGTTGGACCGCAGTTTCCCATCGGCTACACTTCCTCGGGCATCGACGGCACTCCTGTCGGGTTGCGGTTGGACCGCAGTTTCCCATCGGCTACACTAGCGGTCCATGTCCTCTGCGGCAATGATGCGTTGCGGTTGGACCGCAGTTTCCCATCGGCTACACTCAAAGCAGGCCAACACGAAGACGGTGAGTCCAGTTGCGGTTGGACCGCAGTTTCCCATCGGCTACACTTCTCTACTTCAGTGGTTCCTGGGCCATCGCGTTGCGGTTGGACCGCAGTTTCCCATCGGCTACACTGGGGGCGAGGCGCTGTACGCCGACATGGGCGTTGCGGTTGGACCGCAGTTTCCCATCGGCTACACTCTAACCCGTGACGCTTACGGAACACAAGGAGTTGCGGTTGGACCGCAGTTTCCCATCGGCTACACTCCAAAGAGATACTGGCCCGCCAATATTCATGTTGCGGTTGGACCGCAGTTTCCCATCGGCTACACTCTATGGCGGGATAAGGCCCTGAAAAGGTTGCCTTATTCCGCCTTTCTTCCCGCAAATATCAACGTTGCGGCGGTCAGAACAGCGTGTATTGCTCTGGATTCTTCCGGGATGGCTGGCGCGCACGACCATCGAAGCACACGGTGGTTTCATATTGCTTATCCGTGAAGAAAATGATGTGCACCTTACCGGTGCTCGGTACAACCTTCTCGATTCGGCGAGTCAGCGCCTCGGCTTGTTCCTTGCCAACGCAGTGGCGGAGGTAGACCGAGAACTGTGACATCTCGAACCCCTGGTCGAGCAGGAACTTCCGAAAAACCGTCGCAGCCTTGCGCTCCCGCTTGGTCAGCACAGGCAGGTCGAACAGCACCATCATCCACATGATCCGGTACCCGCTCAACATCGCCAGAAACCGCTAAGCCAAGTGCGGTATCTTAAGCGATACAGGCCATTCCAATGGTCTTGGCGCCCATGCCTTGCCGCCTTCGCCCGCTGGCAGATCAAGGGCCGCCTCCCCGTTTTCATACGCTTGCGCCAGCGAGGTCGCCGCACGCATCACCACGGTGGACAGGGGTGTCGTTCCCTCCGCCGTCGGCAAGTCGAGCGACGGGACCAGCGCCAGAAAGCGCTTGACCTCCGGCGTCACCATCGCGTGCCCGGCCTCGCTCAGCCGCAGCACAGCCAAGTCGACAAAAGGACGGAACGGTTCCATCAGATCATCCACCAGGCACAGCGGATTGGCGCGGTTGTGGTGAAACAGCCCAAGCGACGGGTGCAAACCCGCACCCATCACGCCACGCGCCACGGTCGAGCGCAGGATGGCGTAGCCGTAATTCAGCAGCGCGTTCACCCCGCCCGCATCGGTATCGCGCCGAAACGCCTCACCGAACAGCAAGGGCCAATAACGACGCGCCGCCTGCGCCTCGATATTGTCCGGGTCGCCGGAACGCACCTTGCGGGCCAGCATCTCGAAGGCGCCCGCCGGCGCGCCACATGCCTCCAGCACCGCCCCCTGTTGACGCACCTTGGCGCGCACCAGGATCTGCCATAGCCGCTTTGCCTGGGGTGTCGAGACAGCAAGCTGGGCGCGCATGCGTCGCGCCTGCACATGATGGCCATCAACCGGCCATAGGAAGGCTGCCGGCGTGTGATTCGGCCCGCACAACACGACCACGACGCCGCGTTTGGCCAGCGCCAGCAACAGGTTGTTGGTGTAGGTCAGCTTGCCCTTACCCACATCCTCGCCAGTCGATGTGGTTGGCGATTTGGGCTCCGAGCATGATCAGGAAGAGACGCTCGAAGCCGCCCCATAAGGTCAGCCAACCGGGTTCCCCATCGCCTTTGCGCGCCAGGAAACCGC
>JAVBJZ010000103.1:0-4311 GCA_031546725.1 Azospirillum sp.
CACCCCCGCCGCCAGCATCGCCTGCACCCGCGCCAGCACCGACTCCTCGGGCAGGCCCAGTTCTTCCCCCACCGCCGCGAAGGGGCGCTCCACCAGCGGTATGCCGTCTTGCAAACGGTTCAGCAACGCGCGGTCGGTCGCATCCAGCATCATCATTTCCTCCGCGCGCCATAAAACGGCGCGGTCTGCTTGAAACGCCGCACGGTGAACAGCAACTCCCGCCGCACGTCGATCAGCCCGCAAGCCTCGGCCAGAGTATCGACGCGGTCGCGCACCTCGTCCGGGTGACGGCCATGGATCATGGTGAAGAGGTTATAAGGCCACGCCACGCCACGCCGGGGCCGCTGATAGCACAGCGACACACCCCGGCAGGCGGCCAGCCGCGCCCCGACCTCATCCACCTGGTCGTCGGGAATATCCCAGACCACCATGGCGTTGGCGGCATAGCCCAGCGCCTGGTGATCGACGATGACGCCAAAACGCGACACCGCACCGCTTTCGACCAAGGCGGCGATCTCAGCGATCACCGCCTCCTGCGAAACCCCGATATCGTCGGCGATGGCCCGATAGGGATGCTCAACCAGCGGCAGGCCACGGCGCAGCCAGCCCAACAGACGGTCGCGCGTGCTCAACTCCACAGCGGAAACCCCAGATCCAGGCGGTAGGAGCGCAGCAGAGGAAATTCCTGAACCTCCAGACCACTTTCTGCGGCGATGGAGCCCAGCACCGCCTCCACCCTCTCGCGGGTGGGTGCGGTGACGACGAACCAGAGGTTCAGGTGGTGCGCGCGCTGGTAGTTGTGATTGACCTCGTCAAAGCGGCTGATCATCGCCGCCACGGAATCCAGTCGCTCCGCCGGCGCCGCCAAGGCCCCCAGCGTCGAAGAACCAACGCGGTGCGGTCGGAAGGTGGCGCCGACGCGCGTCACCGCCCCGGTTTCCGTCAAGCGCGCCAACCTCTCCCGCACCTGAGATTCGGTGCAGCCCAGCCGGTCGGCCAGGACGGCGTAAGGGCGCGGTTCAAGGGGAAAGTCCCGTTGGAACTCATCAAGAAGGCGGCGGTCCAGCGCATCCATGCGTCACAGCCCAATCTTGTTGGCCCGCGCGGTGAAGAGGATGCCGCTCGGCTTGACCACCTCCAGCTCCGACAGCTCATCCAAGGTGTCGGTGTCATAGATGTGCACGCGGTCCTTGTCGCGCACGGAAACCCACACCTGCTCGCCGCGCGGCGTGAATTCAAAATGCAGAACACCGGGGCCGGGCTTCAGCGTGCGGCGGATGCTCAGGCTCGGCACATCGATCACCTGCATGAAGCCATTGTCCGGCAACGCGAAGTTCACCCACACCTGCCGCCCATCCGGGCGGGGAATGACGAAGACGGGCTGCCCCTTCACCGGGATGCGGCCAACCTCTTTCCAGGTCCTGGCGTCGACCACCAGAACCTCATGCCGCCCAATGGCCGGCAGGAACATCTTGCCATCGGCGAACCCCCACCCGCGCAAATGCGGCATCTTGAACACCGGCAACGGCTCTTCGCCCCGGCCATAGCCATCGAGGATGCGTTGCACCCCCTTGTCCATGTTCCAGAGGTCAAGCATGGCCAAACCATCCTCACCGAACAGACCGGCGATGTAGGTGCGCCCGTCCGGCGTGAGCAGAGCGTCGTAAGGCTGCCGACCGATGCCCTTGAACTTGCGGATGCGCGGGGCCCGCGGGTCAGCCATATCGGCGACCCAAATTTCACCCGCCTCGTACAATGTCCACACGAAGCGTTTGCCGGGCGCGTCGACAAGACCCACGACCTTCGACCGCGCCCCACCCGCGCCGTATTCAGCCGGGATATCGGCGAGCTGGTCCAGCGTCATGGCGTCGAAGATCTTGACGCCACCGGGTTCGTAATTCTGCACGGCGATCAGCGAGCCGTCCTGCGAGATCGAGCCACCGATGGAATTGCCCGCTTGCATCACCCGTTTGACCAGCGTGTTGGTCAGGATATCCACCTTGGACAGCCCGCCGTCACGGCCAAAAATGTAAGCGTATCGTCCATCGCGTGAGAACACGGCGGTTGCGTGGCTGAGATCACCCAGCCCTTCCACTTCACCGAGGACGGTGCGCCCCGTGCTCTCCACCACCAGAATCTTACCGTCGGTACGCTCGACGATGATGCCCATGTCATTGGTGCCGCGCGGCTGCTGGTGCTGGGCCTGGGCGGGCGCCGCGAACAAGGCCGTCGCCAACAGGATGCCGGCGACACCGGAAAAGAGAAGGCCGGTGGCTGTGCCGCGGTAAGAATGCTCGATCATTGGTTTAGTCCTTGGGGCTCAATCCTTGGCGCAAGCGCATGACCATCCAGCGCGCCTCCGGTGCGGTCAACAGGCTGCGCCACGGCGGCATCGGCGTGCCGGGGATACCGTCCAGCACGATTTCGGTCAGCGCGTCCTCGGACTTGCCCGCCAAATTCTCGGGCAGCAGCGGCAAGCCGAGTCCGCCCTTGAACGTCATCCCATGGCACGATCCACAGTCCTGACGCAGGATATAGTCCAGCTCGATCTCGCGAGTCGGCGTGGGGGGTGGGTTACCGGCCCACGCCGTCGTCGCGGCCAGAACCACAAGCGCCGGAAGAAGGGGGTAATTACGCATGAACAGCCTCCCGCCCGGCTGTATCGAACCAGGCGAGTTGCGGAGCCAGCGAGACGACGCGGCCAATGATGATCAGGCATGGCGCCGGCACTTCAATGTTCGCCAAACGTGTGGGAAGATCATCCAGCGTGCCGATGCAGACGATCTGCCCTTCGGTAGTGCCCGCCCCGACCACAGCCGCGGGTATCGCCGGGTCCATGCCCGCGCCGATCAGCTTGCCGCGGATCTCCTCCAGACTCATCAAGGCCATGTACAACACAAGCGTGGTGTTGGGGTCGGCCATGCTGGCCCAATCGTGCTCCAGCTCCCGGTCTTCCCCGCCATGCCCGGTGACAAAGCGCACTCCCACCGCCAAACCGCGGTGCGTCAACGGGATGCCCGCATAAGCGCCGCAGCCCGTGGCCGCCGTCACACCGGGAACGACTTCAAAGGGAATTTTGTGTTTGGCCAGTTCCAGGGCTTCTTCACCGCCCCGACCGAACACATAGGGGTCTCCCCCCTTCAAGCGGACCACCATCCGCCCGGACTGCGCCAGACGCACCAGCAGCGCGTTGATCTCATGCTGCGGCAGCGCGTGGTTGCGCGGCGCTTTGCCAACGAAGATTCGTTCGGCGCGCTGCGGAATCAGCGCAATGATGCCGCCGCCGACCAGACGGTCATAGACCACCACGTCGGCCTGGCCGATCAGCCGTTGCGCCTTGACGGTCAACAGGTCCGGATCGCCCGGACCCGACCCCACCAGATATACCCGCCCGCCAGCCATGCTTATCCCGCTTGCCGATGAAGGAGGTCCCCTCCTTTTACTCACTGACATGGTCCGCCATATCGGCGCAACGCTGCTTGACCATGATCAAGACCGTAAGAGATCACGGTTCAACGACCACGTCACCCTGCATGTGCGGGTGCGGATCGCAGTGGTAGGGGTAACGCCCAGGCGTGTCGAAAACGCGCCGGTAAGTATCCTCCGGCATCAACCGTCCAGAGCGCTGGCCATCCTCGAAGACGATGTCATGGCTGGTCCGCCGCTCGGCGTTCACCCAGACCACGGCGTCACCGCGTTTTATCGTTATCAAGGGTGGATCATAGGCGCCTTTATCGATCCGCACCGTAATGTCCGCCGCATGGGCAGGAAGCGCCAAAAACATGAGGACAGGCAGTAGAAGACGCATGGAATCATACCTTTACGCGTATGAACGAACAGCAACGCCCTCCATCCTATCCTTTCTTTCGGCAACCGGGGGAAAGAAAAAAGCCCCTCCCTCAGAGCGCTGAGGGAGGGGCTTCGGAGAGTTATGGCCGTTATTGCTTCACAACGTTGATCGCCGCTTCCGGGTTGTCGAGGCCCAGCTTGTAGTCCAGGGAAACATGGTGGAAGCGGGCGTTGGTGTAATCATCATGCAGGGCGAAACCGACGGTGTAGAGCTTGCCCGGCTCGATGCTGATGTCGCCGGGCTTATCGGAATGCAGGGCGCGCGTCAGCACCAGCGTCCACATCCCGTCCTGCAACTCACCATGCGCCGCCGCCCCCTGACCGCCCACCATCACCCGCTCGGCGGAGACGTAGCCATCCTCCACCGTGTCACTGCCGGCCTTCCAGCGCAGCAGGTCAAGGAACACCCCTTGCCCCAGCAGCGCCTGCAACTCCTCGGCGGGCTTGCGCTTTTCACCACCG
>JAVBJZ010000068.1:0-6770 GCA_031546725.1 Azospirillum sp.
AACGCATGAACCGGACGATCAAGGAAGCCACCGTCAAGCGCTTCCACTATGACGATCACGCCCAGTTCGAAAAACACCTCGCGGACTTCATCACAGCCTATAACTTCGGGCGAAGATTGAAGACCCTGCGAGGCTTAACTCCCTACGAATACATCTGCAAAACCTGGGCTTCCGAGCCTGAACGATTCAGGCTCGATCCAACCCATCAAATGCCGGGACTAAACACCTAGAGCGGTTTTCACTCGGGTATGAAGGCTTAAGCTAGGCACTTTTATACCCGCAATGGCTGAACCAGCCCTGAGCGTCACTGGCGACGACCGTATCGAGCACAGCGGGTACGGCGTCCTCCAGCGCCTCCAGAGAACGGGCGGCGACGGAGGCCAGAGCCGTTTTGATCTTGGACCAGCAGGGTTCGATGGGATTGAAGTCGGGGGAGTAGGCGGGCAGGAAGCGCACTTTGATCTTCGCTGCGGTGAAGACGGCCAACACGCGCGGGCTGCGGTGAGCGCTGAGCTTGTCGAGGACAAGAACCGGATTGGGGCGGGTTTTCAAGGCGGGGAGCAAGAGCTGCTCGACGAAGGCCAGGAAGACGTCGGTGTCAGTGGCGCCCGGCACGGTCATCATCGCGACGATCCCGTTGAGGCCGAGCGCTCCCAGCAGGGTCAAGCGCCGCCAGTGACCGGCCGGCGCCCGAGCAATGGCCCGTTGACCACCGCAGGCCCGGGCGTAGCGCCGGGTCATCTTGGTGTCGATCCCGCACTCATCAAGGAAGATCAGCTCTTCAGCGGGCCAGGTGGCTTGTTGATCGCGCCACTGCGTACGCTCCTCTTGAACATCCGCACGCTCCTGCTCACTGGCGTGCAGAGACTTTTTTTTCGACGCCAACCGAGCCGCCGCAAGGCGCGGCACAGCGCCGGCAATGAGTGGCGATGGCCGGTCCGCTCTTCCACCCACCGCGCAAACTCATGCAAAAACCCGTCCGGATGGGCTGCCGCCTCCGCAGCCAGCGCATCCAGGTCGCCGTTCAGCAGCATCCAGCCACCGCCATGCGCCTTGGCCTGCCGCCGCCCCGTCTCCCGGGCTTGTTTGAACCACGACGACACGCTTGCCGACGACACCTCGAAGCGACGCGCGATCGCCGTTTGGCTCTCGTTGCCTGCCTCGCAGGCGCGCAGAACCCGCTCGCGCAAATCCGACGAATAGGCGCAGGCCATTCGACAAATCCTCCAAGAAGATCATCCCTGCAACAGCCAAAGAGAGCGCTCAAGCGACCAGGAAAGACGGTTTGCTCACGCTCACGCTTTCACGACCGAGCGGAAACCGCTCTAGCAGCGCGTTCAGGAAGGCGCCGCCCGCGTTGGTGTTCACCTCGATCAGCTTCGGACCATCGGCGCCGAGGTGGAAATCATAGCCCATGAAGACGCCGACCGTTCTCGGATCGAAGCGAGCGATCTCCGGCGCCCGGGCCAACGCCGCCTCTACGTATCCGGGCAACCGCGCCGCCGCCTCAATGGCGCGGACCGCAGCCTGCATGTGATCCACATCCGCCCCTGTCACGAACAGCGGTGTGGCGGAGAACAGATGCGCGTGCGAGGTGGAGAGCAGGTCCCACAGGCCGGGTTCTCCCGTCTCGGCCTCCAGAGCGCGCAGCAACGCCGCGCGATCCAGGGTGATGCAGTGGCAACTGCGGTTCAGATCCCGTGTGCGCGTCCGCGTCTCCTCAAGCAGGGTCATGCGCGACGCTCGTACCAAGCCTGCGTACCGTTCACCAGACGTACAACCGATAGCATCACCGGGACTTCGACCAGCACGCCGACGACGGTGGCCAGCGCCGCCCCGGACTGGAAACCAAACAGCGCGATGGCGGCGGCGACCGCCAGTTCGAAGAAGTTGGACGCACCGATCAGCGCCGACGGCCCGGCGACGCAGTGCGCCACGCCAAAGGCGCGACTCAGCAGATAGGCGAGCCCGGCGTTGAAGTAGACCTGGATCAGGATCGGCACGGCCAGCAGCGCGATCACCAGTGGTTGGGCGATGATCTGCTCGCCCTGGAAAGCGAACAGCAGAACCAACGTGGCGAGCAGCGCCACCAGCGATACCGGACCCAGGACCTTCAGCGTGCGCTCCAGCGCCGCCGGGCCGCCAGACGCCAGAAGAAGGCGGCGCCATAACTGTGCGGCGAGGACGGGGATGACGATGTACAGCACCACCGACAGGAACAGTGTCTGCCACGGTACGGTGATCGCCGACAATCCCAGCAGCAAGCCGACGATGGGCGCGAAGGCGACCACCATGATGGCGTCATTGACCGCCACCTGAGTCAGCGTGAAGTGCGGCTCTCCCCGGCACAGGTTGGACCAGACGAACACCATGGCGGTGCAGGGAGCGGCGGCCAGCAGGATCAGCCCGGCGATGTAGCTGTCGATCTGATCAGCGGGCAGCAGATCACGAAACAGCGTCGCCACGAAAAGCCAGCCCAGAAGCGCCATCGAGAACGGCTTGATCGCCCAGTTGATGAACAGCGTCACGCCGATGCCGCGCCAATGCTCCTTGACTTGGTGCAGGGCGCTGAAGTCGATCTTCAGCAGCATGGGAACGATCATCAGCCAGATCAGCACCGCCACCGGCAGGTTGACCTTGGCCACCTCAGCCGCGGCAATCATCCGGAAGAGACCCGGCATCAGATGGCCCAGGGCGATACCCGCCACGATGCACAACGCCACCCAGACGCTCAGGTAACGCTCGAAGGCGCCCATGGCGGGGCGGGCCGCCGGCGCGGCGTGGACGTCAGCCGTCATTGTGTCAGGTCCTGGTTCAGAGGATGCGGTTGCCGGCCTCGTCCACGACGCGCTCACCGTCCTCCTTGGTGAAGGCGCCGCGTTGTGGGTCGGGGAGGATGTCCAGCACCGCCTCGGAGGGGCGGCACAGGCGGACGCCGAGCGGCGTCACGACGATCGGTCGGTTGATGAGGATGGGATGGGCCATCATGGCGTCGAGTATTTGGTCGTCGGTAAGCGACGGGTCGTCCAGGCCAAGGTCCGCGTAGGGCGTGCCCTTCCGGCGCAGCGCATCGCGCACCGGCACACCCATGCGGCGGATGAGGTCGGCCAGTTGCTTGCGGCTGGGCGGTGTCTTCAGGTACTCGACAATACTCGGCTCCACGCCGCTGTTCCGGATGAGGCCCAGCGTGTTGCGCGAGGAGCCGCAGGCCGGGTTGTGGTAGATGGTGATGCCGGTCATACGGACGCCTCCAGCGCTGTCCTGTCGTTTGTTTCTCCTGGTGCGTTGGCCGCCTTGGGTGATGGGGCGCACACCGGAACACAGGTGACGGGATTGGCCGGACAACCGCAGCAATTCTCGGCCAGGAAGCCGACGAGGCCATTCATGCGGTCGAAGTCGGCCGAGTAGAACAGCGAACGGCCCTCGCGCCGCTGGACGATCAGCCCGGCGTGCGTGAGTTGAGTCAGATGGAAGGATAGAGTGGCTGGCGTGACGGCCAGGGTTTCGGCGATGGCGCCCGCCGCGCGTCCGTCGGGACCGGCTTGGACCAGCAGGCGGAAAATGTCCAGGCGCGTTTCCTGCGACAGCGCTGCCAACGCCGATAGGACGTCCTTCTTCTCCATGGAGAAACCCTCGCTGTTTGGGCGAAGGATGCCCGAACGGCTCTCTCCGGTCGGGAATGAACCCTTCGATACTTTCAATATCATTGAAGTATCAAGCGATCAATAACCCGTCAACAACAATTCAACAATTATCAAAATATAGAAGGGCACGCGCTCGCGCCAAGACCTTTGCCGAGGCAGCCCTGTGGGCAGAAGCCTACCATTGCGGCGGTGTGGCTGAGGTCCCGTTCGAGAAGCCGGCGATCCCAAAAGCGGACCTGCTCAAGGCTGGAGAGCGATCCTCAGGCGTTCTTTGTCTTGGCCCGTGCGCTTGTCACCCACGTTCGGGATCTGGATGCCCGCTCCATACCGGCACCCTCACCACGCGATCACCGGCATCACGGCGATTTTCAGCGGACCGACGAACACAGTACGGTCCTGGATCGTTATGGGGGTCTTGATCACCGGCTCACCGCTCTCATCGGGGCGGGCCAGCATGCCGATGACGCCGTGCGCCATGGTCATCTCGTTGGGGCGAAGCTGCTTTTTCAGCGCCGCCAGCGCTTGCGCCGCGCCGCGTATTTCAGCGCTCAGCGCCGCCATCGGCTGCAACGCCCCATCCAGCGCCAGCGTGCCGTTGAGCCCCAGCTTCAGCGGGCCCCAATCGAGCGTCAGGGAATCCACCTCCACCGTGCCGCCGTCGCGGCTCCAGGCCGTCAGGCTTTCTGGCTGGATCTGCGGCGGGCGGCCCTGCACCCGCATGGCCACCGCCGCGCGTTGCACGACGGGGCCCAACGCCACAGGCAGCCCGTCCGGCAACTGGAGGTCTTGCACTGTCAGCGTAGCCCCCAAGCCCGTCTGTTGATGGTCGTCCGGGGGGGTGGCGGGCTGGTTGAGCGTCACCTCCAACCCGGCGACGGTGAGCTTTGGTTGGGCTGGCCCTTCGGGGGCCAGCGTGACGCCAGGAAAGGCCAGCTTCCCGTCCAGCACCACCCCCGCCATGGACATCAGCAGATGGCCGGTTCCGCCCCTCCCGGCGGTCACCTCAAGCGACGGTCCATTGCGGGGCGCAACATGCAGATGCTGCTCGCCGGGCAAGGTAACCCCGATGCGCCCGAGCGCCCACAACGGCGCCTCCGCGACAAGCGCCGGTCCGCGCCAGTCCAGGCCATGCGTGGCGATCCGCGGCGTGGTGACGGTGGCGCGCACAATCAGCGGGTAGCCGGCGACGGTCAAGGCCCCGATCTCCACCGTCGCGCCCTGGGCGCGCTGCGTTTCGGCCCAGGCGAGCAGGCTGCGTTCGACCATGCCGGCGACGATCCACCAAGCGACGCTCCACAGAATGAGCAGAACGGCAAGGAGGGCGGAGACGACGGTAAGCCGCTTGGAGAGCATCATCGGGGGCACAATCCGCGTTTCTCAAGGAGCCCCCTTATAGCCCCCCTCTTCCCCGCGTGCTAGGTTTGGCCACCCGGCGGGACTGATGCCCCCACCCTTCCATGATTTTGCCAGACATGCCGCTCGACACATCCCACCCCCCCGATCCTGTCCGGCCAGAGCCCGCCTGGGCCGCCGCGATTCCCGTCGCCCTCGACGCGGATCTATGGGTGTTCGCCTATGGTTCGCTGATGTGGAATCCCGGTTTTCCCTTCGCCGAGCAGAGCATGGCGATTCTGCATGGCTACCATCGCCGCTTCTGCGTCGCCTCGCTCCGCTACCGCGGCACGCCGGAAAAACCGGGCCTGGTGCTCGGACTCGACCGTGGCGGTTCGTGCCGGGGCATGGCTTTCCGGGTGGTCGCCGCCGATGCCGCCGCGACGCTCGACGCCCTCTGGGACCGGGAGATGATCAACCGCACCTATCATCCAAGGCTGCTGCCGCTGCGGCTGGCCGATGGGCGGAAGGTGGCGAAGGCCTGCACCTTCGTGGTTGACCGCCAGCATTCACAATATTCTCCCTGCCTTGATGAGGCGGAGATGGCCGAACGCATCACCCACTGCGTCGGGGAACGCGGCCCCAACCTGGACTACCTCACCAACACGGTGGAGCATCTGGAGCGGTTGGGCATCCACGACGGGCGTCTGCACGCGCTGCTGACCCGCGTGATCTCCGGTTCAGCGTGAACCGAAGACCACGCGCCAAATTATCCCTTACGACGGTGACAAACTCGACAGATAGGCCAGGATGTCATCGATCTCCTGCGCCGGGCGCTGGGTGAACAGCAGATCGACATCGTCGTGCTGGCGGCGATTTTTTTTGAAATCGGCAATCTGCTGGAGCAGATACTCGCTGTACTGACCGGCCAACGGCGGTTTTTTGGCGCGTCCTTCGCCGGTCTTGCCATGGCAGGACGCGCAGGCGTCTGCATAGAGCGCCCGGCCCTTCTCCGCATCACCGTCATAGCGTTCGATGTGCATGATCTTCTTGGCCGCCAGCAAGCGATCGAGACCATCCGCCGCGTCGGATTCATCCAGCTTGGTCTTCAGCTTGATCCCCGCCAAATAGCGCGTGATGTCCCGGATGTCCGATTCCGGCATCTCGCGATCATTGGCGAAGGGGATCATCGGGATGTTTTCCCGCTCCCGCGATTTGAACTTGTGCAACTGGTCGGTGAGATAGTCGGGGTGCAGACCGGCGAGGCGCGGGTAGATTCCGCGCCCGCCGCCCTGGCCGAACTCGCCATGGCAGGGCGCGCAGGTGCGCATGACATCCTTGGCGTTGAACTCATCGAACGCCGGCTTTGCATCGGCCACCACCGGCTCGCTTGCCGGCGCCACAGGGACGGGCGCAGCCAGAGCGACCTGCACGGCGTTGATCGTGGCTTGCGGGTTGTCGAGGCCCAGCTTGTAGTCCAGGGAAACATGGTGGAAGCGGGCGTTGGTGTAATCGTCATGCAGGGCGAAACCGACGGTGTAGAGCTTGCCCGGCTCGATGCTGATGTCGCCGGGCTTATCGGAATGCAGGGCGCGCGTCAGCACCAGCGTCCACACCCCGTCCTGCAATTCGCCATGCGCCGTCGCGCCCTGGCCGCCCACCATCACCCGCTCGGCGGAGACGTAGCCATCCTCCACCGTGTCACTGCCGGCCTTCCAGCGCAGCAGGTCAAGGAACACCCCTTGCCCCAGCAGCGCCTGCAACTCCTCGGCGGGCTTGCGCTTTTCACCACCG
>JAVBJZ010000077.1:0-12186 GCA_031546725.1 Azospirillum sp.
CTTCGTGCTTCAAAACCCTTGGTGCCGGCCTGAATACGGTTTCCTGGGTCCCCGCTTTCGCGGGGATGACGTTATTTTTTAGCGTTAACCCCCCCTATCGCCATCCCCGCGAAAGCGGGGACCCAGTTAGAATTGTTGAAGTTCTCAATAAAAAAGGCGGCGGGGGAAGTTCCCTTCCCCGCCGCCTTTTGTCTTTACTCTACGGCGAAGCCTTACCGCTTCATGCCCAAGGTTTCCTGCAACATCTCATCCGAGGTGGTGACGATGCGCGTGTTGGCGGAATAGGCCCGCTGCGTGACGATCAGCTTGGTGAATTCCTGCGCGATATCGACGTTGGAACCCTCAAGCGAACTGGTCGAAAGGCTGCCGCCGCCGGCGGTGCCGGCATCATTCACGCGAAAACCGCCGCTTTCCCGCGTCATGCGGAAGGCCGAGCCATCCACCCGGGCCATGGCTTCAGGCGCATCGACCTGCACGACCGGAATGCGTCCTAGAACACGGTTGCGGCCATTGTCGTAATTGGCGACCACGTCACCGGAGGCGTTGATCTCGATCCCCTGGAACGAACCGCGTGTGAAGCCATCTTGCGTTTTGGTGTAGGTTTCGATGGCCGTTCCCGCTTGCTGCGTCAGCGCGCTGCCTGTGACAAAATTCCCAAGCTTCACCTGAATGGTCTGCGGCCCGTGCCCATAATCCACGGTAAAGCTGACATAGGCAGGATCACCGGGGTTCTGGAGCGGAGAGACGGTCGCGTTGCCAAGGGCGATCTTACTGGCGTTCAGCGATTGGAGAACACCGCCCGGACCGAATTTGGCGGTGATATGGGGCGGCATGACTCCGTTACCCTCCCCAGGCTGCGTCCAGGTCGACGGATCAAGTGAAGTCGAGAGCGGCGTGTCACTGGGCACTCTGGCGGTCAATTGCAGACCGCTGGGGGTGGCGACCGCGGTGAATCCACAATTCAAGTCATCATTGATCTTCCCCGCCAATTTCTGGGCGATGGACTCGATGGTCGTTTCCGTTCCATCGGTCTGGTATTCGTAGGGGTCGGGAAGAAGATTACCTTCCGAATCGGTCAAATGGATCTTGTATGTGTCACCGATATCACCAAGCGTTCCAGCCATGGTGACGAGCATTTCTTCCTTGATTCCCAAAACACTCGGTGTGGGAGTATCAACCGTCATGGCGCTGGCCGGGGAGGCGCTGATCACGAAGCTGTTTCCCGCCGCATCACCCGTCAACGTCAGTGTGTCGCCTGTAAGCTCAAGACCACCGGGAGCGGTGCCGGTTGCAAGAATCTGGCGATAAATCTGCTGCGCCACCTTTGTCGCCGCATCAGGATCCTCTGTGCTGCCGGTCACGGCTTTACAGCTGTAAGTCTTTCCACCTATCTGGATCGAATATTCGCTGGATGCCGTAATGGGACCACCGAACGTGACCGTGGACACCTGCGGCGTCGCCGCCCGCCCCTCCTGCGTGACGATCGGGGCATCGATCTGCTGATCGTCGACACCCGGCAAGGTGCCGGCCATGGGCAAGGCTTGGCTATCCGGGGCGTCGACGGACAGCCACCAGGTGTCGGGCCCCTGCTGGCGCCAATTGAGCTTGACGGAACGTTCCGAGCCGTTGGTGTCGACGATGGACACTTCCTGACCGGGCAAGGCTGCGTTGGCCGGCGGCGTCAACGGAAGATTCGCGGCCAGAGTGATGCTGCTCGTCGGCTGCGGGTTATCGACAAGCCGCTGGATGCTGATCGGCTGCAAAGCGCCCCGGTTGACACTGCCATCGTTGTTCAACCCCCAGCCGTTCAGGTAATAGCCGGCGCTGTTTTGCAGATAGCCGAAACGGTTCAGCGAGAAGTCACCGGCGCGGGTGTAATACGGCACGTTCTCGAACGAGACGCCGTCACCGTTATCGGTGCCCCGGCTGACCTGGAAGAAGCCATTGCCTGAAATCGCGATATTGGTGGCGCTCTCGCTCTGCTGAATTGGCCCCTGCACATTGTTCATATACATGGGCAAGGCGCGCACGCCACCGGGGTTATTGTTGGTGGAACTGGACTGCGTCACCAAATTCTGAAAGCTGGTCTCTACACGTTTGTACCCGATCGTCTGAGAGTTGGCGATGTTGTCCGATATATTGCCCAGTGCCTTGGACTGAGCAGCCATACCGGTCACTGCGGTATTCATCGCTCCAAAAACGCTCATCGGGAAAACCCCCATATAAATTCCACTGCCACTCTCGCCGTGGCGGGCGCTGCCAGGACTTGAGCAAGCCGCGTGCCAAAGCCGAAAACGGCGTATTCTCAGGTTTCAGGAGCGCCGATGGTCGAGGGGAGCATCCCCCCAGACCCAGTTTTGCCCGGCATCACGTTCCAGACCGGCAGGATTTTCCGCCCTATAGCCGGCGCCAGGACCGGGGTTGAAGCCGCAAAGGACCGGCAACTCTTGCCCACCCCGGTATCATCAGCGCCTCTTACAAAGCCGTAACGCAAGCGGATCAATGGTTTTGTGCTTTGGCCCGAACTTTGCTTATAGTCTACGCATAGTCTACGCGGTACACGGTTACGCGACACACGAAAGTGAAGCGCCGCGCTCGGAGCCGCAAAGGGGAGCATATCCATGTCGATCGGTCTTGCCATTAGCAGTGCCCTCAGCGGCCTTCGGGTCGTGCAGAAAAGCATTGATACGGTGTCGCAGAACGTCGCGAACGCGATGACGCCTGGCTATACCCGCAAGGATGCGCCTCAAGAAGCGGTTGTCCTGGGCGGAAGCGGCGCGGGGGTGCGTTCCGGGCAGTTGCAGCGCACGGTTGATCTGGCGCTTCAGCGACGGGTGATGGGGCAAGAAAGCTCTCTGGCTGGTCTGAACACCAAGGAAAGCTACCTTTCGCTTATCGAGCAGCTGCAGGGCAGGCCCGAGGACAGCACCTCCCTCGCCTCGTCTTTCAGTCAGCTGCAGAGCAGCTTTGAAAAGCTGTCGTCCAACCCCGACTCGCAGCCTTATCAGTCCGAAGCCATCACCAACGCCAACTCACTCGCCGCACAGCTGAACGATATATCCCGGCAAACGCTCACCCTGCGCAACCAGACGCAGACGGACATCGCCAGCAACCTCAAGGAAGTGAACGCCAACCTCAAGAAGATCGCCGACCTGAACGATACGATCGTCGCCCAGAGTCAAATGGGGCGGAGCACGGCCGATCTTGAGGATCTGCGGGACCAGTCGCTGCAAAATCTGTCGCAGTATATGGAAATTTCCTATGTGACCGGGCCGGACAACCGGATGGCCGTTTCGACGAAGAATGGCCAGACTCTCGTTGCGCAGTCAGCCAAGCAATTCACCTTTTCGCCTGACCGCCTGACCGATCAATCCTTCTATGGTCCGCAGGGGCATGTTTCTGGAATCATCGATCAGAACGGGGACGACGTCACAGCGCAGTTCAGCGGCGGGCAGATTGGTGCGTTGATTGATCTGCGCGACAATATTCTGCCGCAGTACCAGGCGCAGATGGATCAATTCGCCTCCCAGATGGCGCGGCGCTTCCAGGCCCAGGGCCTGACCCTGTTCACCGCTCAGGACGGAACCATTCCCCCGGACACCCCCAAGGACACGGTGGGTTTCGCCGCACAGATCCAGGTCAACGTCAAGGCCCAGGACCCCAGCTATATTCGCTTTGGCGACTCCCCGCCGGTCATGCCGGGAACGGGAGGGGACGCGGATACTCAACTTCCGATTTCAAATGAATTGATCACGCGGGTCCTTGATTTCACCTTTGGCAAATACTCCAATGTCAGTCAAATGGCGCAGCCGTCGTTTCGGACGACAGGCCTGGGACCCGGTGGCTACACCGCCAATCTCTCCTCCGGTCTGCCTGCCCAGGCGACTCTGGGCGACTACATCCAGAACCTTGTGGCTGTGCAAGGCCAAAGCCGCGCCCAGGTGACAGGGGAGATACAGAACACCGAAGCGCTGAAGGTCTCTCTTGAAAGCAAGCTGTCCGATTCATCGGGCGTCAATGTCGACACGGAACTGGCGAAGCTGACGATTCTGCAAAAGTCCTATGGGGCCTCCGCACAAGTGATCCGGGTCAGCCAGCAGCTTCTCGATGAAGTGATGTCCATCGTCCGCTGACCATACGAGGAATAGAACATGACAGGCAGCATATCCACCTATGGTCAGTTTCTGCGCACCCTCTCCAGTGTGCAGCGGGTTCAGGGGCAGCAGCAGGAAATACAGACCCAAACAGGCACGGGGAAAAAGGGCAACACCATCGGTGATTATGGCGCCCAGGGCCAACGCTTGCTCAATCTGCGCGGCGCCAAGGATCAGCTTGAGACCTACAAGCTCAACATCGCCGATATCGGTGAGAAGGGAGCGGTCATGGACACCGCCATGGGCCAGATGGGCGATCTTCTCGACAAGCTGGAGAAAGAATATTTGAAGGTTGAGGGCAATCTTTCAACCGACACAACCTTCCTCAACGATATGGGCAAGCGCGGTTTGGAGCAGTTGACCCAGTTGTTGAACAGCAAGGTGGGCGGACGCTACGTCTTCGCCGCCAGCGATGTGGACACCCCCCCTGTCCAAAACCTTGGGGGACTGACGAGCAAGTTTGAATCGCTGATCGATACCGGGAGCGATGCCGATAGCATCATAGCCGCGATGAAAAGCGCCTTTACGGACTCCGCTCAGGCGTATCAGGCGCCGGACGGCACGACCAACGATGCGGTGTTCTCATCCTCATTGCAATTCGCCGGCTCTCCGTTGAAGGTGCGTGTGGACGTGAATCGCGATATTCAATACGGCGTCCGGGCCGATGACAAGGCGTTCACCGACATGCTGCGGACCTTCGCCATGGCCGCCACGATCAAATATACCCCGGACAACCAGGATCAATACGACGCCCTGGTCACTGAAGGGCATCAGGCGATCAAAGATTCACGACCTGCTTTGCTGAGCGAAATTGGCCAGCTCGGCGTTACCCGCAAACAAGTGGACGACCTCTCGGTCCAGCACGAGCATGTCATCGATGTCCTGGACAAAGCAGCCGGGAATATCGATGATGTCGATTACGCGGCTCTAGCAACAAAAATGTCATCATCAACCACAGCTCTTGAGGCGACGTACAAGATCCTTGCTTCGATGCAGCAAATGTCTTTGGTGAATTATATTTCTTAAGAGCTATCATTTCACCTCACCCCTCCCCTCTTTTTAGCCTGGGAAAAGGGTGAGGCAGGAACGGTGACGCAAAGAAAGGATGGGAGCAATTCAGGCCAAGGGCTGTTTTGCCCCCATGCTTCTGCGTCTCGCCACCTTCAACCTGGAAAGCCTGGATGACGACGGCACGCCGCCGTTCGATGAGCGCATCGCTGTGTTGCGCCCCCAGCTTGAACGCCTAGCCGCCGATATCCTGTGTTTTCAAGAGGTCAACGCTCAGCGTGACAGCAAGGGCATGCCACGCCGGTTGCGCGCGCTGGAGCGCCTGCTGACTGGCACCCGCTATGGCCAGGGGTACACGCTGGTGACCGGCGCCGACCACATGGCCGACCGGCACAATCTGGTGCTGGCCAGCCGTTGGCCGGTAACGGCGTCGCGGCTGCTCCGGCATGATCTGGTGCCGCCCCCCACACTGCGCCTTGTCACCGCGATCCCACCCCAGGCCAACGAAGAGTCGGTCACCTGGGACCGCCCGGTGCTGCACGCCGAGGTGGAATTGCCCGGCGGCCATCATCTGCATGTGTTCAATTTGCACCTGCGCGCCCCCCTGGCCGCTCCGGTTCCGGGGCAGAAGAAGGCTGCGCTTTGTTGGTCGAGCGTCGGGGGCTGGGCCGAAGGGTTTTACATCGCCGCCATCAAGCGGGCCGGCCAAGCGCTCGAAACCCGGCTTGCGGTGGAGCGTGTCTTCGACGCGGACCCGCAGGCGTTGATCGTCGTGGCCGGCGATTACAACGCCGAAGACCCGCAGACTCCGGTGCGCATCATTCGCGGCGATCTGGGCGACACCGGCAACGGTGGCCTCGCCATCCGCGCGTTGGTCCCGTTGGAGCGCAGTCTGCCGGAAGAGCGGCGTTTTTCCGTGCTGCACGGCGGACAACCGGCGCTGCTCGATCATCTGCTGGTGTCACGGTCTTTGCTTGGCTGGTTCCGCTCCGCCGAGATTCACAACGAGGCTCTCGGGGATGAGCTGGTTGCGCTGGCCGCCATCGCTCACTCACCCGAAAGCTATCACGCGCCCATCGTTGCATCATTTGCTATGCCAGAGTGAAAGCTGCACGTGAAAAGAGAAATAGACTCCGCTTTTTCCTAAGAGCATAATGAGTAGTCCTTTTGCTCTCGGGGGTTTCGCATGGATATCAGTGGTTCCTATCCCTCCCCTCTGCAGATGATTGGTCTGAAAATCGCCGAGCAGAGTCAGGCGGCCCTAGCACAAGTCGTGTTGGCCGCCATGGAAGACGCCAAACAAACCACGGCTACCCCGCCGACCGCCGCTTCCTCAGCCAGCACGGGTGGAATCGATCTTCGTGTGTGACGATCATCGAGCAGAGTGTGTATGGACGTTTGTGTTGAGGTGCTAAAGACGTTGTTCATGTAAACCGTACAATCACCTGACAATAAGTTGGGAAATGATTGTCCAAAAAGGAGAATAATTCATGTCTACTGACATCAGCTCAAGCAGCGCTTTGTTTACACCGGCTGTACCTATAAAAACAGACAGCACAAAGGCGCAATCCACCACTCAGTCCACCACCACTGATTCCACCACATCCAGCTCTGCTACCGCTAACCCTACTACTGCTAGCTCTACTACTGCCAGTTCTGTTGCTGCCAGCTCGACTGCGGCAAACTCTACCACTGTCAGCTCCGCCACCTCGACCACCACTGCTACCTCCTCCTCCATCAGTTCGGCTTTGCTTGGCGATCAGGTTACTCTGTCGCCCAAAGCCCAGGCTCTGTTAAAAACACAGACAGCGCAGGTCACGGCGAAGGCTCCCCTCAGCGATGCGGAGAAGGAGGCGCGAGCCGCCTTCATGCGATCCATAAAGCTCTACTTCGCCAAGAATCTCGGCATCTCCGAGAGCAAGCTCGGCGATATGGACATCAACGATGATGCGCTGCGCTACATCATCCGCAACACCGCAATGGGCGCCATGGCGCCTCCCGGCTTGCGCGCGGAATTAGGCGTCGATGCAATCGACTACAAGACCCCCAAGGCTGGAACCGCCATGGGTAAGATCACGTTGAACGCCGCCGATGGTATGCCATACGCCCATTTCGCCTTCGACCCCGGCGCGATGGAGGCCTTGAAGAACGCGCCGATAAATCAAAAGGACAAGGATGGTGACGGTATGTTCACCACCCTTGACTTGCTGCGGAACACGCGCGCGCTGTCAGCGGAGCAGACGGTTAAGGACAGCCGCTTCAATGAAGCGGATCGGGCCTTCACAACGGCGGACCGCGCCGCAGCACGGGCGTCAATGGCGGGGGGCTCCACCGCCATTCATGAGTATAATCGCATTCTGCAGTTGGACGACACCGGCAGGCCGTACTTCATGGCCCGCCTGCGTGACGACGTGAAGACCGGCCACCAAAAAGGCGTCACGGCGACACTCGTCGCTGGCTTGTTGGGTGTTACGCGCTAAACCAATTCAAACCGGAGTCCGGTTCACATCGAACCGGACTCCCGCAGCGATAACCTTACCCAGCCGCAGTCGTCGCCCGCTCTTTCAAGAGAACAAGCAGCCTGTCCGCAATGGTGTCGGCGGATGGGGTTACATCAACGATGATGGCGTCCGTCGGCTCTTCCAAAGTATCGAGCTGACTCTGCAAGAGATTCGGGTTCATGTAGTGGCCTTTGCGGGCGTCCAGTCGCTCGGCGATCAGTTCCTTTGAGCCCTTGAGGTAAACAAACACTACATCCCCGTTCGGCGAAAGCACATCGCGGTATGCTTGCTTAAGCGCCGAACAGGCGATGATGCTGGTTTCTCCCCTGGCGTTCCAGCCATCGATCGCCGCGCGAATGGCCTTGAGCCACGGCCACCGATCATCGTCGTTCAACGGAATGCCTTTGCGCATCTTCTCGACGTTTTCGACCGGATGAAAGCTGTCCGCATCGGCAAAGCCGCAGCCCAGCCGTGTGGCGAGCGTTTCTCCGATCGTGGTCTTACCGCAACCGCACACGCCCATAAGGACGATGATCATCGGGGTTTTCTCCTAGAGCGGATCGCCTTCGGCTTGAAAGCCGAAGGCGTGAATCTGCTCGTTAAATCAAAGCATTAGAGCGGTTTCTTCTTCAGGTGTAAGCGGAAACCGCTCTAGACGAACTGCGCAAGCAGCAAGGTGAAGACGAAGGCGGTCAGGGCCAGGATGGTTTCGCAGACCGTCCACGTCTTCAACGTCTGCGGCACCGTCATGTTGAAGTATTCCTTGATCAGCCAGAAGCCACTGTCATTCACATGCGACAGAATGACAGAACCCGCGCCGGTGGCCAGCACCAGCAGTTCCGGGCGCACGGGAACAGCCGCGGCGGCGGCGATCGGGGCGACGATGCCGGCGGCGGTGACCATGGCGACCGTCGCTGATCCGGTGGCGATACGAATGACGGAGGCCACCACGAACGCCAACACCAGGGACGAGATCTGCAGGCTTTTGGCCATCTCGGCGATCGCCGTGCCGACACCACTGTCGAGCAGGACCCGGTTGAAACCACCACCGGCGCCGATGATCAGCAGAATGGTGGCGGTGGGGCCAAGACAATCGCTGGTGAATTTCAAAAGATCATCGCGGTTGAAGCCCTGCTGCACGCCAAAGGTGTAAAAACTGACCAGCAGAGCGATCAGCAGCGACACGACCGGGTTGCCGATGAAGCTCAATGTGTTGCGCAGGCCGGTGTCCTTAGCCAGGGTAAGCTCGGCCACGCTGGACAGAACCATCAAGAAGACCGGCAACAAGATGGTCAGCATCGAAATGCCGAAGCCCGGCAGTTCGGTCCGCCCCGATTCGCTGAGCTGGGCCGCCATGGGGTTGTTGGGCGGAAGATGGATCCGCGGAGAGATCCATTGGGCGAAAACCGGGCCGGCGAGCGCCGCAGCCGGCAAACCGACGATCAAGGAATAGATGATGGTCAAGCCAACATCCGCCTTGAAGGCGCCAACCGCCAGCATGGCCGCCGGGTGCGGCGGGACCAGCCCATGCACCACCGACAAACCGGCGACCAGCGGAATACCGATTTTAATCAGCGATGTGCCGGTCTGCCGCGCGATGGTGAACACCAGCGGGATCAACAGCACGAAACCAACCTGAAAGAACACCGGCACGCCGACGATGAAGGCCACGATCATGATGGCCCAATGGACGTTTTTCTCGCCGAAGATGCCGATCATGGTGCGGGCGATGCGCTCGGCGCCACCGGACTCGGCCAGCATCTTACCCAGCATCGTGCCCAGGGCCACGACAACGGCGATAAAGCCAAGCACGGCGCCAACGCCATCCTGGAATGACTTTATGACACCGAGGAACGGCATCCCGGCGGCCACGCCCATGCCAAGCGACACCAGAACCAGAGCGATAAAGGGATTAACCTTAAACCGCGTAATCATCACGATCAAAACAACAATCGCGATCAGCGCAAAGACAAGCAACATTTGGCTATTGCCTGTCGCAGCCACTGCATTCATGGGAAGAATCCTTCTTTTGAGCGTGTCCAGCCCGTGCTTAAAGGTTTTTATTGTGCTTACTATGGGAGAGAGCAACCCTGGCTCTCAAAGCGTGACGCCCCCTCCTCAGCGGATAATGCCAGAGTGCGGAACCCCTTGAAAAGCGCCCGGCCCAGGCTGCCGGCCAGATCATCCGCGCAGCGTGTGCTTTGTCGAGGAATGATCATTTAGAGCTAAATTTTATGTAATTGAACAACATTACGCCGCCAGAGCTTCCAGAGGGGAACGTTCAGCTTTCCCGACCGGGCTGATAGATTTTGGAATTGAGGCCGAAAGTCCACGCCACGCCTTCGTGCGCCGTGAAGATGGTGGGCGGCACCCGCAGCCAGTATATCCGGTGACTGCCGTCGAGTTCCGGGGTTGTGTTCACCACCCGCACCATCACCAGCGGCTCGCCATCGAAATCCCGCGCGCGCCAGAGCTCCCCCGCCGAATCTTCCGCGCTCTTCCACCCACCCAGCCGTTTCATCAGGCATTCGACACCGAATTTTTCGATCAGCGCGCGGCGAAGGCTGGGGTTCGGCTCCTGGCGGATCTGATCAAGCGACAGACGGTCCGGTTCCAGCATGATGGTGAGGTCGGTCGCCAATTCCCCATCGACCGCAAAAACTTCGCAACCATCCGCCCATCGGACCGCAGGACCGCTTGCGTTGTGCAACCGCACTTGCTCATCCACAACCACCTTCTCAGGCGGCGCAAGCACCAGGGCGATTTTCTTGAAGGCCCAGAGCATGTCGACATGCAGGGCCAGAGCAACAGCCGCACGTTCAGCCAGAGGTGACCGGTACAGAGTTTCCGTGGGTGCGCCCAGCATCGCCGTGCGGCTCCGCAGCATGATTTCCACGGGGCAAAGCCCCATCGGCGCAAGCGTGCGGATGAGTTCAACCCACGCATAACCGCGCGGCGGCGCGATGAAAGAAGCAAGAGATCCCCTGCCCCACTCCGCCTCTGGCTCCGGTCCCCGTTCGGGGCTCCGTTCTGGATGACTCAAGGCGCGCCGCATCATACGCGCGATGGAACGGTTGAGAGCCGGACCGGTTCGGTGTGGGCTGTGGACGGGATTGTCGCGCCACCGGGCAATGATGACGGCGAGCGTGGGCACGGCAAGAAAGCCGTTGAGGAGATGAGGGGTGGTCAATGCCTGATGAAGGCTGAAGCCGACGAGCGCGGCGATGCTCACCAGGATGGCGCCAGCGATCAAACCGATGTGAATGGCGCGCAAGCTTGCGCACCGAAGCCATTCCATGGCCAAAACACCAAGGAACAGACCCATGGACACCACAGCAAGCGCACTGCTCCACGAAAGGGCAAGCGCTTCGTTCCATGGAAGCGACAATGCATCCAGCCCGGCCTGGGCCGCGCCCTGTTCGTCCGCAGCACCAACGAACATGGTCGCCAGCGAACAAGCCAGGGCCGCCCATGGAATCCATCGACGCCACCCAAGCCGCGCCAGGATTTGCCGCGCGTCCTTTGGACCGGCAATCCACACGATGCGCTCCGGCTCCACCAAACCGCTGGCGGCGTAGGCGTCCCGAATGGCGCTTTCGGCCTGCGCCCGTTCAGTCAAGCCCCGCCACGTGAGCCGCGCCTCCAACTGGTCGGATATGGCGCCCATGCGCACGCATGCCCCCCTCCTGAAAAGCCCCTATCCTCTTTGAAAACAGTCAGTCGGCGACCATGCGGGCGGTGTTGTGCGGGCGGTATTCACGCTGACGCCGAACCTCATACAAGCCGGGTTCGACCGAAAGCGGGGCATGTTCTTGATGCTGCAACGCCACCGGCTCAGCCCCGTATACTTGAATGAATCCGCGACCGCTTCCGTCCTCACGGAAATAGCGCACACGGTCCGCCATCATGGTGTGCGCATGCCCGGTCACCTCACCATGGGCCAGGACCACCTCGCCGGTTCCAACGGCGACAGGGAAGGCCGAGCCGGAAAGGGTTTCACAGGGCGTGAGAAGGACGTCGCCTTGGCGATACTGCATGCGTCGCTCCATTGGTGATCGTGTCAATGCTGACCGTGATCAGGTCAGACCCCAGGTTGGACCCAACTCAGACATGGTGTCGGGCCGACGACTGGCACATCCCCCATGGGCGTACGCCTGTTGGTATCGCCCTTCCATCGCCGGACGGGTTAGCCTTGTCGTTGTGACAAAGCGGCATTCCGTCTGTCGAAGGAGATCCGGGGGCGTAATGGAAGATGAAGCTTTTTGGATGCGCGACGGCAGGCAGGCCAATCATCCGGCCCCCTGCCTCTCGCCTTACACTTGCGCTTTAATACTTGTGGTTTAGGTAACTTTTCCGGTGGTGGGCCGGCTTGCTGATCTTCGCAAACCGATCGCCCACCGCCGGGACAGCCGCGCGCCCCGTCTGGAACAGGGGGGCGCGGTCTATCCATGGGTGTGGCCATTAGCGGCCAAGACCGGGTCCAGCGCGGTGTGTGGTTGGGGGGTGAGTTGGGTGTGACCGGC
>JAVBJZ010000122.1:0-19660 GCA_031546725.1 Azospirillum sp.
AGACCAAGTTAGGCTGGCACATCATCAAGGTCGAAGACAATCGCAAGCAGGAACCGCCGGCGCTGGACGAGGTGAAGCCGCAGCTGGAAAAGGAACTGTCGAAAGACATCGTCAGCTCGGTTCTTGAGGATCTGCGCAAGACCGCCAAGATCGAGATCTTCCAGATGGATGGCTCGCCCATGCCGAAGGAGGAGTCGGTGAAGGAAGAGCCTGCCAAGCCGACTGAGACGAAGCCAGCCGAAACGAAAAAGGAAGAGCCGGCCAAGCCGACCGAAACAAAGAAGAAGTAAGCGCGGGAGGCTTCATTCGTCCTTTCGGGTGAGCCGTGAAGGGGTGGGGCGAAGAGCTTCCACCCTTCCGGTCACACGGAAGGAAATTTTCGTAAAATGATGCAATATCAGAATTTTTAGCGACGCATAAGCTGAACAGGCCAGCCGAGATGCGACCAATCGTCTGACGGTATTGCCTCATCTATGCCTATTGGCTAGGGATAGAGGCTGTCTGCATATAACAATATTTTAGTGGAGAATATTATGGCTGCTCAATCTGTTTCTGATGGCGCTGTATCGAAAGAAATAGACAGGATCCGAGCGGTTTTCCCAACGCGCCCCTTGCGGCTGAAGCCAGAGGAAAGCGGGCCTGGGAAGGCGATTCTGTTCCTCTTGTTTGCTACCCTGGCCGGTGTGCTTCTCGGTGGGTGGATGTGGACTTTCGTCCCGGACATTATTTCAGATCACCAGCTCGCGGAAAAAGCCCAGCCGCTGGAAAATGCGGGGGTGCGGGACGGTCATTGCCGCACGAGCCAGGCAATCCTGACGACATGCGATATGACCCTGTATCAATCCACGAAAAACAACGGAAGGATAGAGCGGAAAATAAGCCTGATGTTTATTGGTTCAAGCAAGACCAGAAGCGTTATGGTTGTGGGTGATCCGGCTCATCCTGAAATGATGACAACAGATCTTGCCATTGACGCGGTTAAAAATCGTGCCATAACTGTTATGGGTATAATAGGTCTTGTGGTTGTTGTCATATTTTACATGATAAACCAGTTTATTAGGTTGTTGGCAAAGCTGAAAAAGCTGAAAGCGATGTCAAATCAAGTTCTGACCCCCATAGACGTTGATCTTTATATTAAGAATAAGATAAAATGGATTGTGGAAGAGCGTGGAGGCTCTCCGGTCACATGGGTTGTCACCGGGAAGAGGGAGCCATTTTTCCTGAGCAATGGGCGTGTTTTGGCCGTGACGGCTCCCAATGGCGCTCCGTTTCCGTTGGACGCCGCGTTGACCCGTCTCGACCTGACCGATGCTGAACGCACACGGGTGAAGCAGGCGTCGAAGGGTGTCGTTATGGATGTTTCCACCGAGGTCGCGTAATATCGACGGGCGTTTAACGGTTTTCCCAACCGATCGGCCCACCATTTTCCACGGACCTCCTTCCCCATGGCGCTGACCCTTTCTCCGCTTGCCCCCGCCGCGTTTCCGGCGTTGCCCGTCATCGCCGGCGTGCGCTTCGCCACGGCAAACAGCGGTATCCGCTACAAGGGGCGCGATGATGTGCTGCTCGCTGTGCTTGATGCCGACACAACGGTGGCGGGCGTTCTGACGCGCTCGAAGACCGCGTCGGCGCCGGTGGAATGGTGCCGCCGGGCGCTGCCGCACGGGCAGGCCCGCGCGGTGGTGGTCAACGCCGGCAACGCCAACGCCTTCACGGGCAAGGCCGGCGACGCCACCGCGCTGACCACCATCACCGCAGCGGCGGAGCTGGTGGACTGCGCGCCGGAGGAGGTCTATCTATCCTCCACCGGGGTGATCGGCATTCCGCTTGCCGCCGACGCCATCGCCCATGTGCTGCCGGGCATGGCCGGCGGCTTGTCCGCCGCGAATTGGGATGCGGCGGCGCGCGCCATCATGACCACGGACACCTTCCCCAAGGGCTCGACCCGCACGGCGACGCTGCTGGGCAAGACGGTCACCATCAACGGCTTCGCCAAGGGTTCGGGCATGATCGCCCCGGATATGGCGACCATGCTCGGGTACATCTTCACCGATGCGGCGCTGCCGGCGCCGATCCTCCAGGCCCTGTTGTCCGAGGTGAACGAACGCAGCTTCAACAGCATCACCGTGGATGGCGACACCTCCACCTCCGACACGCTGCTGCTGTTCGCCACGGGCAAGGCGGGCAACCCCGTCCCGGCGCGGGCCGACGCCCCGGAACTGGCCGATTTTCGCCAGGCGCTGGCCGCGGTGACGCTCGACCTCGCGCAACAGATCGTGCGCGATGGCGAAGGGGCGAGCAAGTTCATCACGATCACCGTCAAGGGCGCCGACAGCGACGAAGCGGCCAAGCGCATCGCCCTGACTATCGCCAACTCACCGCTGGTCAAGACAGCCATCGCCGGTGAGGACGCCAATTGGGGCCGCATCGTCGCCGCCGTGGGCCGCGCCGGGGAACGCGCTGACCGTGACCGGCTGAAGATCACCATCGGCGGCGTGCTGATCTGCGCCGACGGCATGGAGGTTCCCGGCTATGACGAGGCCCCGGTCACCGCGCATATGAAAGGCAAGGAGGTGGATATTCTTGTCGACCTTGATCTTGGCGGGGCGGGGAGCAGCACGGTGTGGACCTGCGACTTGACGCATGGCTACATCGACATCAACGGCAGCTACCGGAGTTGATGGGCGTGAACGAGCCCAGCCCTTGCTTTGACCCGAACTCCACCCCGCCGGCTGGCTCCAAGCCCGTGCTTCTGGTCGTCGCGGTGGCGTTGGTGGACGCCGACGGGCGCGTGCTGCTGGCGCAGCGTCCGCCCGGTAAACCACTAGCTGGTCTGTGGGAGTTTCCCGGCGGCAAGGTGCACGCCGACGAGACGCCGGAAGCCGCGCTGGTGCGTGAATTACGCGAGGAGCTGGCCATCGACACGGCCGCGAGCTGCCTTGCCCCGTTCACCTTCGCCTCGCACAGCTACGAGGATTTCCACCTGCTGATGCCGCTTTATGTCTGCCGCGTGTGGAATGGTACGGTGCGGGCGCTGGAAGGGCAGGCTCTGGCGTGGGTGTATCCGAACCGTCTTGGCGACTATCCCATGCCACCGGCGGATGTTCCGCTGGTGGCGATGCTGCGGGATTTGCTGTAGGGAGCTGTCAGGGGAGGAGTGGCGGCAAATAATCATAACTTTGCTGCTTCACTCCGCTGGCGTCCTGTGCCACACCGTAGGCTTTGGGGGCGTTCGCCTCTGGTCTCCAGCTCTGGCATCGGATGGGCGTGGACACGCTTTTTTCTAAACACACCGACCAGGCGCGCGATGTTCTGCGCAGCGTGTTCGGCTATGACGCGTTCCGTGGTCCGCAGGCGGACATCATCAGCCATGTGACGGCGGGCGGTGATGCGCTGGTGCTGATGCCCACGGGCGGTGGCAAATCGCTGTGCTACCAGATCCCGGCGCTGGTGCGCGAGGGTGTCGCCATCGTGGTGTCGCCCCTCATCGCGCTGATGCGCGATCAGGTGACGGCCTTACGCCAGCTTGGCGTACGGGCGGCGTTTCTCAACTCCTCCCTGGGGGCGGCGGAGGCGCGGGAGGTGGAGCGCGCCATGGTCCGTGGCGAAATCGACTTGGTCTATGTGGCGCCGGAACGGCTGGTGACGCCCCGCTTTCTTGAACTTCTGGAACGCACCACTCTGGCGCTGTTCGCCCTGGATGAGGCCCATTGCGTGTCGCAATGGGGGCACGATTTCCGGCCTGAATACCTGCAACTCTCGGTGCTGCACGAGCGCCATCCGACGGTGCCCCGCATCGCGCTGACCGCCACCGCCGACGCGCAGACCCGCGCGGAGATCGCCGAGAAGCTCAATCTCACCGACGCCCGGATCTTTTTGTCATCGTTCGACCGGCCCAACATCACCTACCGCGTCCTGCCGAAGAACGCGGAGCGTCAGCAACTGCTGGCCTTTCTGCGCGAAAACCATCCAGAAGACGCCGGCATCATCTATTGCATGTCGCGGGCGAAGGTCGAGGATGTGGCCGCCTGGCTGAACCAGCAGGGGCGGGAGGCTCTGCCCTACCACGCCGGCTTGCCGTCCGAGCTGCGTGAGGCGAACCAGGATCTGTTCATCAAAAGCGAAGGCCTCGTCATGGTGGCGACGGTCGCCTTTGGCATGGGCATCGACAAGCCAAACGTGCGTTTCGTCGCCCACCTCGACCCGCCCAAGAGCCTGGAGGCTTATTACCAGGAAACCGGTCGCGCCGGTCGCGATGGCCTGCCGGCCAACGCCTGGATGGCGTATGGCATGGCCGATGTGGTTGGCTTGCGCCAAATGCTGGAGCAATCGGAAGCCGGTGAGACGCACCGCCGGGTTGAGCGCTCCAAACTCGAAGCGCTGCTGGGTTTTTGTGAAACGGCGACCTGCCGCCGCCAGGTGCTGCTAAATTATTTCGGGGAGCACAGGGGCGAGCCCTGCGGCAACTGCGACACCTGCCTGGAGCCGGTCGAGCGTTGGGACGGCACCGTGGCGGCGCAAAAGGCGCTCAGCGCGGTCTATCGCACCGGTCAGCGCTATGGCGCCGGGCATCTGGTCGATGTGCTGCTGGGCAACGCCACCGCCAAGGTGACCCAGCAGAACCATAACGGGCTCAAGACCTTTGGCGTCGGCAAGGATTTGTCCAAAGCCGAGTGGCACTCGGTGTTCCGCCAGCTTATCGCCGCCGGGCTGCTGACGGTGGATATGGAGGGGTTTGGCGGATTCAGACTGACCGACGCCGGTGTGGCGGTGATCAAAGGCCAGAGCACGGTGCAATTGCGCAAGGACCCCGTCGCCGATCGCAGCCGCCGCCGCTCGGTGCATGACGCCATGCGCCGGCAGGTCGGGCGCGGTGCAGCAGCAGGGGGCCGTTCAAGCGACGGGGTGTCGCATGGCGGCGCGCAGGGGGGTGGCGCACGGGGCGCGCTGAGCCCGGCGGACGATGTGCTGTGGCACGCGCTGAAGGCGTGTCGGCTGGAGCTGGCGCGCGACCAGAGCGTACCGCCTTATGTGATCTTCCATGACTCGACGCTTTTGGAAATGGTCAACCAGCGACCGCTGGACCGGGAATCCTTCTCGCATCTGCCCGGCGTGGGGGCGCGGAAGCTGGATCTGTACGCGGAGTCATTCCTCGACGTCATTCACCAGTATTCCTGAGCATCGGCCTTTCCCGAGAATCGGGCGCTTGCCCTTGGCGGCGGTCCGCGTTATCGGTCCGCACCTCAATCAGAGTTTAAGGGCAAGCCACCCATGACCGCCGCCACCCGCGATCGGGTGCTGGACGTCCACGAGCGTCCGGCGCCAGCCACCTTCGTCCTGCTCAGCTTGCAGCATCTCTTCGCCATGTTCGGCGCCAACGTCCTGGTGCCGATCCTCACCGGGCTCGATCCAGCGGTCGGTCTGGTGTCCTCGGGGCTGGGCACGCTGGTCTATCTTTCTTTCACCAAATGGCGGCTGCCGGCTTATCTTGGTTCGTCCTTCGCGTTCATCGGACCGATCCTCGCCGCCACGGCCATTGGCGGCACGGGAGGGGCCTTGATCGGCGCCTGTGCGGCGGGCGCGGTCTATGTGATCGTCGCCTTCTTGATCAAGGGGTTTGGCGTGCGCTGGTTGCTCGCCATCCTGCCGCCCATCGTGATTGGGCCGGTGATCGTGGTGATTGGCTTGGGTCTGGCGTCGGTGGCCGTGGGGATGGCGCAGAACACGGTGGGTGGTGGCGCTTACAGCCTGCCGCATCTCCTCGTCGCGCTGTTCACCCTGGGCAGTATTTTTCTCTATTCCGTGGTGTTGCGCGGCTTCTTTACGGTTGTGCCGATCCTGCTGGGCATTGTCACCGGCTATGTGGCGGCGCTTGCCGCCGGGATGGTGGATTTCGGACCAGTCGCCAACGCGCCCTGGCTCCAGGCGCCGAACTTCCATTTCCTGTTCTCGAACATGAAGGAAGGCACGTCGGTCATCGCCATGATTTTGATGGTGGCCCCCGTGGCGCTGGTCACCATCGCCGAGCATATCGGCGGGCAGATCGTGCTGAGCCGTGTGGTGGGCCGGAACTTCATCAAGGATCCGGGCCTGCACCGCTCGATCCTTGGCGATGGCGTGGCGACGATGATCGCCGGCGTCATCGGCGGTCCGCCGGCCACGACCTATGGCGAGAACATCGGGGTGTTGGCGGTGACGCGCGTCTTCAGCGTCTGGGTCATCGGCGGCGCCGCGAGCATGGCGATCATCCTGGGCTTCGTCGGTAAGCTGTCGGCCTTCCTTGCGACGATCCCCACCGCCGTCAGGGGCGGCGTGTCCATCGCGCTGTTCGGCGTGATCGCCTCGTCGGGTATCCGCACGTTGATCGAGGGCAAGGTCGATCTGGGCGACAAGCGTAACCTGCTGATTTCCTCCACCATCCTGGTGATCGGCATCGGCGGCGCCTCGCTCAAGTTTGGCGATGGCGGTTTCGTGGTGTCATCGATGGCGCTGTCGGCCTTGCTGGGCGTGCTGTTGAACGGCGTGCTGCCAGGGCGCGGTTCGGGCGCCGAGGCGGAGGAGATTTTGTCTTCCTCCGCGCGTGATGCTTCTTAACCGCCGAGATTGATGATCTCCACCCGGCGGTTGCCGGCGGCGCGCGGGTTGGCGCGGTCGATGAGTTCACGCTTGCCCATGCCGATGGCTTCCAGCCGATCGGCGGTGATGTGGTGGTGGCGGACCAGATAATCCTTCACCGCCGCAGCGCGGCGGCGTGAGAGCGCCATATTGCTAGCGTCGGAGCCAACGCCATCGGTGTGGCCGATGATGCGGAAGGGGATGCCGGCAGCCTCGGGCGACTTCATCACCGCCGCCAGGCGGTCAAGCACAATCCGCGATTCCGGTTGGATGCTGGCGGAGGAAAAGGCGAAATTGATGAGAAACGACGCCGCCTTCTTGCGCTCCGGCGCAACGGGCGGCGCCGCCAGCGCTGGCGCTGGCGCCGGGGTGGCGATCTGCGGTGTGGGCCCCGCCGCGCCAAGGGGGGGAGCCACCGGCGCGGCGGGGACGGCGGGAAGCGCCGTCTTGGCTGGCGGACAACCAGCCGGAGCCGCACCGAGCAGCGCCCGGGAAATCTCGCACTCGCTGGGATTGACGCCAAGCATGACGGGAGCCTCGGCAGCCTGTGCGCCGCTTGACCACAGCGCCAGCGCCACCACCCATCTCATCCTGCGCATCATACTGTTTCCCCTGCTTGAACCTTAACGTGTCAGAGCTATCCGGCTCGCCGCCCTCCTTTGAGCCGCCGAGAGCGCATGAAAGGAGGGCGGGGGAGAAGAGGGGCATGCCATCGTGGACGCCTATCGGCTCTGCACGGCAAGCATTGCCGCCCCCCATCCTTACTTTCGAAACAGCATCACCCCGGAAGCAATTACGCTGTCAGGCCGCTAAGGTAGCTTTGAGCTATTTGTTTCCCGGTCCGCCGATCATATTCACCCAATAAATGAAATGCTAAATCAAATGATTTATAGCAATCATGCACGATGGCAGAGGCAGATAGAAGTTGATCGTCAGAAAAATTATCTATTTTAGTAAAATCACGAACAAAAATAGCATCAGCCCAAAGCAGTTGATTAATGCCAGAGTATAAGCTATTATTCACCATTAAAGGTAATATTGTCCTTTTTTGAATATCATCAAGATGATGAAGAACAAAACCACATTCTCTCATAAATTTTTCTACATCTGAGAACAGGGGTTGATTTTTGTACATTGGCAAGAATTCAACTTCAGCTTGGACAACGAGAGCGTCGGCAAGTCTTTGTTTTGCATTTTGCAAAACCATCAGCTCAGCGCCTTGAATATCCATTTTTATGAAATCAGCTCCTGCCGTCTCTGGAATATCATCCAGCCTGATCGTATCAATTTCTTCAGTAGAGAGAACTGCTCCCCAATTTATAAAATTACTAAAAAATTTTAGAACATCAGGATTTGGCTCTAGCAGTGAAGTCATTCCTGAGGAAAAGCAAAAATGCAAAGTATGCCGTCCGCCGTCACCAACAGCATAAGGAAGGTAGGTTTCAAATGGTCCTTTCTCTGCGTTTAGTTTATCCAACGCTTCGCGGTTTGGCTCAAAACCAACGAGATCAGCATTTCCGCTGCGTAAAAGTGTGGCATAAGGGGGATCGCCAAGGGGATTTGCCCCAATATCAACAATTTTTACTCGCGCAGATGTGTTGGTTAGTGCGTGGAACGACAATTTATTACCATCAACCATAAACTCTATCCTCTAAGAGATTGACAGGATGATCAGCTAGCAGAGGTGGCTATTAATATGCAGGTCAAATATTTTGATGATGCAAATAAAGAGCGCTCTAATTTTTAACCTATCACCTTGGAGGCCTTGACGCCATCCTGTTATCTGATTTTCATGAATATCCGATGAGCACCATAGAGAGGGTATCTTCGTGTTCTCGGATGCTCAGTCATACCCAAGGATAGGAATTCGTAAAGGCGAGGCTGAGGCTTGCAGATTTCAGCCCAATCCAGTCTGGGGAAGGCTCTGCTTTGGTGGATAATCGGTTGTGCAAACAAAATTTTTAAGGTGTAATATCGGAGTCATCGCGCAACTCTGTGCGCAAACTGTAACAGAAAAGATCGCACGCCATGACGGAGCGCTTGTCAAAGGAAGATGTCGTTCGCTTGCTGTCGAACCCATCTTCGGCCGTACGGGCCGATTTAGCGGCTAAAGTGGCGGGGCAATTCACGGAAGAAACGCTGTCGGCCAATGAGCGGAAGCTGGCCGAAGAAATTATCCGCATCATGGCCCACGACACTGTGGAGCAGGTGCGCCAACTGCTGGCTGAAAACCTGAAGACCAGCACCAGCTTGCCGCACGATGTGGCGCTGACCTTAGCCCGTGATGTGGAAGCGGTCGCCATTCCAATTCTCAGTGTCAGCCAGGTGTTGACCGATACTGATCTTGTGGAAATCATCCGCTCCGGCCAGGCTGGCAAGCACACGGCCATCGCCGGTCGTCCGACCGTCTCCAGTCAAGTGGCCGAAGCGATCATCGAGAATGCTTCGGAGACGGCGGTGGCGGCTCTCGTCAGCAATGAGGGCGCCGAGCTGGGCGAGCAAAACCTTGACCGCATCATTGACCGCTTCGGCGACAGTGAGGCGGTGCAAGCGCCTCTGGTCCAGCGTTCGAAATTGCCGATCACCATCGCCGAGCGGCTGGTGGCCGTGGTGTCGGAGACCTTGCAGAACTATCTCGTCACCCATCATGAGCTGTCGGCCAAAACGGCTGCCGATCTCATCCTGGAAAGCCGTGAGCGGGCTACGGTCACGCTGCTGAATGGCCAAAACGATGAGGTGGCGCTTGAACGTCTGGTGGTGCAGCTTTCGCGCGCGGGGCGTCTGACGCCATCCATCCTGGTGCGGGCGCTGTGCATGGGCGACATTACTTTTTTCGAGGCGGCGCTAGCGCATCTCGCCGGCATCCGGTTGACCAACGCGCGCCTCTTGATCCATGACGCCGGCGGGCTGGGGTTCAAGTCCATCTACGACAAGGCGAAGATGCCGGCGGCGTTGCTCCCTGCCTGCCGCATCGCTCTCGACGTGCTGGGGGAAACGCTCTACGACGGCGAGGAGCACGACCTTGAACGTCGCCGTCGTCGCTTGATCGAGCGAATCCTGACCCAGTATGAGGGACTTGCGCCCGACGATCTTGATTATCTCATCAAGAAGTTCGGTGATCTGGCGCCGCTGGGATAGCATCCTCCTGTTCAAGGGGCCGTCCTTCTTCCATCGTTCATGATTTCCGTTGCGTCGTATGAGGTCGATCGCGGTCCGCTCGAGTAAGCGGTGCGGCGTGCGATTTGTTCAGGAGAAAAGACCGCTACCAAATTCCTGTGACGATGGACAACGGTGTTAATCACTCAAAAAGCGATGCCAGAGGTCATGTTCAGGCGCGATATTCAAACGCGGGACATTACCTGAAGTTTGTTCAGGCCAAGTTCCGCCAGAGGGAGGACCTTGAATGATTTGGCCACAAATTTACGACCCGCTCAATAATCCTTGGCTGTCAACGATTTGCGCTGCCTTACCCGTGCTCGTGCTTCTCGGCGGGCTTGGCGTGCTGCATATGAAGGCGCATGTGGCGGCGCTGCTGGGTCTGGCCTCGGCGCTGCTGGTGGCCATCCTGATTTTTGGCATGCCGGTGATGATGGCGGGCAAGACGGCGCTGCTCGGGGCGGCTTACGGGCTGTTTCCGATCGGTTGGATCGTGCTGAACATCATCTTCCTTTACCGCCTGACCGAGCAGCGCGGTGAATTCAAGGTGCTTCAGGAAAGCATCACTAGCATCACCAGTGACCGCCGGCTTCAACTCTTGTTGATCGCCTTCTCCTTTGGCGCCTTTTTTGAGGGCGCCGCCGGCTTCGGCACGCCGGTGGCGGTGACCGGCGCCATTCTCATCGGCATCGGTTTCTCACCGCTGGCGGCGTCGGGACTCTCGCTGATCGCCAACACCGCGCCGGTCGCTTATGGTGCGTTGGGCACACCGGTGCTGGCGCTTGCCGCGGTGACCGGATTGCCGCTGCTTGACCTGTCGGCGATGATCGGTCGCCAGTTGCCGATTTTCTCCGTCATCGTGCCGTTCTGGCTGATTGTCGCCTTCGCAGGCTGGCGCGGCGCCATGCAAATCGCTCCGGCCATTCTGGTGGCGGGCGTAAGCTTCGCCATCCCGCAGTTCCTGGTGTCCAATTACCACGGCCCATGGCTGGTGGACGTCGTCGCCGCGGTGATCTCCATGAGCGCGGTGGCGCTGTTCTTGAAGGTCTGGCAACCGGCGGAGATTTGGACCTCGCCGTCGGGCGTGGCGCCGTCAGGCAGCGCCGGCGCAGCGGTTTTGAACGATACTCCCGCCGCCCCACGGAACAGCCATGGCTATACCCCCAAGCAAATCCGTCGGGCCTGGGCGCCCTGGGCCATCTTATCGGTGGTGGTCTTCACCTGGGGGCTGCCGGATGTGAAGATCTTTCTGGACGGCCTCTGGATCGCCAAGCTTCCGATCGATGGTTTGCACAACATGATCCAGCGTGTGCCTCCGGTGGTCGCCAAGCCGACGGCGGAGGCGGTGGTTTACACCTTCAACATCCTGTCGATGACCGGGACGGGCATTCTGGTCTCCGCCATCATCGGCGGCTTTGTCATGAGCTGTTCGCTGGGGGAGATGGCGCGCACCTATCTGCGGACGATCTGGCTGGTTCGCTATTCACTGATCACCATCGCCGCCATGCTGGCGCTGGGGTATGTCACCCGTTATTCGGGCCTCGACGCGACGCTTGGCCTGGCCTTCGCCCAGACCGGGTTCCTCTATCCGTTCTTCGGTACGTTGCTGGGCTGGCTGGGTGTGGCGCTGACCGGATCGGATACGGCGTCCAACGTGCTGTTCGGCAGTCTGCAACGCATCTCAGCCGAGCAGCTCGGCCTCAACCCGACGCTGATGGCCGCCGCCAACAGCTCGGGCGGCGTCATGGGTAAGATGATCGATGCGCAATCGATCGTGGTCGCGGCAACCGCGACCAACTGGCATGGCCAGGAAGGAACCATCCTGCGCTATGTGTTCAAGCACTCCATTGCGTTGGCTTGTCTGATGGGTCTGCTGACCATGCTCCAGGCGTATGTCTGGCCCTTCACCAGCATGGTGGTGACGGGAACGCCATAGCGCCGGGCTCCGCGCCGGGTCCCGAGGCTGCGTGCGGGACCCGGCATGACGGAACCTTTGCGTGCGGTGGCGTGTTCCTCCCCGCAATGTCGAAGGGAGCGTCCTCATGACCCATGCCATCAACCGTGATGACAGTCAGCACGATGACAACCGGCAGGATGACAGCCAGCGTCACCCGACCCGAAACCTGACAGACCTTGAGAAGGACATCCAGGGCATCCGCGCCCACATGGATTCCACGCTTGAGGAGATTGAGTTCCGTCTGTCGCCGGGTCAATTGAGCGGGCAGGTCAGCGGGGTCATGCGTGATGTCATCGAGGGGCGGCCCACCCGTGTCGCCACCGCCATTCGCAACAACCCTTTTCCCGTGGCGCTGATCGGTCTTGGCGCGTTGTGGCTTGCCTGGGCGGTGTCGCGCACGCCGTCCGTGGCCACGGCGCCCGACGGCATGATCTCCGATCAACACACGCATGGTCTGCTGGCCGGTCTGGTCAACGCCTGCCAGCAGGGGACGTTGAGCTTCCGCGAGGCGGATGTGCTGCTGGGTGATGCCGCTCTGTCCCCCTCATTCAAGGAGATTTCGATCCAGTTCGAGCGCGCCACGGCTTCACTGGAACAGGAATTTCTCAAGCATGGCGGCCAGGGGGTGATCAGGATGGACAAGCCAGGCGAGCCGATACCGTCCCCCTGGCTTCTCACCGCAAAGAGCTCGCGCGCAACGATCATAGCGGCGCTTGACGGGGGAGTGGGGCGCACCCTCGACCTGTTCCGCGCCGCGTTGCACGAACCGCTGCGGGATGATCTGCGGGTGGTCCTCGGCGCGCATTTCCACGATCTGGAGCAAATTCAGCACCGTGTCGATGCGCTGTCCGAGGCGGTGAGCTGAATCATGCTGGGATTGAGCCGCCACCGCCACTATCGAAGCCCCCCGATGGGGAAGGGCGAGCGCGGACGTTCCGCGGAGCATCCGGCGGAGATTCCGCAGAAGGGCTGGAAGGATATTCTTTGGCGGGTTTGGGACCGGCAATCCCAGGACAACATTTCCATGATCGCGGCGGGCGTCGCCTATTACGCCATACTGGCGTTGTTCCCGGCGATCGCCGCTGCGGTGTCGATTTATGGGCTTGTGGCCAACCCCGCCAGCGTGGAGCGGCAGTTCGATACGCTGGCCGGCTTCCTGCCGGGAGACGCGCTGAACATTCTTAAAGCGCAGGCGCATATGGTGGCGAGCGCGCCCAGCCAAGGCTTAACCTTTGGTGTCGTGCTGGGCCTGTTGCTTACCTTATGGAGCGCGTCGCGTGGCGTCAACGCGCTGATCACCGCGCTCAACATCACCTATGAGGAGCAAGAGAAGCGTGGCTTCATCACGCTCGCCATCCTCTCGATGGTGGTGACGGTGGGCGCCATCCTGTTCCTGATCGTCACGTTGACCGCCGTTGTGGTGGCGCCGGCGATCCTCGCTCTCGTTCCACTGGGGCCGCTGGCATGGATAGTTGCGCTGGTGCGCTGGCCGATTCTGGTGGTGGCCATTCTGCTGGCTCTGGCGGTGCTGTATCGGTATGCGCCCTGCCGCGCCAAGCCGAAGTGGCGGTGGGTTTCCTGGGGGGCGGTGGCGGCCAGTGGGCTGTGGCTGCTGGGCTCGATCGGGTTTTCGCTCTATGTCACCTATTTCGGCGCTTACAACGAAACATACGGCTCGGTGGGAGCGGTGGTGATCTTGCTGCTGTGGCTGAATTTGACAGCCTATGTGGTTCTGTTGGGCGCCGGGTTGAACGCGGAGATGGAGCACCAGACGGCGCGCGACACCACCACCGGTCCAGCCCAGCCCATGGGGTGGCGTGGCGCCAGGATGGCCGATACGGTAGGCAAACGACGGGGGGCCTGAAGCGGGTTCCCGGTCAAACCAAACCGGAAGCCGCTTCAGGCTTTCAACGAAGCTCTAGCGGAGCAGCGGCTTGCCAACCGGCAGAACGTCGCGACCGAACACATCGGCGAACACGATGTGCGCCATCACGTAAAGCGCCAACCCGGCGCACAGCATCAGCTCATACCCGGCGACCGGGGTGAACGCCGGATGACCGAAATGCGCGACGACAAGCAGGATAAAACCAAGCAACAGCGTGACGAACACCAGCCCCAGCGCCAGATTGATGCGCAGCGCGCCGATGGTCATTATTGCGGTGTAAAGGGTCCAGACAACCAGGAACCAGCCCACATCCGTCGTCGAGACAGGAAACAGACCGCTGGCGGAGCCAATCTGCAAAAACGCCAGCGAAATCCAAAAGCAGCCATACGCAGAAAAAGCGCTGTAGCCAAAGTTGTTTCCAGTCTTCATTTCCTGCAGACCGGCGATGAGCTGCCCCACGCCGCCGAAGACCAGCCCCAGCCAGATGACCGGGCCAATGGCGACCCACCCACATTATGGAACTGCAACAGCAAGGTGGACAGCGCGAAGCCGGCGAGGCCGACAACCGCCGGGTTGCCAAGCTTCGGCGCGGCGTGCGATGCGGTGTGAGGGGAGGGAGCCGGCGCGTGCGCGTGGTCGGCCTTTGAAAGGGGGGTGATGCTCATAAAAAATTCCAGCGGCTTGGATGTTCAGTGTTGTTGGACGGGTCTGTCGGGACAGCCCGGCGCCCAGGAAAAGCGGCGGTGAACCGCCGATCAAGCGGGGGGCAGCAGGTAACGCAGCTCCGTCGGTTTGTCCACTGACAATAATCGGACAGATGGATTGCGCTGTTGGAGGTGATGACACGGTGATCGTTTGTAGAGCGCGCAGGCGAATTCATGCTGATTCAATCGCGAATTTAAGGTCTGTCATCTCTTTCTACAATCGAGAGCAGCGACAAGGCAAAGTGCATCGGTAAAGGAATTGGCGGTTTTCTCGCAAGGGGTTGTGATTACCCGCCACTTCTTGATCTTGACCCGGAAGCGCATCGATAATGGTGCGGTTGTTGCTGATTCATACCGGACAGGTGACCGGCGGTTCGTCTTTTGAGGAGGATCGCCGGTTGTGCGCTGAGATCCGCCGCGATGTTCCGTCAAAACCTCAATTCCATGTCAAGCGGCCATTCCCTTCAGAGAGGCGGAGGCTCAAGCGCCAACAGGCATCGATGGTTTTATTGACATATTATTGATAGCGCGATACGAAACGACTCAATCGTACGGATATGGCCGTTGACCTTACTTGTTGCAAATCAACACCGTATCTCACAAAAACAGACAGGGTTGATAATGCAAAGTCCAGCCGAACACAGTGAAAGTCACGTAGAATACGGTCGCCGGATCAAGGCTATTTTTGCAGCGTCGTCTGGAAATTTGGTTGAATGGTTTGATTTTTACGTTTACGCGTTCTGCTCTCTTTATTTTTCAAGTTCTTTCTTTCCGAAGGCGGATCCTACTGTCCAGCTCCTCCAAAGCGCCGCAATTTTTGCCATCGGCTTTCTCATGCGGCCGCTTGGCGGATGGATGTTCGGCTATATCGGGGACAAATATGGCCGCAAACGGGCGATGATCATTTCCGTTTGCATGATGTGTTTCGGGTCCTTCGCCATCGCGATCCTGCCAGGGTATGAAACCCTCGGCATTGTTGCTCCGCTGTTGCTGCTTCTGGCGCGCATGTTCCAGGGGCTGTCGGTTGGCGGCGAATATGGCGCGACCGCAACCTATATGAGCGAGGTCGCGACCAAGGGCCGGCGTGGATTTCTCGCTTCTTTTCAGTATGTGACGCTGGTCGGCGGCCAGTTGATGGCGTCGCTGGTGGTCGTGGCTCTTCAGTATTTCATGGCCGAACAAGCCATGAAGGAATGGGGCTGGCGCATCCCCTTCGCGCTTGGCGCGGTGCTGGGGCTCGTGGCTCTCTATCTGCGCAGAAGCCTTGCTGAAACCTCCGAACAAAAGATGCGGGAACGGGCCGACGCCGGGTCTTTGAAGGCTTTGTGGGAATGCCGCCGCGCCTTCTTCCTGGTGCTGAGCTTCACCGCTGGCGGATCGCTCGCCTTCTACACCTACACCACCTATATGCAGAAATATCTTGTCAACAGCGTCGGTCTGCCGGCCCCCACGGCCAACATCATCATGACGGTGGCGCTTTTCTTCTTGATGGTGATCCAGCCGCTGTTCGGCTGGCTTTCGGATATCATCAGCCGCCGGACCTCCATGCTGATCTTCGGCGGTCTGCTCACCATCCTGACGATCCCCATTCTAACGGCCCTGAAGGCGGCGACGGACCCCATCATCGCCTGCGCGTTCGTGATGTCGATGCTCGTCATGCTGAGCTTCTACACCTCGATCAACGGTTTGCTGAAAGCGGAAATGTTCCCACCGCAGGTGCGGGCGCTCGGTGTCGGATTGTCTTACGCCATCTCGAACGCGATCTTCGGCGGCTCGGCGGAATTCGTCGCCCTCTGGCTGAAATCCATCGGTCACGAAAACTTCTTCTTCTGGTACGTCACCCTTATGGGCGTCCTGGTGTTCGTAACCTCGCTCACCCTGCACAAGGGCGGGGAAGGAACTCTGGAAGAGAAGCAAGCGGCGTACAAAGCCGCTTGACTTTAACGCCTGCACTCCAGCACGACAGCGGCTATTGTGGCGCGAGCGCCGCTGTCGTAATGGTTTTCCAACATATTCCGCCACAAATTGTCGCGTTTCAACGTGTCAGCAATGCAACGGCACCGCGTGGTGCAGGTGCTCTCACCGGCCCCCATGCACCCGGTCTCGCAGGAGGTCAGGAAGCTGCGCGTCTCAGGGTCGCTGTCACGGCCTGCGCCCAGCAGAAGCGCCAGTGACAGCGCGCCAAACAAGAGCGGCTGATGAAGCAGATAGATGGGAAGGCTGAAGCGTCCCGCCTTCACCAGCGCCCACGTGGTTTTGTTGGTTGGCTCCCACCTGGTTGGATGCCTGCGCCACAGCCGTCCCAGGACGATTCCCCACAGCACGACCCCAAACCACGGAAACAACGGGATGTAGTCGTTGGAATCCGGCTCAAACGTCATCAGGCCGACCCAGCGCAACCAAGGGTCATCGAACAACGGGGCCGAAGCGATGGATGGCAGCACGCAGGCAAGCAAACCCAGCGCCAGCGTCATTCCCCAGGGCAGCCGCACGAAGGCGAGACCCAACAGGCTGGCCACCGCGATGTGGTGCAAAACACCGAAGAAGATCGGGCTGTCGGGAAACTGCGCGTAGGACACCGCCGACACGGCGGCGGCGGCCACGACCAGCACCCCCAGACGGCGGCGGCAACGGCGTCGATCGAAGCCACGGTCCACCGCCAGCACCAGACTGACCCCGACCAGCAGCAGGAAGGTGCTGAGGATAGCCGTGCGCGCCGCCAGCCAGAAGGGATTGGTGAGCAGATCGAGGCGGAAAAATCCCAGAAAATCCAGGTCCCAGCTCAAATGATAGGCGACCATGGCGAGGATCGCTACACCGCGCGCCGCATCGATGACAGGCAGGCGCGTGGAGCGGCTGGAGTGGGGTGAAGAGAGCATCAGGTGTTGATGCCCCAAGGCCGTGACCGGCACAAGCATTCCCTGATAAGGGAAGGGCTTCAGGCGAAGGGGTTGTCCACCTCCTCCGGCGCGGCAGGGGGGGGAAGGGTGTCGGGCAGGTTCTTTTCCGCCTCCAGGGCCTTGACGATGCGGTCCATGAGGTCGCGCAACGCGCGGGCGTGCTTCAATCCCTGGCGATCGCGCGTCAAGTCGATGTTGCCATAGACCGAGACGCGGTCGGTCTGGTTCTCGATGGTCAAGTCGGCGATGCCGACGGAATCGGCTTCATTGGCGAACGGCGTGATCTGTTTCATCGATAACCTATTTCTTCCGGGAGCGGCGGTGCGGCGCCGGTTCGGGCAGGGGCATGGCGACCTCCTTCACCGTGCGGGAAAGCGAGGGAAACACATCGATCCCCGTAATCTCCTGCAACTGAAGGATGGAGAGGGCGGACCAGGAGTCGCCTTCAGCGTTTGGCGCGTAATAGGCGGCGGCCTGTCCGGTCGTCGGGTCATACACCGCCTTGAACAGAGAGGTCGGCACCAGGACGCGGCTCTTCAGCCGTTGCAACCGATCGCCTGTATAGATTGGGCCGGTGATCACGTACAGATTGCCTTGTCGGTTGGCGAGAGTACGGATCGCCGCCTCGATGTCGCTCCACAGGCCACGGTTGTTCTCTGGGGCTTGCGGAATCATGTTGGCCAAGCTGAAGGATTCGTTCTGGCTTTCCGGGTCCGGCATGTCGCCGCTGGGCGCCATGTGGCCTCGATCAAAGCCGGAACGGCTATAGTCCGACAACTCCGCGCGCTCATCCCTGGGCAGGGAGGGGTCGGGGTGGAAACGGTTGTTGCGTTCCAGCCCATGCGCCGCTTGCACCTGTTCCCGCGTCAGGTGCTCGGCGGCGTAGAGGGGCGTGCGGGTGACGCCGGAATGCAGCACGGCGAATTCGGTGTAGCACAGTTCCCGTGTCTGGGGGGTAAGGCGCGGGTTGGTGAGATCCGGGGCCGCGCCGGCCTGGAAATGCTCGGGACAGGCGGTTGGGGCCGCCAACGCCGCAACGGGTCCGGCCAAAGCGATCGCAAAGGCAAGAAGGCGGAGCATAACGGGACCGATGCGGTTTCGGTACCGTGCTCAACGCACCAGAAGGCTTGAGAGTTCCTCGACGGGAGGTATGGTTCTACGGCAAGCCCGGTTTGGGCTCCGTCCAGACCAGAATATCCCCCGCGTTGAGGCCGGAGCGGATTTCGACCATCATGATCGGCTCTGGCTGCGCCTCGGTGCAACGCTCCGTCCACCGTTGCAAAGCCATCCGCGCTGTGCTTCGCTGTGCGCTAAAATTTTGCAGCCTAGGGGGTTCGCGGTTATGCCTGATTTCAACACCATTGATGACCTCAGCGTGAACGGCAAGACTGTGCTGGTGCGCGCCGACCTGAACGTGCCCATGCAGGATGGCGCGGTGAGCGACACCACCCGTATCGACCGTCTGGCCCCGACCCTGACGGAGTTGGCGCGTGGCGGCGCCAAGGTGGTGATCTTGTCGCATTTCGGTCGCCCCAAAGGCGGGCCAGACGCCAAGAACTCGCTGCGCCACGTGCTCCCCGCCCTGTCCAAAGCCGTCGGCCAGGAGGTGGTCTTCGCCGAGGATTGCATCGGCGACGCGGCCAAAGCGGCGATTGCCGCGGCGAAGCCTGGTCAGATGGTGTTGCTGGAGAACACCCGCTTCCACCCCGAGGAAGAGAAGAATGATCCCGCCTTCGCTAGGCAATTGGCGGAGCTGGGCGATTTCTACGTCAACGACGCCTTCTCGGCGGCGCACCGTGCGCATGCTTCGACGGAGGGGATCGCCCATCATCGGCCCAGCGCCGCCGGGCGGCTGATGCAGCAGGAGCTGGTGGCGCTGAGCAAGGCGTTGGAAAAGCCGGAGCGGCCGGTGTGCGCGGTGGTCGGTGGGGCGAAGATTTCGACCAAGCTCGACCTGCTTGGCAATCTGGTGGGCCGGGTTGATCTGCTGGCGCTGGGCGGCGGCATGGCCAACACCTTCCTCTACGCCCAGGGCGTCGGCGTCGGGGCCAGCCTGTGCGAGAAGGATATGGCCGATCAGGCCCGATCGATCATGGCGAAGGCCAAGGCTGCGGGGTGCGAGATCCTGCTGCCGGTGGACTTCATCGTCGCCAAGGAGTTCAAGGCCGGCGCGGCCAGCCGTGACGTCGCCGCCATGGCGATCGGCGCCGACGAGATGGCCTTGGACATCGGCCCGAAAACGGTCGAGTTCCTGGCGCTGAAGATTCAAGGCGCCAAGACCGTGGTGTGGAACGGCCCGCTGGGGGCGTTTGAAATCAAGCCGTTCGACGCCGGCACCAACGCGGTGGCCGGGGTGGTCGCCAAGCGCACGCAAGACGGCGCGTTGTTGTCGGTGGCCGGCGGCGGCGACACCGTGGCGGCGCTGGCTTCGGCTGGGGTGGAG
>JAVBJZ010000082.1:0-5192 GCA_031546725.1 Azospirillum sp.
GCCCAAGTCAATACCGCCCCACTGCTGCTCCGCCCAAGCCCACTCCGTCGCCATCGCCATCGCCCCCTCCACTGGTACGACAGGGCAACAGCCGGCCCTCAAGCCTTGCTCCTTGACGGTAACTTGTGGGTAAGGGCAAGGTAGGTCAGCCCATGCGCGTTGGCCACCACGGCGCCGATGTCGTCGAGAGGGATGCGGCCAAGTTCCCGGCCTTGCGCCTCCACCACCAGAAAGCCCCGTGACAACGATAAATGGCGACCGTCCTCGGCGATCTCGATGATGCGACCGATCATGGCGCGGCCTCCTCCGGCGCCGCAACCATCGCCCATTTCGGGAAACCGGGGTCACGGACACGGCCCAACGGATCAACGGTTACCCGCCGCGCCTTGCGTTGGCGCAGCGTGTTGAAGGCCGCGAATAGCCAGCAGAACGGGTCGTTCTGATCCTTATGACGCTCGTCCAGTTTACCAGCCTCGAAATGCTCGGCCATGACGACACGATTATTGCTCGGCGCCAGTTGCACCACGCGCATGACGCGCAAACGCCCGTTGTGTTCCAGCCTCACCAGATCGCCCTTGTGCAGGCGCATGACAAAGCGCTCCCCAACCACAGGAACGTAAGGGGCCGCGCGACCGTCTGGCAGTGCGGTGCGGTGCGCCTCAAACAGAGTTACGCCGTGACCGGTCCAGCGACCATCAGGCAAGGCTACGATATCGATGTGGTGCACGTCACCGGCGATCAGGCCCTTGTAAGGGGCGCCAGTTGGCCCGTTAAGCCAGATAGGCTTTTCTTCCTTAACCAATATGCGGGCGCGACGGACGCCGACCCAGGGCGGCATCGCCGCCACATCTTCCGCAGCCTTTTCTACCGCCTGCTTCGCATCAGATCCGGCCTTGTGGAAAGCAACACGCTCCACCATCGCCTTGCGCAGGTCGGGGGAGCGAATCTGCGTCACCTGTTTCTCGGTCAGATCGTCAAGCAGTATGCGATAGGCGAGGGTAAAGCCTTCCTCCTGCTCCTTCGCGGTGGTCGGGCCGTAAGCGGCGTCTTCATGCAGCCGACCGCCCGTACCGTGCTCAGGCTTGACGCAGACGGTCACCCCACGGACCCGTGCGGCAAGCTCGTCCCGGAACCCCTCCCAAGGCGGATCGAAATCAGCCATCAACCGGAGGAGGTCTTTTTCCTCAGCCTGTTGGGCGGCGTTGGCCACCCTGTGCACCATGCGCTGATCAACGCAGCCGATGACGGCGGCGTCCAGCCCGTGGTGCAGATGGTTGTTCCGGTTCTTGACCCCGACCGCGTCGATGGCTGGGTCGCTGCTTTCGCGGTTGTGATCGCGCAGGATAGAATCCACGCCCCAGCGGCGGCGCAGCAGCGCGGTCAGCCGTCCCGGTGAGGCGCGCACCCGGTCGGGATGGCAGACATGGCGCAGATACGCGCAGGCTATTCGTGACAAATATTGCGTGTCGGCAAGCTGCCGGGCGTGGAAGCCGCCCTCTTCGTCCCAACGCTCCAGAGCGTTTTCGGTAAAACGCCAACGCTTGTTGGATGGCAGATCCTCAACGCAGCCGAGGATCTTCGCCCACCGCTCTTTGTCTGCATGGAAAGCATCCCACGGCGTACGGTTGCGCTTCTCCCGGTTAGCCTCGGTCAGGCAGATCACCTTGTTGGCGGCGCTGTCGTCCAAACTGCGGGAGAAAGGCAGGATGTGGTCGATCTCCACTTCTTCGGACAGCAGGAATTTCAGACCGATGGGCGTGCCGGTGTAGGGACAGCGACGGTCGAGCCCACTTCCCTGTTCTTCCCATAGGCGCAGCTTCATCAGGTTGCGCCCGTTGACCGGCGCGTTGACGCTGCACAGCAGCGCCTTCCGGGCCTCATTCTTCTTCTGGTTTTCTGTTTGCTCTTTCTCAGTTCGGTTGCGGGCCTCCTGACTCTGCTTCAGGGGGCGGGCCAGTTCGATGACGATCTCATGCGGATGGCCATAGCGTTCGATCACCGCGTTCACTAGCAGGCGCAGTTGGTTGAGGCCGATATGCACCGTGGGGTTGGCGATCCGTCCGAGCCGTTTCTCGTCCGGGTGCTTGGGGTCTCCGGTGCCGAAGGCGACATGACGCTCCAGCACCGCACCGTAATAGGGCAAGCTGTCCAACAGCTCCCCCGGGCGGCGGTCGGAATGATGCAGACCAGGAAAGGCGAGCGGCACGGCCTCATCAAAGCGAATCGGGCGGCCATCATATGTTTCCTGCTCCAGCTTCGGCAGCAGAGCGGCCAAAGCGCGGCGACCGATGCGCAGGTGAAAGTCAGGCAGCGATGCGCCGGCGACGTGGGCGGCGGCCTCAGGCTCCAGCCCCCAGCGGGTGCTTAGCCAATCGATCAGCGCGCCCTCATCGGTGTCCGTAAGCAGTCTCTCAACCACCTCGTCCTGCTCGGCGAGCGTCAACTTCACCCAACGCGGGCCGAAGCCTTTCTTGTTGGACAACACCGCCGCCGTCTCATCACTGGCCAACTCCGGGCGGCGGGCGGATTCGTGGGAAAAATTCACGTCCGAGCCGAGTTTCAGGACTTTGCGGATATCCTTAAAACTGATGGCCTTCTTCGTCGGTTTCGCCTTCACCGCGCGCAGAATGAGAGCGCGCTGCTCGATCGTAAGCGGTCGTTCGCTGAGGTCCGGTCCAATAATACGGAGATTGCCGAGTTCCGTGTAAAGCCGGAAGAGCTGCGCCGACGGCAAGGCCCGTGGGGCGCGCGGATCATCGGGGTTCAACGAGCATTTGCCGACCAGCGGCGGCTTGAGCGGGCGCTGATGAAAGATGCGCTGACGCAGGGTGGTGCGCGCCTCGTCGATCAGCAGATCCGGGTGATGGCGCGCCTGCGCCTGCCAGAGTTTGTCAAACTCCTCCTCCAGCATCGAACGCGCCGGGTAGAAGGGGTATTCAGCCTTGGCTCCACGACCGGACAGGCGAGCCCGCACGCTGCGACCGTTGGTGCGCAGCCATTGAAAAAAGGCGCCGAGCGTCGGAGTCTTGGCTTCACCCATCTGGGCTTCCAACCGACCGATGGCGGTTTTGACCTTGCCCGCCTCCTTGGCGTCACCCGTGGTGCGCACCGCCTTGAAACCACGGCGTTGGTTGATGTGGAACAACGCCCGACCGATCTCATACGGCGTCAGCTCTTCAGTCAATCCCCGCGCCCGCAAGGCGAGCGGATCGAGGCGCTCCAGTTCTTTGCGCGCCGCGTGCTCGGCAGGCATCAGGCCGAAGCGGATCAACGCAGCCATCAATCGAGCCCGCCGCACCAGCGTGCGGTCGCGCCGCCGCCGCATCTGCCGCGCAATGCGCCGCGCTACCGCCAGTGAACTCTTATCCTTGAGGTTGCGCCCGTCCGTAAAAATGCGCACCCCCATACGCCGGATGCCTTTCGGGTTCCCGTCGTGGTCCAATTCCAGCACGCACCAGCCGAGAGAGTTGGTACCGAGATCAAGGGCAAGACGATAAGGCTGCATGGGTCAATCCTCTCTCCACAAAGGGGCGCGCACAGGCTCGGCTGTGATTTTCCTATCAAGCGCCACCCAGAGTCGAGGCCATCATAATTCTTGACCGCAAAAAGCGTTCTGCTATCCTTTGCAAGGTTGGAATCAGTACCTGTTTAGCCGATGGGAAACTGCGGTCCACCGTTAATAAGTCTGCTTCGGCGGGCACAAGATGCGGGGCAGGCCACGGCCTGCCCTTTCTTGCTTCCCGATGGAATTGCCTGCATACCCGGAATATTTCGCTCTGACGTGATCCCCTTGAAAGCAGAGTTTCGAGGAGCTGAAGGTAATATTTTTGCCCTCGGTAAACTGCCACAGAGGGTCAAGTTAGTGCGCACTGTCCATACTTCTTGACAGCGCGGCTATAGTTCCTCATGAAAAGAGAGCCTACGGTGGGAGGCAACCCCACCGCAGGCAGTCTGTATAATTAGGGGCATGAGGCGGCTACCTTCGGTAGTCCGCCTAACCTCTTCTGATGGTAGACGACAGGTGATCTACCATTCCATCCTCCTTTCCGCTCGGATTGCATTCCTGCGTGAGCGTGGGGTTAGCAATATCTCAATAGTGTATAATCCGCAATACAGTTTGCGCAAAGCGCATCCTTTTATGAGCTTGACATCGCAATGGCATCATATTTGATAGCGGTTTACCGCATGCGATGCGCTTTGCGTTGCGTCTGGATGCTAATGCCGCCCAGTCGTTAACAAGCCCGCCTCGGCGGGCACAAGATGCGGGGCAGGCTACGGCCTGCCCCTTCTTGTTTCCTACTCCGCCGCCAGCGCCGGTTCAGTTTCCGGCGTCCAGCGCAGCACGGGCTTGCGGGCTGCTGCGGTTTCGTCCAGGCGGCGGCGCGGAGTCAACCGGGGGGCCCCCTGGAAATAGGCCGCGTCACCCTCTCTCGCACGCACCGCCAGGGACTTCAGCGCTTGGATGAACTGGTCCAGAGCGGCCTTGGACTCCGTTTCGGTCGGCTCGATCAGCAGGGCGCCGTGCACGACCAATGGGAAATACATGGTCATGGGATGGAAACCCTCGTCGATCAACGCCTTGGCGATGTCGAGCGTGGTTACGCCCGTTCCCTTCAAGAAGCGGTCGTCGAACAGGCACTCGTGCATGCACGGCCCCTCGAACGACGGCGTCAGCGTGTCCTGGAGACACGCCATCAGGTAGTTGGCGTTCAGCACCGCATCGCCCGACGCCTGCCACAGCCCATCGGCGCCGTGGCTGAGGATGTAGGAAAGCGCCCGGACGAACATGCCCATCTGGCCGTGGAACGCCTTCATCCGACCGAACGCCGTGCTCTTCTCCTGGTTCTCAACGAGCCGGAAGACGCCTGATTCACGCACCACCGCGGGAATCGGCGCGAACGGCGCCAACGCCGCCGAGAAGACCACCGGCCCCGAGCCCGGCCCGCCACCGCCATGCGGTGTGGAGAAGGTCTTGTGCAAATTGATGTGCATGGCGTCGATGCCGAGGTCGGCGGGCTTCACCCGACCGACGATGGCGTTGAAATTGGCGCCATCGCAGTAGAAATACCCGCCCGCATCGTGAATGGCGTCGGCGATCGCCCGGATGTCGCGTTCAAACAACCCGCAGGTGTTGGGGTTGGTCAGCATGATGCCGGCCACGTCCGGCCCCAGCTTGGCGGTCATCGCCGCCA
>JAVBJZ010000075.1:0-5826 GCA_031546725.1 Azospirillum sp.
ATGGTCTGGACCTTCTGGCTGGCCGCCACGGACGGGCTGGGGGCGGAGCCCGTGGCCGAGGCCGTTCGGCAGAGTGGGTTATGGGCGCTGCGTTTCTTGTTGCTGGCGCTGGCGGTGACGCCGTTGCGCCGGCTGACCGGCCTTTCAGGCTTGGCGCGGTTCCGGCGGATGATCGGGCTGTTCGCCTTCTTCTACGCCGTGCTGCATTTGAGCACCTATATTGGGGTCGACCAGTTCTTCAACTGGCTGGCGGTGTGGAAAGACATCATCAAGCGTCCCTACATCACCATCGGCATGGGCGCCTTCGTGCTCTTGTCCACGCTTGCGGCGACCTCGACCAACGCTATGCTCCGCCGTATCGGCGGGCGGCGTTGGCGGGCCTTGCACAAGGCCGTGTTCATTGCCGGAACGGGGGGGTGTCTTCACTACATCATGCTGGTGAAGGGATGGCAGATCACTCCCCTTGTCTACGCTGTGGTTTTTCTCACCCTCGTGGGACTGCGCCTTTCCAGCTTTTTCTCATCGCGAACCGGCGGTTTGCCGGCCAAGCCGGCCCGACAAAGTCAATGATCAGCGCGCATCGAACGCGGGTGGCTTATTGGCGGTCGGACAGGCCAGACGCTTTGCCGAATCCGGCTGTTCAATGAAGCGCGCGGCGCTGCGGCGTGCGCAGGGTTCGCTGGCGGTCACCACATGGCCGGTGGCGCGGAACACCATGTGCTGGCTCTGCGACAGGGTATGAGCGGCGTGCGCCCCCCACTCCGGTGGGGTCACGGGATCATAGGCCCCGGAAAACAGCAGCACCGGCACGGCGCTGGCGACGGGCTGGCGCGCGGTCGTCTCTGGACCGCGACCGGACGGCCAAACCGCGCACACGCGTTTTTCTGGATCGTCCGCCTCGCCCCCCGGCAGCACGGACCAGCGGTGATGGTTGTTGGCGCTGCGCAGGGGATCGGCGGCGTTCACCGTTTCGCGGCACTCGATGGAAAAGGCCATCCCCTCGGCGGTGTCCGGGTCACCCAGGCGAAGCGTCGGCGCGTACCGCGCCAGCGGCTCCAGCCGACCACGGGTCGCCTGGTTGATCAGCGCGGGCAAACGCCGGATGGGGCTGTCCTCGGCCATGGCTTCGAGCACAGCGGCGATCAGCGTGGTTCCATCCAGGCGCACCGTCAGCGGCTGCTGTAAGGCGCCGACGTTCACCGTGACGGGAGAAGCGTTCAATGCGGCCGCCAGAGCGAGGAAGCGGCGTTCCAGGTTCGGGAAGGCGGTGCGGCACGAGCGGCTGGCGGCGCAGTCGTCGAACAATTGACGCAGCGCCCGCTGGGTTAGCCAAGCTTCCTCCTCAACCGCGTTCACATCCGATGGATAGACGGCGTCCAGAACCAGCGCGCGGACCTGAGATTCTTGGACCTGAGACTGGGAGCGGCGCAGCACCTCCAGGGCGGCGCGCGTGCCATAGGATACGGCGAGCAGGTTGAAGCGCGTTGCGCCAAGCGCTGTGGCGATCGTGATGATGTCATCAGCCGCCGCTGCGGTGGTGAACGTCTCCAGATCGACCCCAGCCCCCTGCAACCGCACCGCGCAGGCCTCCACTGCGGATTCCGCTTCGATTTGAACGGGCGGCGGTGGGAGATCTTTGAGGTGACGGGCCGAGTCCCGCTCCCTCCCCTCCCGGTTCACCACCCGTGAAGGGCCGGCCAGCCCGTCCAGCTCCGTGCAGTTGGTGTTTGGCTCCGACCGACCGATGCCGCGTGGATCGAATAACACGAAGTCGCGGGTTCGCCGGAACGGCGCGGACAATTCCCACCACGACTCCATCCGTTCCTCCGTCAACTCGGCAGGACCGAAAGGCGATGCGCCAGGGCCGCCTTCGACGAAGATCACCGGATCGGCGGCGGGTTTGGCGGCGGTGCTGCGCAGCACCGCGACGGTCAGGCGCAGAGTCCGTGCGGATGGGCGGTCATATTGTTCCGGCGCCATGATGGTGGCGCACAGCGCGGATTCACCCTTGGGTGGGGTGAACCAGCAGGGAATCGGCGCCAATCGGTCATCCACCCCCATCGGCTTGGCGAACAGCGCCGTGCACAGCAGGGCGAACGCGGCGAGGCCGGACAAAAGGCGGGTGGGGAGATGCAAGAGGGCTTCCGGCAAAGACAGGGGAAAGCCCACCCTCGCGCGGCAGGTCAAGGCCGTCCAGAGCCGTCATCGCCGGGATGCGCAGGGGACGCCGGACGTGGCAATACGGCCACAGGCCGGCGACCGGTGTTTCGCCGGTTTTATCTCAAGGGCGCAGCAGGCCGACGATGTCTTTCACCTCAGCCAGATGCGTGTCGGCGATGGCCATGGCGCGCTCACCGCCCTTGCGCAGCAGGCGGTCGATTTCGGCCTTGTCGGCCAAAAGCTCGCTCATGCGGCGGGTGATCGGCCCCAGATGCGCCACCGCCGCGTCGGCCAACGCGGCTTTAAAGCCGGAAAACTGCGCGCCGGAGAAGCGCTGGATCGCCTGCTCGCGTGTTTCGCCGGACAAGGCTGCGTAGATCGTCACGAGATTGTCGGCTTCCGGGCGCTTTTCCAGCTCTTCCAAATTGTCCGGCAGCGGCTCGGGGTCGGTTTTCGCCTTGCGGATCTTTTGGGCGATGGTGTCGGCGTCATCCGTCATATTGATGCGGCTGTACTCGGACTCATCCGACTTGCTCATCTTCTTGGAGCCGTCGCGCAGGCTCATGACGCGCGTCGCCTCACCCAGAATCTGTGGCTCGGGTAGGGGGAAGTAATCAACCCCGTGCTGGTGGTTGAAGGCGCCGGCGATGTCGCGGGCCAGTTCCAGATGCTGCTTTTGGTCCTCGCCGACCGGCACATGCGTCGCCTTGTACAGCAGGATGTCGGCGGCCATCAGCACCGGATAGGCGTACAGGCCCAGATTGGCCAGGTCCCGCTGCTTGCCGGCCTTTTCCTTGAACTGCGTCATGCGGTTCAGCCAGCCCAACGGCGTGTAGCAGGACAAAATCCACGACAGTTCGGAATGCCCGGACACGAAGGATTGGTTGAAGAGGATGTTCTTTTCCGGGTCGATGCCGGCGGCGATGTAGGCGGCGGCGACTTCGCGGGTGTTGTTGCGCAGGACCTCCGGCTCTTGCGCGATGGTCATCGCGTGCAGATCGACGACGCAGAAGATGCACTCATACCCATCCTGCAAGGCCACCCAGTTGCGCAACGCGCCCAGATAATTGCCGAGGTGCAGTTGGCGGGTCGGCTGCATGCCGGAAAAGATACGGTTCACAAGGAGCCCTTTCACGTCGTCCCAAGCATAACGAAGGCGGGTTTTATGGGCCGCCATGACGATCGGGTCAAGAGAGAGGGAGGGCGGCTTCTGGCCGTCTGGCCAGCGCCTTCAGATCGGACAGAGCGGCGCCGCCCAAAAGCTGGACCAAAGCCAGGAAGAGCCCGCCCCCACCGGTCACCAGCAGCGCCAATGCGCCGAACCGCACCATGGTCGCGCCATCGCTGAGGAGTGGCGTCAGCAGCAGCATCGCCCCACCCAGCCCCACCCCCATGCCCAGCGCCGCCAGCAGGATGCGCGGCCCCCGGTAGCGAAGGCGTGCGTCCACGGCGATCCCACCCTGTCGGTGCAGGCTGCGGGCCAGGAACGCCGCGTTCAACCACGCGGTGACGCCGGTCGCCAGGGCGATGCCGACATGCCCCAGCAGCGGCATCAACGCCAAGGATAAAGCGACGTTCGTCACCGTCGTGACTATGGCGGCGCGCACGGGCGTGGCGGTGTCGTGGCGGGCGAAGAAGGCGGCGCTCAACACCTTCACCAAGACCGCAGCGGGAACGCCGGCGGCGTAGGCGGCCAGCGCGCGGGCGGTGGCGGTGGATTCGAGGGGGCCGAAGGCGCCACGCTCGAACAGCACGGCGATGATCGGCTGCCCCGCCACCACCAGCGCCGTCGCCGCCGGCAACCCCAGCAGCAGCGCGTATTCCAGCGCCCGGTTGATATGGGCGTGCATCGCACTGCTGTCGTTCGCCGCGACGGAGCGCGACAGGATAGGCAGCAGCGCCGTGCCGATGGCGATGCCGATGACGCCCAACGGCATCTGGTTCAGCCGGTCGGCGTAATACAGATAGGACACCGCGCCGGTGGGCAGCAGCGACGCCAAAATCATGTTGAGGAACAGGTTGATCTGCATGACCCCGGCCCCGAGCACCCCCGGCCCGACAAGGCGGAACAGACGCCGCACGCCCGCCGACAACCGTGGACGGGGCAGGCGCAGAACAATGCCCGCGCACCGGCACGCCCAGGCCATCCAGGCGAGTTGCACCACGCCGGACAGGGTCACCGCCGCCGCCATCGAGGAACCGGGCTCGAATCCCAAATGCGGGGCCAGCAACAAAGCGGCGATCAGCGTCAGGTTGAAGGCGATTGGCGCTGCGGCGAACGGCCCGAAGCGGTCCAGCGCGTTCAGCACGCCGCCCAGCAACGCCACCAGCGCGATCAGCACAAGATACGGGAAGGTCAAGCGGGCCATGCCGACGGCCAGCGCGAACTTGGCCGGTTCATCGGTGAATCCGGGGGCCAACGCCTGCATCAGCACCGGCATGCCAGCGACGGCCAGAATGGCGAAGGGCACGAGCACCGCCAGCAGCATGGCCATCGCCTCTCCAGCGAAGGCGATGGCGGCCTGGCGACCGTTTTTGTGCAGCTCAGCGGTGAACAAGGGCACGAAGGCGACGGAGAAAGCCCCTTCGGCGAAGGTGCGGCGGAACAGATTGGGCAGTTTCAGCGCGACAAAGAACGCGTCCGCCACCGGACCGGCGCCCAGCACGGCGGCGGTCAAAATGTCTCGGGCGAAGCCAGCCAACCGGCTCAACAGAGTCAGGCTGCCGACGGTGGCGATGGCGCGTGCGAAGCTCATGGAATGGGAAGGGCTGCCGCTGTGGCGCTAAAACTTATGCCGATAACGCCTATGCCCAGCGCTCTGAATCGGAGTTTGTATGTCATCACTGCGCTTCATGGGGCGTGGTGGCGGTGGCCAGGTGCTCCGCCAGATGGGCCACTACCGCAGTGCGATCCGCGTTCGGTAATGTGCCAAGGCGTTCCGCATCGCGGCAGTCGATGACGGCGATTTTTGCCGTGCGGACGACAGACGCGGCCGGCAGCCCCGCACTGTCAAGAGCACTGATAGCGACATCGGTTGGCCAACTGCGGTTGTCGGCGCTGGTGACCATCAGCACCCAGACGAGGCTGTGGTGCGCTTGCAGGTCACCGGCTGCTACAACCAGTGCAGGACGGCGCTGACGCACCGGCCTGTCGGTGTAAGGGAACGGCACCTTGACGATGTCCCACGGTTCAAAGGTCGGCATAGGCGCGCCGGTCCGCTTCGCTGTTCCATTCAGTGAAGGTGCGGAACGGATCGTCAGCCGTTACGACTGTGGCGCGCGTCAGGATGACCCGCCCCCCCTCGATGCTGTAAGCGATTTCGTCGCCCTCATGCAGGCCCAAGGCGACGCGCACCGGCTGCGGGATGGTTGTTTGGGCCTTGCTGGTGAGTTTGCTTGTGATCATCGGCGCCTCTCTGACAAGGAATATCCTTACCGTAAGGAAAATCCTTGTGCCTGTCAATGAGGGCTGTACTCTGCCATCTGTGATTTTCGGAGCGTGGAAGCGCGACTGGGCCGTTGAGCCCTTGCCCTTACCCACAAGTTACCGTCAAGGAGCAAGGCTTGAGGGCCGGCTGTTGCCCTGTCGTACCAGTGGAGGGGGCGATGGCGATGGCGACGGAGTGGGCTTGGGCGGAGCAGCAGTGGGGCGGTATTGACTTGGGC
>JAVBJZ010000087.1:0-24227 GCA_031546725.1 Azospirillum sp.
GGGTCCGCGCTTTCGCGGGTATGACGATAGGAGATGTTAACGCTATAAATTACATTCATCCCCGCTAAAGCGGGGACCCAGGAAACCTTATTCAGGCCTGCACCAAGGGTTTTGAAGCACGAAGATAAAGGCTGCGGGCAAAAGAAAAGCCGCCCGTTCCTTAGCGGAAGCGGGCGGCTCTTGGACGAGCGGTCGGCGTGATCGGCCTTTCGACCGATAGCTTTACACCTCTTCGTCTTGGTCCTCGTCTTCGGTCGCGCTGATCTCGTTGGCTTCTTCCTCTTTGTCGAGGTCGGCCGCGGTGATCATGCTGCCGCGCTGCGCTTGCAGTTGGGCTTCTTCCAGCGAACGGGCGACGTTGACCGTCACCTTCTGGCTGACTTCCGGGTGCAGCACGATGCGGACCCGGAACAGGCCCAGTGTCTTGATCGGCTGGTCGATGGCGACCTGGGTGCGCTCAACCGCCATGCCGGCGGCGGTCATGGCCTCGGCGATGTCGCGGCTCGACACCGAACCGTACAGGACGCCGGTCTCACCCGCCTGGCGGGTGATGATGACCGACAGACCATCCAGCTTCGGCGCAAGGGCTTCGGCGTCCTTGCGGCGTTCAAGATTCTGCGCCTCAAGGTAGGCCCGCTGCTTCTCGAAATGCTCCAGGTTCGCCTTGCTGGCGCGCATGGCCTTGCGCTGCGGTAGCAAATAGTTGCGGGCGAAGCCGGGCTTGACCTTGACGATCTGCCCCATCTGGCCGAGTTTCTCGACCCGCTCCAACAAAATAACTTCCATCACTCGTCCTCCTGATCGGGGCTGACGCGCGCCCAACGGCGGCGCAGCCCAATCCATTGCTCGATCACACCCAGGCCGATCAGCAAAAGGATCGACCTGCCGAAGAGAAACAGGAATAGGTAGAACCCAACGAGCAGCGCCACCTTGGCCGGTCGGCGCTGGACAAAGGCGTGCACCACGGACAACCCAACCAGGCCGAAGGGCAGCGACAGCACCAGCGCCACATTGAGCGCCAGGAATCCCACCTCGGACGGCAGCGCCATGGTTGCGGCGATCATGCCCACGAACGCCAGAGCCACCCAATCCGGCAACTCCAGCGTGGTCAGCCGCATCGGCGGACGCCGATTGCGGCCAAACCGCATCAAGAGCTTCTGCGCCAGGGCCGCGTTGATGATCGTCATGGCCAACCATGAGATCACCACAAGGCCTGGCGCCACCGCCGCCAGTTGCTCCTCCCCGGACGAAGGGAGCGTCGCCCCCAGCGCGAGGAGTTGTTGGGAGATACCCTGCACCATCCGGCGGACGACGCCCTCAAGCCCCTCGGGCTGATCCAGCGTCAACACCACGGCGATAAAGAACGCCGCAACGCCGAAGCCGACCAAGCCGAGCAGAAGCCGCCCGGGTGGGTACCACTCGACGCCCCCCGATGCCGTCCGTCGGGCCAACAGCGCCTGACGGGCGATGAAGACCGCCGGCGCCGCTTCGGTCAGGGCATAGCCCAAGGCGCCCCAAGGACTGCCTGTGGCGACCACCACCACCATCGCGCCCGTTGCCCCGGCAATGCTCGTGGTGGCGGCGCCAGACCACAAACCGACGAGGAACAACGGTAACGGCGCGAGATAGCAGAGGATCAGCGCGGTGACGCCGGCAAACAGCGCCGAGACGTACAAGGCCGCACTGACCACACCACCCGCGATGGCGACCACCAAGGCCGTGGGCATGGGGATATCCTCATTCCTCTCCGGCCCGTTCCGGGCTTACTTCACCACGTAGGGCAGAAGCGCCAGGAACCGGGCGCGCTTGATCGCACGGGCCAGTTCACGCTGCTTCTTCGTGGAGACCGCTGTGATGCGGCTCGGCACGATCTTGCCGCGCTCCGAGATGAAGCGGGACAGGAGCTTCACGTCCTTGTAATCGATCGCCGGAGCATTCGGGCCCGAGAACGGGCAGGTCTTGCGGCGACGGAAGAACGGACGGCGCGTCGCGCCGCCCGAACGCGGGGCGGCGGCGCCGCCCGTGCTCTGCTTATCGCTCATCAGGCGGTCTCCCCTTCAGCAGCCGGCTGCTCGGAACGGCGGGGCGGGCGGGGCCCGCGATCATCGAAGCGGCGTGGGCCACGGTCGCCGCGGTCGCCGCGGTCCCCACGGTCGCTGCGCTCACCACGGCTCTGCATCATCACCGACGGATTCTCGTCGAGCGCGTCGACGCGCACGGTCATGTAGCGCAGCACGTCTTCGTTGATGCTCATATTCCGCTCCATCTCGGCGGCGGCGGCGGCCGGCGCGTCGATGTTGAACAGAATATAGTGGGCCTTGCGGTTCTTCTTGATCTTGTAGGTGAGGGTCTTGAGGCCCCACTGCTCGGTCTTGGTGACCTGACCACCGTTATCACGGATGATCTGGGCGAACTGCTCACCGAGCTGCTCGGCCTGGGCGGCCGAAATGTCCTGACGTGCGATAAGCACGCACTCGTAAAAAGCCATCGTACTCCCCATGGCTGTTTGTGGTCCGGCGCTGTCGTTCCGGTCTCCACCTTCGGAGTCCGGCCAGCCGCCCGGGCCTAACCGAAGCGCAGGCGCGCCCGGCAAGGAGTTAGGAAGGCGGCGACTATACACAAAAACCCAGGCGAGGCAAGGCGCTCATTGCCAAGCTGGCCATCGCGGGCAGGGGATTATTGAGGAAAGCGCGCGAAATCGCCGTGGGTGACGCCATCGATCGCGGCGCGGTAGCGTGAATACGCGGCGTGGCCTGGGTCGATCGACCCGAAGGCGGGCTCGGCCTGCTTTTCCAGGCGCAGCAGGGCCAACGGCGAAGCGGCGGGACCCAATTGTGAACCGTGCCCGATCACCAGCGTTGTCAGCACCCCGTAGAGCGAACCGTCCACAGTCGGGCGGCCAAGCATGGCGAGGCGGTATTGTCCGTCCTTGTTCGTAACAAGATAGATGTGGCCGGAGATGCTGGGCAGCGAGACGGCGCCACGCTGGGCGAAGGAGCTGTCCACCCGCTCGGTTTCGGCAAAGACCAGATGCGAGCGCTCCGTATCCCACTCAATCGTCGTGCGATAGCTGTAAACGCCAGCGTTGTCTTTAAAGGAAGGCCGCAGCGTGAGATAGCTCCCCTCAAGCCAGCTAACCGCCTTTCGGGTATAGGCGCCCAGTTCCATCGGCGCTTGTTGGGGCTGCGCTTGCGGGAGCGCCGTCGGTGGCGGTGGTCCGGCGGGGACGGGCGTTTCGCGCAACGACGTTCCCAAGGCCTCCTCAAGCCGGATGACCGTGGAAAAGGTGAAGGAGCGCCGTCCGGCCAGCGCCTTTTCCAAGGTTGAGACACTGATCCTGGCGATATCGGCAAGGGCTTGGCGCGAGATGCGGCGGCGCGCCAGCTCCTCGCGGATACGGCGAGCGATAGCCGCTGTCGGTTCGTCGTCCAGCCCGTCGTTCACCACCGCCGCCCTCCGCCACTTTCCGCACATATCCGCACAACCGCGCACCAGCCGTCAATCGCCGTGCGGAGCGCGGAGGGGTGGTGGCGGGAATTTGCTTCTATTCCTGGTGGTTGTACGGAATGACCAGATTGTAATGGTTGGCTTCCAAGAAACGGAGCCACGCCAATGCCATCCTCATCCATCTTGAAGTCTTGTCTGCTTAAGCCGCGCCTGGAACAGGGGATTCCCTTTCTCCTTTTTCTAACGGCCATGGTGGTGAGCGCTACGGCCGCTGTGGCGGGAACGGGCCCTAAGACGGAAGATCGCATCACGGCGGGGGCTTTGCTGATGCGCAGCGGGGATGGTCTCGAACAGCCGGCGGTGCGTCTTGGCACGGACATGGATGTCGCCATCACCGGCCAGACGGCGCGCGTGAAGGTCGTTCAATCCTTTCGCAACACAAGCGACGTCTGGGTCGAGGCGACCTATCTCTACCCGTTGCCGGAGGATGGCGCGGTTGACAGCTTGAAAATGCTTATCGGTCAAAGGGTCATTGTCGGCGAGATCAAACGCCGGGCCGAGGCTTACATGATCTACCAGGACGCCAAGGCCGAAGGGAAGAAAACCGGGCTCGTCGAACAGCAGCGCTCCAACATGTTCACCAACCGCATCGCCAATATCGGGCCGGGCGAGACCGTGCAGATCGCCATCGAATACCAGGCGCCGGTCATGCGGGTTTCCGGCGATTATACGCTGCGCCTCCCGCTGGTGGTCGGGCCCCGCTATATACCGCCCGCGTCGATCGATAGTGCGGCGGCTCTCGTGGACGCGGCGTCGATAACCGCTCCGGTCCTCGATCCGCGCAAGAACGCGCCGGTCAACCCGGTCTCGATCGCCGTGCATCTGAAGCCGGGCTTCACACCCGCCGCTCTTGTCAGCCCTTATCACGCGGTGCTGGTTGAGAAGGACGGCGAGGCTGGATACTCCATCCGTCTCGCCGACAATGAGGTTCCCGCCGACCGCGATTTCGAGTTGCGGTGGCGCTCGGCCGAAGCCGCTCCGGCGCTTGAGCTGTTCCGCGAACACCTGGGCGACAAGGACTATCTTATGGCGGTGATCGCGCCGCCCGCCGATGATTCGGCGCCGTCCGTGCTGCCGCGCGACCTTGTGTTCGTCATCGACAACAGCGGTTCGATGGCTGGACCCTCGATGGAGCAAGCCCGCGCCAGCCTTCAGCTTGCGTTGCGCAGCCTGAAGCCCACCGACCGCTTCAACGTGATCCGCTTCGACGACACGATGACCAAACTGTTTGATCATCCTGTGCCGGCGACGCTCGAGCAGTTGCAACTGGCCTATCGCTATGCCGACTCGATCAACGCGCAGGGCGGTACGGAGATGCTGCCGGCGCTCAAAGCCGCGCTGGCCGACGCTACGCCCGAGGATACGGGCCGCGTTCGCCAAATCATCTTCCTCACCGACGGCGCAATCAGCAACGAGACCCAAATGCTGGCCACGCTCGGCGCGGCGCGTGGGCGCAGCCGTGTCTTCATGGTCGGTATCGGTTCGGCGCCAAATAATTTCCTGATGAGCCGGATGGCCGAAGTCGGGCGCGGCTCCTACACCAACATTGGCGACACCGCTGACGTCTCCTCGCGCATGACCAAGCTTCTCAACCAGCTGACGCGCCCGGTCATGACCGACATCGCGGTCACCAGCGAAGAGAGCGACGCGCGCTTTACCCCCGATCAACTGCCCGACCTCTATCAAGGGCAGCCATTGGTCATGCTGGCGCAGGCGCCGACGCTTGGCGGCGTATTGAAAATCCACGGCAGCATCGCCGGCGCGCCGTGGGAACGGACAGTGGACCTGAAGGACGCCATCGAAGCGCCGGGCGTCGCCAAGCTCTGGGCGAAGCGGCGGATCACCGATGTGGAGGTGGCGAACCAGCTCGGAAGGGTCACTAACGACAGCGCCGCGTCCAGCATCGCGGAGCTTGGCCTGACCTTCTCCCTGGTCACGCGCGAGACCAGCCTTGTCGCTGTCGATCACACGCCCAGCCGACCGGAAGAGGCCCCCTTGGACAAAGCGAACGTGCCGCTCAACCTCCCGCATGGTCAGGATTTCGACAAGACCGTCGGTTCCGGGGTTGTCTCCTATCAGCCGTCGCAATCGGTCAATCTTCCCCACACCGCAACCGATGCCGGGTTGCTGCTGCGCGGTGGTTTGCTGCTGCTTGGGTTGGGCCTGGCCGGCTTGGTGACCACCCGTTTCCTCCACACCGTGGGGCGGAGAGAGGAATGCGTCTGACGCTTGTGATGGGAGGACGCGCCCGCTTCCTTCACTTCGCTCCCTTCGTGGTTCTGATGCTTGCCGGAGCCTTGATGATCGGCAAGGGCCTCCTTATTCCGGCCAAGGCGGTGGTCGCGCAGATCCTGCTCGATCGGGCCTTTGCCGAGGCCCAGGACCGCCAGCAGCCGGTGAAGGCCTGGTCCTGGGCGGACAACTGGCCGGTCGCACGCATCAGCGTGCCCCGGCTCGGCCTGCACCAGATCGTGCTTTCCGGCGGATCGGGGGCGGCGATGGCGTTTGGCCCGACGTTGCTTCCCGATGGCGGGGTGCTGGGCCGGCACGGAACGGCGGTGTTCGCCGCCCACCGTGACACGCATTTTCGGTTTCTCAAGGATCTGCGCCCCGGCGACACGATCCTGGTCGAGGATATCAAGGGATACCGTGGCGCATACCGCGTCACCGGCGGGCAGGTTGTGGAAAGCAACCGTTTCAGCGTCGATGCTTATGCGCCCACGCCGTCAATCGCGCTCGCCACATGCTGGCCCTTCGATGCAGTCGAGCAGGGCCCCTTGCGTTATGTGCTGGCGGCGGAGCTTGTTGAGGGGTGATGTTTTGGCGCATAGCGCGTGCGGCGGCGCTTGACTTGTGTCCTTTGGCGGGTATGACTGTCCGCCTCTTTCATAAGGCGGTGCGCCGCATCAACACACAGGTTTTGATAGAGACTATGACCAGGGCGTTCGTCTTTCCGGGGCAAGGCAGCCAGGCCGTTGGTATGGGGCGCGCGTTGGCGGAGGCCTTTGCTGTCGCCCGCCAGACCTTTGAAGAAGTCGATGATGCGCTGAACCAGCGCCTGTCTCGCCTGATGTTTGAAGGGTCAGAGGCGGATCTGACGCTGACCGAAAACGCGCAGCCGGCGCTGATGGCGGTGAGCATCGCGGTGCTGCGGGTGTTGCAGCACGGTGGCGTTGATGTGCGCAAGCACGCCACGCTGGTGGCCGGGCACAGCTTGGGGGAATATTCCGCGCTGTGCGCGGTGGGCGCCTTTTCCTTGGCGGATACGGCGCGCCTTTTGAAGCTGCGTGGCCAATCCATGCAGAAGGCGGTTCCGGTGGGAAAGGGGGCCATGGCGGCCCTGCTTGGCGCTGATCTGGAGCAGGCGCAGGCGATCGCCACGGACGCGGCTGAGGGGCAGGTGTGCGCCGTCGCCAACGACAACGCAGCGGGGCAGGTGGTCCTTTCCGGGGATGCCGACGCCATCGACCGCGCCATCCTCATCGCCGCGGAGCGGGGGCTGAAACGTTCGGTCCGGCTGCCGGTGAGCGCGCCTTTCCATTGCCTGCTGATGAAGCCGGCGGCTGACGCCATGGCCCAGGCGCTGGACGCGGTTACGGTCAACAGCCCGGTGACGCCGCTGGTCGCCAACGTCACCGCAACGGCGGTCAGCGATCCGGCGGCGATTCGCCGCCTGCTGGTCGAGCAGGTGACCGGCATGGTCCGCTGGCGCGAGAGCGTCCTTTATATGAAGGCGCAGGGCGTGGAGTCGCTGGTCGAGCTGGGGGCCGGCAAAGTGCTTGCCGGGTTGACCAAGCGCATCGATAAAGATGTCAGCGCGGTCAGTGTGCAGGCTCCGGCCGACATCGACGCGTTCCTTAAGACTCTGTGAGGCTTCGCCATGTTTGATCTGACGGGGAAATGCGCGCTGGTCACCGGCGCATCCGGTGGGATCGGCGCGTCCATCGCCAAGGCTCTTCATGCCCAAGGCGCCACGGTGGCCTTGTCGGGCACCCGCACGGAGGCGCTGGAAAAGCTTGCCGCTGAACTGGGCGGAGAGCGCGTGCGGATCACCCCCGGCAATTTGGCGGACGCCGTGGCGACCGACCAACTGGTCAAGGACGCCGAATCGGCCATGGGCCGGATCGATATCCTGGTGAACAACGCCGGCCTGACGCGCGACCAGCTCGCCATGCGCATGAAGGACGAAGACTGGAATCAGGTCCTTGACGTCAACCTGACCGCCGCCTTCCGTCTGTCGCGCGCCGTGCTGCGTGGGATGATGAAGCGCCGGTGGGGGCGACTCATCGGGATCACCTCCATCGTTGGCGTGACCGGCAATCCGGGCCAAGCGAACTACGCCGCGTCCAAGGCCGGCTTGATCGGCATGTCCAAAGCCTTGGCCGCCGAAGTCGCCTCACGCAACATCACCGTCAACTGCGTCGCGCCGGGTTTCATCACCACGGCGATGACCGACGCGCTGACCGGCGATCAAAAAGAAAAGCTCCTGGGCGCCATCCCTGCCGGCCGCATGGGCGAGCCTGCGGAAATCGCCGCCGGGGTGGTTTACCTGGCAAGTGAAGAGGCCGCCTACATCACTGGCCAGACGCTGCATATCAACGGCGGCATGGCGATGATCTGAAGCGTCCTCAAGACAAGAATGAAGGTGGCGGGACCTTGGCTTCGCGGGTGCTGGTCAAGGCTGTTGAAATATGTTATCGGACGGGGCTTTCACGGCAGGACGACACGCCGAGGCGTGACACGGGCCGCCGAATTTGCCAAGCGGTCTCAAGGACTTTGGAAGGTTGAACATGAGTGACATCGCCGAGCGTGTAAAAAAGATTGTTGTGGACCATCTGGGGGTCGAGGAAGTGAAGGTGACGGAGACTGCCTCCTTCATCGACGATCTCGGTGCCGACAGCCTGGACACGGTTGAGCTGGTCATGGCTTTTGAGGAAGAGTTCGGCTGCGAGATCCCGGACGACGCCGCAGAAAAGATCCTTACCGTCAAGGACGCCATTGATTTTATCAAGGCGAACTCTGCCGCCTGATAACAGGCGCGGTTCAAAAAGCATGCGCACCGAGGGCTGCCGGGCATCCGCACCAAGCGGACGCCCGGTTGTCTGAGGTTTGAGACAGGAAAAGTCAGGAGATCCCATGAGACGTGTCGTCGTCACCGGCCTTGGTCTGGTCACGCCGCTCGGCGTCGATCACCGCAGCAACTGGGAACGGTTGATCAACGGCGAATCCGGGATACGGGCGATTACGTCGTTCGACGTTTCCGATCTCGCCTCGAAAATTGCGGGTCAGGTCCCACGCGGCCTGAACGATGGGGACTTCAATCCCGACGCTCATGTGCCGCCAAAAGACCAGCGTAAGATGGATGATTTCATCCTTTACGCCATCGGCGCGGCCAACGAGGCGGTCAAGGATTCCGGCTGGGCGCCGCAGACCGATGAGGAACGCGAGCGGACCGGCGTCATGGTCGGCTCCGGCATCGGTGGTCTGCCTGGCATCGCCGAGGGGGCGGTCACCCTTCACGAGAAGGGGGCGCGGCGCATTTCGCCCTTCTTCATTCCCGCCAGCCTGGTCAATCTGGCGTCCGGTCACATTTCCATCAAGCACGGATTCAAGGGCCCGAACCACGCGGTGGTCACCGCCTGTTCGACCGGCGCGCACGCCATCGGCGACGCCGCCCGGCTCATCATGTGGGAAGACGCGGACGTCATGGTCGCCGGCGGCACGGAAGCCGCGGTGTGCCGGTTGGGCGTCGGCGGTTTCGCCGCCATGCGCGCGCTGTCCAGCGGCTTCAACGATACGCCCGAAAAGGCGTCGCGCCCTTACGACAAGGACCGTGACGGCTTTGTCATCGGCGAAGGCGCAGGCGTCGTCGTTCTGGAAGAGCTGGAGCACGCCAAGAAGCGCGGCGCCCACATCTATGCTGAGATCATCGGCTATGGTATGTCGGGTGACGCTTATCACATTTCCGCCCCGGCGGAGGATGGCAACGGCGCCTTCCGCTCCATGCGGATGGCCTTGCAGCGCGCTGGCTTGTCGCCCGACGGGATCGACTATATCAACGCGCACGGCACCTCGACGCCGATGGGTGATGAGATCGAGTTGGGTGCGGTCAAGCGTCTGTTCGGTTCGGCCATGGAGCATGTCGCCATGTCCTCGACGAAATCGGCTATTGGCCACCTTCTGGGCGCTGCGGGCGCGGTTGAGGCGATCTACTCGATCAAGGCGATCAATCACTCCGTCGTGCCGCCGACGCTCAATCTCGAAAACCCATCGGAGAGTTGTATCGGGGTCAACCTCGTGCCGAAGACGGCCCAGGAACGCCGCGTGCGTGCGGTTCTGTCCAACTCCTTTGGTTTTGGCGGCACCAACGCATCCTTGATCTTCAAGGAATTCGCCTAAAGGAGGCCGGCATGGGGTGGGGCCTCCGGGTAGCGGCCGGGGCGCTCGCTGCGGCAACGCTCTGTGCGGGGGCGGTGCTTTGGGGGAGTGTGCGCCTGGTGGCGCCGGGCCCCCTGAGTGAGTCTGTCACCGTCGTCATCCCCCGTGGAAGCGGACTGGAAGCCACAGCGATCACCTTGGCCGAGGCCGGGGTGATTCGCTCGCCGCTGCTGTTCGTTTTTGGCGCCTGGGTGACGGTTTCCCAGCGCGATCTGAAGGCGGGCGAGTACGCGTTCACGGCCAACGCGAGCATTGAAGATGTGCTCGAACAGATGCGCCGTGGCCGCACGGTGATTCATCGTTTGACGGTGCCCGAGGGGCTGACCTCGGCCCAGATCATGGCGCTGCTCGATAAGGAAACGGTGCTGACCGGCAGCGTGGCGGGGGGGCGGCCAAAGGATGGCAGCCTGCTGCCGGAAACCTATCATTTTTCCCGAGGCGACAGCCGCGAGCAATTGATCGAGCGCATGCAGCACGCCATGACGCAGGTTCTGGCCGACGCCTGGAAAGACCGGAACCGGGAGTTGCCGTACAAATCACCGGAGGAGGCGCTGGTTATGGCCTCCATCGTCGAGAAAGAGACGGGCGTGGCGGCGGAGCGGGCCAGGGTGGCGGGGGTCTATGTCAACCGGCTGCAAACAGGTATGCGCCTGCAATCGGACCCGACGGTGATCTACGCGATGACCGATGGTTTGAGCGAATTGGGGCGGGTGCTGACGCGGGCCGACCTGAAAACAGATTCCCCCTACAACACCTACGCAATCGCCGGCTTGCCGCCAGGACCGATCGCCAATCCGGGCCGGGCGTCGATCCTCGCCGCGTTGAAGCCCGAGCGGCACGAATTCTTGTATTTCGTCGCGGATGGCACGGGCGGTCACGCTTTTGCTAAAACGCTTGGCGATCACAACCGCAACGTCGCGCGTTGGCGTGACACGCAACGCCGCCAGGGGGGCGACGCATCGTCGGCGGAGTGATCTGGCGAAGCCGCGCATAGACGCTAACTTTAGGATGTCAACGTTATCAGCACGCAATAACCATTAGTTGCTTTTCTTGCGAATCTAACAATCGTGACTGGGTCCCCGCTTTCGCGGGGATGACGATAGGAGAGGTTAACGCTACCAAAGACCGCCATCCCCGCGAACGCGGGGACCCAGGAAACCTTGCCAATTCATGTCTATGCCAAGCGCTCCGAAGCATGAAATAAGACAAAAAAATAAGACAAAGTTAGCGCCTCTGCGAAGCCGCGGGGATTGCGGCTTTATCCAAGCAGCGCCAGGGGAAATTCTACGATCAGGCGTAAACCGCACACACGGCTCCCTGATCGCTTCGCTTGACGGCCAAGAATCGTCGCGACCAGAAATCAGGCGGCGTTCGACACGGTGATGACACCGGCCATCGAGCCATAGGATTTGCGAGCGGAACGCATGTTCTCCAGCGACTCCAACAGACTTTCCTCAGCGAAACCGGAAGACAACTGACTCAGTTCATTCTCCGTCATGGCGATGAAGGCATCCAGCAATCTGGCGTGGATACGACAAGCCTTGCGGACTTCGTCTGTGGCCATCGAAGAAGACATGTGAAGAGCTCCTGTTCGCGAGTGTCGAATGTGTGAGTATTCTTGCGCCATCTGTCGTTAATAAACGCTTTAAAAAAGCCAGTTCTTAAGGCTTCCTTTGGAGGTAATCCATTTTGCACTATTTTGAATGATTTCTATATTGGGGGAATGTCAGAGGATAGGAAATTTTTAACTATAAAAAAGGGGTGATGCATAAATTTTCTCGTCAAATCAAAGGGTTATGATGGATTTCGGTTCACATTGAACCGGAACGCCCTGTAGAAATGATGGTCGGCAAGTGGCTGAAAACAGAAAAAAGAGACCCAACCGTGCCCATCACCCTGAGCCCCCAACCCTCTTTTGAACAGCCCGTGGAGGGGGGCGCGGTTCTGGTGGCGCCCGGCATACACTGGCTGCGGATGCCGCTGCCCTTTCAACTCGACCACATCAATCTGTGGCTGCTTGAGGATGGGGCGGGTTGGACCCTGGTGGACACGGGCGTCAACAATGACGCCACCCGTCTGGCATGGGAGCGGATCATCGCCACCGTGCTGAAGGGGCGACCGATCACGCGCGTCATCGCCACCCATTTCCATCCCGATCACATCGGGCTGGCCGGCTGGCTGGTCGAGCATTTTTCCGCGTCTTTTCACGCGACGCTGACCGAATGGCTGTATGGCCGCATGCTCATGTTTGAACCGGATGAGGAATCCCGCCGACAGACGGAGCATTTTTACCGACGCGCCGGTTTGCCGGAGGCGATGACCGCTGCGGTGGTCAACCGTCCCAACGGTTATCGTACGGCGGTGGCGCCGTTGCCCAGCTCGTTGAACCGGCTGTATGACGGTGACAGGCTGGATATTGGCGGCCACGCATGGCGCATCGTCGTTGGGCGAGGGCACGCGCCGGAGCAAGCCTGCCTGCTTGACGAGGCGCGCGGCATCCTGATCGCCGGCGACCAAATCCTGCCGAAGATCAGCCCCAACATCAGCGTCTGGCCGCACGAGCCCAACGCTGACCCGTTGTCCGACTATCTGGCGTCACTCGCGGAGTTCAAGCGCCTGGAGGCCCCATCGCTGGTTTTGCCCTCGCATGGACATCCCTTCGTTGGCCTGCACGGTCGCATCGATGAGCTGGTCGAACACCACCGTTTGCGCCTTGAGAAAACTCTGGAACTCTGCGCTGAGCCGGCGACCGCGTATGAGATGATGCAGGCGCTGTTTCCCCGTACGCTGGACGTCCACCAAACCCGCTTCGCGGTGGGGGAGGCGATAGCCCACCTCAATCACCTTATCCGGGAAGGTTGTCTGCGGCGTGATCGTGAAGGGGGGGTGGACAGGTACCGGCGGTAAACACGCCCGCCTGTTGGGTCAGGCCTCCAACCGGGCGCCGCGTTCCTTCAGCACGGCCATGACCTGCGTCTCGATGTCCTTGAGCTCCGACACCGTGGTTTCCAGATCCTGGCGCTGCTGCTCGAGGGCGCCGAGGCGTTCGCGGATGTGGATCAGCAGAACCCGCATCTGCTCTTGCTGGCTGGGATCCACATTGTAGAGATCCAGATATTCCCTGATCTCCTCCAGCGAGAAACCAAGGCGCTTGCCGCGCAGGATCAGCATGAGGCGCGCACGGTCGCGTTTGGAATACACCCGGTTGTTGCCGATGCGCCGTGGTGTGAGCAGATCCTTGGTTTCATAAAACCGCAGTGTTCGTGGGGTTATCCCCAGTTCCTCGGCCAGTTGGTTGACCGTATAAAGATCATCCATCGGCTTTATCCCTTCCATTTCTGGTTTTCCTCGGCGATCAGTTCTTTTTTGGAAAGTTTTCCGATGATGGTCTTGGGCAATTCGTTGCGAAATTCGATATGTTTGGGCATTTCGATGCGCGAGAGCTTGTCGTTCAGGAACGTTTTCAGCGCGTCCACCGTCAGAGTCGAGCCAACGCTGCGCTGCACGAAGGCTTTCGGGCTCTGGCCACGGTAGTCGTCCGGCACGCCGATGACGGTGACCGCATCAACTTCCGGGTGCTGGTAAATGGCTTCTTCGATCACCCGTGGATAGATGTTGTAACCACCGGAGATGATCAGGTCCTTCAGCCGGTCCATAAGGAAGATATAGCCGTCTTCATCCATGACGCCGACGTCTCCGGTGTGCAGGAATCCATCGATGATGGTCTGCGCCGTGTCTTCCGGACGCTTCCAGTAACCACGCATGACATGAGGGCCGGCAATCACCACCTCGCCCTTTTCACCGAGCGGGACGGTTTTGGATGGGTCTTCCAGGGAGCGGATTTCGATGGTCACGCCCGGCAGGGGAAGGCCGATCGACCCCTCCTTGTTGACGCCAAGCAGCGGGTTGGCGCTGGACACCGGCGAGGCTTCGGTCAGGCCATAGCCCTCCACCAGCACGCAGCCGGTGATCGCCTCGAACTGATGTTTCAATTCCACGGGCAGCGGGGCGCCGCCGGAGATGCAATAGCGGATCGATGTCAGCGGGTAGCGGCCTGCATCCGGGTGACAGATCAGCGCCTTGTACATGGTGGGCACGCCGGGAAAGAGCGTCGGCTGGCGCCTGGCTATGGTTTCCAAGAGCTGCTTCACCTCGAAGCGCGGCAGCAGAATCAACTCCATCCCCGACGCCAGACCAAAATTCATCACCACGGTCATGGCGAAGACATGGAAGAAGGGCAGGGCGGCCAGCATCCGCTCTTCGCCCACCCGCAGGTTGGAGAACCAAGCCAGCGCCTGCTGCGTGTTGCACGTCAGGTTGGCGTGGGTGAGCATGGCCCCCTTCGGCACGCCGGTGGTGCCGCCGGTGTATTGCAGCACCGCCACATCTTCGGTCGGGTTGATGGAGACCGGGTTCAACGGGGCGTCGTTGGCGAGCAGCCGCTCGAAAGAGAGGTGCGCCTCATCGTCCGGGATGCAGGCCAGTTCAGAGCGCTTCAGCATCTTGAACAGCAGGCCCTTCACCGTGGGCAGGATTCCGCACATCGGGCACACCACGATGCGCTTCAGCCGGGTCGTCCCCAGCATGGCGCCGACGTGACGATAGACTTGCTTCAGATCAAGGGTGACCATGATGTCGGTCTGGGAATCCTCGATCTGGTAGGCGATCTCACGCTCGGCATAGAGCGGGTTGAAGTTGACCACCGTGCCGCCGGCCTTCAGCACGGCGAAATAGCAGATGACGTAATAGGGCGTGTTGGGCAGGCACAGGCCAACCTTGACGCCGGGCCGGACGCCAAGGTCCTGGAAGCCCTTGGCGGTGCGGTTCACCAGAGAGGCCACCTGGGCGTAGGTAAAGCGGCGGCCAAGGAAATCGAGACAAGGGCGCGCCGCGAAACGCTGGGCGGCGGTGTCGAACAGAGCGACCAGCGATTGCGGCTGGAGGTTCATCGCCCAGTCGATGCCGGCGGGGTAATGCGCCAACCAAGGGGTGTTGCGGTCGGAAGAGTCGGTCATGATCTTCACCTGGCCCGGTAGGCCGCCATCATGCATTCATTACGGAGGGGAAGCCCAAAGTCTTGAAGGGTCTCATGTCCCACTCCCATCATCCCCATAATGCATGAACGCCGCAGAGTTGGCTCTGCGGCGTTCATGCATTATGGGGATGGCCTAATGGGATCACATGCGGATAGGGCGTGGCTCATTGCGGTAATCCTGTAGACGGGTCGCCCGCAGGCCGCGCATGCCATGGCTATCGATCAGGCGTTGCCAAGACAGAAACTCCTCAACCGACAAGGTGTAGCGGTGGCACGCCTCCTCCAGGCTGATCAGGCCCGAGCGCACGCCAGCGACAACTTCAGCCTTGCGCCGCATCACCCACCGCTTGGTGTTTGGCGGCGGCAAATCCTCTTCTGACATCAACCGGCCTTCAGGGCCGATGACCGACGCTCCGTTGGCGTCATCGTCATTCTCTGAAACAGCGTGAGATGACATCTGTGGACACTCCAACATTGCTCGCTCTCCTAGCGGAGTCGGAGCGTATCCACGGTCGCTTAACAAAAGCCTAAACGATAAGGTTAATTCTTTTGATATTTGCTTATTTTTGCGTATTTGATCAAAAATACGTTTTTAATGAAAAAGCCTTGATGCGCAAAAGGTTACTTCGAGCCGATTAAAGACGGCTCGAAGGAAAAACGATTATAGAGCAGAGTAAATTTAGTTTAGAGTGGGTAGATAGAGAGAATTTTGGCGCAGGATGAACCAGAATTCACTCTAAAATACCGCCGTGATATCTGACAATGGCATGTCTTTACCGTCAACGGACAGGGTGGTTTCACCATTCTGGGAGCCAACACCGTCAACGCGGCCAAACACCGAGGTCTTGGCGACGATAACAGTCTTCGGGTCCTCAGCGATGGCGGCGACGCTGAGCTTATAGGCGCCGGGCTGGACGAACTGGCCGTCGTTATCCTTATAATCCCAGGTGACCTGGTGTTTGCCGGTCGTCGCATCGCCGGGCAGCGTGCGGATAAGCTTTCCTGTGGAATCGAGGATCTTCACATTGACCGTCTTCGCCGCCGTATCCAGGCTGTAGCTGAGTGGCGTTTCCACCGTATCCTTGTTGAGCGTGAAGCCGGTGCCTTCAAAAGAGACGGTCTTGCCGAGATAGCTGAGATTGCTCGACGCCGTCGCCGACTGCTGCATCGCCAAAAGCTTATCAAGGCGGCTGTTGGTGCCGATGCTCTGCTCGATGCCAGCGAACTGCACCAACTGCTGAGTCATCTCGTTGGTGTCCATCGGCTTGGTCGGGTCCTGGTTCTGCATCTGCGTGGTGAGCAGCTTCAAGAACGTGTTGAAATTGTTGCCAAGCCCCTTGATGGCGACCGACGTATCCGATGCGGTGCCGGAGGTGGACACATCGGCTTTGTCAGATGTTTTGGTGGTGCTCTGCTTGGAGGTGTTCCAGTTCAATCCGTCAGTGGCGGAAGTCGTCGTGGTCATGGCTTGGATCCTTAAAGTCAGACGCTCACGTCAACGCGCCCAGGCGCGAGATGAAGGGTTTGGATGGAGGTGTCGGCCGCCTCGGCATCGTTGCCGAAGCCACCGCCACGGCGACCGGAGCCGCGCTGCCCGTTCTGCTGATCGGCGAAGGAGGAACCCTCACCACGCAGGCTGAAGCTGAGGCTGCCGGCATCCGCTTTCAGCCCGGCGTCTTGCAAGGCGCGTTCCATTCCGCGGGAGTCGCGCAAGAGCAGCTCCAAAGTCTGCGGTCGGTCGACCGCGACCATCGCAGTGACGGTTCCGTTCTTGTTGATCTCCAGACGGATGTCGATACGGCCCAGCTCATCCGGGCGCAATGTCATGGTGAAGCGGTCATTGCCCGCAGCAACGTTCTTCTGGATCTGCACCGCCACCTGGTCTTGCACGCCCATGGGCGCGTTCGGCCCGCGCGTGGCGCGCAACGTGGCGATCCCCTGCGTCGCCGCCAGAGGCGCGGCCCCCTTGACGGCGTCAAGCGCCATGATGTGCGGGGTGTTGTCGTCCTGAGTGGTGGTCTCGGCGACCGGCTTGACGGAATCAGTGGTGACAGGCTCCAGGGCCGGGACCGCAACGACGGGCTTGGCCGCTTCGGCGGCGCGCGGCGGCGCGGCGGCGGTCGGCGCCGGGGCTTCCGCAGCCTGTTCCCGTGACGAAGCATGTTCGCGGTTGGCTTCAGCCTGACCTTTGCCTGCGGCTTTTTCACTACCCCGAGCGCCCGCCAATTCGGTCAAATTATCCGGCAGCTTGAAGGTCTCATCCGTCGCCGCAGCCGGTGCGGAGGGCTTTTCTTTGGCGGAAGGAGCGTTGGCGAGCGCCGTCGCGCTGTCGAGACGTTGCGTGCTGGCGAAACTCCCTGGCTTCGGCGTCGTCAGGGTGGCGGCCACCGGCGTCGCCGGCTGCGCGGGGGTGGTTGACGAGGCGGTGGTTGTCGCCGTCAGTTCAGCAGCAAGCGCCGCGAGCGCGGCCTCAGCCGCAGCGGCCTTTGAAGCGGCGTCCTGCGGGGTGGCGGTCGGTTCGGTCGCGCCGGTCTTCGTCGCATCATCCGGCTTGGCGGCGTCAGGCGCTGGGGTATCGGCGGCAATGAGCGGCGCCGCGGCGGTTGCCGGCTCCACGCTCTTTTCCGTGGTGTTTTCCGTGTGCGCGTCGGTCGCCTGTTTGGCGGCGGCCTCAGCCGCGAGCTTCATCGCCGCCTGGGCGGAGGCATCAACAACGGGAGGCTTTATGGCCTCGGGCGCAACGGGCGTCGCCGTGGCGTCAACCATCTGGATGGCGTCGTCGGTACGCTCCGTGTTCTCGGACGCGCTGTGGTCCGTTGTGGCGGCGTCAGCGTCCTGATCGACGTCCTTGGCGTCAACGGCTTTGCCCTGGTCGTCTTTTTGCGCCTTGCCGGTCCTGCTTGTATCGCTCTTGTCCGCCTTATCACCCTTATCCGCCTTATCGGTCTTGGAGGCCTTGTCAGTCTTCCGGCTGGGCGCATCCGTCTTGGCCGGCGGCTTATCAGCCCGGTCGGGAGGATTGTCTTTAATCTCATGCCGGGCTTCGCGGGCGGCGTATGTCTCATTGTTGCGCGGCGCCGGGTCAGCGCTGCGCTTTGCCGTCGCGGGGGCTTGGTAAGGGGGCGGGGCGGGGCGCGTCGGCTCGGCCACGGGAGGGCTTGCCGCGTTCTTTGCCCTGAGCCGGGCGGCTTCCGCGTTGCGATCAGTGGTCTGGTTGACCACTCGCCCCATCATCTCGGAGAAGAGGTCGTTCGCGGGGTTGTTCGCCGACGCGCCGGTGTTCGGCGTATCGAAGGAAGACGGGGGAGCGAACGGCTTAATTTCCATGACGATGTCCTCAGGCAAGGGCTCGGCTGAATATAAGCAATTTGCGGGCCAACTGAGGTGTTGCTGTCATTTCAAGGGGTTGCTGGATAAAGCCGGGATTTCCAGGCAGATCCCGCCGGGGGGCGGCAATTTCCGCCGGGTGGGGCAGGTGGTTCTTGCCGGGAGGCAGAAAATGATAAGAGGCCGCGGTGAGGCGGCCTCTTATCATTTTGGGCGAACAGAAGGGGGCGTTGAATTCTTAGAAAGAGGCGTTGAGCATGGCCGAAGTGGTGGGGCCGCCGCGCGTCAACGAACCATGGCCCTGCAAGGCCCGGCCACCGCCGTCGGTGGGATCGTAGGAAAGACCGGGTTGCTGATCGCGCAGCAGATTGATGCTGGCGACAAGCGTTTCCGCCACGATCTTCTGTGTCTTGACGGCGATGCTCAGCGCTTCGGCGTTGATGGTGGCGCTGGCCACGAGGGCCTCGGTCATGGCTGTCAGGCGGTCTTTCAGCTCGGGCGCCAGATTGGCCATGCCGTCACGGTCGATGCGCAGTAAACGCGACAGCTCGTCGAAGGCGAAGGATAACGGCTGTTTCTTGTCGGCCACCTGCCCCAGATCGGCGGGGGAATACGGGCGGCTGAGCATCTCCGTTTCGCGGTTGATGACCGCGATGAGACGCTCCGTGACGTCGATCAACGCCACCGCACGCTCTTCAGCATTCTTCGGCAGGACGACGTTGGACCTGCGTTTCTTGGGGGTGCGAAGGTCGATCTTATCCATTCTTGCCTCCCTTTCCATGGCTGTCTTCCTGAGCGCGCAGCAGCTCACCGTAGACCGCGTTGGAAATGCCAAAGTTTCCGTGCTGGGCCAGCTTCTTGCCATACTCGTTGACCAGCATGGAGCGGAACATTTCCTCACCATGGCCGCCGCCAAAGTTCGGATCGGTCCCGACCGTCTCGAACATCGGCGCCAGCATCTGGCCGAAGAACTGGGCCTCGAACTCGTCGGCGGCCTTGCGAATCTTGGTTCGCGTCGCCGGATCAACCTTGCTCTCATCCACCGGCGCTCGCGCCACGCCTTTGTCCTGGCGGGCGCGCTCAGCCGTCGGGCTCCAATTGACAGAAGGGGGCAGGGTAGCGTCCATCAAATCACCTCGATCTCGGCTTGCAGGGCTCCGGCGGCCTTGATCGACTGAAGAATGGCGATCATGTCCCGCGGGCCTACACCCAGCGCATTCAAACTTTGCACCAACTCCTGAAGCGTAACCCCCGACTGCATGACGGCCAAGCGGTTTTGTGACTGGTCGTCTACCTGAATGTCGGTGCGCGGAACAACAGTGGTTTGCCCCTGGCTGAAGGGACCGGGCTGGCTGACCTGCGGCGTTTCGGTGATGCGGATCGTCAAATTGCCCTGGGCGATGGCGACCGTGTTGATGCGGACGTTTTCACCCATCACGATGACGCCGGATTTTTCATCCACCACCACGCGCGCCACCTGATCGGGGATGATGCGAAGCTGTTCGATTTCGGTGATCAGGCCGACCACATTGCCCCGCCGTCCCGGCGGCACCGTCAACAGCACCGACGAGGGGTCGGTGGCCCGCGCCTGATTGCCGCGAAGCTGCATGTTGATGGCGGTCGCCACGCGCTGGGCCGTGGTGAAGTCGGGGTTGCGCAGGGACAGGCGCAGCACCGGCAGTTCGGCCAGAACGAACTGGATTTCGCGCTCCACCAGACCGCCTGAAGAGATACGGCCGGAGGTCGGCACGCCGCGTGTCACGCTGGCGCCCTGGCCTTGCGCCGAAAAGCCGGAAACGGCGATGGGGCCCTGGCTTACCGCGTAAACCTCACCATCGGCGCCGATCAGCGGGGTGACCAGCAGCGTGCCGCCCAGCAGGCTTTTGGCGTCGCCCATGGCGCTGACCGACACATCGATGCGTGTTCCCTGTGCGGCATAGGCCGGCAAGGTCGCCGTCACCATCACCGCCGCCACGTTTTTGGTGCGCAGGTTGGTGCCACGGGTGTTGACACCCATGCGTTCAAGCATACCTGTCAGGCTCTGCTCGGTGAAAGGCGAGTTGTTCAGGCTGTCGCCGGTGCCGTTCAAGCCGACCACCAGGCCATAGCCGATCAGCATGTTTTCGCGCACGCCCTCGATGTCGATGATGTCCTTGAGCCGGGCGGACGCGGCGGAGGCCGGGGTCGCCAACGACAGGGCGAGGCCGACAGCCAGCAAAAAAGGGCCGAAGAAACGAAACATGGGGGCGGTCGCTTTCACTGTCATGGCATAGACCTCTTTCCGACGCATGCCGGAGCCTATGCGAAGCGTATGCCAAGTCAAGCATTGTCGGTGAGTTTCAGGTTTTCAGGCAAGAAATGACAAACATGTCTGGTTTTTGTCATAACGGGACCGGCAATTTTTGCCCGATTGCAGCAACCCTTGACCAGGTGCTAGGCTATTGCTTCTCTGGTTTATTCATTTCCGCCACTCGGTTACGCACATCATGAAAGTGGAAAGCTCTGGCAATATTCGGGGAAAGGCCTCGACTCAGCGCGCCGGCAAAGCAGCCGGCACGGGTGGCGCGGCTTTCGCCAAAGAACTCGGCGGCGAGACAGCGGCGGCCCAGGGTGTGACCGGACCGTCCGCGGTGCACGCGGTGGGGGGGGTGCTGGCGCTTCAGGAGGTCGATGACGCCACGGCCCGCGCGTCGCGTGGCAAGATGCGCGCGCAGGAGATGATGGATATTCTGGACGATATCCGCCACGGCATCCTGGCCGAGGCGCTGCCCGCACAAAAGCTGGTCGATCTGGCGCGCATCGTCCAGTCCCGCAAGGTCCAGGTGGATGATCCCAAACTGGCTGAAATCCTCGATGAGATCGACCTGCGGGCCCAGGTGGAGCTGGCGAAGCTTCAACGATAGAGAAAATGGCGGCGGACCCATTCCCGCCCCCTGGTCCGGCGTGAGCCGGAATTGGCCGGGTGATTCCTGGTGCAGCGCCTAGCTTTTGGTCGGAGCAGGCCATGATCTGCTTGGTGAACTAAAGATCTACAGAGGATTTTGGTTCAAACAGGCTGGAATCCGCTGTAACAAACCAGGCGAAAACGGTGGTGTCTGGAGAGATTCTAACCCCGATGCCTCTAAAGATTTACCCTAAGCGAGCACATTCATCCGCAGGGTTGCGGTAACGCGCTGGCCTACCTATACTCCGCGCCGCTCAGACTACCCTTTTGAGTTTGGAAGCCATCGGATGTCCTCGCTTCTTCTGCCTTCTGACTATTCGCCATCAGAAGACGAACCTTTCATGAGCCCGCTGATGCGGGAGTACTTTCGCCAGAAGCTGCTCCGTTGGCGTGCGGAGTTGCTGGCGGAGTCAAATGAGACTCTGCACAACCTCCAGGAAAGCGGCGCCCAGGAACCGGACATCGCCGATCGCGCGTCGACGGAGACCGACCGGGCTTTAGAGCTGCGGACCCGTGACCGTGAACGCAAGCTGATCGCTAAAATCGATGCGGCGCTGGAGCGGGTCCTTGACGGTTCCTATGGGTACTGCGAGGAAACCGGGGAGCCGATCTCGGTGCGCCGCCTGGACGCCCGCCCGATCGCCACGCTCAGCCTGGAAGCCCAAGAGCGCCACGAGCGGCTGGAACGCACGCAGCGTGACGATTGACGGAGTCGGGTGTTGCGATCAGCTCTAAATACTCTCCTCAATAATACGGAACCGCATTTCAGAGATTCCGAGATAATGGAGACAGTTTTTTAATATATCTCGCTCCATTCGAACCCGGTCCAGGTCATGTTTCAAACGGGTGATTTCCGCCGGCTGGTCGCCGGAGGACGGAGGGGCGGTCGCCACAAGCTTCATCCAGCGAGCGCGTCGCCCAGCGCCCAATGCACACGACCACGCCCGCCATAAGGGGCAGCCTTCAGCGTCTCAAGCATGGGAACGCCACCCGGACAGGCGCCCGGACAGGCGCAGTCCGCCATGGACGTTCATAGACATGAAGGCGACCTGCACTGCGCCTACGGCTAGCTCGATGGCTTGAACCAGGGAGAATAGGCCGTCCATCTCGCCGGCCGCAGCCTTGAGGTTCAGGAATAGCGCCGCCGGAATCATAACCAAGACACCGTTTGCGGTCAGGATTTTCATCCGCTTGGCCTTGATCGCCACCAACCCGCTGCGTCCCCGGGACAGCACGGCTCCAGTCACGCCGGTCAGGATCATGGTGGGAACCAGAACGAACAGCCCCTCAACGATGGCGCCCTTGACGGCGACCACTGCGGGCCAGCTCAAAAAACCCTCGGCCACCACGGTCGAGATCCAGAAGGAGAGCAGGGTAAGAAGAGCCAGGGAGCCAGCAGTGGCATGAAGTCTTTTCAGCATCGGTTCTTCCTATATCCAGCTATACCAGGGCCCCAGCGCGGGGCCATTGCGGAACGGATCCACGCATCCCGCTAGGGCGGGATAGGGCGAGTTTGGGTGACTAGGACCCTCCAGCGCCCTTAATGACAACCAGTTGTCATTAAGGGAAATCAGTTGTCAATAGCATTTTGACAACCAGCTGTCGTTTGTGCTTGTCTGGGGCTCCGTCCTGCCCGCCCAGAGGAAACGATGGCCCGTCCGAAGGAAAAACTGCTGGCTGACGTCATGGTGTTGGTGTTCCGTCTCAACGGTCGCCTGCTGGAACAGGGCGACCGACTGGTCGAGAGGCTGAACTTGACCAGCGCGCGGTGGCAGGTGCTGGGGGCGCTGGCCCTGGCCGGTCGGTCGCTGACCGCGCCGCAGATCGCCAGCGCTATGGGTATCACCCGTCAGGGAGCGCAGAAGCAATTGAATCGGCTGATGAACGAAGGATTGCTGGAGCATCGCTCCAATCCGTCCCACGAGCGCTCACCGCTTTACGTCTTAACTGACTCCGGCGCGCGCACCTTCGCTGAGGCCGACCAGCTGTGCGATCTGTGGGCCGCCGATTTGGGGCAAGCATTCCCTGAAGACGCGTTGCACACCACCGAGAGAGTGCTTGGCGAATTGCTGGCCCGCCTGAACAGACCCTTGGCCTCTCTAATCGGGAAACGCCCTAAAGCGGATTGCGATCCGCTTTAGACTCATATGGCCTCATGCGCCAGCTCTCGAGCTCAGTCCTGTAGACCCGCCAGCGCGAAAGGCCGGGCTCCGGGCGCATGTGCGCCTGGGACCGCCGTCGCGGTCCCAAGAGCGGATCACAACTGACAGAGTATTAGCGTCGTGGCTTGGCCCGCGCGGTGGGTTCGGCCTGCATTGGGTTGTCGGGCCAGTGATGCTTCGGGTATTGGCCGCGCAAATCGGCCTTCACCGCCTTGTAGGCGTTCGCCCAAAAGCTCGCCAGATTGCGGGTGACCTGCACCGGGCGGCGGGCCGGGCTGAGCAGATGCAACAGCAGCGGCATTCGGCCACCGGCCACCCGTGGCGTTTCGGCGAGGCCGAACATTTCCTGCAAACGCACCGCCAGCACCGGCTCTTCGACCGTGTAGTCGATCGGGATGCGGGAGCCGCTGGGGACGGTGACATGTGTTGGCGCTTCCTCATCCAGGCGCTTTTGCAGCGCCCAGGGCAGCAGACTCCGCAACGCGCCGTGCAGGTCCAGGCGGTCGAGATGGGCGCGGCGCGACACCCCGGACAGGAAAGGGGCCAGCCAGTCCTCCAGCGTTTCCAGCAACGCCGTGTCGGACACATCCGGCCATTCCTCGCCTTCGATGCGCCGCAAGAAGGCGATCCGGGCTTGCCAGAGGCGCAGATCATCCGTCCAGGGGAGACACGTCAGACCCATCGCCCGCACACCCTGGAGCATCGCCGCCGTCAGCGCCTCCGCCGGAGGGGAAGGAAGGCGCTCGTCCTTCAGCACCAGCGAGAACAGCATGCGGCGACGGCGCGCCAGTATGGTTTGCTCGCGGCTGTCCCA
>JAVBJZ010000055.1:0-6385 GCA_031546725.1 Azospirillum sp.
GACGTCGTCATGCTCTACCAGGGCCCGGACACCAGCGCCAGCGCCGTGGTGATGGATCCGTTCACCGGCGACATCCTCGCGCTGGCCAGCTACCCCTCCTTCGATCCCAACGCCCCGGGCGACAGCCCCGCGCGCAACCGACGCAACGACGTCGTCCACACCGTGCAGGAGCCGGGCCGCACGATGCCAATCGGCCTGCCGGTGCAGACCGTGGGGTTTCCACGCGTCGGGCTGAATTGCGGCCTGTGCCATATCGGCAGCGTGCGCGAGCATGCGGCGGCGGCGCGCCAGTATGGTTTGCTCGCGGCTGTCCCAGGCCACCAGCGTCTCGCTGCGTAGATGGTCGGCGAACGCCTGCTCAAGCTCGCTCACGGTGATGGGGGCCGCCAGGAAGATGCGGGATTCCCGCGCGGCGCCGTCGAGATCGGCGACAGCCAGCCAATCCTCGGCTGACAGCGGCTCTGGCGCCGCAAAAAACGCGCCACGACCATTGGACAGGCGGTATTGCGCCGCCGCTCCGCCCGGGGAACCGCCGCCGGAGCGGCGTTGGGCGATGCGGTCAGGGTAGGCGAGCGCCACCAAAAGCCCGGTCGCGCTGATCGCGCCGCTCTCAGCGCCATCCCTCAGATGCAAGTGGCGTCGCCATTGCCGGGACAGTTTCAGCGCTTGCTGGGCTCCCCCGTGATCCATCGCGCCGGAGCCCCCCCTGGTGCGACGATGGCCGCCGTCACCAAGGCCGCGCAGCAGTTCGACGCGCAGGCGCAGGTCGCTGTCGCGCGGGCCCTTGACGATGTCCCGCTCGCCCAGCAGCGCCGCCACTTCGCAGGCCAACCCACCGAGTCCCAGCGCCGCGCCGGTCAGCATCATATGCGCCAGACGCGGGTGCACGCCGAAGCCGGTCATGCGGCGGCCATGCGCGGTGATCGCGTTGGTGGCGTCAAGCGCCCCCAATTCCTGCAGCAAGTCGCGGGCCTGCGCCAGGCTGGCGGCTGGCGGCGGATCGAGCCACGCGAGGCTGTTCGGATCGGCGACACCCCACAGCGCCAGCTCCAGCGCCAGCGGCGCCAAGTCGGCGTCAAGAATTTCCGGCGCGGTGAAGGGGAGCAGCGCCTTGTGCGTGGTCTCGAACCACAGCCGGTAGCAGACGCCCGGCTCCAGCCGACCGGCGCGCCCCCGACGTTGTTCCGCCGACGCCTGGGAGATTTTGACCGTCACCAGCCGCGTCATGCCCGAGCGCGGGTCGAAGCGCGGCGCCCGCATCAGCCCGCTGTCCACCACCACGCGGATGCCTTCGATGGTCAGGCTGGTCTCGGCGATGGGGGTGGCCAGCACCACCTTGCGCATCCCCGGTGGGGTGGGGCCGATGGCGCGGTCCTGCGCATCCGCCGGCAGATCGCCATAGAGCGGCGTCAGATGCACGCCGGGGTCTACGGCGTTTTCCAGCAGCTTTTGCACACGGCGGATCTCGCCGGCGCCGGGCAGGAAGACCAGCAGATTGCCGCTTTCCTCGCGCAACGCCTTGCGCACCGCCGCAGCCACCGCCTCTTCGACGCGCGCGCCCTGGGCGGGTGGGTCAAGATAGCGGGTCTCCACCGGGAAGGCGCGGCCCTCGCTGGTGATTATCGGGGCGTCCAGCAGCGCCGCGACCGGGCCGCCGTCCAGCGTCGCCGACATCACCACCAGGCGCAAATCATCGCGCAACGCGCCGCGCGCCTCCAGACACAGCGCCAGCGCCAGATCACCGCCGATGCCACGCTCGTGGTATTCATCGAACAGCACCGCGCCGACGCCGGTCAGTTCGGGGTCTTCTTGAAGCTGGCGCAGGAACAGGCCGTCGGTCACCACCTCGATGCGGGTCCGAGGCCCGACTTTGGTGTCGAGGCGCACGCGGTAGCCCACAGTCTGGCCTACCTCCTGGTCCAGCATGGCCGCCATGCGCCGGGCGGCGGCGCGGGCGGCAAGCCGGCGGGGCTCCAGCACGATCACCTTGCGGCCTTTCAGCCAGGCTTCGTCCAGCAGCGCCAGCGGCACGCGCGTGGTTTTGCCGGCCCCCGGCGGCGCTTGCAGGATGGCCACGCCACGCTCGCGCAGCGCGGACAGCACGTCAGGCAGGACGGGGTCGATGGGCAGGGCAGGGATCGGCATACGGCTTTGCTGGCGGGAAATCGTCCAAAAATCAAGAACGGATCGCAGATGCCCGGCGCAGCGCCATCAGCGGTCGACCGTCGAGCACCATCAGCCCCAGGCCGATCAACGCCATGCCGGCGATCTGGCGCGGTTCGATGCGCTCATGCAGCAGGGTGGCCCCGAACAACAACGCGCTGATTGGAATCAGAAAGGTCACCAGCGCCACATTGGTCGCCCCCGCCGTCGCCAGGATGCGAAAATACAGGATATAGGCCGCCGTGGTGCTGAGCAGCGCCAAGCCGGCCACCGCCATCCAAATGGTTGGGCTGGGCAGGGCGTTATTCCACGGGTGGTCCACCAGCAGGGCGATGGGCAGAATCATCAGCGCCGACGCGGTGACCTGGCCCGCCGCGATGACCAGCGGCGGCATACCCCGGAAGCGGCGACCGAAGATGCCTGCGCTGGCATAGCACAACGCCGCGCCGAGAATCGCCGCCTGCGCCAGGATGTTGAGGCCGAACCCATCGATGAGCGCCGCCGGTCCGATCATCGCCGCCACCCCGGCGAAGCCGAACAGCACGCCGGTCAGCCGGTTGCCGGTCATGCGCTCGTCCCCTGTCAAGAAATGGGCGAGTATGACGGCAAAGAGCGGTGTCGTGGCGTTGATGATGGCGGCAAGGCCGCTGGCGATGTGTGTCTGGCCCCAGAAGATCAGGCTGAAGGGGATCACATTGTTCAGCGCGCCCATAACGAAGAAGGGCCCCCAGGCGCGTCCTGCCGTTGGCATGCGCTGGCCCATGGCGTGAACGACCAGCAGAAGCGCCAGGGCGCCCAGCCCGACACGTCCCAACACGACGGTGAAGGGCGCAAGCTCCGTCACCGCCACTTTGCTGAACAGGAACGCCCCACCCCACAGCACGGAAAGCAGGATCAGCATCGACCACTCGGTGACGCCCATGCGTGGTGCGGCCATATGCCTTGAGGTCCTTATTGATATCCTTCCCGGCCTGATAGGTCAGCCCTGGGGCCGGGAAGGATATCAAAAAAACCTACCGCTGGCTAAGAGGCGTCACCGGGCGACTGATTTTACCGGTGTAGAGCTGACGCGGGCGCCCAATCTTCTGCTCGGGGTCCTCGATCATTTCCTTCCACTGCGCGATCCAGCCGACGGTGCGCGCCACGGCGAACAACACGGTGAACATGCTGGTGGGGAAGCCCATCGCCTTCAAGATGATGCCCGAATAAAAATCGACGTTCGGGTACAGCTTTTTCTCAATGAAATACGAATCTTCAAGCGCGATCTTCTCAAGCTCCAGGGCGATGGCAAGCAGAGGCTCATCCTTGACGCCAAGTTCTCCCAAAACTTCATGGCAGAGCTTGCGCATGATCTTGGCGCGTGGATCGTAATTCTTATAGACGCGGTGGCCGAAGCCCATCAAACGGAATGGGTCGTTCTTGTCCTTGGCGCGGCGGACGAATTCGGCGACGCGGTCGGGCGTGCCGATCTGTTCCAGCATTTTCAGCACCGCCTCGTTGGCGCCGCCATGCGCCGGTCCCCACAGCGCGGTGATGCCGGACGCTATGCAGGCGAACGGGTTGGCGTGCGAGGAGCCGGCCAGACGGACGGTGGAGGTCGAGGCGTTCTGCTCATGGTCGGCGTGCAGGATAAAGATCTTGTCCAGCGCCCGCGCCAGCACCGGGTTCACCTTGTACGGCTCGAACGGGGTGCCGAAGGTCATGTACAGGAAGTTTTCGGTGTAGTTCAGGTCATTGCGCGGGTACATGAAGGGCTGGCCAGCCGAGTATTTGTACGCCATGGCCGCCATGGTCGGCAATTTGGAGATCAGCCGGTGCGACGTGATCATCCGGTGCACGGGATTCGAGACGTCGAGCGAATCATGGTAGAAGGCTGACAACGCGCCGACAACGCCGCACATGACCGCCATGGGGTGCGCGTCGCGGCGGAAGCCGCTGTACAAGCGGATCAACTGCTCATGCACCATGCTGTGGTAGGTCATGGTGTGGGCGAAATCCTGCTTCTCCGGGCCATTGGGAAGCTCGCCGTTCAGCAGCAGATAGCAGACGTCCAGATAGTCGCAATGCTCCGCCAGTTCCTGGATGGCGTAGCCGCGATGCAGCAGCACGCCTTCGTCACCGTCGATGTAGGTGATCGCCGACTCGCAGCTTGCTGTCGAGGTGAAGCCGGGATCGAAGGTGAAATAGCCGGATTCGGCATAGAGCTTACGAATATCGATGGTGCGCGGCCCCGTCGTTCCCTCCAGCAGGGGGAGTTTGAAGCTGCGGCCCGTAGCGTCATCCGTTACCGTGACGGTTCCAACCTGTTTTACGGCGGCATGACCGGGCATGGTTGTCTTAGGCTCCATGTCTTGCTCCTTATCATTTGAAGTCTTCGCCGGGCTACGGCTCTTGCAAGGGGACTTGCAATAAAGCGTATGGCGTCCACTCGAAGGGTCAATGGGACCTCTGATAGCCGGCTGTGTCAAACTGATTTGCATGCCGCACAAGCTAAAGTTCGAGGGCGTATCCCGAGGGATGATTCCTTGACGATACGCATATGCCTTTCCTTTATTATGCTTCATACCGGCGGCGCAGTGGCGCATCGCTGCCGGATCTCAGCCTTTCCGACCGCTTTTTTCGGAGCCAAAACCTGCAATGTTCCAGAACGGACCAAAGAACGTCCCGGCGCGCACCACCGCGCGCAGCACTGTCTGGCCCGGAAAGCCGTACCCGTTGGGCGCCACCTGGGATGGGTTTGGCGTCAACTTCGCGCTGTTCTCGGCCAACGCCGAAAAGGTGGAGCTGTGCCTGTTCGACAAGTCCGGCCAGCACGAAGTCGAACGCATCGTCCTGCCGGAACGCACCGATGAGGTCTGGCACGTCTACCTGCCCGAGGTGGGGCCGGGCGCGTTGTATGGCTATCGGGTGTATGGCCCTTACGATCCGGCGCGCGGGCATCGCTTCAACAACAACAAGCTGCTGCTCGACCCCTACGCCAAGGCGCTATTTGGCGCCATCAAATGGTCGGATGCGCATTACGGCTATCGCCTGGGCTCAACGCGCGAGGATTTGTCCTTCGACCGGCGCGACAACGCCCGCAGCATGGCCAAGTGCCGGGTGGTGGATCCCGCCTTCACCTGGGGCAACGACCGCCGTCCCGACGTGCCGTGGAGCGACACGATCCTGTACGAAACCCATGTGCGCGGCTTCACCATGCAACACCCCCAGGTGGCGAAGCCATTGCGCGGGAGCTTTGTCGGCCTGTCGACTCCGGCGGTGATCGAGCATCTCAAGGCGCTGGGGATCACGGCGGTGGAGCTGCTGCCGGTGCACGCCTTCATCGACGACCGTCATCTGGTGGCGCAGGGGCTGCACAATTATTGGGGATACAACAGCATCGGCTTCTTCGCGCCCGAGCCGCGCTACATGACCACCGGCACGCTGCCAGACTTCAAGACCATGGTCGCCCGCCTGCACGAGGCGGGAATCGAGGTCATCCTGGACGTGGTCTACAACCACTCCGGCGAGGGCAACCATTTGGGCCCGACGCTCAGCTTTCGCGGCATCGACAACGCGTCCTATTACCGGCTCATGCCGGATGACAAGCGATTCTACATCAATGACACTGGCACCGGGAACACGCTGAATCTGACCCATCCCCGCGTCCTTCAGATGGTGATGGACAGTCTGCGGTACTGGGTCACGGAAATGCATGTGGACGGTTTCCGCTTTGACCTCGCCACCGTGTTGGCGCGGGAGCCGCAGGGCTTCGATCCGGCGGGCGGCTTTCTCGACACCGTGCGGCAGGACCCGATTCTGGCCGGCGTCAAGCTGATCGCCGAGCCTTGGGATTGCGGTCCCGGTGGCTACCAAGTCGGTAATTTCCCGCCGGGCTGGGCGGAATGGAACGACCGCTACCGCGATACGGCGCGCCGCTACTGGCGCGGGGATGAGGGCATGCTGCCGGAGCTGGCCGGGCGCATCGCCGGCTCGTCCGATTTGTTTGAGAAGCGCGGGCGCAAGGCATGGACGTCGGTGAACTTCATCACCGCGCACGACGGCTTTACGCTGGAGGACCTGGTTTCCTACACCGAAAAGTGCAATTGGGCGAACGGTGAAGACAACCGAGACGGGCATTCGGCCAATTATTCCGCCAACTACGGTGTTGAGGGGCCGACGGATGACCAGGATATTCGCGGCATCCGTGATCGGCAAAAGCGCAACCTGCTGGCGACCCTTT
>JAVBJZ010000031.1:0-44038 GCA_031546725.1 Azospirillum sp.
GGGGGGGGCGCGGGGGGGGGCCTATTTGGGTTTTGGGGGGTTTCTTCGCGGGGGGGGGGGCGGGGGGGCGGGTCGGCGACGCCGGGATCATGGCGCTTATCGGGGGAACGCTGGGCTATGGCGCCGCCGGTTTGCTCAGCCGGGCGCAGGTGGTGACGGGCCTGCTGGACCGGGCCTTCATTCAGGCGCTGGCGCCGGTGGTCCTGCCGTTGCTCTCTCAGGCGATCCGGCGCGATGGCGATTTGCGCCGCATCTATCTGGCCAAGGTGGCCTATCTCACCGCGATCCAGTGGCCGTTCTTTGCGGTGCTGGGATTGCTGGCGGAACCCGTGGTGCGGGTGTTGCTGGGGACGGCCTGGGGCGAGGCGACGCCGGTGGTGCGGGTGCTGGCGCTGGCCGGGCTGTTCATGCCGTTCAGCGACCTGAGCTTGAAGTTTTTTGTGGCCCTGGGGGATTTGCGCAGCTATCTGCGCATCCAGGCCGCGACGGTCATCACCCTTCTGGTGACGGGGGGGCTGCTCTGTCTTGTCTCGTTACCAGCGGCGGCGTTCAGCTTTGTTCTGTCCGGCGCGGTGCGGGCGGCGATGATCATCGGCCCGCTGAAACGCCGGGTCAACTGCCGGTGGGCGGAGGTTGGGGCGTGCTGCGGGCGGGCGGTGGTCATCACGGTGTTGTCCTGCGCCGGTCCGGCCATCGTCATGGTGATGGTGGAACGGCTGGGAGCGTTGCCGTTGCTGGCGCTTGGTGGAATAACCGCCGGCGTGGGGTGGTTGGCTGGGATTCTGCTGACCGGCCACGAAATCCGCGGTGAATTTGCCCGGTTGGGCGCCGCCGTGCGCTTGCGGCCATGGCTTCATGGCCGGATGTAGGACCATCCCTGTTCTTGCAAGTGCATCAGGCGAACCACGCCGGACGGCACGGGGACCGCCTCGGCCATCAGGGGGATTTCCCGGCCTTCATTGCGTTTCATGCCGTTGAGGGTGTGCTCGCAGGCGGAGAGGGTGAGGTTTGGCAGGGTGGCTTTCAGTTTGCGCAGCCGCTCCTTCACGGGAGAATTGTCTTCGCGCAGCATGTGCAGGCCGGGGCCGAAGGCAACCAGTTCGATCTGCACCTCTTCACCGGCGCGCTGATAATATTCGGCCACGTTGGTGATGTTGTTGAGCGCCAGAGTCATGAGAGCGGAATCGTTGCTGTCCACCTGGATCACCAAACGATGGGGGAGGGCTTCAGCCATCGCCGGCGGCGTCGCGATAAACAGCACAGCGACGGCGAAAGCCAGCATCATCCAGCGTGTTAGAATTTTCATCTCATAGATTCCTTTCCATGTTTGAATTGTACTCTCTTGTTCAGCATCATTTCTTTAATTGATCAAATAAAAAAACGCCGCCATCTGTGGTAATACGTTTGCGTTTTCGTTGGTATATCCGCACTGTGCTCTTTAACGTTTCTCCTGAAATACATTTTGTTATTGCAAGGGGAGACGACGATGGAAGATGGGGGCCGTGATGACGGAGCCACGCTGACCGTTTCCCCCGGACTTTGGTTGACGCCGAAGCGTTCGACCCTCATGAATTTGGCCGACCGGGTCAGGGATAGCCTTGCGCCGCACCTCTCCGGCGATCGGACGATTGTCTACGCTGATATTCCCGTGCATCTGAATGTCGGTGATCTGCTGATCAACCTTGGCGCCGAGTTGCTGTTCGCCGATCATGGAATCCGCGTGCGCAACCGGATCAGCCTGAGCAACCCACGGCGTCTGTTCCAGGATCGTCACGCCAAACATGATGTCATCGTGCTGCATGGCGGCGGTAATTTCAGCGACCTTTATCCTCATCACGAAGTTTTTCGGCGGCGCGTTCTGGAGTCCTTTCCTGACACGCTGATCATTCTGTTGCCGCAGACCATCCACTACCTCAACCAGGAGCGATTGCGGCACGATTTCGAGCCATGGGCCCGGCACCGCAAGCTGGTCTTCATGGCGCGCGATGCGCCGTCCTATGCGCAGGCCGTCCCCTTTCTTGGCGAACGGGTGTCGTGCGTACCGGATGCCTCGCATTACCTGCTGCATCGCTCCGATCCCCTTGGTTTGGCGCGTGGCGTGCCGAACAGTAAGATCCTGGTCATGGGGCGGCGCGATATCGAACGCAACACCGCCCATCACCGCTCGTATGGCGATGTGTTCGACTGGTGCGATTTGTGCACCCCCCTTGACAAGGGGTGGTACGCGCTGGCCGCACGCCTGTTCCGTGGCGACCACATGGTCGCCTTGCCTTTTGACCCGGCTCTGGTCTGGTACTGGTTCCGCGATCGCCTGATCGACAAAGCCGTGGCGTTTTACGGCGACGCCGGCGCGGTGGCGACAGACCGTCTGCATGGCATGCTTTTGGCCCTGATGATGGGCATGCCCGCCTATGTTCGGGATAATTCCTACGGAAAGCTTGGCGCCTATATCGAAAGCTGGTTGCCGGACTCGGTCGAGCGTTCACCGATCAGCTGGCGGTCTGGCGTGATCGGCTCGAAGGAGCGGAACCATGAAACGGGACGGTCTGCACCTTGAGGTTGACGCTTGTGTGTTTGAAGGCCGGATTCGCCGCACCGTCCGGCTGCATGAGGATGGCGTCAGGCGCACGCAGGAGATTGTCTATGAGCACCAGTCCCCCAGCGTGCCGCCGGGTAAAACGTCGGGTGAGGAAACGCTGGACGGGGCGGTGCTGGGGTTTTTGTTCCATGCGATGCAGCGTGGTCGGCCACTCTTCGTTCATGGGGCGCTGAGCCGGACGGCGCTGTCCAACATCGAGGCTTTTCAAGGGGCCTGGCGGTGCTGGCGCCCGGACCGCTACCGGCAAATCGACGTGACGCCTGAGCGGATCGCCGATTGTTCAGCCACAAAGCCGGACAAAAAGGCCATCGCCGCCTATTCCGGGGGCGTTGACAGCACGTATACGGCGTTGCGTCACAAAGATTATTTGCCGTTGATCAGCCGGCACAATGTGACCTCGGTCCTGATGGTGCATGGCTTCGACGTCGCCCTTGACCGGAGCGACCATTTCGCGCGGCTGATCGAGCGAACCCAGGCGTTGCGCGATCATCTCGGGCTCGATCTGCGGGTTGTGCGGACCAACAGCAAAGAGCTGCATGCGCAGGATTGGCAGGATTCCCATGCGGCCCAATTGGCGGCATGCCTGCATCTGTTCTCGGATGAGTTCGCGTTCGGCCTGATCGGCAGCACCAAAGCGTATGATTCCCTGGTTCTTCCCTATGGTTCATCGCCGGTGACCGACCATCTGCTGTCCGGTGACGGTTTTTCCATCGTTCACGACGGGGGCGAGGCGTCGCGGACGGAGAAGGTCGCGGTCATCGCCCGCTACCCAATCGCGGTGCGGGCCTTGAAAATGTGCTGGGAAGGCCCGGAGCCGTTCCGCAACTGCGGTGTGTGTGAAAAATGCGTCCGCACCTGGCTGAACTTCGCCGCTGTTGGCGTCACCAACCCGTCCTGCTTCGAGAACTGGATTGATGCGCGGCAGATCCACAGTATCCCGGTGCGCAACGAACCCCAGGCCGCCGAGCTCCGCTCGATCGTCGCCTACGCCCGGCGACACGACAGGCGCGGGGATTGGTTGGAAGCGCTCAAGGCCCGCATTACGGTCATTCGCCCTGAACCAAAGCCGCTGACGCTGCTGCGCGCTGTCTTACGCGGCCTCCGCATCAACGCCGTGATGGCGCTTGGCGCCATCGGCGTGAAGAAGCCCTTGAAACGGCTGAGGGACGCATACCGGCGGTGAGCCTCATGCGCGCTCCCTCATCGCCTCATTCCGCTGTGGCGGGAGCCGTCAGCAGGCGGCGCATGGTGTGCGGATCACGCTCGATCGCCAGGAGCAAGGCGCGGGCCGGGGCGTCGGGTGTGCTGCGATTCTGCTCCCAATCCCGCAGCGTGTTCACGGGGAGGTGAAAAGCTTGCGCAAATTCCACCTGCGTTATGCCGAGACGCTGCCGCATGATTTTCACCCGCGATAGCGGGCGCGTGCTTTCTGCTTGCTTGGGGGTGAGCGGCGCCGTGTCGGGGACGGTTCGGGCGGCCGCTTCTGCTTCCACCCGTGTCGTATTGGTCTTGCTCATGTCGGGTAGCCCTCCGGGTTGAAATGACGCGGCAATAGTCTTCGCCGCGTATGGTGGAGATAACGAACAAAATCTTCCCAGAAGTCATACGGCAAGCTTTTGGCGGACGGCTTGACCAAATACAGTTTCATAAGAATATTTTTGTACGGAAATGCGGTTTGAACGCGACACCCGCACGACGAGCGGTCTTCACGAATTACCATGTCACCATTGGTCGTGACCTCACCGCTGCGCCTGCTTTCGATTGTGGCCTTGCCAATAATTTTCTAACAGAGGCACGCAAGTTAAGGTCTGCAACACGATTTGCTTGAGAAAAAGCGGAAATAAATGATGAAAAAATCCCTCAAGCAACTTGGACTTTTCTGTATTCAAAAAGTTGACTGCCGCAGTGCGGTAATGACCTCCCTATTGCTGTGCAGCATTCTGGATAAGGCCAACAGCCCAAATATTTGAATTATCATTTGGAAAAAGCGCTCTTTCATGATAAAAACAAACAGTTATCGTTGATGACTTCAAGGAGGATTTTCATTTTATACTGTCAAAAACCTCCTGGAAGCACACCCAAACAACAGGGTGTTACAGTCGGGGTATGATTCCCGAACATAATCAAGAAGAACGAGAGCTGCACACGCTCTCACTCTGAGGGATGCGCATGATGCACTTTGCCAAAAATCTGAAAATCGGCCCCCGGCTGTGGATCGGCTATGGCGCGGTCATCGCCGTGCTGATCGCCATCAGCGTCCTCAGCATCACCAGCGCGCGCTCGGTCGAGCGCGTCTTCGGTGAATACCGAAACCGCGCCGGGCTGAACGCCACCATCGCCCGCGTCGAGGCCGAGGTCATCACGACACGAAATTTCGTGAAGGATTTTCTGCGCAAAAGCGGCGCCGCTTTCGTAAAGGAAGCCGACGCCTCAACGGCCCGAACCTTGGGCATGATCGACGAGGCCTCCCGCGCCAGCGATAACTCTGAGATGCGGGAGAAACTGGCCAAGCTCCGCGAGAAGGTTGCGCGCTACGGCAGCGAATTCGACCAATCGACCCTTTTCCAGAACGCCGCGAACGCGGCCTATGCCGACGCCAAGGCGGCGGCGGACCGCACGGTTCAAGGAATTCGTGACATCGCCATCAAAGCCGATGCCGAAGGGGATCACAGCACAGCTTTGAAAGCGGTTTTGCTGATGCCTGACGTTGAACGTCTGAGCGCGATGGCTTCCGCCTTCCTGGTCGAACTGGAGAAAAAGCCGCACGGCAAGCCTGCGCAGGATTTTGTCGGTCTTGCCGCTGCGGTGGCGGCCCTTTCCGATAAGGCCGCCGTGCAGACGGCGGACGACGCCAAGGCGCTGCTGGCGACCGTCATCGTGATCGATCAGGCGGTTGCGAACAGAAACCGGATCGTTGTCGATGCTCTTGGCTCGCTTGGTCCCGAAATCGCGGCCATCGTCAGTGACCTTGCCAAGGAGACCAAGGCTCAGCAGGACGCGCTGGCCCCCCTCGCCGCCGCTATCGTGGAAGAGGCGATGCAGTCGCTGATGATCGCGGTGATTGGCGCGGTGATTGGCGCCGGTCTGATCGCCGTGTTCATCGGGCGAAGCATCACGCACCCGCTCCATGGGATCACGCTGGCGATGCACGATCTCGCCGAGGGAAAGCTACAAACGGATGTGCCGGGGCTCGACCGCCAGGATGAGATCGGCGCCATGGCGCTGTCCGTCGGCGTTTTTAAAGAGCACGAGCTGGAACGGCGGAAGATGGAAGGGCAGCGGCAGGCCGAGGAAGCCGCCAAGGAACGCCGACACACGCTCATGGGTCAGCTGACGCAGAGCTTCAACCACAACGTCAGCGGCATGCTGCGTTCGCTGACGACGGCCTCGACGGAATTGCACGCCACCGCCCAGTCGATGAGCGGCGCTGCGATGGAAACAACCCAACAATCCGCAAGCGTGGCCGCCGCCGCCGAGCAGGCGACGGCCAATGTTCAGACCGTCGCCGCCGCCGCCGAAGAGCTTGCGGCGACCGGAGCGGAGATTTCACGCCACATCGACTTGTCCTCGTCGACCGCGCGGCAGGCTGTGGAGGAAGCGAACCGGGCCGGTTCCATGGTCGGCAGCCTGTCGGACGCCGGTGAACGGATCGGCGCGGTGGTGCGGCTGATCACCGAGATCGCCAGTCAGACGAACCTGCTCGCCCTCAACGCGACGATCGAGGCGGCGCGCGCGGGAGAAGCGGGCAAGGGCTTCGCCGTCGTCGCGCAGGAGGTGAAGAACCTGGCCAGCCAGACCGCCAAGGCGACGGAGCAGGTGAGCGCCCAGGTGGCGTCGGTCCAGGACGCATCGCGTGAGGCGGCTGCGGTTGTCACGGGCATCGCCCGAATCATCACGGATGTCCACACGGCGGCCAGCGCCATGGCGGATGCCGTCGGCCAGCAGGAGGAGGCGATACAGGACATCGCCAGCAACGTGAATCAGGCGTCCACCGGAACACGCGAGGTGTCGTCGCACATCGGCTCCGTCCGGGAGACGGCGACCGTGACCGGCGCCGCCGCCGGACAGGTTCTGGCCGCGGCCGGCGACCTCTCGAAACAGGCCGAGGGTTTGCGCAGCGAGGTCGAGAAATTTTTGCTGGCGGTGGAGCAGGCCTGAGAGCGGCGGCGCTTAATCGCTTCCCTTGAGCGCCGCCTCTATCACAGATGCGGAAGTTTGCGAAAAATTTCCAGCCAGAGAGGCGTGGGGGTCAGGCACACGACAGCGATCAGCAAAACCACGGCCTGCTCCCGCCAGGTTCCGGTTCGGGCGAGCGGGATTCGGAAGCGGAAATTATGGGGCCACAGCAGCGGCACGCCGGCGTAGGTGAGAGAGTCCGCGGCCAAATGGCTGAGATAGCCGACCACCACAGGCAGCAGGACCCAGTCGTATTTCACCCCGAAAACCAGATTGGCCTTCCAGCGCCACAAGGCCAGAAGACCCAACACGGCGATGAAGGAATGCGTGACGCCACGGTGCCCGACGAGCTTGGCTATGGCTCTGCTGATGATGCCCAACCGCCGCCCCAACCAGCTTCGCGGGTGGTCGATATCCGGCAGCAGGGAAGAAAACCCGGCGATCAGTAAGGTGGCTGGATCATAGGGATTATGATTTCCGGTGATTTTCGCTACGGCAACCCAACCGACCATTCCTACGATAACGTGTGAACCCGCCATCATTTCAACTTTTAGCCTTATTCAAGCGCAACATATCAGGATTTCTTCTCCCAGGAGCCACGATCGTTCTCCTGCCAGTAGGTTAGGTTGTGGCCCGCCGCCTTATACAGCTTCCATCGGCTGCGCGCCGCCATCACCGCCTCATCGTCGTTGCCGTCGAACAGATCGCAGACGAGGTCGTAGGTGGCGGTGCTCTCGCTGACGCTGCCATCGATGAGGAACAGCACCGTGGCGGTGTTAGGGTTTTCATCGTCGGAGGTCAACCAGACCGGCTGCTCCTCGGTGAAACCGTCACGATGCGTCCCGTGCGGCAGGAAGGAGGCGGGATCATAGGTCCACAAATGCTGGTTGAGCGCGTCCACGCGCTCAGGCGAACCGGCGAGCACCACCGCTCGCCAGCCGCGCTCCAGCGTCTTTTCCAGGAGCTTGGGTAAAATCTGCTCCAGGGAACGGCGCTGGAGATGGTAAAAACGGACCTCGGTCATGCGCCCAGTATCATCCTTCGCGTCATCATCCTTCGGAAAGATCAGCCACGAAACGATCAAGGAGGCGGACGCCAAAGGCGGTCGCGCCCTTGGGGACGACCGCGCTGTCTTTCTTCGACCAGGCCATGCCGGCGATGTCCAGATGCGCCCAAGGCACATCATTGACGAAGCGTTGCAGGAATTGCGCCGCGGTGATGCTGCCCGCGCCCCGGTTGCCACCGGTGTTTTTCATGTCGGCGGCGTCGGTGTTGATCTCCTTGTCATAGGCGTCACCCAGCGGAAGACGCCACAGCGGCTCTCCCACCGCCTTGCCGGCGCGGGTCAATGTTTCGGCCAAAGCATCATTGTTGGAGAACAGGCCGGCGTGTTCGTGGCCAAGCGCGACGATGATCGCCCCGGTCAGCGTGGCGAGGTCGATCATCAGGCGCGGCTTGTAGGTGTCTTGCGTGTACCACAGGCAATCGGCCAGCACGAGACGCCCCTCGGCGTCGGTGTTGATCACCTCGATGGTTTGACCGGATAGCGAGGTGACGATGTCGCCGGGCCGCTGCGCGCTGCCCGAGGGCATGTTCTCCACCAGCCCAACGACGCCCACGGCGTTGACCTTCGCCTTACGGCCAGCCAGCGCCATCATGGCGCCGATCACCACGGCGGAGCCGGCCATGTCCCATTTCATCTCCTCCATGCCGGCGGCCGGCTTGATGGAGATTCCCCCGGAATCGAAGGTGACGCCCTTGCCGACAAAGGCCACGGGGCGGCGCTCTTCGGCATCGGCGGCGTCGGGGTTGCCGTTCCAGCGCATGATCACGACGCGCGGCTCATGCACGCTGCCCTGCGCCACGCCCAGCAGCGCGTTCATGCCGAGCTTCTTCAGCTTTTTCGGGTCAAGCACCTCAAGCTCGATGCCCAGCTCGGTCAATTCCTTGCAACGCTCGGCCAAGGTCTCGGGGGTGATGATATTGGCCGGCTCCGACACCAGATCGCGGGCGAACAGCACGCCGTCCGCCACCTTGTCCAGGCCGGAGAAGGCGCGCTTGGCCGCATCCGCTTCGTCGGTCAGCAGCGTGACCCGCTTGAGCGACGGCTTCTGGTCCTTCTTCTCTTTGGTGCGGTAGCGATCGAAGCGGTAGGAACGCAGCCGCGCGCCAAAGGCGATTTCGGCGGCGATCTCCACCGGCTTCAGCGCGGAATTGTCATGCGCCTCAACCAGAACGGACACTTCCGTCTCGCCGGTCTTCTCAAGCGCCGCGACGATGCCGCCGCCAACCGCCTGCAAGGAGAGGGCGGTGATTTCCTCCGCTTTGCCGAGACCGAAAAGCAGCACCCGGCTGGCTTCCAATTCGGTTGGGGCAAGGATGGCCAAGGTCTCTTCCGGTTTGCCGGTGAAGCGGCTGGCCTGCATGGCGCGGGTCAGCATGCCGCCGGTCTTGCGGTCGATATCCCGCCCGGCGGCGCACAGCGTGCGCTCGGCCAGAACGGCGACGGCGACGGTTCCGGCCTTCGGCAGGGCCGGCTTGGTGAAGTTGAACTTCATCTTCCCCTCATTTTTCCCACAATGCTGTGGCCGAGGGTAGACGGGTTGCCGGCTGTGTCAAGGAACCCCTTGGTTGTTTTCGATAGGGTTCATGGTTTACATAGCCATTCCGGTTCCCGTTCTCGTTCCTGGCCCCGGCCCCTGGAGGCCGATTCCATGTACTCATCCGCTACGTTTTCCCGCTATATCGGTCGGCAATTCGTCACGTGGTTCGTGTTGCTGCTGCTTATCTTCCTCAGCCTCATCCTGCTGCTGGATACGGTTGAGCTGATGCGGCGCGCCGGCTCGAAGCCTGACATCACCGCGCAGGTCCTGTTTCAAATGGCGCTGTTGAAGCTGCCGGAAACCGGGCAGCAGGTGTTCCCCTTCGTCATTCTGTTCGCCGGCATGTTCACCTTCTGGCGGCTGACGCGCAGCGCCGAGCTGGTGGTGGCGCGTGCGGTGGGTGTGTCGGCGTGGCAGTTTTTGACGCCCGTGCTGGTGGCGGCCCTGCTTATCGGCGTGATCAAGATAACGCTGGTCAACCCGATCGCCGCCGTGTTCATCACCAAATATGACCAGTTGCAATCCAAGTACCTGAAGCAACGCAGCAGCACCCTCGATATCTCCAAGGCGGGCCTGTGGCTGCGCCAGATAGGGGAGGGAGACGAGCAGTATTTCATCCACGCCGAGGCCGCAAATCCGAATACGCTGGAACTGCGCAACGTCATGGTCCTTCTGTACAAGGACGAAAACACCTATCTGGGCCGTGTGGACGCCCCTTCCGCCAATCTGAAGAATGGCCGATGGGAATTGAACGACGCCCAGGTCAACCGCCCGAAACAAGACCCGGAGGAGATGGACACCTATGTCATCCCCACCGAGTTGGACATGAAGACCATTGAAGAAAGCTTCGCGCCACCGGACACCATCTCCTTTTGGAATCTGCCGCATTTCATCCATACGTTGGAGATGACCGGATTTCCAACGACGCGGCATCGCTTGCACTATGACACCTTGTTGTCGCAACCGTTGCTGCTCTGCGCCATGGTGCTGTTCGCCGCCGCCTTCTCGTTACGGTTGCCACGGCGCGGTGGCGCCATGCTGATGGTGACGGGGGGCGTGCTCACCGGCTTCGTGCTGTTCATGGCCACCGACATCGTCAAAACCCTGGGTATGTCGGAGACCATCCCGGTGTTGATGGCGGCGTGGATGCCGACAGGCATCAGCCTGCTGATCGGCGTCGCTGTCATGCTGCATCTGGAGGATGGCTGACTTAAACCAGCGATCATCAAATCCTCAAGACCAATTGGCGCAATCCTTAATATAAGCATGGGCTTCTCGTTTGCGAAAACCGTCACGCTATTTTTATTTCCGAAGAATAGAGGAGGGCAGATATGACTGAGTCACTTCATCCCGCTGCACCCCATCATCTGCCGTCGTTCATAACCGCTCCTGGCGAGACGGACACCCTTATGGTGGTGATGGCGTTTTTTCTAGTTTTTATTGTGTTGGCTGTTGGAATATTCTTCTTTCGGTTGCACACTCTGCCTGAACGCATGGCGCACAAGTCCAAGAAGATTCAGATGGAGATCGTCGCCGTGTTGGGCTTGCTGTCGCTCTTCACGCACCAGCATCTCTTCTGGGTAATCGGCCTGTTGCTTGCCTTTATTGATATTCCCAATTTCGGTGGAATGCTCGGCAGGATGGCGGGATCGCTTGAGAAGATCGCCGGAATTGCACCGGGTAAAGGGGCAAGCGACGTGCCGGATGAGACCAGCGTGGATAATTCTCACGAAGAAGCGCCGCCGGAATCCCGGACGGAACTGAAAATTACTCCTGAGCACAAGGAGTTAGGCCATGTTTGAGCTTCTTCTCTGTTCCATGTTGACGATTTTTCCCGATTATCTCTACCGCCGTTATGCCCAGGGACGGCGGATTGGCAAGGAAATCACGCTGTATTCGGTGTGGTTTGAGCTGCGGTGGGGCATCACAGCGTGTCTGATGCTCACGATCGGGTTGATTACGACGATCTTCTACAATCACCCTTCCACCAATAACGCCACATTGTACTTCAAAACCATCCCGATCGCTCCTGAAGTGAATGGGCGGGTCGCCGAGGTTTATGTTCGCCTAAGCGGCCCGATCAAACAGGGCGAGCCGATCTTCAAACTCGACAACACCAAGCAGGTGGCGGCGGCGGAGCTCGCCCGGCGCAAAGTCGCCGAGGCTGACGCCGCGCTGGTGCTGGCGCGAACCGATGTCCTGGCGGCGGAAGGCAAGGCCCAGGAGGCCCAGAGCGCCTATCAGCAGGCCGTGGACGAGTTGGAGACGAAGCAGGAATTGTTCCGGCGCAACTCCAGTATCGTCTCGACGCGCGAGATCGAGCGGCTTCAGATTCTTGTGGAAGGCCGCAAAGGGAGCGTCGCTTCCGCCACCGCCGCAAAAGACGCGGCGGCGGCGCAGATTTCCACACTCCTCCCCGCCGAAAAGGCCAGCGCTGAAGCCGTGCTGGCCCAGGCCGAGGTGGATTTGGACAAGACCATCATCCGTGCCGGTGTAACCGGGCGTGTGGAGCAGTTTGTCTTGCAGGTGGGCGACATCGTCAACCCATACATGCGCTCAGCCGGAATCCTGATCCCGGAGAGGGCTGGACGGGAAGGCTTGCAGGCGGGGTTCGCGCAGATCGAAGCGCAGGTCATGAAGCCCGGAATGGTGGCGGAAGCCTCGTGCATCTCGAAGCCGTGGACGATCATCCCGATGGTGGTCACGCAGGTGCAGGATTTCATCGCCGCCGGCCAGCTTCGCGGTGGTGACCAATTGATCGACGCGCAGCAGGTGGCGCAGGCGGGAAGCCTCCTGGTCTTTCTCGAGCCGCTTTACGAAAATGGGCTTGCTGGCGTAACGCCAGGCAGCAGTTGCCTCGTCAACGCCTACAGCAGCAACCACGAGCGGCTCGCCTCAAGCGATATCGGCACGATGCAGCGTATCGTTCTGCACGCGGTGGATGCCGTCGGGCTTGTGCACGCGGTGCTTCTGCGGGTTCAGGTCCTGCTGTATCCCATCCAGACCCTTGTGCTCAGCGGCGGGCACTGAAATCAGGGTGATGAGCTTCGGGCGCGGGTGCGCCCGAAGCCCAGCCGGAGTGGTGCGGGCGTCACCGAGTCGGAAGAGGTGGTGCGCCGGCCTGCCATTGGTCCCAATGGGCCACGATGTGATCGGTCATCCGCGATCCAACCAGCGCCACATTTTCCACCGTCTCGGCGAAGCCGCCGGCTGTTTCGCCGGGCTTCGGGTCCAGGTGCTGCAACGTGGTTTCGGTCGGATTGCCCTGGTCGAAGTTGACCGCCCCGCGCAGGCTCATCACCCGGTCGGATCCCAGCGTCCGCTTGATGACCAGCGTGATCGCCGCCGCCTCCATCTCCGTGATCACGTAGTCATCGGCGCCATAAAGCGTGGCGATGTACTGCGCCTGCGCCGACATGCCCGGCCCGTGGAAGAAGGTGTCACCCGTCATATGCGTGCCGGAGCCGACAAAAGGAGCGCGTCGCGCCGTCTCCTGGGGGTAACGCAAGCGGTAGGAACGAGCGCTGTCGGAATCCTTCAGCGGGGTGTCTGCGGTCAAGTGCATGGCCCAAGACACCAGCGTCGGGTTCATCTGGAACAGGCGGACGGATTCATAGCCTTTGCGCGGCATGAAGGTGGGCTCGCCCGGCTTTCCTTCCTCCGGCGCCCAGCGATGGCCGAGATCATAGTCCACCACCCAGGTCGCCCAGTTGACCTCACCGATGGTTCCCCGTGACGGCGGGGTTCCGGCCACGCCGGAGATGATGAAATAGGCCTGCGACAGGTCGAGCTGCGGGTTCAGCAGGATAGCCTGCATCGATGCGGACGAGCTGACCTTGCCCATGCCCAGAACGGACCCGCAGACCCCGTCAGCGTTGCAGTAGACCGGGGTCAGCGCACCCTTGACGGTGATCGGTTCGCTGGCCTGCCAATAGCGCTCGTACCAGTTCTGGAACTCACCGGCCCGATCGCCGGTGTTCTTGCCAATCTCGAACATGGCCCCAACGAACACCTTGACCTTTACCGATTCGGCCGCTTGCACCGCGGCGCTCGTCCCCAGCAAAAGCATGGCGGACAGGGCGGCGCTCCGGCAGCGGGATTTGATCGACATCGTTGAACTCCAACACACGAAGGATTGTATCAAAAAAAAACGGCGCCACTCTGGCGCCATGCTCCTTGCGAAGTCGATGCTCCGCCAGCGGCGGGCATCGGTTTATGCGACCCCTCTCTGATGCTTTGATTTAACGAGAGGATTCATGCATTCGGCTTTCAAGCCGAGCCCTAGCCGCGCCCGGCGATCAGGCTTTCCGCCGCTGCGCGGGCTTCCGTGGTGACCGTGGCGCCGGAGAGCATGCGGGCGATCTCCTCGCGGCGCTCATCACCGTCCAGTTCGACAACGCCCGTGGTTACTGTCTGGCCCTTGACGGCCTTTTGCACCTTGAGATGCGTCGAGCCGCGCGCCGCCACCTGTGGGCTGTGCGTCACCACCAAAACTTGCAGAGTATGGCCAAGCCGCGCCAACCGTTCGCCGACCGCAGCGGCGACGGCGCCACCGATGCCGGTGTCGACCTCGTCGAACACCAGGGTGCCGACGGTGCTCGTCTGCGCCAGCACCACCTTCAGCGCGAGCATGAAGCGCGCCAACTCACCGCCCGAGGCGATTTTGTTGAGCGGCCCTGGCGGTGATCCCGGATTGGTGGCGATCTGAAAGGTGATGCGGTCCATACCGGTCGCGTTCCATTCCGCTTCAGGCAGCGGCTCGACCAGAGTGCGGAAAATGGCCTTTTCCATTTTCAGCGGGGGCAGTTCGCCCGCTACCGCCTTGTCAAGCCGGCTGGCGGCCTTCCCACGCTCCTTGCTCAACTCCTCGGCGGCCTTGCGGTAGGCATCGCGCGCGGCTTCGGAATCCTTGGCGAGGCTGGCGAGCCGGTCACCTTGATCCTCGATCAAGGCCAGCCGCCGGGCCGTATCATCGCGTAGCGCGGCAAGGGCGTCCACCGCGACACCGTGTTTGCGGGAGGCGGCGCGCAAGGCGAACAGGCGGTCTTCAAGCTTTTCCAAAGCGGCGGGGTCCATGTCCATGCCGGACGACACCGCCTGCAAGGCTTCCACCGCTTCACTGGCCTCCGTCGCCGCCCGGTCGAGAGCCGCGATGGTCGGGTCCAGCGCGCCGCCGGCTTTCCCGGCGATGCGCGTCAAGATGCGCAACGCCGAGGCCAAAGAGCGTTCAACCCCGCGGTCTCCCGACAACTCAACGTAGGCGGCGTTCATCGCTTCGACCACTTTCTCGCGATGCATCAGCACGGCGCGGGTCTCAGCCAAATGTTCTTCTTCGCCGGGCTGGGGGGCGAGCGCGTCGAGTTCGGCGACGACGTGGCGCAAATATTCCTCTTCCGAGCGCGCGCGGGCGATCTCGGATTCGGCGTTGGCGCGCGCATCCTCAAGCTGCCGCCAACGGCGGTGCGCGGCATGAGTCCTGGCCACACGGGCGTTCAGACCGGCATAGACATCGAGCACCTCACGGTGCGTGTTCGCGTTCAAGAGACCGTGAGTCTCGAACTGGCCGTGCACTTCGACCAGCTTCTCGCCCAGGCGCTTCAGCAAGCCGACGCTGACCGCCTGATCGTTGACCCATGTGCGGCTGCGGCCATCGGCGTTGACGGTGCGGCGAATGACCAGCCGGTCATCGCCGTCCAGCCCCTGTTCACGCAGAACGGCGATGGCGGGGTGGTCGCCGGACAGCTCGAACTCGGCGGTGACCGAGGCCTGTTCGGCCCCGTGACGAACCAGCGAAGCGTCGCCACGGGCGCCCAACGCCAAACCGAGGGCGTCCAGCAAGATGGACTTACCCGCGCCGGTCTCCCCGGTCAGCACACACAGGCCGGGACGCACGGACAACACCAGACGCTCGATCAGGACCACATCCCGGATCGTCAGTGCGGCGAGAGTGGATCGCCCTAGAACAGGGAGTTCCAGGTTCTGCTGAGACACAGTGTCTAGTTTCGCTTCGGTTGCAATTTATGGTCAGCCAGCATGGCGTAGCTGTCCTCATACCAATCGCTGCCTGGGAAATTATGGCCCAGGACGGCGGCCGTGCTCATCGCCTCGTCATTGACGCCGAGCGCGAGATAGCTCTCGACAAGACGGTGCAACGCCTCAGGCACATGCGAGGTGGTCTGGTATTGCTCGATCACCGTACGGAAGCGGTTGATGGCGGCGGTGTATTGATCCTGCTTCATGTAGAAGCGGCCAATCTCCATCTCCTTGCCGGCAAGATGGTCGTTGGTGAGATCGATCTTGATGCGGGCGTCGCGGGCGTAGGGTGTGTCTGGGAAGCGGCGCACCACGTCGGACAGGGCGTCCAGCGCCTGGCGGGTTATTTTCTGATCACGACGCACATCGGAGATCTGCTCGTAATAGCTCAGCCCACGCATATAGTAGGCGTAGCTGATATCAGGGTTGCCAGGATGAAGTTGGATGAAGCGATCCAGGGCGAGGATGGCGTCATCGTATTTCATGTTCTGGTAATGCGCATAAGCGGTGCGAAGCTGCGCGCGGGTGGCCCATTCGGAATAGGGGTGCTGACGCTCCACCTCATCGAACAGCTTGGCGGCGGCTTTGTAGTTTTCCTGCTTCATGCTGGCCTCCGCCTCTTCGAAGATCCGCTCGGGCGGACGTTCGACATAGGCGAGGGTGTCCTTATCGGACGAGCAGGCAGCCAATGCCGAAACCAGGAAGAGTGCGGCAAAGGACGTACGGGGAAGGCGAAGGGGCATCGTCGTCATGGGACCGTGAAATGATGTGCCTTATATAGCACGTGCTGACGGTGGTGCGGCAAGCCGGATCAGGCCGGAGAGGGGGAGCAATCGTGGAATGAGGCGATATTCCCTCTTGGGGACGCCATCATGGACGCAAGCGCCAGCCTCGCCTGAAATCCAGTCGGGGACACAACCGTGGTATTGGAATGGTGGTGACGAAGACGGCGCGTAAAGGATTCCTACCCTTTTACGCAACCGCACGTGATTCGTGAGCGAACCAGTCGGACGGCATCATCATCGGGGATGTGTCGAGACACCAGGCTGAGCGATCGGCGAACAGCGTGCGCAGCAACTGGTTGTTCAGGGCATGGCCGGCGCGGCTGCCGTGGTAACGGCCGAGGATCGGGCCACCGGCGAGATACAGATCACCAACAGCGTCAAGGATCTTGTGACGGACGAACTCGTCCGGGCGACGCAGCCCTTCCTCGTTGAGGATACGCTCTTGCGCCTTATCGACCACCACGGCGTTGTCAAGCGAACCGCCGCGCGCCAAACCGGCGCGTTGCATCGCTTCCACGTCATGCAGGAAGCAGAAGGTGCGCGAGTCGCCGATCTCCGTGCGGAAAGCGCCGGCGGCCAACTCGAAGTGACCGACTTGCTGCCCGATCACCGCGCTGTCGAAATCAATCTCGAACCCGAACACCGGACGCTCCGCCGGGATCAGGCTGGCGGTGGCGGAGCCCGCGGTGACGCTGACCGGCTTCAGCACGCGCAGCACCTGGCGGGCGGCGTCCTGCTTGCTTCGGCCAGCGCGCTCGATGGCGGCCACGAAGGGGGCGGCGCTGCCATCCATGATCGGCACTTCGGGACCATCGATGGCGATGGTGGCGTTGTCGACGCCGCAACCGGAGAGCGCGGCCATGATATGCTCCACCGTGCTGACCGTGACCCCGGCGGAGTTGCCAAGCACAGTGCACAGGCGCGTATCCACGACATTCGCCCAGAGGGCCGGGATGCGGGCGGCAAAACCTTGTTTGTCAGTACGGATAAAAACAATACCGGAGCCTGCGGCCGCCGGTGAAATCGTCAATGTCGCAGCCGCCCCGGAATGCAGACCGATGCCTGAACAGCGAATGGCCGATTTCAGCGTGTGCTGAAGCATGCCATCTGAATCAATGCTGATGTAAGCCACGGGCGTGTCCTGCTCTAATCTTGGGCGTTGGCGTCTCTGCTTTCTCTTCTTGTCAGCCCCCTTCAAACAGTGTTTGAGAGAGCGTCAAATCGATTGGGCAGAAAACCACGGTCTTGTACTAACACCGTCTTCGATCGAGAACAAATCACTCTTTATTACGAAATGTTGCAGGAGGAGCGGAGGGCGGCGTGGCCGACGCCGAACCGAGCGGGGCAATCTTGGCAAAAAATTTGCATGGGCCCTTCGCACTTCAATTGCAAAGTGAAAGACAGATGACCGTACAGTCCATCGCCACGGGAACCGCCGCCTGGCCTGCGCCTTCCACCTCCAAGGCGGGATCGTCAAACGGCGGGGCCTTTGCCAAGATTTTGGAAGATACGGCCTCCACGCCGGCCCAACCGGCCATCAGTCAACCGGTCGTCAACAGCCGCAAACTCACCCTGCCGGCATGGGATGCCGCCCAGGACCCGGCAACAAATACCCTCGACGGGGTAAAATCTACCCAGGCGCAGAAGCTCGATCGGCTGAGTGGCAAGGAATGGATGGAGCGCGTGCAGGCGGTGAAGGCCAACACGGCGAAGTTCGCCGAGGAGCTGCAGCATCGCCTGTCAGCCGCCGGTATCGACACAAGCGTACCGGTGATGCTCGACGTCAAGAAAAGCGACGGGTCCATCGTGGTGCGCGGCGAGCACCCGCAGAAGGAGGCCATCGAGCGGCTGTTCGCCGAGGATCCGGCGTTGGCCGAGCGCTACAACATGATCGCCAAAGATAACGCCTTTGCGGCGACGATCCCTGCCCACTCACGTTACGTCATCGACTGGAACGACGCCGACGATGACAAGGAGCGCGAGTCCGTATGGCGGCGCCAAGTCGCTTTCGAGCAGAGTGTGAAAGGTGTCGCGGGGCAGCTCACCCTATCCGGCGGGTCGCTGACCAGCACGGCCACGCAGATGGCGGCGAACTTTATGGGCGTGTCCACCAACCTGCTGGCGTGAGGTTGCGGTATTCACGCTTGGGGCATACGCAAGAAAACCTCCGGGGGCGCGGGGCTCCCGGAGGCTAAGTCAAGGAAGGTGTGTCGGAACCCCCTACCGGACGGCGGTGAACCATCGCTGGCAGGGGGCTTTACAAAGCGCCTCGCATCATTGGATTCAGTTGGGGGTTCAGTTGGCCTGGCGGCGCAGGAAGGCGGGAATGTCCAGCATCTCTTCTTCAGAGGCCGGCATTTTCGGCTGAGTCCCGGCTTGCAGGGCCGGCGGTTGCGGGGCAGGGGCCGGAGCGTGAGCGACCGGCTGCGGCTGCGCAACCGGCTCCTCCTTGCGGCCACGGCCCAGGCCGGTGACCAGGCCAAACAACGACATGCGCTTGCGGGCCTGGGCCTCCGGGGTGTCGGCGACCGGCGAAGCCATCGGCGCGGGGGGGGCGGTCAACACACGCGGGCCGGGATCGACGGGCTTGGGCGGGATGAAGGCCCCGGCATAGCGGGAGGATTGCTGATCGGCGGGGGCGTATTGCGCCTCAGCCATCACCGGCATGGGGGCGACCGGCGCGGCCTCGACCGGCATGGCTTCGGCGTACGCCTGCTGGTGCGTGGGCGCGACATCCAGGGCGTAGGCTGTCGCCGAGGTGGTGACCGGCTGCGTCTTCAGGGCCGAAGCGGTGGCGGCTGAAGGGAGGGCGGTCGAGGCGGGCGCCGCGGCGGAAAGGCCAGCCATACCGCTGACCACCGGCGCAGCGTTGCTCGGGCTGGGCGCTTGAGCGCCCGGCTTACGGTTGCGGTCAGCGACCACCGACAGATTGACCGGCTGTATGGTGCGCGGCTGAGCCAGAGCGGCGTCGATGCCGGTGGCGACCACCGACACGCGCATCGTCCCTTCCAGCGAGCTGTCGAACGTCGAACCAAAGATGATGTTGGCGTCCGGATCGACCTCGTCACGAACGCGGTTGGCCGCTTCATCAACCTCGAACAGCGTCATGTCATAGCCGCCGGTGATGTTGATCAGAACGCCGCGCGCGCCCTTCATCGACACATCGTCCAGCAACGGGTTGGAGATCGCCGCTTCGGCGGCCTCGATGGCGCGGCGGTCGCCCGCGGCTTCACCCGTGCCCATCATCGCCTTGCCCATCTCGGTCATCACTGAACGGATATCGGCGAAGTCAAGGTTGATCAAGCCAGGCATGACCATCAGATCGGTGACGCCGCGCACGCCCGAATGCAGCACATCGTCGGCCATCTTGAAGGCGTCGGCGAAGGTGGTCTTCTCGTTGGCGATGCGGAACAGATTCTGGTTGGGGATGATGATCAGCGTGTCGACATACTGCTGAAGCTCGGTGATGCCGGCTTCGGCCAGACGCATACGGTGCGCCCCCTCGAAATGGAAGGGCTTGGTCACCACGCCGATGGTCAGCACGCCGCGCTCACGCGCCGCCCGGGCGATGACCGGCGCCGCCCCGGTGCCCGTGCCGCCGCCCATGCCGGCGGTGATGAACACCATGTTGGCGCCTTCGAGGTAGCTGCCAATCTCCTCCATCTGCTCTTCGGCGGAGGCGCGGCCGATGTCAGGCTTGGAGCCCGCGCCCAGGCCACGGGTGGTGTGGGTGCCGAGCTGAAGGCGCTTCTCGCAGAGGCTGCCCTTGAGCGCCTGCGCATCGGTGTTGCCGACGACGAAGTCCACGCCTTCCAGGTTCGACTTGATCATGTTGTTGACGGCGTTGCCGCCGGCGCCGCCAACGCCAAAAACGGTGATGCGGGGCTTCAGTTCGGTTTCGATGGGGGGAATGCTGACGTTGATCATGTTAGCCTCCACAACCTTCCTTGGGTTTATTGATTGATAATATCGCAATGGCGCTGGTTGGTTTCAGCAGGTTTTTTTGTCCGACCGGGTGAATCCGCATCAGAGATTCTCCCGCAGCCATAGGCCGACGCGGCCCCAGATACCGCCGACGCCAATGGCCTCATGGCCGTTGATGGGCAGTTCGGTGGGGTGACGAATAGCATGGATCAGCAGGCCGGCGGCTGTCGAGAAAGCCGGACCGCCATTCGCATCGGTCAATCCGCCGATGCGGATCGGCCGGCCCAGCCGGAGTTGCTTATCCAGAATAAGCTGGGCCAGTTCGCGCGCTCCTGGAAGCTGGCTGGCGCCGCCGGTCAGAACAACCCGGCGTCCGGCCAGCTTGGCGAAACCGGATTGCTCCAGGCGGGAACGCACCAGTTCAAAGATTTCCTCCAGGCGCGGCTGGATGATGCGGACCAGCAAGGCCTTCGGCACTGGCGTGGACGTTCCGCGCTCATCCTCACCGACCTGGGGAACATCGATCATCTCGCGCTCGTCGGCGGCGCTGGCCATGGCGCTTCCGTACAGCGTCTTCATGCGCTCAGCGTAGATGACGGAGGTGGTCAGGCCACGGGCGATGTCGTTGGTGACGTGACCGCCGCCCACCGGGATGCTGTCGGTCCACATCATCTGGCCTTCGAAGAAGACCGAAATCGTCGTGGTGCCGCCACCCATATCGATGCAGGTGACGCCCAGCTCCATCTCATCCTCGACCAGCGTCGCCAGAGCCGAGGCATAAGGGTTGACCACCTGCGTCTCGATATCCAGGTGGCAGCGCGCCACGCAGCTGTGCAAGTTGCGCACGGCGCTGGATGAGGCGGTGACGACGTGGACCTGCACAGCCAGCCGGTCGCCGTACATGCCCTTTGGGTCGCGGATGCCACGGTTGCCATCCAACGAAAACCCCACCGGCAGCGCGTGGATCAGCGTCGATTCCGCGCCGATCTGCAAGGTGCGGGCGTGCGCCAGCGCGCGGCGAACGTCATTGGCCTTCACTTCCTGGCCGGGTACGGAGACTTCGGCGTTGAAGGTGTGCGACACCGGGTAGCCGCCGGAGACGTTGACCACCACCTCGCGGATCGTTTCCCCGGCCATCTGCTCAGCCGCGTGCACCGCCGCGCCGATGCAGGTCTCGGCGGCTTCCATATCGACAATGGCGCCGGCGCGCACGCCAGCGGCGAGTTGATGCCCAACCCCGATGACCCGCACGCCCCCCTGGCCATCGACTCGGGCGATGAAGCAGCACACTTTGGTCGAGCCGACGTCAAGCGCGGCAATGATGCCGCCACTCGTCGCCCGCTTCGGCTTCTTCCCCTCGTTGATGCCCATCTTCAGCACATTCCACCTTCCCCAACCCCGCTGTGTTGGGTCGTTCAAGTCTTTTTTCCGGACTTCTTCTTGTCGTCTTCCATGCCCGGCAGGAGGACGTTCGTCTGAAGCACCATGCGATCGGCCTGGCGCAGGTCGATGATGACCACATCGCGGTCCAGCACCTTACCCGTCGCGTCCATGTCGTTCAGCTGGCGCAACGCCGTGCTTAAGCCAGTCTCCGGCAGTTTGACGACGATACCGTTGTCGATCATCAGATCCCAGCGCCGCTCGCTGATCCAGGTGGCGGCCTTCAACCGCTTGTGAATCGCCGGCACACGGTTCAGCGCCGCGAGCAAGGCTTGCACCTGGCCGGGTGCGTTGGCGCCGATCACTTGCGGCAGCCGGTCCACATCGGTGTTGCCGGCCTTCGCCAGTTCGGTGGCGTCGGCCAGCGGCCGGCCCTCGCGGTCGATGACCGTGAAGGCGCGGTCATGCTGCCAGATCGCCATCGGCTCACGCTCGGACAGCCGGACATAAAGGGTGTCCGGCAAGTGCCGCTCGATGGAGACGGAGGCTACCCACGGAAGCTGTTCAAGCCGCGCCTTGGCGGCGGCCAGATCAACCTCAAGGATCGGGTCTCCACGCTTGATTCCCAGTGTCTTGAGAATCGTCTCCGGTTCGGTCGCGGTGCGGCCGACGGTGACGGCGTCCAGCACGGTGAAACCGTTCTGAACGCTGAGCGCGATGAAGGCCTTGCGTATCCCGGCCGTGGTCTGTTCCAGCGTTCCGGCGCGCCAGCCCCATACCATAATGCCGATCAATCCGATTATCGGCAACAGCAACAGCGCCGACTTGAGCGCTGGAAACGTCCAACGCGGCCAGGCGCGGCGGCGGTTGCCGCGTTTGGCCGCGTGCTCCATGGCGCGGGGCGGCGTCGGCCGCTCCTTTTGGCTGGAGAAGGGAGCCGGGGGCGCCGTGGCGGTCGACATGGGATGCCGGAGCGGCGCGCTCAATGGGGGCATGATGCATTCTCCACCAGCCAGCTGACCAGCGCGCCGTAAGAAATTCCGACATGCGCGGCCTGTTCGGGAACCAGCGACAAGGGCGTCATGCCCGGCTGGTTGTTGATCTCCAGGAAGTACAGACCCTCGACGCCGGGTTTGGACTCGTCCCAGCGGAAATCGCTGCGCGTCACGCCGCGGCATCCCAGCGTTTCATGCGCCACGATGGACAGACGCTTGGCTTCCTCGGCGACAGCATCGGGAATATGGGCGGGAATGGTGTGGACGGCGTGGCCGGCGCTGTATTTGGCCGTGTAGTCGTAGAGTTGCGCCTCGAACACGATCTCGGTCACCGCCAGAGCCCGGCTTTCGCAGCCCTCCGCCCCCATGACGGCGACGGTCAGTTCGCGACCGGGAATGAATTCCTCGATCAGGACGCGCTCACCAAAGGTCCAATCTTCGCCCACCGGGCGGTTCTGCCCCTCCCGCACCAGCATCACGCCGACGGTCGAGCCTTCGTCCACCGGCTTGATGATGTAGGGAGCGGGGAGCGGGGGCGCGCCGTCGGTCAGTTGGCCCTTGGCCAGCACGATTCCCTTGGGTGAGCGAACGCCGACGGTGTCCAGAACACGCTTGGTCATCGCCTTGTCCATGGCGATGGCCGAGGCGCGCACGTCGGAATGCGTGTAGGGAACGCCCAGAAATTCCAGGACGCCCTGAATGGTCCCATCCTCACCGCCACGGCCATGCAGCGCGTTGAAGACGACGTCGGGGCGGGGGGTGGACAGCGCCTGGATCAAACCGTTCAGGTCGCGCCGTACATCCACGGTGGTGACCGTATAGCCTTCTTCTTGCAACGCCTGAGCGACGCCGGCGCCGCTGACCAGCGACACGCCGCGTTCAGCCGACCAACCGCCCATCAGGACAGCAACATGCTTTTTACGTGTTGTCACGCCGCACCCCCTCTCGCTACCCCGATCCGCTTGATCTCCCACTGCAATGACACGCCAGAGTTGTCCAACACGCGCCGCCGCACCTCTTCGCCGAGCGTTTCCAAATCAGCAGCGCTGGCGGAACCGAGGTTGAGGAGGAAGTTGCAATGCTTTTCCGACATCTGGGCGTCACCGACACGCAAGCCACGGCAACCGGCTTCGTCGATAAGCTGCCAGGCCTTCTTGGCGCCGGGGGGGTTCTTGAAGGTCGAACCGCCGGTGCGGGCGCGGATCGGCTGGCTGTCGCCCCGCTTGGCGGCGATCGCCTCCATACGGCGCGCGATGGCGAGGGGATCATCCGCCACCCCCTCCAGCACCGCGCCGATGAAGATGAAATCATCGGGCGCCGTCGTGTGGCGGTAGCCGAAGCCCATCGCCTCGTTGGTCAGCGTGTGCAGGGAGCCCCGGCGGTCCACCGCCTGCGCCGTGAGCAGAACATCCTTGACCTCGCGCTCATAGGCGCCGCCGTTCATGCGCAGCGCGCCGCCGATGGTGCCGGGGATGCCCGACAAGAACTCCAGACCGGCGATGCCCGCGTCACGGGCCACCGTGGCGACATGCAGGTCAAGCGCCGCGCCGCCGACGCTGACCCGTGTTCCCGCCGTCTCGATACCGGCGAAATCACGCCCCAGGCGGATCACCACGCCCGGCACGCCGCCATCGCGGACCAACAAATTGGAGGCCACGCCAATGACCGTCACCGGGACATCCTCGGGCAAGGCCGCCAGGAATGCGGCCAAATCGACGGCGTCAGCCGGGCGGAACATCACTTCAGCCGGGCCGCCGACGCGGAACCAGGTGACGTTCGCCAGCGGCGCATCAGCGGTGAGGCGGCCACGGCACGCCGGCATCCGGTCGATGAGGGAGGTGTTGGTCATGGCGCGAGCGGCGGTCATGCGGTTGTCGCCCCCGAATCCTTGAACAGGGCGTCCAGTTCTCCGGGAAGGGCGTTGGCCCATTGCGTGATGTTGCCCGCGCCCAGACACACCACAAAATCCTGGGGGTGGGTGAGGTCACGGATAAGCGGGGCCAGATCTTTCGGTTCCGGCAACGCCACCACATGGCGGTGGCCATGCATGCGCAGACCTTCGACCAGGGCGTCGCGGTTCACGTTGGGAATCGGTTGTTCGCCAGCCGCGTAGACGTCGGCGACGATGACCACGTCGGCGTCGTTGAAGCAGGTGCAGAACTCTTCAAACAGGCTGGACAACCGGCTGTAGCGGTGCGGTTGCACGACAGCGATGGTGTTGCCCTTGCCGGCGGTGCGCGCGGCGCGCAACACGGCGGCGATCTCCACGGGATGGTGGCCGTAATCGTCGATGATCGTGACGCCGTTCGAGACGCCCGTGCGGGTGAAGCGGCGCTTGACGCCCTGGAAAGACACCAGGGAATCGCGCATCACATCGTTGGTGAGGCCCATTTCGTGACCGACCGCGAAGGCGGCCAGGGCGTTCTGCACGTTGTGCGGCCCAAACATCGGCAGGCGGACGCCCGGCATGCGCGTCGCCTGACGCGACGAGCGGTCGGTGATGATGACGTCGAAGACGGCGCCTTCGGTGCTCAGCGCGACGTTGTCGGCGCGCACATCGGCTTGCGGGGAGAAGCCATAGGTGATGATGCGGCGGTCCGACACCCGCGGGATCATCGCCTGCACCTCGGGATGGTCGATGCACAGGGCGGCAAAGCCGTAGAACGGAATGTTCTGCACGAACGTATCGAAGGCCGCGCGTTCTTGCTCGAACGTGCCGTAGAAGTCCAGATGCTCGGGGTCCATGTTGGTGACCACCGCGATGCACGCCGGCAGCTTGGTGAAAGTGCCGTCGGATTCATCCGCTTCAACCACCATCCATTCACCCTCGCCCAGGCGGGTGTTGGTCCCATAGGCGTTGATGATGCCGCCGTTGATGACCGTCGGGTCCAGACCGGCGTGTTCCAGCATATGGCCGACCAGGGAGGTGGTCGTGGTCTTGCCATGCGTGCCGCCGATGGCGATCGCCCATTTCAGGCGCATCAACTCGCCCAGCATCTCAGCCCGGCGCACCACGGGGATCATGGAGGCGCGCGCGGCGACGACCTCGGGGTTGTCTTTTTTAACCGCTGACGACACGACGACCACGGTCGACGCGCCAAGGTTCTCGGCCCGGTGGCCGATGAACACGGGGATGTCCAGATCGCGCAAGCGCTTGACGTTGGCGCTTTCGGCGATGTCCGAGCCCTGGACCGAATAGCCCAGGTTCTTCAGCACTTCAGCGATGCCGCTCATGCCGATGCCGCCGATGCCGACGAAATGGATGGTGCCGATGGAAAGGGGAAGGGCGCGCATATCGTTTAGTTTCCTCGGCGAAGCATCAAGAACAGCGTGGCGTCAATGGCCTCGGACGAAAGGCCGAGGGGAAGGGGCGTGGCCCCGGTGGCGATGTGCACGCGATCGCGCAGGAATCCCGTGGTGGCGATGCGGCGTGGCGACAAGGGACACGCCGGTCGCATCACCCATGACTGCTCCGAGCGCGTCAGATCGGCCGGCCAGTCGTGCAGTGGGCGAGGAACAGGGCGTGCGTTGGTGCGGGCCTTGATCATTCCGCAATCTCCAGGGCGTTGATATGGGCGTCGCTCTGGCCGGCGCTTTCCAGCACGGCGTCGGCGAGATGACGCGCGGCGTCGGCTGTGCCCCAGGCGGCGCTGGCCTGCGCGGCGCGCGGCAGAGCGGTGGGATCGGCGAGCAGCGCCGCCAGACGCGCCGCCAGCGCCTCGGCGGTGAAGCCGGGCTGCGGCATGTGCCAGGCGGCGCCGGCGCTGGCGACGGCGACGGCGTTGGCGGTCTGGTGGTCATCAGTGGCGAAGGGGTAGGGCGTCAGGATGGCCGGGCGACCGATGCAGGTCAACTCCGCCACCGTCGAGGCTCCGGCGCGGGTGATGGCGAGATGGCTGGCGACCAACCGTTCGGGAATATCACGAAAGAAGGTTTCCAGCTCCACCGCGCCCAGACCGAGCCCGGTGCAGGTGGCGCGGACGCCGGCGATATCCTCTGGCCGGCATTGCTGCGCCAGATGGATGCGCGCGCGCAAGGAGTCGGGCAACTGAGCCAAGGCGGCGGGGATGATGTCGCTGAACACACGCGCGCCCTGGCTGCCGCCGATGACCAGGATGCGGATTGGGCCATCCATTGGGCCATCCGCCGGGGCGGCGTAGGGGGCGTTGCGCCGAGCGGCCACGGCGGGGCGCACCGGGTTGCCGGTTTGCACGATTTTATCGGCGTCGCGCCCGCCGCAGAGCGAGGGGTAGGCGACGGCAAGGCGCTGGGCGCGGCTGAGCAGCAGGCGGTTGGCGCGACCGAGCACGGCGTTTTGCTCATGCAGCAGCGTCGGCACAGCGGCGCGCGTGGCGGCGTACACGGTCGGAATCGAAGGATAGCCGCCGAAACCGACGACCACCGCCGGCTGGAGACGGCGGAGCAGGGCGCGCGCATCCAGGATGCCCAGAGCCAGTTGAACGGCGCCTTTCAGCTTGCCAAGGAAACCGCCGGCAGGGGAGGCGGCGCGGATTCGGTGGACCTCGACCTCCGGCAGGCTATCGCCAAAGGCGCCGCCGCGCCTGTCAGTGATGAGAACCACGCGGCGGCCACGGCTCAACAATTCGCTGGCCAGCGCTTGCGCCGGGAAGATGTGGCCGCCGGTGCCGCCGGCGGCAAGGACGATGGGCTTTTCCATCACGCGGTCAATCCTCTGTCCCGAAGCGTTTGCGGGTCAGCGCCAACACCATGCCCATGCCGATCCCCAGCGCGATCAAGGATGAACCGCCATAGCTGATGAAGGGCAGGGTCATCCCCTTGGTCGGCATGAGGTTCAGCGAGGAGCCCATGTTGATCCCCGCTTGCAGCCCGAACTGCACCAGAAGGCCGGCTGAGGCGAGAAGGATGAAAAGATTGGTCTCGTTGAACACCCGGGCGAAACCGCGCAGCACGATGAAGGCGAACAGGGCGACGAGGCACAAGCAGAAGATCAGCCCCATCTCCTCGCCGGCGACGGCGAAGATGAAGTCGGCGTGGCTATCGGGCAGCGAGAACTTCACCGTTCCCTGGCCCGGTCCGGTGCCGAACAAGCCCCCATTGGCGAAGGCTTCCAACGAACGGGTGACCTGATAATTGTCGCCGGCAGCCGGGTTGAGGAAGCGGTCGATACGGCTGGTGACGTGCGGCAGCATGTAATACGCGCCGATCAGCCCGGCCACCCCCAGCCCGGCCACCCCCCCCACCAACACGATGTTGAGGCCGGCGAGGAAGAATTGGGTGAACCACACCGTCGACACCACGAACGTCATGCCCAGGTCGGGCTGCTTGATCAGCCCGAGGCAGGTGACGCCGTACAGCGCGATGGAGATGGCGGAACCAGGGAAGCCGGGGTTGGTGCGCGACAGCGAGAACAGCCAGGCGGCGACCACCGCGAAGGTCGGCTTGATGAATTCTGACGGCTGGATGGACAAGCCCGGTATGTGAATCCAGCGCCGCGCGCCCTTGATTTCCACGCCGACCACCAGCGTCGCGAACACCAAAAGCAAGGCGACGAGATAGATCCCCAGCGCCATGCGGCGCACACCGCGTGGCGACAGCAGCGACACCGCCAGCATGATCGCCACCGCCGGGACCAGCATGATCAAGTGCCGTTCGACGAAGTAGAAGGTGTCGGAAATGCCGATGCGTTCCGCCACCGGCGGGCTGGCGGCGGTGATCAGCAACGCGCCCAGCACCATCAGCACGGCCAGGACGGCGAGCTGCATGCGGTCGATGGTCCACCACCAGCGGCCAAAGACGGATTGGTCGGTGCGGTCGAAGGTTATCATACAGCACCTTGTGCGTGGTCCTGAACGCGAAGCGCGTTCACGGCATGGGCGAACGCATCTCCGCGTGCTTCAAAATTGGCGAACTGGTCCCACGACGCGCAGGCTGGCGACAGCAGAACGCAGGCGCCGGCCCGCCCCTCGCTCAGCGCCTGTTCGGCGGCCTTGGACACCGCGACCTCCATGGTCCCGCAGTGTGTGTGGGGGATCTTGCGGGCTTCCAGCCATGCCGCGAAGCGCTCGCTCGCCTCGCCGATCAAAAAGGCGTGGCGCACGCGGTTCATAGACGCGTCCAGCCCGTCCAACCCGCTCTCCTTGGCGCGGCCACCGAGGATCCAGTAGATCGGATCGAAGGTCGCCAGCGCCTTTTCGGCGGCGTCGGCGTTGGTCGCCTTGCTGTCATTGACGAAGCGCACGCCGGCGATGGTGCGGATCGTCTGCTGGCGGTGCGCCAGACCGGGGAAGCTCTTCATCGCGGTGACGATGAGCGGCGTCGGCACCCCCGCCGCCTTGCACGCGGCAAAGGCCGCCGCCGCGTTTTGCCAATTATGCGCGCCGAGCAGGGTCGGAAAATTCCCGAGATCGGCGACGCGCTCGGCCTTGCCCTGGGTGTCGTCGATCAGCCAGCCGGATTCGGCGTAGACCCCGCCGGGCGCCCGGCGCTGGCCGGAGATTGGCCAGACATGCTGGTCACCCACCGCCTTCAATTCTTCATAAAGGGCCTGACAGAGCGCGTCATCCACACCGATGATGGCGGTGCGCGGCTTGGTCTGGCGGTGAAAAATCAGCTTCTTGGCGGCGACATAGCCGTCCATGCCACCGTGCCGGTCCAGATGATCCGGCGTGATGTTCAGCAAAACCGCGATGTCGAAGGTGAGGGAAAGCGTCAGCTCAAGCTGATAGCTGGACATTTCCAGAACATAGACGCCGCCCGCGCCCAGCGGCTCCAGCGTCAGCACCGGCGTGCCCAGATTGCCGCCGACCGCGACGCGGCGCTTGGCGTCGTGCATCACATGGCCGATCAGCGCGGTGGTGGTGGACTTGCCGTTGGTGCCGGTGATGCCGATGGTGGCGGCGTCCCGTTCAGAGCGGGCCAGCAATTCGATGTCGCAGACGATCTCGAGATTGGCTTGGCGCGCGCGCTCGGCCACCGGGTGCGGCTTCGGGAAAGTATGGGGAATGCCCGGCGACCAGGCGATGGTGGTGAGACCCGACAAATCGGCGCTGGTGAGATCGACGATACGGATTCCCGCCGATTCCGCGTCATCGCGCTTGGCGGGCGAATCATCCCAGGCCCAGACCTCCGCCCCCGCCTTGGCGAGCGCCTCCACCGTGGCGAGGCCGGATTTGCCCAACCCCATCACCGCTACCGGCAGACCATCCATATAAAAGAGGTTGATCATGTCAGGCTCACCGCAGCTTCAGTGTGGAAAGGCCGACCAGGGCCAGGATCACGGCGATGATCCAGAAGCGGATCACCACGGTGGGTTCGGCCCAGCCCTTTTTCTCAAAATGATGGTGCAGCGGCGCCATGCGGAAGACGCGCTTGCCGGTGAGCTTGAAGGAGGCGACCTGCACGATCACCGACACCGCCTCCAGAACGAACAGGCCGCCGATGATCGCCAGCACGATCTCGTGCTTGGTCACCACCGCGATCGCGCCCAGCGCGCCACCGAGCGACAGCGCCCCGGTGTCGCCCATGAAGACCATGGCCGGCGGTGCGTTGAACCATAAAAAGCCGATGCCGGCGCCGATCAAGGCGCCGCAGAACACCGCCGCCTCACCGACGCCCGGCACGTGATGGATTTGCAGATAGCCGGAAAAGATCGCGTTGCCGGTCAGATAGGCGATCAGGCCAAAGCAGCCCGCCGCGATCATCGTCGGCACGATGGCGAGGCCGTCCAGGCCATCGGTCAGGTTCACCGCGTTCGATGACCCGACCATGACGAAGGCGCCGAAGGGGACAAAGAACCAGCCGAGATCGACCATGAAATCCTTGAGGAACGGCACGGCGACGCCGCCGGCCAGCGCCGGCGGTTCCAGCATCATGATCAGCAGCGTGGCCAGCAGGCCGATGCCGATCTCCCAACCCAGGCGCAAGCGCCCGGACAGGCCTTTGGTGTTGCGCTTGGTCAGCTTCAGATAATCGTCGCCAAAACCGATCAGACCATAGCCGACGGTGACGAACAGGACGATCCAGGTGTAGGCGTTGGTCAAATCCATCCACAAGATGGTGCTGACCGTCATGGCGATCAGGATCATCAGGCCGCCCATGGTGGGCGTGCCCTTCTTCTGCAGATGCGATTCCGGCCCGTCGGCGCGGATCGGTTGCCCTTCGCCCTGCTTTTTCTTCAGCCAGACGATCAGGCGGGGAAAGAAGACAAAGCTGATGAGCAAGGCCGTCAATATTGCGCCACCCGTCCGAAAGGTCAGGTAGCGGAACAGGTTGAACGGTGAGAAGACGTCCGACAGCGGAAAAAGAAGATTGTAGAGCATAGTGGTGGCTCAGCCCCGCTGTCCGTTGACGGCAGCCGGTGGCTGCGAATTTTCCGTGCGGTGATCGAGCGCGCCGAGCGCCTCCACCACCAATCCCATGCGGCTGCCCGCCGACCCTTTGACCAGCACCACGTCACCGCTGCGCAGCTCGGCGGCCAGCAGCGCCGCCAGAGTCTTGCTGTCTTCGGCGTAGTGGCCGCGCATGCCCGCCGGCAGGTTTTCCCACAAGCGGCGCATGTGGGGGCCGCAGCAATAAACGCTGTCGATGCGCGCCCGCTGCAACGGCGTGGCAAGCTCCGCGTGCAATGTGTCGGCCATGCCGCCCAGCTCGCGCATGTCGCCCAAGGCGACGATGCGGCGACCGCCCATGCCCGGCTCAGCCGCCCCCAGCACATCGATACTGGCGGCCACCGACACGGGGCTGGCGTTGTAGCTCTCATCGATCAGGGTGAAGACGCCCTGGTCAAGCCGGATCTGCGTGCGCGTGCCGCGTCCCTTGACCGGTGTCACGTTGGCCAGCGCGTCAGCGGCGGCGGCGTGGTCGCCGCCAGTGGCGCGCACGGCCAGCAGCACGGCCAAGCTGTTCATCACCCAATGCCGACCCGGCAAGGCCAGATGATACTGGATGCGTTCACCCTCGATCAGGGCGGTGACGGTTGAGCCGGTGGCGTGCAGCGCGCACTCGATCAAGCGGGCGTCGGAATCATCATGGCTGCCGAAACCGAGAACGCGCAGGCCATGGTCCCGCGCCGCCTTGGATAGACGGACGAAATGCGGGTTGTCATGGTTCAACACGGCGACGCCGCCTGGGGCCATCCCCGTGAAGATCTCCGCCTTGGCGTCGGCGATGGCCTCGACCGTGGCGAAGAACTCCAGATGCGCCGCTTCCACGGTGGTGATCACCGCCACCTCGGGGCGCACCAGCCCCGACAGCGGCGTCAGTTCACCGGCGTGGTTCATTCCCAACTCGAAGACCGCGTATTCTCTGTCCTGCGGCAGGCGCGCCAGCGAGAGCGGCACACCCCAATGGTTGTTGAGCGAACCCTCCGTGGCGAAGGTGCGGCCTTGCGCTGACAGGCAGTGGCGCAGCACCTCCTTGGTCCCGGTTTTGCCAACCGAGCCGGTGACGCCGATGACGCGGCCGGGCATGCGGCGTCGCGCCACCCGACCGAGGTCAGCCAACGCCGCCAGCGTGTCATCGACGATCAGCAGCGGTGCGTTATCGGTGACGCCGACTGGTGCGCGAGACACCAGGGCGGCGCTGGCGCCGACAGCCAGCGCATGCGCCACAAAATCATGTCCGTCGAAGCTCGGACCCTGGATCGCAACGAAGAGGTCGCCGGGTTGGACCGTGCGGCTATCGATGGAGACGCCGGTGGCGCGCCATGACGAATCCGTCACCCGACCACGGGTCGCAGCGGCGGCGTCTTCTGCGGTCCACAGGATGGGGGTCATGATCCGACCACCTCCGCTACGGCGGACCGGGCTTCGGTCGCGTCATCGAACGGGCGAACCTCGGTTCCCACACTCTGTCCTTGCTCATGCCCCTTACCGGCGATGACCAGAACATCACCGGGGCCAAGACCACGGATCGCCGCACGGATCGCCATGTGGCGATCGCCGATCTCCTCGACATTCGAGACACCGGCCAGCACTTCGGCCCGGATGGCGGCGGGGTCTTCGGTGCGCGGGTTGTCGTCGGTGACGATGGCCCGGTCGGCCAAGCGTTCAGCCAAGGCTCCCATGACCGGGCGCTTGCCACGGTCACGGTCACCGCCACAGCCGAACACCACAACCAACTTGCCGGTCGCGTGCGGGCGAAGCGCCGTCAGCACCGTTTCCAGCGCATCGGGGGTGTGGGCGTAATCGACGAACACCGGCGCGCCATTGGGGTGCGCCGCCACCTGTTGCAGGCGTCCCGGCACGCCTTCCAGCGTGGCCAGAGCCTGCACGGCCTTATCCTTGTCAGCCCCTGTCGCCAGAACCAGACCCAGCGCGCACAGGGCGTTCCACGCCTGGAACCGCCCAGCCAGCGGCAAATCCACGTCCACCTCATGCCCGAGAACGGTGAGGCGCAGGCGTTGCCCATGCGGCAGCGGTTCGACAGCGCGCACCGTCAGTTCGCGACCGGCGAACCCATAGCCGAAGACGCGGTGACCGCGCTGGACGCCGATGGCGTGCAGGGCCGCGAATTCCGGCTGGTCGGCGTTCAGCACCACGCCGCCGCCCGGCGCCAGGACACGGTCGAACAGCATGGCCTTGGCGGCGAAATACGCCTCCATGGAGCCGTGGTAATCCAGGTGATCGCGCGAAAGATTGGTGAAGCCGGCAGCGGCGACCCGCACCCCATCGAGGCGATATTGGTCCAGGCCGTGGCTCGACGCCTCCATGGCCAGACGCTCGATGCCGGCGTCCTTCACCATGGCCAGGGTCTCGTGCAGCAGCACGGGATCCGGCGTGGTCATGGCGCCATAGCTGTCCAGGCCCGGGCCGGTGACGCCCAGCGTGCCGAGGCTGGCGGCCTTTTCACCCAGCGCCGCCCAGATCTGCCGGGTGAATTGCACAGTGGAGGTCTTACCGTTGGTGCCGGTCACCGCGACCACACAATCGGGTTGCCGGCCATAGAACGCCGCCGCCATGCGGGCAAAGGCCAGACGCGGCTGGTCATCCTCGATCAGCGCGGCGGTGGACCCGGCGGGCAGGGTGGTTCCCGTGGGCGCCAGCACGGCGCGGGCGCCCCGGGCCAGGGCGTCGGCGATGAAGGCGCGACCGTCAACCTTCGTTCCAGGCAGAGCGGCGAAAACGAAACCAAGCTTGACCGCGCGGGAGTCCGCGGTCAAGCCGGTCACGTCGGCGTCACTGAACGTACGGTCAGTTGCGAACATAATTCGGGACAGAAGCAACGGTGCTGCTCCCTCGTGCTGGAATGGTGCCGTTCAGGTTGATGTCAACCACGGCACGGATATCGGGCGCGTTCTCATCGACAGGCTGAACGCCAAGCAGCGGACCGACCTGCTTGATGATCCGGCCGGCGGTCGGGGCGGCGACCCAGCCGCCGGTGGCGAAGCCATAGGTCTTGGCCGTGGCCTTTGGCTCGTCAACCAGCACGTAGACGATGTATTTCGGGTCGTGCATCGGGAAGACGCCGACGAACGACGACATGCGCGCGTCCTTGACGTAATGGCGTCCCTTCTGCTTGTCGGCGGTGCCGGTCTTGCCACCCACCACATAGCCGGGAACCGCAGCCCCCTTCGCCGTGCCTTCGGCCACCACCAGGCGAAACAATCGACGCATTATTTCCGATGTCTGTGGCGACACCACGCGTTCTCCTGGGATCTCCGCGTTCGGCTCGCGCTTGATCAGGGTTGGCGGATGGAAGATTCCACCGTTGATCACGCCCGCGGCCGCAGCCACCACATGCAGCGGGCTGACTGAAATTCCATGGCCGTACGAAATGGTCATGGCGTTGATTTCACGCCACGGGTTCGGCACCAGCGGCCATCCCTTCTCGGGCAGCTCCACCGCCGTGGGGCGCATGAACCCCATCTTCTGCATGAACGCGCGCTGCGTCGGCACCCCGGCGGTGAGCGCCATATGCACGGAGCCGAGGTTGGACGAGTGCTGGAAGATCTCCGCAACCGACAGGGCGCGGTGCAGATTATGGTAGTCGTTGATGGTGAAGCCACCGATCTTGATAGGGTGCGCGGCGTCAAAGGTGTCGGTGACGCGGACCTTGCCGGACTCCAACGACATCGTCGTGTTGAAGATCTTGAAGGTGGAGCCCATCTCGAACACGCCGAGCGTCGCCCGGTTGAACAGCGTGTCCTGATCGAGTCCGGTGGGGTTTTGCGGGTCGAAATCCGGCAGCGACACCATGGCCAGCACTTCGCCGGTCCGCACGTCATAGATCATGCCCGCAGCGCCAGAGGCGCGGAACTCCGTGACCGCAGCGGCGATTTCCTTGCGCAGAATATGCTGAAGCCGCAGATCGAGGGTGAGTTGCAGCGGCTGCGGATTATTGCGCAGACGCTTGTCGAAATGCTGCTCCAGCCCCGCCAAGCCGTTGTTGTCGATGCCCGTATAGCCGACCACATGCGAGGTCAAATTGCCAGCCGGGTAGAAGCGCCGGTCCTCGCGCTCGAAATACAGGCCTGGCAGGCCCAGCCGGTGAACCTGATACTGCTGGCGCGGGGTCAGATTGCGCTTGATCCAGATGAAACGCTTGTCGCTGGAAAGCTTTTCCAGCAACTCCTTGTAATCCAGGTCGGGCAGGACGCTGGCCAGCTTCGTCGCCGCGTCCTTGGCGTCGAGCACGATCTTTGGATCGGCGTGCAGCGAGGCGGTCGCCAGAGACGTCGCCAGCAAATTGCCGTTGCGGTCGATGATGTCGGCGCGGTCGATCGGCGTCTCTTCGGCCTCGGCCGCCGTCTGGCGCGGCTCGGCGCCGTTGTGCATCAAGGTGGCGCTGACCAATTTGACGGAGATCGCGGTGAAGGCGAGCGCCACCACCGCCGCCGTCGCCATCAGGCGGTTGCGGCTGCGTTCCAGCGCTACGGAAAGGGGCGCATCCGTCATCGATTGCCCCCAAGGCGGGCGATCATGACACCCAGAACGTCAGCCTTTGGCGTGGCCGGCGCTTTGACGCCGGTCGCGGTGGCGACCATGCGCGGCGAAGCGCGGGGAGGCTGCGGCTTGATGGGTTGAACCTGCGCCGCCCTGGCGGGTGCGGTCACCTTGCCGGCTTGTGTGAGGCCGCCCTGTGCGGCGCCTTGGGTGGCAGGCGCGCTGGCGGGCGTCGCGGGGAGGCGCGTGGGCTTGAAGGCGGCCGGCGTGTAAGCGCCAGCGGGTTGCGCCGGCGCGGGCGCCAAGCTGGCCATGGGCGGCAGCGGCGGCGCCTTGGCTGAACGCTGGGGGATCACATCGATGGAGGCGATGAATTGCCGGGCCTCGGCTGGGCGCAGGGTGAGATGCGCGCTAGCCATCGCCTCCAGGCGTGTCATATTGTTCAGGTAACCCCATTCCGCCTTGAGAACCTGAATCGATTCCTGTTCGGCGATGACCTTCCGGTTGATGCTGGCAAGCTTCTCCTCGCGCCCCTGAACCTCGTAGCTGGTCTGGAACAGAATGGCTCCGGCGATGCCGGTGAGGCTTAGCCAGATCAGTGCGAATTTGCCCTTCATGCCGCCTCCTTCGCCTGCGCCGGGAAGGGCGGCGCCGCGGTGCGTTCAGCCGTGCGCAGCCGGGAGGAGCGCGCGCGGGGATTAAGCTTCAACTCCGTCTCGCCCGGAAAAACCGGTTTGCGATGGATCAGGCGAAATGACGGTTGACGGTGGTCGCTGGCGACAGCCGGCGCATGACGTGACGGGGACGGGGCGGGGGAGGAGCGCTCTTTCAAGAATGTCTTGACTTCACGGTCTTCCAGCGAATGGAACGAGACGACGGCCAGGCGTCCACCGGGCATGAGCAGGCGTTCAGCGGCGGCCAGGCCACGGCGGATCTCACCCAATTCGTCGTTCACGTGAATGCGCAGGCCCTGGAAAGTGCGGGTGGCCGGGTCGATGCCATCGCGCCCGCTCTTGGGCACCACACGGCGCACGATGTCGGCAAGCTGCGCGGTGCGGGTGATCGGGGCGTCCTGGCGTGCGGCGACGATCGCCCGGGCGACCCGGCGGGCCATGCGTTCCTCGCCATAATGGAAGACGATGTCGGCCAGATCCCCTTCGGACGCGGTGTTGACCACATCGGCGGCGCTCAGCCCATGGCGTCCCATGCGCATGTCCAGCGGGCCATCGAAGCGGAAGGAAAAGCCGCGCTCGGCCTGATCGATCTGCGGAGAGGAAACGCCAAGATCCAGCGCCACGCCATGCACCGACTCAATCCCACGCTCGTTCAGCAACCGGTCCAGCTCACCGAAGCAGCCTTCGATGACCTCGAGACGGTTGGGATACGCCGACGCCAGCGCCTGGCCGCGCGCAATGGCGTCAGGGTCGCGATCCACACCCAAGACACGGCAGTTCGCCGCTTCCAGGATGGCGCGGCTGTAGCCGCCGGCGCCAAAGGTGCCGTCCACATAGACACCGCCATCACACGGCGCCAGGGATGAAACAACCTCGGCCAGCAGGACCGGCGTATGCACAAGGCTGGTCATGCGCTTTCTCCGCGTGTCACGGCGGCGCGGGAGGCCTTGGCGACGATCTGGCTGAGCGAGATGTCCTTGCGCACCACCTGATTGCGCAGCTTTTCTTCGTGCGCCTGCAGCGCCTTTGGCTCCCAGACCTGGAATGTCTTGCGGCGACCGATGAAGGAGGCTTCTTCGGTGATGCCCGCGAACTCGGCAAGTGTCGGGGGCAGGGAAATCCGTCCTTCGTTATCGAGAGTAATGGGGATGAGCTTGCCGAAGATGAACGTCTCGATCATTTCGCGCTCATCCGCGTCGAGTTCAGGAGACTCGAGGCTGTCGGAGAGGACGTCGAGATAATCCTGGTCGGCGCCTTCAAGAGCCTGATGGTTCAGCGACGGCCAGAGATAGATCGTTCCTGGCGACGACGTCTTGGCAAGGGACTGGCGGAATTGCGCCGGAATCGAGACGCGACCCTTCCTGTCGACCTTGTTGACGTATGTGGACAGGAACACGGCCATTGGCCCCTTGAACTCCCTTGAAGAACCTTGGGCGCCGCGCCGGCGCCGCGCCTTATGTTCTGTTCACCCCTTTGCCCGAATGGCGTCCTCCGAATGGGTGGGACCCCCTGTTCGTTGGGTGGAAATGGGATAGCATGGGACTGTATGGGCGTCAACGGCTCTACTAGTAATAGGATGCTAGTGCTATAAGTTTTCACCAGATGTGGTGCTTGCGCTCAAACAGATGGGTTATTCGGGTGAGGGTTCGCAGGATTTCGGGGGCTTATTTACCTGTAGAGCGTTGTGAAGATGATGCTTGCGTGAATATTCCGTGAACATTCAACTCAAGAACATGAAGTTGTCATTGCTGCGAGACAAGCAAGGTCATCCCTTTTGGCCTATCCCCTAGGACAGGGATTCTTGGCCGGGCATGGGATGGCATGGGAAAACGCCCAAAGATATCCACCGCCTGTGGATCGATGTGGGGATAAGGTGGGGGTGAATAAGCGCCAGACGGCCTGTAAGCCGGGTTTTGTCCGCAGGTTTCCCTGGTGGATGATCATTCGTCTGGGGCATCCGTTACCGAATGCCTCTCGCGACCAACCCGGACGGCGGCGCGGAAACGCGCTTGACCCATGACATCCCAAAAGATGCACGGCCCGGTCGTCCCTATTCGGTCTTGCTCCTGGTGGGGTTTACCATGCCGTCCCCGTTACCGGCGACGCGGTGCGCTCTTACCGCACCTTTTCACCCTTACCCTTGCGCCCTTGCGGGACAAAGGGCGGTTTGTTTTCTGTGGCACTTTCCCTGAGGTCGCCCTCGCCGGCCGTTAACCGGCACCATATTTCCGTGGAGCCCGGACTTTCCTCCCCCGGCGTAAAGCCGAAGGCGATCATCCAGCCGTCTGGCTGGGGCTCTTTATACAATCGTGCTGCGGGATGCAAGGATGCGGTGCGGCGTGGCGCTTTTGATTCGCTCTTCCGTTTGGAAGCGAGCCATGGCTTCGAGGGCGTCGTCGCGTGGGCGTGAGACGGACAAAGAGGGGCGCTTCGTCAAAAGCTTTTCACACCATAAGCATTACGGCAAAAATTTATTTATTACCCCGATGGCTTGCCTGAGATCTCAATCCTTCTCCAGCGTTTGCGGTGGTTGCGCCGGTTCAGTTTTCGGCGACGTGACGGGTGGTTTGCTGAGTAATCCTCTCATCATGCGCAAATCGACGCCGTTGAGCAGGATCCGGCCATCCTGCGCCCATTCGATCTTGTAGATGCGCTGTTCTGCGCCGTTGGCGTCTTTGCTCTTCCGGCCCAGGAGCTGGAGTAAGAAGAGCGCCGGCGCCGCGTCCCGGTTGGACTTCATGGCGGAGGCGACGGCGTTCAGGCCGCGCAACATGATCTCGGCCTCGCCGACGGCGCTGTGTTCTACGTTCTTGTTCATGCGCACCGCGCCGGTGACGCTGCCCGAGGCGGCTGGCGCATCGAGCGTCAGCCGTTCGATGCGCAGTTCCGTGCCGGTGCGCGCGATCGCTTCGAACAGGATTTTTTTCATGGCGGCGATCAGAGCGTGGCGCGCGTCATCATCAGGGTGGCCCTGAGCCTTTTCTTTGGTTCTCTCCAGATCTTCCCGCCATGCGAGGATGTATTGGCTGATCGCGGCGTTGGGCACGGTGTCCAGCCAGACCTGCATGTCGAACCGCTCAGGCATAAACTGCTTTGGTCCCGGAAATGCGGCGTCCTTCAGCCCGTCGCCCTTGAAACCCAAAGAAACGGTCGAGGTTTCACGGTCCAGATCGCGCGCGTCCAGAGTGATGGATACTTGGTCAAAACCCCGGCTCTCCTTGTCGGAATTACCCGACAGGGCGCGGATTTGGATGGCGATGGACATGTCACCCAGCATCCCATCCAGCAGCGGCAGATAATAGGCGATGGGTGGGTTGGCGTCGGTGATCGTATGCTTGATCAACTCCCAGAGCTGATTTATCTGGGCCTGGTTGATGCGGCCATAGCGGGTGTCTATGGTCAGTTCGCCGATCTTGTACGTCATCTGTGGATCGGACAGCGTCACACCGCTGAGCATGGCGCTGGACGGGCCGCCCCAGGTGCCATCCCCATCGGGTCGCAACGCATGCCTGAGGGTCAGCGACGCAACAGACAATGCGCTGTCCTCATTTCCATTGGTCAGCGTCAGGTCCTTGATATCCACATCGGCGGTGATCAAACCTTGCACGGCGGTCGACCATACGCCGGTGAAGCGCTGGCTGCCGACGGTGATCGTGGCGGATGGGGTATCGCCATAGCCCAGGGTCAAGCGGCTGGGCAGGGTCGTTTCCACTGCGTAGTCGGTGTCGGATTTGGGAGTGATCTTCACCTGAATCGCGTCCGTGTTGATATCCGCGCTCTCAGAAGTAAAGGTTGACCGCAATTTGGGAAGGATGAGGGTGTAGTAATCGCCAGCGGGAATAACCTGCGGCTCTCCGACCCAGTGGAGCTTAAGCGCGCGTTCGGTAGCGGCGTACCGCTGCAATTCCTGGGCGATTGCGGCCTGCATCGCTGCAGCGCCTTCGGCGTCGAGGGTCTGCGCCCCGCTCGGCCCTGCGGTGATGATGAGGGCAAGCGCAGCGGTCATGGAACGGAGCATGGAGCCTCACGGTTTATGGGGCTTTTCTAACGGCCAGTAACCCTGATCAACGCCCGCAACCGCCGCATGGTCTCCGCGTCGGCCTCGCCGGTGAGCGATTCGGGTTGGAAATGGCGCTGGAAGGCCAGAAGCGCCTTCGGGCATTGCGCGTCATAGCCATAACGCCCCAACAATTCCCGCACATCCTCAGCGGTGAACGGCCCTTCGTCAGCCGGGGAGGGCATGGGCCACAGGCCGATTCCGGCGCGCGCCAACCCTGGCCAATCGAACAGCTCGCCGGGGTCTTCCTTGCGGGCGGGCGCGATGTCGCTGTGGCCAAGCACATTCTCGCGGCGGATGGCGTGGCGCTCCATCACCGCGAGGCTCAACGCCCGCACCGCCTCCATCTGCGCGGCGGGAAAGGGGCGGTAGCCGAATTCATGGCCGGGGTTGACGATTTCAATACCGATGGACCGGCTGTTGATATCGCCCAAGCCCCGCCAGGAACTGGCCCCGGCGTGCCAAGCGCGACGGTCTTCGGCGACATGGGCGTGGATGACGCCGTCTTCGTCCACCGTGTAATGGGCGCTGACCTGCGCGGCGGGGTCGCACAGCCGGTGCAGGGCGTGAGCCGCCGTGGGCATGCCCGTATAATGAAGAATAAGCAGTTCCGGTCCCACGCCCTCCGGGCGCGGTCCATGATTGGGGGAGGGGTGGTCAAGGAGGCGCATACTTTTTGGGTCGCGTGGAAAAAAGGCTGGGAGCGCTTGTATACCGTCACCACGCGCATTCGGCGACCCAGGAAAACATAAGAGAGGGATGGCGGGCGGGGGCGATGAAACGCTGCTCGATAATGGAGTGGGTCCGTACCGGCAAAAAGTAGTTAATTAACTACATTTTCGTTGACGGCGTATGATTGCACATCCAGAATCGTGACCAATGACCTCATCATGACTTCATTACAGAGGTTCTTTCATGTCTTGCACCGTCTCCGCCGCCGATGCCAACCGGCAATTCTCTGAGATCCTTGGCCAAGCCACCAGGGGCCAGACCGTCATCATTACCAAGCGTGGCCAACCCGTTGCTCAGCTCACCCCCTATGGACGCCCTGTCGTGAATGAAGGGAGCGACCCGGCGTGGAGCCGCTTGTTCAACACACTGGACAATGGTGTGAATCTTGGCGGTGGCCGGTTCGACCGTGACGCCGTGTACGACCGATGAATCGCATACGCTTCACGCTTGACACGAATGTTCTGGTCTACGCAGTCGATCATGCCGCCGGCGAACGCCATCGACAAGCCGTCGCCCTGATTCGCCGTTTGCCTGGCCGAGATTGTGTTTTGACCCTTCAGTCCCTTGCTGAGTTGTTCCGGACTCTCACCGGCGCCAAATATGGGATCGAACCGGCTCGCGCCACAGACATTGTCCAGCAGTGGCGCGATGTGCTCCCCATCGTTGCGGCCGACGCTGTTTGTTTGACGGACGCAATGGATGCCGTCACCCATCACCGATGGTCTTTTTGGGACGCGATGATTTGGGCGACGGCGAAGCGGCATGGCTGCCGGCTGCTGCTGTCAGAAGATGGGCAGGAGGGACGAACGCTGGGCGGTGTGACTATTGTGAACCCGTTTACAGAAAGCCCTCAACCGCTGTTGGATGATGCGCTGGGAAGAAACTAAAGAGGCGCTAAGTCGGGTTGCTGATCCTCTTGTTCAGCACACGCGGCATCTTCAGCACGATAACGCCAACGCCGCCGACTGTCAGCACGCCACCGGCAGCCAGTATCCAGGTCACGGGTTCGTTCAACAGCACCACGCCGGCCAGCACCCCGAACAGCGGGACCAGCAGCATGAACGGCACCACCTGGTTGACGTCATAGCGCCGTATCAGCCGGTACCACAGCCCGTACGCCACGATGGTCGCCAGCACCGCGATGTAGAGCAGCGACGCCCAAGCCTCCCAAGGGGCGCTGCGCACCGCCTCCCCCTGCCCATGCTCGAACAGCGCGGAGAGAACCAGAAGCTGCGGCGCGGTAAACAAGGCCATCCAGGCGTTTAACGTAAAGCCGTCGATGCCCGCCAGGCGCTTGATTTGCACATTGGCGGCGGCGAAGGCGAAGCTCGCCCCCATTATCAGGCCCAGCGGCCCCAGGCTGTCGCCGAGGCGCGGTTCTCCGGCGATAAGCAGCACACCGGCGAACGCCACGAGCATGCCCAGCGTGCGCCGCCAGCCCAGCCGATCCTTGAACGCCACCGCCGCCAGCAGCGAGGCGAACGGCACCTGAAGCTGCGCCACCACCGACGCGGTCGCCGCATCGATGCCCCTGATGCCGATGAACATCATCGGAAAATGGACGATGCCGAGGATAAGAGACAGCAGCAGAATGCCCCGCATTCGGCCATAGGGTATCCGTACGAACGGCAACAGCAGCACCGCCACGATGACGAAGCGTACCCCCATCAACAACAGGGGCGGAAAGGCCCCCATGGCGATCTTGGCGATGGCGAAGTTGACCCCCCACAGCGCCACCACGATCATCGCCGCGGCGAGATCGAGCGGACTCATGCGCGGCCCCTTTCCAGTTCCTCGCGCAGGGCTTCCAATTCCAGCCAGCGTTCCTCGGCAGCCGATAATTCGGTCTGCTTGGCGTGCAGCGTTTCGGTGGTCTTGTGGAAGGCGGCGGGATCGCGGGTGAACAGGGTGGGGTCGGTGAGCGCGGCTTCCTGTTTAGCGATTTCCTTGCCCAGCCGGTCCAGGCGGGTGGGCAATTCGTCCAGTTCGCGCTGATCCTTGTAGCTGAGCTTGGCGCGCGGCTTGGGCGTCGATGCTGCTGCGGTGGGCTTTGGCTTGGCGGTGGCAACGCGCGCCGAGGGGGGCGGGGGGCGCTGGATAAGGTAATCGGAATAACCGCCGGCGTATTCGATGACGATTCCATCCCCTTCCACCGCGATGGTGGAGGTGACCAGACGGTCCAGGAAATCACGGTCGTGGCTGACCAGCAGCAACGTTCCCTGATAGTCGCTCAACACCTCTTGCAAGAGGTCGAGCGTGTCCATGTCGAGATCGTTGGTCGGCTCATCGAGAATCAGCAGGTTGGATGGCCGGGCGAACAGCCGGGCCAGCAGCAGCCGGTTGCGTTCCCCCCCCGACAACGCCTTGACCGGGCTGTCGAGTTGTCGGCTGTCGAACAGGAAATCCTTCATATAGCCGACGACATGGCGCGACACGCCATTGACCATCACCGCGTCGCCGCCAAACGGGCAGAGCACGCGACGGATCGTCTCTTCGGGGTCGAGTCCCTCGCGCCGCTGGTCGAAATAGGCGGTTTCCAGGGTGGAGCCGAGCTTCACCGCGCCGCTGTCTGGCGTCGCTTGTCCGGTCAACAGCTTGAGCAATGTGGTCTTTCCCGCCCCGTTCGGGCCGATCAGGCCGACGCGGTCGCCGCGCAGGATGCGGGTCGAGAAATCCTTGACGATGTGTTTGGAGCCTTCATCCGAGACAAAGCTCTTGGCGATACGCTCCGCCTCGATCACCAGCCGGCCGCCGCGTTCGGCCTCGGCGATGGCGAGCTTAGCCTGCTGGCCGCCCTTGATGCGTTCGGCGCGGTCGTCGCGCAAATCGAAAAGCGCGCGGACGCGGCCCATGTTGCGGGTGCGCCGGGCGGAGATGCCCTCGCGCAGCCATTTCATCTCGCCTTCGATCTTGCGGTCAAGTTTGTGGGCGGAGGCTTCCTCGGCGGCGAAGACTTCGGCCTGCCATTCCTCGAACTGGAAGAATCCCCGCTCCGTGGCGCGCACCGCGCCGCGGTCAAGCCACAGCGTCCGCTTGGCGAGATGGTTGAGGAAGGCGCGGTCATGGCTGATCAGCAGCAACCCGCCACGGAACGCCTGCAACTCCTCCTCCAGCCACTCGATGGTCGGCAGGTCGAGGTGGTTGGTTGGTTCATCCAGCAGCATCACGTCGGGCGCGCCCACCAGGGTGCGGGCCAGCGCCGCGCGCCGCGCCTCAC
>JAVBJZ010000043.1:0-26171 GCA_031546725.1 Azospirillum sp.
CGCCGCCGACTGCTCTTCCACCGCCGAGGCGATGGCCGTCGAAATCTCGCTGATGCTGCGGATCGTCGCGCCGATCACCCCGATCGCCTGCACCGCTTCGCGCGTCGTGCCCTGCACCGCGCCGATCTGGCTGGCGATCTCCTCGGTGGCCTTGGCCGTCTGATTGGCCAGGTTCTTCACCTCGTTGGCCACCACCGCCAAGCCCTTGCCCATCTCGCCGGCGCGCGCCGCTTCGATCGTGGCGTTCAGCGCCAGAAGGTTGGTCTGGCTGGCGACGTCGCTGATCAGCTTGACCACATCGCCGATGCGATCCGTCGATTCGGCCAGGCCGCGCACGATCCGTGTGGTTTCCTCGGCCTGGGTCTCGGCCTCGCCGGCGATCCGGGCCGAGCGGCTGACCTGCTGGCTGATCTCGGTGATCGAGGCCGACAACTCATCGGCGGCCGTGGCCACGGTCTGCACATTCTGCAAAGCTTCTTCGGTGGCGGTGGCGACGCTGCTGGCTTGCCGGGAGGTCTGCTCGGCGACGCTGGCCATGCTCTGGGCGCTGCTCTGCACGGTGTGGGATTCGTCGGCGACGCCGGTGACCACACTCTTGACGCTGGCCTCGAAACGGTTGGCGAGGTCGAGCATCATTGTCTTGCGCTCGGCTGCGGCGCGGACCTCGGCGGCCTTAGCTTCCTCGGCCAGCGTGCGGTTGGCGATGATGTTCTCGCGGAAGGTGGCGATGGTGGCGGCGACGACGCCGACCTCATCCCCGCGACCGACGCCGAAGACCTGGAGGTCGGTGTCGCCAGCGCTTAGCGTCTTGAGGTTCTCGACCGCGCGGCCAATCGGGCCCGAAATCGCCCTGGCGATAAGAAGGCCAAGCGCAATACCTATAATAATACCACCACAAATCATTGTAAGCATCAAAGAAATAGCGTCTTTAGCTTTTTCAGTTCCCTGCTCGTCAAGTCGATTTATTACGGTATTTATTCTTTCTGTTAATGTTTTTACGTATTTTTCAATTGCTAAAGAATTTTTAAAATATTGTAACGCCATTTCCCTCAAATCATTATGCGCTTGTTCAATGTTGACCTTATTCCTTAAAAGTTGCTCCGCTTTGGGTATTGGATCTTCTTTTGCATAGTTTTTTATCAAATCATGAAGCTTATCTACGCTCGGCTGATCTTCATCCACCAAGGTTACATCAGTCTCATCACGGGATGAAGCAACCAAAGAATCTGCTGCTGATAGCATAGACTTCTTTCGCACTTCATTTCTTGTGCGAATATCTGCAAGATTTTCTTCGGAAAAATCGAGAGTAAGCCAGAAATCATTCCGATTTCGCTGTATAACGTCTTCCCACATCTGCGCCAAGGCCCGAGAAGTCCTTGCTCCCTTCCCCATGGAATCGTTCATGGCGTCCAGAGAATGCAAAGCATTCACCCCAACCCATCCGACAATACCAGTAATGATTGTTGACGCGAGAACGAGGGTCGCCAGCTTGTAGCTGATCCTCAGATCCGAAAAGCGCATCATGTTTCCTAACCCTCTTAATCAATCCACCGGATCAAAAAGTCAAAATTTCAAAGGGACCTTATCTGACGCAGATCCCGTCTTTTTTACAATAGTATAATTTGCAACAAATTGTCGCAGATACCGATAAGACTCCAACGCGGATTAAATTTTTGTAATAAATCGGGGGCACAGGCTTACGCAGCAACCGCAACGATTATTATTGCAGCGCAAAAATTCAACCCTTTCTCAAGTGAGAGTCATGCGCTTTAGGCGCGTTTAAATTTTAAAAATACTGATTTCCCGCATCTAAATTTCTTTGTTGCTATTACCAACATCAAGATACGGCATGGCGCAGATCAAAACAACCATCTCGACGGCCCGGGAGATGGGGGCCCCAGGGTTTGCTTGGCTCTTTAAACCTTCTGGAAACCCTCGACAATCACCTCGTGGCGATGCGCTCCCCCAGCGGTAAAGCCTGAAGGGGGAGCGCCTATTTTTACTGACCGACGACCCGGGTCTTGCCATCCTTCCATTCGTACAGAACGTAGGCCGGCTTCACGACATCGCCCTTTTTATCGAACTGCAATTGGCCCACGACCGTATTAAAAGTGCCGTCGTGCAGCGCGGCGGTGATTTTCTTGCTGTCGGTGGAGCCAGCCTTTTCAATGGCCTGGGCGATCGTTTGAATCACCGCATAGCTGTAGAAAACAAAGTTGGTGGGGTCCGTGCGACCGGCCGCCTTGAACGTCTCAACCAATTGGCGCGCCGCCGGATCGCTGGCCGCCGAGGGGCTATCGGTGTACAGCGTCCCTTCGCCGACCGCGCCGGTGATTGACCAGAATTCAGGGTTGTTGAGGCCGTCGCCCGCAATGAACCGCGCCTGGAGCCCTAGTTCCCGGGCCTGGCGAACCATCAACCCCAGTTCAGGGTGGTAGCCGCCATAATAGACCACATCGACGTTGCGCTGCTTGAGATTGATCATCAGCGCCGAGAAATCCTTCTCGCCGGCAGTGATCGACCCACGGTAGGCGACCTTGACGCCGGCCTTCTCCAGCGTGCTGGCGACGACGTCGGCCAAGCCTTTGCCGTACGACTGCTTGTCGTCAACGACGGCAATCGCCTTGTCCTTGTATTTTTCAGCGAGATAGCGACCGGACACGATCCCCTGCTGGTCATCGCGACCGCAGGCCCGAAACACCGACTTGAAGCCGCGCTCGGTGAGCGCCGGGCTGGTCGCGGTCGGGGAGATCATGACCATCCCCTCCTCATTATAGATCTCCGCCGCCGGCATCGTCGAGCCTGAGCACACATGGCCCTCCACCGCCACCACCTTCTCGGTGACAAAGCGGTTGGCGACCGCCACGGCCTGGCGCGGGTCACACGCATCGTCGCCGATCTTCAGCACGAGTTGCTGGCCAAGCACCCCGCCCTTGGCGTTGATGTCCTTGATCGCCTGCTGCGCGCCGATGATCACCTGCTCGCCCAGCGCCGCCACCGAACCGCTGGTGGGGCCGCCAAGACCAATGGTGATGTCGGCGTGCGCCGTGCCCATGCCGGCCAGAAGGGCCAATGCGCTCACGAAGGGAATGCTGCGGATCATAGAGAGCCTCTCCCATAACTGCGTTCATTGATGAAGCCCAGCACATGGCTTAAGCTTGCTTGTGTGCATGAGGATAGCGCGACGCCCGCCGGTCGATCAACCCACAGTTGGTGGGGGACTTACCATACGGATTGCTTCAGGGACTTGCTGTCAGAGCGAAGCTCGGCCACCATAAACGCGTGCGCGACGGTTACGAATGGGGGAGATAGGTTTTGATCTATTCAATCGACGACAAGGTTCCGCAGACGGCGCCGACGAGCTGGGTTGCTCCGAGCGCCACGGTGGTCGGCGACGTGATCCTTGAAGATGGCGTGTCGGTGTGGTGGGGAGCGGTGCTGCGCGCCGATGAGGAGCGCATTCGCATCGGCGCCGGCAGCAATGTGCAGGACAACGCCGTTCTGCATGTCGATCCCGGCTTTCCCCTGACCCTTGGCGTCGACGTGACCATCGGTCATCTGGTGATGCTGCACGGCTGCACCATTGGCGATGGGACGCTTATCGGGATCGGGGCGACTATCCTCAACGGCGCGCAGATCGGTCGCAACTGCCTGATCGGCGCTCACACGCTGATCGCGGAGGGCAAGGTGATCCCCGACCGCTCCCTGGTGCTGGGCATGCCCGGTAAGATTGTGCGCCAACTCACCGATGAAGACATCGAACGCCTGAACAAATCAGCCGCGATCTACCGCCAGCGTGGACAGCAATACGCGCAGGGTTTGAGGCCGATCACTGTCACGCCGGACTGATCACGATAACGCACAAACAGACGAATAATCCACACATGGCGCTCTGAGGGGGTAACCACCTCCCCCAGATTGCCACGCCATGAAACAGCATCGGGAGTATATTTCTGCACAACGGCGCAGTTCGGGAGAAACGGACATGGCGACCATCCGAAACCCCATTGAATGGGGGGTTGATCAATACCGAAACTGGTCCCGGGCCGTGGCCTCGGGGGGGCACGCCGTTCATCAGCGGGATGAAAAGGTAAACGCGCTGCTTCCAACCATCCATCGGATCAACGTGGCCGACCTTCGGGAAATCCTGAAAAAAGGCCTCGATGACTTTGCGGCTTACCGGACCGATGTCATTTTTCTCTGTCTCATCTACCCCATCGTCGGCGTGGTCCTGGCGCGGGCGGCGTATGGCCGCGACATACTGCAAATGCTGTTCCCTCTGGCGTCCGGCTTCGCGCTTGTCGGCCCGTTCGCCGCCATCGGCCTTTATGAAATGAGCCGGCGGCGGGAAGGCGGCGTCACCATCACCTGGAAGGATGCGTTCGGGGTGCTTGGCTCACCCTCGTTCGGCGCGATTCTGGTCTTGGGGCTGGTGCTGATGGTGATCTTCGGGCTGTGGCTGCTGGCCGCGCAGGCGGTCTATGCGCTGACCCTCGGCCCTGCCCCACCGGCCTCGTTCAGCGTGTTTATCGACACCCTGTTCACGACCAAGGCGGGGTGGGCGCTGATCATCGTCGGCGTGGGCGTTGGGTTCCTCTTCGCCGTGCTGGTCCTGGCGATCAGCGTGGTGTCGTTCCCGTTGCTGCTCGATCGGCACGTCGGGGTGGCGACGGCGGTGTGGACATCGGTCCACACGGTGATGGCCAACCCGGTTCCCATGGCGGCGTGGGGGATGATCGTCGCGGCGGGGCTGGTGATCGGCTCGATCCCCGCCTTCGTCGGCCTCGCCATCGTCATGCCGGTGCTTGGGCACGCCACCTGGCATCTGTACCGCAAGGTGATACCGCGCTGAGCGGTTTTCCGCAGAAGAAGAAGAGGCGGGTGGACTATGGCTGTTGCGCTTGTGCTGGCCGCCGTCGTCATTGCTTCCGTTGTGTTCAGCCTGCTGAGCCCGTGGTGGTTCACCCCGCTCGCCTCGAATTGGGGAAGCATCGACACCGCCTTGAACATCACCTTCATCATCACCGGGATCGTCTTCGTGGCGGTCAGTTTGTTCATGGCCTACGCCGTCTACCGCTACCGCCACCGCGAGGGAGTGAAGGCGGCTTATGAGCCCGAGAGCAAGAAACTGGAACTCTGGCTGACCATCGTCACGTCCGTTGGCATCGCCGCGATCCTCGCCCCCGGCCTTGCCGTCTGGAACACCTACGTCAACGTTCCTCGGGACGCGACCGTGGTCGAAGCGATGGGGCAGCAATGGACCTGGAGCTTCCGCCTGCCGGGAAAAGACGGTGTGCTGGGCAGCGTGGACGTCCAGCGCACCAGCGCCAACAACCCCTTCGGCCTCAACCCCGACGACCCCAGGGGGCAAGACGACATTCTGGTGAGCAGCAACGAATTGCGCCTGCCGGTCGGCAAGCCGGTCAAGGTCTTGCTGCGCTCCGTGGACGTTCTGCACGATTTCCTGGTGCCGCAGATCCGCGCCAGAATGGATCTGGTGCCGGGCACGGTCACCTATTTCTGGTTCACCCCGGAAAAAACCGGGACCTACGACATCCTGTGCGCGGAGCTGTGTGGCTCGGGCCATTCGACGATGCGCGGCTTCTTGAAAATTGTTGAGGATGCGGAGTATCAGCCCTGGCTGCACGGACAACCGACCTTCGCCCAATCTCAAACCAGAAGCCGGCCAGGGCGGAAAACGGATTTCACCTGGAATTTTGAAACTGATGGGCCGAATCCCGAACAAAAAGGTTCACGGAAGTAGAGCAACACGCGGGAGGGAGCCCAAAACATGGCGCACACCGCAATCACCAACCCTGAGGGCGCGGGTGAACACGGCGCACACCGGCCCCAGAGCTTCCTGACCCGGTATATCTGGAGCCAGGATCATAAAGTCATCGCCATTCAATACAGCATCACGGCGATCGCCGTCGGCTTGATCGCCCTGGTGTTATCCTGGCTGATGCGCATGCAGATCGGCTTTCCCTCCAGCCTGGCCTTCATCGATCAGGACCGATACCTTCAGTTCCTCACCATGCACGGCATGATCATGGTGATCTATCTGCTCACCGCGCTGTTTCTCGGCGGATTCGGCAATTACCTGATCCCGCTGATGATCGGCGCCCGGGACATGGTGTTCCCTTATGTGAACATGCTCAGCTATTGGACCTATCTGCTGGCGGTCCTGGTTCTGATCGCCGGCTTCTTCGCGCCCGGCGGGCCAACCGGCGCGGGTTGGACGCTTTATCCGCCGCAGGCCATTCTCCCCGGCACGCCCGGCCAGGAATGGGGCATCATCTTCATGCTCGTCTCCTTGCTGATTTTCGTCGTGGCCTTCACCATGGGCGGGTTGAATTACGTCACGACCGTGCTGCAAGCCCGCACGCGCGGCATGACCATGATGCGCCTGCCTTTGACAGTGTGGGGCATCTTCGTCTCGACGATCCTTGGCTTGCTGGCCTTTCCCGCCCTGTTCGTCAGCGGGGTGATGATGCTGCTCGACCGGGTGTTGATGACCAGTTTCTTCATGCCCAACCTCGTCTCGATGGGGCAGCATCTCGATTACGCCGGGGGCAGCCCGCTGCTGTTCCAGCATTTGTTCTGGTTCTTTGGCCATCCCGAAGTCTACATCGTCGCCCTGCCCGCCTTTGGCATCATCTCGGATTTGATCAGCACCCACGCGCGCAAGAACATCTTCGGCTACCGGATGATGGTCTGGGCGATCCTGGCCATCGGAATCCTCAGCTTCGTGGTCTGGGCGCATCACATGTATGTCAGCGGGATGAACCCGTATTTCGGCTTTTTCTTCGCCACCACCACGCTGATCATCGCCGTTCCCACAGCGATCAAGGTCTATAACTGGGTTTTGACGCTGTGGCAGGGGGATATCCACCTCACCGTGCCGATGCTGTTCTCGCTGGCCTTCATCCTTACCTTCGTGGCCGGCGGCATGTCGGGCCTGTTCCTTGGCAATGTCGTCGTCGATGTTCCGTTGTCCGACACCTATTTCGTGGTGGCGCACTTCCATATGGTGATGGGCGTCGCGCCGGTTCTCGCCATTTTCGGGGGAATTTATCACTGGTACCCAAAGGTCACCGGCCGCTTGCTGAACGAGACTCTGGGGAAGATCCATTTCTGGTTCACCTTCCTTGGCACCTACGCCATCTTTTTCCCGATGCATTATCTGGGCTTTGTCGGCATGCCCCGGCGTTATTATGACCTCAGCGGCATGAACGCCATCCCGGACTCCGCCCAGACGCTGAACGCCTTCATCACCATCGCCGCCCTGATCGTCGGGGCGTCCCAGATGATTTTCCTGTTCAACCTGGCGTGGAGCGTGCGGCGCGGCAAACCCGCTGGCGGCAACCCCTGGCGCGCCACCACGCTGGAGTGGCAAACCCCCGAAACGCCGCCCGGCCATGGCAATTGGGGGGCCCGGCTGCCGATTGTCCACCGCTGGGCGTACGACTACAGCGTCCCGGGCATGGAGCAGGACTTTCTGCCACAGAATGCCCCTCATATGGCGCCGGCCAAACCGGGAAGCGCGCCATGAGCCTGCTGCGGGCGCTCACGGAGAAACCCTGGCTGAACACAACGGTGGAGGATTTGCCGGCGCCGGGCCGCTTGCCGATGGCGACGGCGCGTGTCGGCTTGCTGGTGTTTCTTGCCGTCGCGTCGGTGTTGTTCGCGCTGCTGGTCGTCGCGCACAGCATGCGCATGATGGTTGGCGACTGGCGGTCCCTGCCGCTGCCGCCGGTGCTGTGGCTGAACAGCGTGGTGCTGCTGCTGGGCAGCATCGCCCTGCACGGGGCGGCAAAGAGCGCCCGCCAGGGGCGGCTTACCGCCACCCGCCTTCGTTTCCTGGCCGGGGGCGTCTGCGCGATGGGCTTTCTGATCGGGCAACTGGTGGCGTGGCGGCAACTCGATACCCTCGGCTACGCCGTAGCCACGAACCCGGCCAACAGCTTCTTCTACCTGATGACCGCGCTGCATGGGGCGCATCTGCTGGGTGGGCTGGTGGTGTGGACATGGACCGCGTTCCGGCTGTGGCGGGGTTTCGACACGGCGAGTTCCGACACGGCGAAGGTCCGGCTGAGCATCGCGCTGTGCGCCACCTACTGGCATTTCCTGTTGGTGGTGTGGCTGGTGCTCTTCGGCATCCTGCTGTCCGATGCCGCCGGGCTGGGCATGCTTCATCAGATGGGGTGATGGGCTGAGGAGAAAGAGATGGCGCATCAAGAAACGCTTGGGGAAGCCCCGGACGCCACGCTGAGCGACGGCTGGCAGGGCATGGCCGAGGATTGGGCGGCGGACCGGCAGGCGTTCCGCAACGTGCCCTGGGGGAAGGCCATGATGTGGATCTTCCTCCTCAGCGACACCTTCATTTTCGGCTGCTTCCTGACCTCTTACATGACCGTGCGCATCTCGACCATCACGCCCTGGCCGAACCCCAGCGAGGTCTTCGCCCTCAACATCGCCGGGACGCATCTGCCGCTTATCCTGATCGCCATCATGACCTTCATCTTGATCAGCAGCAGCGGGACCATGGCGATGGCCGTTAATTTCGGCTACCGCCGTGACCGGGCTAAAACCGCCGCCTTGATGCTGGCGACCGCCGTCCTGGGCGCCAGCTTCGTTGGCCTGCAGGCCTTTGAATGGAGCAAGCTGATCGCCGAGGGCGTCCGTCCCTGGGGCAACCCGTTCGGCGCGGCCCAGTTCGGTTCGACTTTTTTCATGATCACCGGCTTCCACGGCTGCCATGTCACGGTTGGGGTGATCTATCTCAGCATCGTGGCGTTCAAGGTGATGCGCGGCTCCTACGAGCGCCGGGGCACCTACCAGAATGTTGAAATCGCCGGGCTCTACTGGCATTTCGTCGATCTCGTGTGGGTCTTTATCTTTGCTTTCTTCTATCTTTGGTAGAGGACGCCATGGACCACGCCACTAAAGAACAGGCCGTCGGACAACAGCACCCGATTGGAACCTATTTCAAGGTCTGGGGGCTTTTGTTTGTTCTCAGCACCTTCTCGTATCTGGTGGATTTTTTCCATATCCAGGGCTATCCACGCTGGTTTCTGATCATCCTTTTCATGATGCTGAAAGCCGGGCTGATCGTCGCCGTCTTCATGCATATGCAATGGGAACGGCTGGCCCTGCGCTGCGCCATCCTCATTCCACCCCTCACCCTGCTGGTGCTGGTCGGGCTGATGGTGTTCGAGGCTGACCACACCTTCCTGACGCGCATCCTGTTCTTCACTTTCACCAGATAGAGGAAATTTCCCGCTTGACCTTCCCATTGCTGGAACCCGCACGGTCACCATCGAGGTTCAGCAAAGGAGAAGAACATGTTGATTTTGAAGGTTGACGGGATGACCTGCGGGCATTGCGCGCAGACCGTTACAAAAGCTGTCGAGGCGCTGCCAATGGTGGAGAAGGCTTCGGTCGATCTGAAGGCCGCGGAGGTTTCAATCGAAGGCGCCCCCGACGAAGCCGCCGTGAGGAAAGCAATCACAGACGCCGGTTACGCTATCCGCGTGAACGCCTGACATCGCTGTCGGGTGAGGGTGGCGTCTTCTCCACCCTCACGCTTTCTTGCCCCCAAGGCTGGGCTGGCGTGGATTTCGGCAAGAGTTTTTTTGCGAAAGCAGTAATGAACGCCTTGACCTTACCATGATTGGAAGGTTTACCTGTAGGGGCAGCATCGAACAACGGAGAGCCAATCATGGCCACCATAGCTGCCCAGGAACGGCCTGCATCACAAAGACAAGCCCGATCCGAAATGGATATCGGCATTGGCGGGATGACCTGCGCCTCTTGCGTTGGGCGCGTCGAAAAGGCGATCCGCCGGGTGCCGGGCGTCGCGTCGGTTGACGTGAACCTGGCGACCGAAAAAGCGCGCATCGCTTTTTCCGACCCAATTCTGGACGTCGAAAAAATCGTCGAAGTGATCGAAGCCGCCGGATACGAACCAGCAAAGAGCGATGTTGACCTGCATATCGAGGGCATGACCTGCGCCTCCTGCGTCAACCGGGTCGAAAAGGCGCTGAGAACGGTCGCCGGCATCACCGAGGCTGTGGTGAATCTGGCCACCGAGCGGGCGCGCATCCTTGGTTACGCGCTGGATACCGCCGCTCTGATCGAGGCCGTCGAGAACGCCGGCTATGCGGCGCGTCCGGTCACTCATGATCAAGCGGCGGTGGTTTCGGATGAGACGCAGGATCGCAGCCGCCGCGCGCTGCGCCATACGCTGATCGCCGCCCTTCTGTCGGCCCCCCTTGTTGTCAGCATGACCGGCGAACTCCTCGGCTTTCACAGCATGCTGCCGGGTTGGATTCAGTTCATCCTGACAACACCCGTGCAGTTCTGGCTGGGTTGGCGCTTTTACCGAGCGGCCTACAAGGCGGTGCGCGCCGGAGCCGGCAATATGGATCTGCTGGTGGCGCTGGGCACCTCCGCCGCTTGGGGGTTGAGCGTCTTCATGCTTTTGATGACGCCCCATGGAGCGACGCCGCATCTTTACTTTGAAGCGTCGTCCGTCCTGATCACCTTTGTCCTGCTCGGAAAATGGCTGGAGGCGCGGGCGAAGGGGCAGACAGCGACGGCCATCCGCGCCTTGATGAGCATGCGACCGGATACGGCGCGGGTACGCCGGAATGGTGTCGAGGTCGAAATGCCCGTCGCGCAGGTGCGGCTTGGCGATCAGGTGGTCATTCGACCCGGAGAGCGCGCGCCGGTCGATGGCCGCGTCGTCGAAGGCGCCAGCAGCGTTGACGAAAGCATGCTCACCGGTGAACCGTTGCCCGTGGAGAAATTGCTGGACGCCAAGGTCACCGGCGGCTCCATCGCCGTGGACGGGTTGTTGATCGTTGAAACCACGGCGATCGGCGCGGAAACCATGCTGGCGAAGATCGTCCGGCTGGTCGAAGGGGCTCAGGCGTCCAAGGCGCCCATTCAGCGCATTGTCGACAAGGTCAGCGCCGTCTTTGTTCCCGTGGTGCTGATTATCGCCGCCATCACCTTCGCTGTCTGGTGGGGCCTGACCGGCAACCTTGAAACAGCCATCATCACCGCCGTGTCGGTGCTGGTCATCGCCTGCCCCTGCGCGCTTGGTCTGGCGACACCAACCAGCATCATGGTCGGCACCGGGGCGGCGGCGCGTCATGGCATTCTCATCAAGGACGCCGAGGCGCTGGAGCGGGCGCACGCGGTGACGATGGTGGCTTTCGACAAGACGGGAACGCTGACGGAGGGAAAGCCGCGCGTCACCACCCTCATTCCAGCCGATGGGCAGAGCGAGGCGGAGATCCTGCGCATCGCCGTCACCCTCCAGCACGGCAGCGAGCACCCCTTGGCCCATGCCGTGCGCAGCCGCGCCAAGGAGGAAGGGGTGGATACGGGCACGCTCATCGACTTCAAGGGATTGGCCGGACGCGGGGTGACGGGCATGGTGGACGGGCGATCCGTCCTGCTGGGCACGAAGAGATTGATGGGGGAAAATGGCCTCATCGACGCCACGCTGGAGGTCCAGTCCGCCGCACTGGAGGCTTCTGGCCGGACGGTGTCATGGCTGGGTGAAAGCACACCGGAAAAGCGCGTCCTGGGCTTGATCGCCTTCGGTGACACGGTGAAGGAATCGGCGCGTCACGCGGTGCAGGCTCTCCACGCGCAGGGCGTCAGCGTGGTGATGATCACCGGGGACAGCAAAGGCGCGGCGCAGGCCGTGGCTCAGGAACTTGGCATCGACCGTGTGTTCGCCGAAGTGTTGCCGGATGGCAAGGCCGAGGTCGTGGCGACGCTGAAGCGCGAGGGCAATGTGGTGGCGATGGTCGGCGATGGCGTCAACGACGCCCCGGCGCTGGCGACCGCCGACATTGGCGTCGCCATGGCGACCGGCACGGACGTGGCCATGCACACGGCCGGCGTCACTCTGATGCGCGGTTCCCCTCTCTTGGTTAGCGGCGCAATCGATGTGTCACGCCGGACCTACGCAAAAATCAAGCAGGGTCTGTTCTGGGCCTTCATCTACAATGTGATCGGCATCCCACTGGCCGCCTTCGGCTTCCTCAACCCGGTCCTGGCCGGGGCCGCCATGGCGCTGAGTTCGGTCAGTGTGATCGTGAACGCCCTCACGCTGCGCGGCTGGAAACCGCGGAGCTTCTGATGCAGGGAGGTTTTCATGAACATCGGTGACGCCGCCAAGGCGTCCGGCGTGAGCGCCAAGCTCATCCGCTATTATGAAAGCATCGGCCTCATCCCGGAGGCGGGTCGCACCGCCTCGGGATACCGGGTCTACACGAAGCAGGAGGTGAGTATCCTCCACTTCGTGAAGCGGGCGCGAACGCTGGGCTTCAGCATCGAGCGCATCCACCACCTCGTCAGCCTGTGGCGGGACAAGGAGCGCGCCAGCGCCGAGGTCAAGCGGATCGCGCTGGACCACGCCGCAGAACTCGAGGCCAAGATCGCCGAGATGCAGGCGATGGTCGATACACTGCGCGAACGCGCGGCTTCCTGTCAGGGCGACCATCGACCGGACTGCCCCATCTTGCACGATCTGGAAAACACAGGCGGCGACAACAGGAACGGACAGATCACGAAAACTCTGATAGCGTCACAAGATCGCTGACGCTTCGCCACCCCCTATGGTCTTAGTGGCGCAGCAGCTGTGGCCGATTGGCGTTGCCTCAAAATATCACTTGAATCCGTGGGCAATTAGCGTATTTCGTAAGCCACGACGCACTCGCACGTGCCTATGGCCCATTTGTGGTTATGCAACGACGTACCGCGTCCTTTTTGGCAGAGCCGGTCATCCGTGGGCCGGTCCCGAGAGGGAGCACAGTATGTTGTCCAATCTCCACGACAGGCCCCCCAGGCGGTAAGGCCTGGTCGGACATCGACGCGATGAACACCCGGAGCGCTTGAGCCCGGCCCGCGTACGACTCCGGCTATACCCGTTCACCTTTCCACGATCCAAAAAACCGGTCTGCGGCTCTGATTCGACGCGGCAGGCCATTTTTGCTCATGGGTCCGGTTATGGACCCGGAATGGAGTGCGCCATGGGCCTCATTCGTCCGCGTTCCACCCCCCGTTCTACCGTCGTGCCGCTGCGGCGCATTTCTTCAAACGCTCCGGCGGCGGCTGGCCGGCCTTCGGTTGTCCAGGCCGTCGCCCTGCATCGGCCCGAAGAGCCGATGTATTGCGTCCGTCCGGGTATTCTGCGGGACACCGCCCGCCAGTTCATTGACGCCTTCACCGACGCCGTGGCTGGGGCCAACGCTGCTGGTGAGGTTCTGTATGCGGTGAAATGCAATCCCGAGCCGGCGGTGCTGCGCGCGCTGTGGGCCGGCGGGGTGCGGCATTTTGACGTGGCGTCACTCGGCGAAGTGCGGCTTATTCATCAAATGTTCCCGCAGGCCGCGCTGCATTACATGCACCCGGTGAAGAACCGGCAGGCCATCGCGGCGGCGTACCGGCACTACGGGGTGCGCGATTTCGTCCTCGATTCCATGGACGAGCTGAAGAAGATCCTGGAAGAGACGGATAACGCCGCCGACCTCGGTCTTGTGGTGCGCTTGGCGCTGCCGAAAGGCAACGCGGTCTATGATTTATCCGGCAAATTCGGCGCCTCCCCCGAGGAGGCGGTGAAGCTTTTGCGCGCGGCGCGCCTTGTGGCGCCCAGGGTGGGCATCAGCTTTCATGTCGGCTCGCAGATGCTGGACCCCTCGGCGTATGAACGGGCCATCGCCTTGGCGGGGGACGTCATCGCCTCATCCGGCGTGATGGTCGATGTGCTGGACGTGGGCGGCGGCTTTCCGGTATCCTACCCGGACACCACGCCGCCGCCGCTTGACGACTTCATGGCGGCTATTGCGCGTGGCGTCGAAAGACTTGACCTGCCGGCGGAGTGCCGGGTCTGGAGCGAGCCGGGACGCGCCCTGGTGGCGGGCGGTGTGTCACTGGTGGTGCAGGTGGCAAAACGGCGTGGGGACGAACTGTTCATCAATGATGGCATCTATGGCAGCCTGTCCGATGCGGGCGCTCCAGGATTTCGTTTTCCCGTGCGGTTGATTCGCCCGTTCGAGGCGGGAACCAGCGCCCGGCAGACACCGTTCGCCTTCTATGGCCCGACCTGCGACAGCGCCGACCGCATGAACGGTCCTTTCCTGTTGCCCGACGATACGCGCGAGGGCGATTGGATCGAAATCGGCCAGCTCGGCGCTTATGGCGGCTGCCTGCGCACCGCCTTCAACGGCTTCGATCAGGCGCGCCTGGTTGAGGTCTCCGACCGGCCGCTTCTGGAAACCCCAGGGTACCGATTGTCGGCGCGGGTCGCTTGAGCACCTTTTGCATCGGTAGAAATTTTGACTATAAAGCCATGCACATACCCTCACCCCTACCATTTCCCTTGCCAAGGGGAAGTAATGGGAGCGGGTCAGACGTAGAAAAAAGCGCCCCCAACGCCTCGCAAGAGAGCGTTGGGACAAGGGACGCCAAAGACCATCGCTGTGACATTTATTAGATCTGAGTATCCACCCATGACCCTGAACACCCAGCACTGCGCCTTCAATGGCCGTATGCTCATCCTCGGCTTCGGTTCGATCGGCCAAGGCGTCCTGCCCCTTATTTTTCGCCACATCGGCGTCAGGGCCGAACAAATCACCATCATCACCGCCGAAGAACGCGGGCATGAGGAGGCGGATAAGCACAATATCCGCTTCATCAACCAACCGCTGACCAAGGACAACCATGTCCAGGTGTTGACGCCGTTGCTGGGTAAAGGTGACTTTCTGGTCAACCTGTCGGTGGATGTGTCCTCGATCGCCATGATGGAATTCTGTCAGACGGTGGGCGCTCTCTATATCGACACCTGTATCGAGCCCTGGGCCGGTGGCTACACCGATCCGAGCCTGAGCCCGTCCTTGCGTTCCAACTATGCGCTGCGCGAAACCGCGCTGGGCTACAAGAAAGCCCATGAAGGCGGCCCGACAGCGGTGATGACGCACGGCGCCAACCCCGGCTTGGTGTCGCATTTCATCAAGCAGGCGCTGCTGAATATCGCCCACGACACCGGCAAGACGGTGGACCAGCCACAAGACCGCGATGGCTGGGCCACGCTGGCGGCCACGCTCGACGTGAAGGTCATCCACGTCGCCGAGCGCGACACCCAGACCGCCGACCAACCGAAGAAGGTGGGGGAATTCGTCAACACCTGGTCGATCGACGGCTTCGTGTCCGAAGGCTGCCAGCCGGCGGAGTTGGGCTGGGGCAGCCATGAACGGCATTTCCCGACGGATGGTCGCCGTCATGAATACGGCAGCGACGCCGCCATCTATCTGCTGCGTCCCGGCGCCTCCACCCGCGTGCGCACATGGACGCCGCAGGAAGGGCCATTCCACGGCTTCCTCATCACCCACAACGAAGCCATCTCGACCCCCGACTACTACACGCTGAAGAAAGACGGTCAGGTCACCTATCGGCCAACCGTGCACTACGCCTATCACCCCTGCGACGCCGCTGTGATGTCGGTGCATGAGCTGGCGGGCAAGAACTGGGGTCAACAGCCCGACAAGCGCCTGATGATGGATGAGATCGTCAGTGGAACCGACGAGTTGGGCGTGCTGCTGATGGGGCACGAGAAAAAGGCGTATTGGTACGGCTCTCGCCTGTCCATCGAAGAGGCGCGGGCGATCATTCCCTACAACAACGCCACCTCCTTGCAAGTGGCGGTGGCGGTGCTGGCCGGTATCGTCTGGGCCATCGAAAACCCGAACCGTGGCATGGTCGAGCCGGAGGAACTGGATTTCCGGCGCATCCTGGAAATCTGCACCCCCTATCTCGGCAAGGTGGTCGGCGCTTACGGCGATTGGACCCCTCTGCAAGACCGGGGCGCGCTGTTCCCCGAGGATGTCGATACGGACTGCCCGTGGCAGTTCAAGAACTTCCGGGTGATTTAGAGGATTCACGCACTCGGCCTTTTGAGGGCGAGTGCGATCGGCTCTTGACGGCCTCGCGGGTCCACGGTCTTGATGGGCGACCCCTGCCCGACCCGCGAGACCAATCCGTTGCGTCCCCCCGTTCTGTTTCCCCTGTTCAAACCGCTTTTCAGCCTGCCGGGTCTTGGGCCCAAGCTCGCCAAGCTGGCTGAAAAGCTGGCGGGCCCCTGTGCGGTGAATCTGTTGTGGCACCTGCCCAGCGGCATCATCGACCGGCGTTTCACGCCCAAAATCGCCGAAGCGCCGGATGGGCGGATCTGCACGCTGACAGTCCGTATCGATTCGCACGCCGCCCCGCTCAACCCACGCCACCCCTACAAGGTGCGCTGCACGGATGAAACCGGCGTCCTGGAGCTGGTTTACTTCCACGTGCGTGGCCCCTGGCTGGAAAAGCAGCTTCCGATTGGCGCGACCATGGCCGTCAGCGGTCGCGTGGAATGGTTCAACACCATCTTGCAGATGCCGCACCCCGACGCGGTGACCAGCCTTGACGCCCGCGACGAGATCGAAGCGGTGGAGCCCGTCTACCCGATGACCGCCGGCCTGCCGGCCAAGACTCTGCGCAAGGCGATCCGCGCCGTTCTGGCCGAGATACCGGATCTGCCGGAATGGCAGGACCCGGCGTGGCTGGCGCGTCAGGAATGGCCGTCGTGGCGCGAGGCGATCCGGCGCGCCCATCATCCCGATGACGAGGCGGATTTGCAGCTCTCCGCCCCCGTGCGCCGACGCCTTGCCTATGATGAACTGTTGTCGAACCAGTTGGCGGTCACCCTGGTTCGCTTGCAGCAACGCCGGCTGATGGGACGCTCCACCAAGGGCGACGGGCGGCTGTGCGCGGCGGTGCTCGAGGCCCTGCCCTTCGCCTTGACCGCCTCACAACGCACGGCGCTGGCCGACATCGACGCGGATATGGCGGCGGAGCGGCGCATGCTGCGCCTGCTGCAAGGCGATGTGGGCAGCGGCAAGACGATCGTCGGGCTGCTGGCCATGCTGAACGCGGTGGAATCCGGGGCGCAGGCGGCGCTGATGGCCCCCACGGAGATCCTGGCCCGCCAACATCTTGAGACGCTGACCCCGCTGTGCGCGGCGGCGGGGGTGGAGATCGCCCTGTTGACCGGCCGCGACAAGGGAAAGGCCCGCGCGGCGATTCTCGAACGGCTGGCCTCGGGTGAACTGTCGATCCTGGTCGGCACCCACGCGCTGTTCCAGGAGGAGGTGGCGTTTCACGATCTCGCCATCGCCGTCATCGATGAACAACACCGCTTTGGCGTGCACCAGCGCCTGCACCTGTCGGCCAAGGGACGGGCGGTGGACGTTCTGGTGATGACCGCGACGCCGATCCCACGCACGCTGACGCTGACCGCCTATGGCGACATGGATGTTTCGCGCCTGACGGAAAAGCCAGCGGGGCGCAAACCCATAAAAACCGTCACCATCGCCCTCGACCGGCTGGAAGAGGTGGTCTCGGGCGTCCGCCGCATGGTGGCGGATGGGGGGCGCGTCTACTGGGTCTGCCCGCTGGTCGAGGAATCGGAACAACTCGACCTCGCGGCGGTGACCGAACGCCACGCCTTTCTCAGCGCCACCTTCGGGGAGCGGGTTGGTCTCGTGCACGGCAAGATGCGCGGCCCCGACAAGGATGCGGTGATGCTGGCCTTCGCCGAAGGCCGTCTGGACGTGCTGGTCGCCACCACGGTCATCGAGGTGGGCGTCAACGTGCCGGAAGCCACGGTCATGGTGATCGAGCATGCCGAGCGGTTCGGTCTGGCCCAGCTTCACCAGCTCCGTGGCCGGGTGGGACGCGGCGAGAAGCCGTCAACCTGCCTTTTGCTGTTCGACCCGCATGTGACGGAGACGGCGCGCGCCCGGCTCAAGACCCTGCGTGAAACCGAGGACGGCTTCGTCATCGCCGAGGAGGATTTGCGCCTGCGCGGTGCGGGCGAAGTGCTGGGCACCCGCCAATCCGGCCTGCCCGCCTTCCATCTCGCCGATCTTGCCGAGCACGGCGACTTGCTGGCCGTCGCCCGCGACGACGCCCAACTGATCGTTGACCGCGACCCCGACCTGGCGACCCCCCGTGGTCAGGCGTTGCGCACGCTGCTTTACCTGTTTGAACGGGATGCGGCGGCGAAAACACTCAGGTCGGGGTAAATAATCTGGGCATGGCGATCAGCCTGTTTCACTGTTCCCGCTTTTCCGGCGGCTTGGTTGCGGGCGTTACGATGCCGGCGGACAGCACCATCTTCAGCCCTTCCTCCACGCTGATGTTCAGCACCGTCACCTCATGCCGGGGGATGAACACCAGATAACCGGCGGTTGGCGGGGCGCAGGGGATGAAGACGCTGACCAGCGCATCGGCGGAGACCCTTTGCACCTCCGCATGCGCGCTGCCGGTGATGAAGCCCAGCGACCACAGGCCCTTGCGGGGGTATTCCACCAGAACCACCTCGCGGAACGCCTTGGATTTATTCGCCAGCACCGTTTCAAAGATCTGCTTGACCGCGCTGTAGACGCTGCGCACCACCGGCGTGTGTTCGACCAGCCCTTCCCCAAACCCCAGAACCAACCGCCCGACATAGCCGGCGGCGAAAGCGCCGATCAGGGTCAGCACCAGGATCATCACCACCACACCGATTCCCGGAACGGAAAAGGCGAGGTAGTTTTCAGGGTTGTACGCGGCGGGAATCAGCGGTCGGACCCGGCTGTCGATCACCTCGAAGACCCAGGCGGCCAGATAGACCGTGACGGCGATCGGCGCCGTCACCAGGGTTCCGGCCAGGAAATAGGCGCGCAGCCGCCCTGTCAGCCCAATGCCTTCCCATTTCGGCCGGAGCGGGAGGGGCTGCTGGGACGTTTTGTTTTCTTGTTCTCCGTTGTCCACACACATCCCCAAAAAAACCGTCCGGAAAAACCATGGCGCACCCATAGTGATACAGGATACGGCAATGGTCTAGACCTAGCGGAGGAGTGGCGGCGGATACAGCACAGCACAATGTTTTCTGCTTATGAGCGCACACCCAAGACTGCTGTCGGTGGCCACGGCGCTGCCGCCCCACCGGCTGTCCCAAGCCGATACACTGGCCGCTGCGCGCGCCGTGTTTGCGCCGCGCATGCGCGATTTCGACCGGCTCGCCGCAGTCTTTCCCAACACCGGCATCGAAACCCGGCACGCCTGCATGCCCTTGGACTGGTATCTGCAACCCCGCGGTTGGGCCGAGCGCATGGCGGCCTTTCAAGAACAAGCGCTGATCCTGCTGGAGCAAGCGGCGAAAACGGCGCTGGACGCCGCCGGGTTGCAACCACGCGACGTGGACGCCATCGTGTGCGCCTGCACCACCGGAATTTCCACCCCAAGCCTGGAAGCCTTGTTGCTGGAGCGCATGGGATTCCGTCCCGAGACGATGCGGTTGCCGGTGTTCGGTCTGGGCTGCGCCGGTGGTGCGCTGGGGCTGGCGCGGGCCTCCATGGTGGCGAAGACCATGCCGGGGCGAAACGTGCTGTTCCTGGTGGTCGAATTGTGCACCCTGGCCTGCCGCACCGGCGAGGCGACCCCGACCAATGTGGTGGCGAGCGCCTTGTTCGCCGACGGCGCCGCCGCCGCCGTGCTGCGCCTGGATGACGCCCCGGGCCCTCGCCTTCTGGCCGAATCCGAGCACACCTGGCCCGGCACCCGCGACGTCATGGGATGGCGGGTCGAGGATGATGGCCTTGGCGTCATCTTCCGGCAAGACATCCCGGAGATCATCCGAACCCGTTTGCGCGGCGTGACCGACAGGTTTCTCATCCGTGAGGGACGGTCCTTGAGCGACCTCCAGGGCCTTATCTGCCACCCCGGCGGCGCCAAAGTGTTGCTTGCCATCGAAGAGGTCCTGGCCCCGGTCTGCGATGGATTGAGCGACGCCTGGGCGGTGTTGCGCGATTGCGGCAATATGTCGGCGGCCAGCGTCATGTTCGTGCTGGAACGGCGCTTGAAGGCTGACGCCAGGGGGCTTCACCTGATGACCGCGCTCGGCCCCGGCTTTACCGCTGCATTGATGCTGGTGGAGATCTAGGAATGGGATGGGATTTGGGGTGGCCGCAGATCATCGTGCTGCTGGTGGTGGCGCAGCGTCTGGCTGAACTGGCGCTCGCCCGCCACAACACCCGCCGCTTGCTGGCCAAGGGCGGGTGGGAGGCCGGGGCTGAACACTACCCGTTGTTCGTGCTGTTGCATGCCGGTTGGCTGGGCGCGTTGTTCGCGCTGACGCCGCCGAGCACCCCGGTGAACCCCTGGCTGCTCACCCTGTTCGTGCTGCTGCAAGCCGGGCGGCTGTGGGTCATCGCCTCGCTGGGACGGCGGTGGACAACGCGGATCATCATCATGCCCGAAACACCGCTGGTGCGGCGCGGCCCTTACCGCTGGCTGGGGCATCCCAATTATCTCGTGGTGGCCGGGGAGTTGGCCGTGCTGCCGCTCGCCTTGGGGCAAGGAGGATTGGCGCTGCTGTTCACCTTGCTCAACATCCCCCTGACGTTCCACCGCATCCGGGTGGAAGAGGCTGCCCTGCGTCCCCCTATCTTAAGAAATCACAGACCAACAGGCACAGCACGGTAACGCCGCAGGCGATGGCCGCGCCGTCGATATGGTTGGGAAAATCATGCCAGAACAGGGTGAGGCCGTCTGTTGTTCTGTCTCACCGACTCCTGAACGACTACGACGCTATCGTCCAAGCCTGTTGCGACGCCTGGAACGCCCTCACCGCGATACCAGATCGGCTACGCTTCTGACCAGCTATCCGTGGTTGCCATGTGTCAGCGCTTAGAGCGGATTGCCGAGCATCTGAATCGGGGGATTCCCATAACGTCGGATTTGTGATTCAAGCTTCGGGCTGGTGAAGGAGGCCAGCCCGCATGTCCAAGGCTCTTTCTGTTGATCTGCGTCAACGCGTTGTCGACGCCGTTCAGTCCGGCTCGTCTTGTCGCGCGGCAGCGGCGCGTTTTGATGTCGGCGTGTCGTCTGCCATCCGCTGGGTGGCTCGGGCGCGAACGCGGGGCGACCTGACGCCGGACAAGCGTGGCGGGAACGTGCGTTCGCGCCGGATCGATGCGCACCGCGCGTTCCTTCTGGGCTTGGTCGAGGCCGAGCCTGATTTGACCTTGGCCGAAGTGGCCGAGCGTCTTGAAGAGGAGACGGGCTACCGACCCTTGCCGAGCATCGTGTGCCGGTTCTTCCAGCGCAACAACGTGACGCGCAAAAAAAGACGGCGCATGCCGCCGAACAGAATCGACCGGACGTAGCGGAATAGCGCGAAGCTTGGTTCGAGGCCCAGCCTGACCTTGATCCAGAGCGGCTGGTGTTCATCGACGAGTGCGGCGCTTCGACGAAAATGGCCCGGATGTATGGCCGAGCGCCAAAAGGTCAAGGCTGTCGCGCTCCGGTCCCGCACGGGCATTGGAATACGACGACCTTCGTCGGCGCGCTCCGTCTTTGCGGCGTCACCGCGCCGATGACGCTGGGCGGGGCCATGAACGGTGTGGCCTTCCTCACCTACGTCGAACATGTCCTGGTTCCGACCTTGAAGCCCGGCGATATCGTCGTGATGGACAACCTCCCCCCTCACAAACTGCCCGCCGTCCGCAAGGCCATCGAAAGAGCCAAGGCGACGGTGAAACTCCTGCCGCCGTACAGCCCCGACTTCAATCCAATCGAAATGGCCTTCTCCAAGATCAAGACGCACCTGCGCGCCGTCGCCGCCCGAACCCTACCCGAACTCTGGAACGCCATACGCGACGCCATCGACGCGGTCACACCAAAAGATTGTCGATCCTACTTCGCCGCCGCAGGCTATGAACCAGAATGATCGGAAACCGCTCTAGCGGTCAAAGATGAAGAAACCCAGGCTTGCGCCACGGCCTTTCTCAAGGAGGCCGTCGCCGCCTTCCCCTTTACCATCACGCATGTCCTAACCGACCGCGGCAGTTGCTTCACTGCCGAGGCCTTCGAGACGGCTTGCCGTGCACTCACCATTGAGCACCGCAAGACCAAACCCTACACCCCGAAGACCAACGGTATGCTCGAGCGTTTCAATGGGCGTATCGGCCGCGAGGTGCTGGTGATGTGCGTCGGCGCCCATCAGGATTTGGAATGCCTGCTGCGGGGCTACAATCTTGCCTACAACGCCCGTCGCCAACGCCTCCTGGATGGCTGCTCCCCCGACAAGGTCATGAAGGAGCGTCTGAAAGCAGACCCCGAGTTGGCCAGTCCCACCTATCGGCCACCCGATCCTTGCTCCCTGACCAAAACCAAAATTAACGCACAGCTGAAGGTTCTCAGCACCAAGGAGGTTTCACAACCTGACAGGCCGCACGCCTACACCCTTTCTGACGGTTCTCGCGCATAGGCGCTGTGGAGAATTTCTATGAACCTTGCCGAAAGGGGGAGCGGAACCGATGCGATAGCGTTGACGCCAATGCCAGGCGTCCACGAGTTCATGACCGCAGCCCCGTGCAGGCCGGATAAATCACCGATATCGACAACCTGCTCCCTCTGGGGGATGTTCAACTCTCCAAGCTGACGACGGATGATTCCCATGGTGACGCCCGGCAGGAGCGGCGCCTGCGGCCAGACGACGGCTTCACCGTCCCAAAACGCAAGATTCCAGATTGTAGCCTCGCTCAAGCATCCCTGCGCGTCGGTGAAGGCTGCATCATCATAGCCATCCTTCACGGCTTGCCGCAGGTAATATGTTTTGGTCGCCTCGCCGACATGCTTGATCAGCGGCAGCGGGCGCTGATGCTCGACCGTAGCCAGCCTCAAGGGTCCCGTTGGCCCATTGGAAGCCGGTCCGGTGCGAATGAGGATGGCTGGGTCATCGGCAGCGCTCGCTGCGGTGAACTCCCCGTTGCGCGAGAACATCGTGGCCGTCAGAGATAAGTCAGCAGGCCCATTCTCGATGGCCGTTCGAAGATGCTGACGCACCCGTTCGTTAGGCAGCGCCCGGCCAAAGAATTCTATCGACGCGAAGCGCAGCCGGGCCAGATGGAGATCCAACCCTCGCACCTTGCCCTCGCGGACCTGCATGGCGGTGAAATGAGCAAAGCCCGCGAAGGCAAGCGGTGAAAGCTCCTCGGCTGTTGCCGGTCGTCCATCGATGTGGGTTTGAAAGCTCGGGTTGTCGGTCATCTCGCGCGCTCCTGTGCGTCTTTACATCATCGAGAGAACCTTTTACCGTCTGACAGCACTGTCAGGGTCAAGGGCACTATGAAGATCGGCGCGTTGTCTCGAAGAACCGGCGTCAGCATCAGGATGCTTCGCTACTACGAGGCCGAGGGATTGCTGACGCCCGAGCGAACCGAAGGAGGCTATCGCGATTACGGTCCGGGAGACGAGGATACCATCGAGCGAATCCGATTGCTGGGAAGCGCCGGAATGACCCTCTCAGTAATTCGCATGTTTCTGCCCTGCTCCTTGGACCATCGGCAGGCGTTCGAGCCCTGCGATGAACTCAAATCGGAACTTTGCAGACAAATCGATTTGATCGATGAACAGAAGAGGAAGCTTGCGAAAAGCCGTAAGCTTCTCGCTGATCTTCTGACAATGTTCGAAGCTTCAACTCCTTAGCTGCTCAGTTCACGACGCGCCAGGAACCATCCGGCTGCTGGCAAGCGGTTCCATAGCTTGGCTGCACGACACCACCGATCCGCACATTCGTCTGATATTCCCGACAGACCTGCCCATTGGGCGCCGTGTACGCTGGCGAGGCCGGGTTCGCCGGGACTCCCGCCCATGGGGCCGGGGGGGCGTAGTAAGGCGGCGGAGCATAGAGCACCGGCGGGGCGGCTGGGTAGACGACCATCGGCGGCGCCATATAAACGGGTGCGGGGCGGTAAAACGGGCGATACACCGGAAACACCGGCTCGACGATCACCGTCGCACGCGCCATCGCCGCCGAAGACGCCAGCCCAGCGCCCACCAGCACGGCCCCCGCGAGCATCACCGCGCTCAGCCCCAACCCCTTCAACGCACGCATCGCCGTTCTCCAAATCCGATGCGCTTATTATAGGGTGAAGGGTCGGGTTGGCACATCTTCAAAAATGTAACGAAACGTTGCAGCCCACCCTTGTTACAGAGCCCTGCCCCTTCTGGCCGCTCGAAAGTGTCTCACTATTTGGACGATGTTTTTGAAAATTGACACTCCCGCCTCTTGCTTCTATCCTTTTTTGAGACTCATGCCCATTATATGAGACATAAAGAGGCTTTGAACACCGAGGCGCTGGCCACCGCGCGGGTTATGGCCAGCGGTGATGTCCTCTTCCTGGCCTCGGGCATGATCACCTCCGTGGCGCGGACGCTTTACGATGGCGGTGTTCGGGTGTTTGAGATCACTGCAACAAACAGCGCCTCGGTCTATGATGGCGTCCGCGCGCTCAAGGCGAAGATGGGCACGCGCATGCGGATCGGCGCCGGCACGGCGTCAATCCGGTCTGCGCCGCTCTGGCGCTCGACGTCGGCGCCGATTTTGTGCTGAAGCCTAAAATCGCGACTCCCTTACCGAGGAACATCCCCATGATCGAGCCTGCCAACGACATTGATCCGGCCACGCCGGAAAAACGGCCGTTGGCCGGAACACAAACATTGTTCCGGGGACTCACCCTCATCGAATGCGCGGCGACGGGCCTGGCCGACGTCAAAAGCATCACCGCACGGCTGAATCTTCCGCGCAGCACCGTGCACCGTATGTTGAGCTGCCTGGTGAGCGAAGGCTATCTGCACCACATTCCTCATAAAGGCTATCTTCTGGGGCCAAAGCTGATCCAGCTCGGCATGAAAGCGTTGGATCAGCGCCCTCTGGTCGCCCTGGCCCAGCCCCACACCGAAGAATTGGCGCGGCGCACCGGCGATACGGTCCATCTCGGCGTCATGGACAACGCCGAAGTCTTCTACCTCGACAAGATTTCCGGCACGCGCGGCCTGGAGATGCGGTCACGCATTGGCCAGCGGATGCCGCTGGCCTCAACCGGCGTTGGCCGGGCGCTCATGCTTGGAATGTCACCATCGCGATGGCAGGAGCTTTACAAAGCGGCCAAGGCCAGCATGGTGACCACAGCCGATCGGCCAGACCCTGCCCCTTGGCCAAAATATGAAAAGCAAATGGCCGCCTCTGTGCGGCAGGACTGGGTGTTCGACTTTGAAGAGAATGAAATCGGAATCCGCTGTGTTGGCGCGCCGATCCGCGACATCAGCAATCAGGTGATCGCCGCCATCAGCGTGGCGAGCGCCAGCCAATACATGTCCAGCGAACGCATGGCGGAGCTGGGGCCAATCGTTCGCGACACCGCTTACGCCATCTCAAAGGAATTGGGATGGGCTCTCCCTCCCCAGTCTCTGGCATGATCATCGCGGGTATGATCACGGCCATTCGAGGCCGCCTTCTGACCTTCACCGCCGAACCCTCAATAAGGCCCGCCTCAGCGCGGTGCGCATGGCGCTGGCCACCGATATCGGCGGCGGCGCCAGCTATTCTATGCTACGCACGGCAGCTGAGGCTTACAAAGTCTTGCAGTTGCAGGGACAAAACCTTCCCGCCCTCACCGCCTTTCACGCCATGACCAGCGGCAACGCCAAGGAGTTATTCGCCCTGATGACTCTGGGCGACGACCGTGCTGTGCGCGCCACCTATGTGCAGGGGAAGCGGGTGCGATGACTCATTACGTTAGGAAAAAATACAGCGTCATTGCCGAACCAACGAAGATGACGAACTTGCGCAAATAGGGCGCAGGGATGCGCCGTGACACACGGGCGCCGATATAGCCGCCGGCTATGCAGGCGGCCATCATGATCAGCGCCTGCGTCCAATAAACGATGCCGCCGGCAATGAAGGCGACCACCGCAATGGCGTTGAGGCAGCCGGCCAGAAGCGCCTTTAGCCCGTTCATGGCGTAGATGTTGGTTATCCCGAACACCCCGAAGATCGCCAACATCAAAATGCCGATTCCACCACCGAAATAACCACCATAGACGGCGACGCAGAACTGCAACGCCAGAGCGCCACCCGCGCTCAGATGCATCCGCCGGCGAAGCCACGCCGCCAGCCTCGGTCCGGCGGCGAACAGCGCGGTGGCGAACAACAACAGCCATGGCAAGATGGCGCTGAAGGTCGCATCCGGCGTCCACAACAGCAGCAAAGCCCCAAAAAGCCCCCC
>JAVBJZ010000070.1:0-20683 GCA_031546725.1 Azospirillum sp.
GTGGCTATGCCAATTCGCGGCAATGACCGGATCAAGCGCTGGATGTTGTTGGGTCGTCAGTTGGGTCTGACCGGCGGCAGGCGGGTTGAAGGCCGCCATGGCCGAAACAAGATTGTCCACCTGACCAGCCAGAACGTGAGAGCCATCGCCCGTGGCAAGCTCGCTCACCCGGTTCGCCGGATCCGTATACCACGCGCTGATGGTGACGCTGTCGACCGTGCCGATGATCGACACTTTGAGGTCGTCGCCCATCCGCTGGAACCACAGCTGGTCGCTCGCGATCCCGGCGCCGAACGCGACGACGTCGCCGTCACCGCCATGGCCGCGGTTATCGATGACTTCCACGCCAGCGCCGCGCCCGATGGTGAAGGTGTCGGCCCCGTTTCCACCCGTAAGCGTCTCCGCGCCAGGGGGATTGATGAGCATCCGACTGCTGCTTCCCGGAGCAGCATAGGTTTTCTCCACCACCGCATAACCGCTGCCATCCTGGCCAGCTGACTGCCAGGCAACGACGAAGCCGCCGTCCGGGCGCGCCGCCACCGCCGGGTTGCTCTGTTCGCCCGCCACCGTATCGTTGATGCGGAATTCGCCCCCCTGCGCTACGCAATTGGCGCCGAAGCGCTGGCCGTAGACGCCCAGGCCCGAACCGTCCTGGCCATTGGATTGCCAAGTGGAGATGAAGCCACCATCCGCTGTGGCCACCAGCTTCACCGCGTATTGATCCCCAGCGGTGCTGCTGTTGAGGCGGAAGCTGGCGCCGACGATCTGCCCCGCCGCATTGTAGCGCTGTCCGTAAATACCCGTGCCGGAGCCGTCATCATCGGTCCATGTCGCCACCCAGCCACCATCGGCCAAGCCAAGCACCGCCCCATTGGTCTGCCAGCCTGCTGTGGTTGGGTTCACCCGCGTCACGGTTCCACCAACGCCCGCTGCGGTGTAGCGGCGCTGGAAGACGTCGGTGGTGCCCGAGGCAGGGCTATCAAACGTGACCACCCAGCCGCCATCCGCCAACGCCGTCACCGAAGGATTGGCCTGTTCGCCCGCCGTGGTGGTGTTGACCATAAATTCAGCGCTCCCCACAGCACTGCCATCGCGGTTGTAGCGGCGTCCCCAGACGCCGCCAGTCCATGATCCGCCGCTGGTGCTTGAGTCTAGTCCCCCCCATATCACCACGAAGCCGCCATCGGCCAGTGCGGCCACCCGGTCGTCCCACAGGTACGACTGCCCTCTGGTGTCCGGCCTGAACTCCGTGCCGACCGGCGTCCCGGCGGCGTCGAAGCGCTGGCCACCGATAGCCCATCCCGACACCCAGGTCACCACGAACCCGCCGTCCGCGAGCGCCGTCACCTGCGGGCTATCCTGAGATTGGTACGTATAGGTATTGGCCCGGAATTCCGGCCCCACCGCGCCGTCCGGCGCCGTCACCCGACCGTAAACGCCCCAGCCAGAGCCATCATCGGAGTGCCACAGGGTCACATGCCCGCCGTTGGCCAGCACCGCCACAACTGGAAACGCCTGGTCGCCGGTCGTGGTGGTGTTGATCACCTTCTCGCCCGACGGCGCCAGCGAACCACTCACCGCTACCGTCTCGGCACGAGCCTCCGCCCAGGCGCTCCAACGTGCGCCATCAAACGCCCGCACCCGGTAGGTGTCGCTGCCGGGCGCGGAGCCCGCCACCCAGCGCATCGTCTTCAGCTCTGCGGCCGTCACCTCGAACGCCCCGGTCCGCGCCACACCGTTGACTTCGAAATGACCACCACCCGCTGTCATCTCTTCAAAGGCGTAGTGGGTGCAGCCATACAACTGGTCTGACAGCGCTGCACCGCTGCCCTGGATATAGTTTTCCGTCAGCATGGCGCTCACCGGAATACTGGCTCCCTGCTTCAGCGATGCCCCAGTCGCCTTCATCTCCACTATCCAGCCGTCGGTGGGAGTATAGGTCTTCTCCACCACGCCATAGCCTGAACCGTCCTGGCCGGCCGATTGCCAAGCGACGACGAAGCCGCCGTTCGCGCCCGCCGCCACCGCCGGGTTGAGCTGCTCACCAGCCACCGTGCTGTTGACGAGGAACTCGCTTCCCCATATCACGCCATTAGCGTCAAAACGCTGACCGTAAATCCCGCTGCCCGACCCGTCCTGGCCAATGGACTGCCAGGTGGCGACGAAACCGCCATTGGCGGTGGTCGCCAGATTTACAGCGGTCTGATCTCCGGTGGTGAAGGTGTTGAGACGGAAGCGCTCGCCAACCGCCTGTCCCGCTGCGTTGAAGCGCTGGCCGTAGGCGCCCAGGCCGGAGCCATCCGACTCGGTCCACGCCACCACCCAGCCGCCAGCCGCCAGGCCGACCACCGCCGCACCCTTCTGAGTGCCGTCGGCGAGCGTGTTGGCCCGCGTTATAGGCCCACCGTGTCCTGCCGCATCGAAACGGCACTGGAGGATATCGACGCCCCAATAATCGGTGGCCTCCCAGGCGATCACCCAGCCGCCATCCGCCAGCGCCGCCACTGCGGGAGCGGCATCGGGTTTCTCCCAGTTCTGGTGGACCTCAAACTCCTGGCTTCCCACGGCATGACCGTTGTGGTCGTAGCGGCGCGCCCAAATGCTGACGCCCGTATAGGAACCCGGCCCCACCCACGTCACCACGAAGCCGCCGTCGGCCAACCCGACCACCCGGCTGTTCTGCTGGTTGCCAGCGGTGATCTCGTTCAGCTTGATCTCTGAGCCGACCGCCACGCCGGTGGCGTCAAAACACTGACCGTAGACCCCATATAACGCGCCGTCCTGGGCAGAGGACTGCCAAGTCGCCACAAAGCCACCGCCGGCCAACGCCGCCACCTGCACGCTATCCTGAGTCCCCAGCGTATAGGAATTGACCTGGAACTCCGCCGCCTTGCCGCCGTCTGGCCGGGTCACCCGGCCATAGACGCCCCAGCCCGAGCCATCCTGACCATTGGCCTGCCACAGCGTCACATGCCCGCCGTTGGCCAGCATCGCCACCGCCGGCGCTGTCTGGTCGCCGGCTATGGTTGTGTTGATCATCGTTTCGCCTGACGGCGTCAATGCACCGTCCATCAGCACCGTCTTGGCGCTGGCTTCCATCCAGGCGCTCCAGCGCAGGCCGTCGAACGCCCGCACCCGGTAGATATCGCTGCCGGGTGTGGCGCCTGCCACCCAACGCACCGTTATCAGTTGCCCAGCCGCCACCTCGAACGCCCCGGTCTGCGCCACGCCGTCCACTTCGAAATGCCCGCCGCCTGCCGTTACATCCTCGAAGGCGTAGCGGGTGTAGGACTGCAGGCCCAATGGCGTCACGCTGTCACCCTGGACATGGGCTTGCGCCAGCAAGGCGCTCGCCAGGATGCTGGTGTTCTGTCCCAGCAACGCTCCGGTCGCCTTGATCACCGGCGCCGCGCTGCCGGGCGCATAGGTTTTCTCCACCACGGCATAGCCCGAGCCGTCTTGGCTGGACGACTGCCAGGCGACGACGAAGCCGCCGTCCGCGCCCGCCGCCACCGCCGGGTTGCTCTGTAGGCTCACCACCGTATCATTGATGCGGAACTCACCCCCCCGCGCCACGCCGTTGACGTCAAAGCGCTGGCCGTACACCTCCATGACGTTTGCGGACGGACCGCCCTGCCAGGTGGCGATGAAGCCGCCATCCGCTGTCGCCGCCAGCTTTATTGAGGATTGCGCGCCATTGGTGGAGGTGTTGAGGCGGAAGCGTTCGCCAACCGTCTGTCCCGCCGCGTTGAAGCGCCGGCCGTAAATGCCCAGGCCGGAGCCATCCGTCTGGGTCCACGCCACCACCCAGCCGCCATCGGCTAGTCCAACCGCCACTGAATCTTTCTGATCCCCATCCGTGTCCGCAACGGTGCTGTTCACACCCATCCAGGGTCCGCCCTGTCCTGCCGCGTCGAAACGGCGCTGGAAGATGCCTATGCCCTGCCAGTTGGCGCCTTCCCCACACTCCCAGGTGACCACCCAGCCGCCATCCGCCAAGGCCGCCATCCCCGGGCGAGGGGTCTGGTGGTTGATAGAGCTATAGTCGACCGTAAACTCCTGGCTCCCCACGGCGCGGCCGGCGCTGTCATAGCGGCGCCCGCAGATGGTGTCACCCCCCTGATTATCCACCGACACCCATGTCGCCACGAAGCCACCGTCGGCTAATCCGATCACCTGTGGGTTCTGCTGATAGCCAGGCGTAAACTCGTTCAGCTTGAACTCCGCGCCGGCCGCCACCCCGGTGGCGTCAAAACGCTGACCGTAGACCCCATATACCGAGCCGTCCTGGCCATAGGATTGCCAGATCGCCACGAAGCCGCCGCCGGCCAACGCCGCCACCTGTACATTCATCTGAGCCGACGCCGTATAGGAATTGACCCGGAATTCCGCTCCCCGACTGCCGTCCGGCCTGGTCACCCGGCCATAGACGCCCGAGCCCGACCCATCCTGGCTCTCAGACTGCCACAGCGTCACATGCCCGCCATTGGCCAGCATCGCCACCGCCGGCGCCGTCTGGTCGCCGGTCTTGTAGGTGTTGACCACGCTCTCGTCCGACTGCACCAGCGACACCGATGGTGTGGTCCCAGTGACGGTGACCTCCACCGCGCCGGTCGAAGTCAAGCCGCGGGGGTCGGCGACCGTGTAAGTGAATTGCGCAGACCCGGAAAAGCCTGGGGCAGGAACAAAGATGATATTGCCGTTGGCGTCCAGCGACACCGCGCCATGGATGGCGTCGCCAACCGAAACAACGCGCAGGGAATCGCCGTCGATATCGCGATCATTGGCCAACAGGGTGGCGGGCGCGATGGTAAGGGGTTTATCTTCCAAGGTCGCAAGGCGATCGGCCACCGCGAGGGGTGCGTCATTGACCGGGGCCAGATTGACGGTCACCGTCTGGGTGGCCACGCCGCCTTGCCCGTCATCGACGGTGTATTGGAAGGATGCCGGCCCATTCCTATCGGGCGCCGGCGTGAAAACGATGCGCCCCGAATCCCGATCGAAGGTCACGCTGCCGCCAACGGCGTTACCGACGCCCACGACGGACAAAACATCGCCCTCCGGATCGCTGTCGTTCGCCAGCAGAGCCGATGCGGTCAAGGTCAGCGCCACGTCCTCGACGCCGGCGAAGACATCGGCTGCCAGAACCGGCGCGCTGTTGGCGCCGAGCACCGACACCCGCACCGTGGCGTCACTTGATGCGCCGAATTGGTCAGTGACGCGGTAATGGAAGCTGACCACCTCCACCTCGCCCCGCTTGAGATGATGGAAATCAGGGCCGGCCACAAAGGCGAAGGTCCCATCCCCGTTGTTGACGACGCTGCCCGCTCCCGGCTGATCGAGCAGCGTGTAGCTCAGCACCGCGCCCGGATCACGGTCGAACGCCTGGAAGGCGAAGCGGGTCGACAGATCATCCTCACCGACCCCATAGGCGGTATCCAAAGCCACCGGAGGCTTATTGTAACCGTAGCTCTTCTCCACCACGCCATAGCCCGCGCCATCCTGGCCGGCTGATTGCCAGGCGACGACGAAGCCGCCGTCCGAACCCGCCGCCACCGCCGGGGTGCTCTGCTCACCCGTCACGGTGTCGTTGATACGGAACTCACCATCCCGCGCCACGCAATTGGCGTCGAAGCGCTGGCCGTAGACGCCCCAGCTCGAGCCGTCCTGACCACTCGAATGCCAGGTGGCGACAAAGCCGCCATCCGCCGTCGCCGTCAGCTTCACCCCGCTTTGTTCCCCGGCGGTGAAGGTGTTGAGGCGGAAACGATCGCCGACCGCCTGTCCGGCCGCGTTGAAACGTTGCCCATAGACGTCCGGGCCGGCGTTGGCCTCCCGCCACGCCACCACCCAGCCACCATCGGCCAGCCCGACCATCGCGGGTTTCGTCTGATCGCCGGTGGTGAGACTGTTGACCTGCGTCGCCACCCCGACCGCGGCGCCCGCCGCATTGTAGCGCTGCTGGAAAATGCCCTGGCCCGAGCCGTCGGCGTTCTGCCAGCTGACCACCCAGCCGCCACCCGCCAGAACCGCCAGAACCGGGAGAGACGCGGCCGGGCCGCCGGGACTGACCTGGACCTCACCGCCGACGGCCCGGCCTTCCCGGTCGTAGCGCCGCTGGTAGATGCTGTCGCCGCCGTTGGGGTCGTTGGTTCCCTGCCAGGTCACCACGAAGCCGCCGTCGGCCAACCCGACCACCTGGCTGTTCTGCTGATGGCCGTAGGCGGTCGTGTTGACCTGGAACTCCGCGCCGACCGCCTTGCCGGCGGCGTCGTAGCGCTGGGCGACGACCCCCAGGCCCCAACCATCCTGTTTGGACTGCCAGGTGGCGACGAAGCCGCCGTCGGCCAGCGCCGCCACCTGCACCGCGTTCTGATCGCCCGCCGTGTAGGTGTTGACCCGGAACTCCGGCCCCACCGTGCCATCCGGCCTGGTCAAGCGACCGTAAACCCCCCAGCCTGAGCCGTCTTGCAGATTGGACTGCCACAGGGTCACATGCCCGCCATTGGCCAGCACCGCCACCGCCGGCGCCATCTGGTCGCTGGCCGTGGCAGTGTTGACCACCGCTTCACCCGAGGGCAGCAGAGGACCGCTCATCGCCACTGTCAGGGCGTGGGATTCCGCCCAGTCGCTCCACCGCACCCCGTCGAACGCCCGCACCCGGTACGTGTCGGTCCCGGGCGTATCACCCGCCACCCAGCGCACAGTGTTCAGCTCCGCGACGCTCACCTCGAACGCCCCGGTCTGGGCCACGCCGTTCACTTCGAAATGGCCGCCACCCGCCGTCATATCCTCGAAGGCGTAGCGGGTGTAGATCGACGGCAGCGCGGTGGCGGGGTCGCCCTGGGCGGGAACGACCAGCAGGGTGCTGGCCAGGATGCTGCCGCCCTGCCCCAGCGACGCCCCGGCGGTCAAGATCACCGGCGCAGTCGGCGTGTAGCTCTTCTCCACCACGGCGTAGCCCGCACCATCCTGCCCAGCCGCCTGCCAGGCGACGACGAAGCCGCCATCCGCGTCCGCCGCCACCGTTGAGATGATCTGATCCCCCGCGGTTGTGTCGTTGATGCGGAACTCACCGCCCCGCATCCCCCCAAGGGCGTCGAAGCGCTGACCATAGATCCCCCAGCCCGAACCGTCCTGGTTGGCCGAATGCCAAGTGGCGATGAAACCCCCATCGGCAGTGACCGCCAGCTTCACTCCGCTTTGATCGCCGACTGTGTAGGTGTTGAGACGGAAGCGCTCGCCGATCGCCTGTCCGGCCGCGTTGAAACGCTGGCCGAAGACCCCGGTGTTGGAACCGTCCGCTCCGCTCCAGGCCACCACCCAGCCGCCATCCGCCAGACCGACCATCGCCGGGTAAGTCTGATAGCCGACGGAGGCGCTGTTGGCTTGTGTCACCAGCCCGACGGCGGCGCCCGCTGCGTCGTAGCGCTGCTGGAAGACACCCTGGCCTGACCCGTCGGCGCTCTGCCAGCCGATCACCCAGCCGCCATCCGCCAGAACCGCCAAAACCGGGATCGCCGTGGCCGGACCGTTGGGGCTGACCTGGATCTCACCGCCCGCGGCCCGACCATCCCGGTCGTAATAACGCTGGTAGATACTGTCGCCGCCATTGGGGTCGTTGGTGCCCTGCCAGGTCACCACGAAACCGCCGCCGGGCAGACCGGCCACCCGGCTGTTTTGCTGATGGCCGTAGCCGGTCGTGTTGACCTGGAACTCCGCACCGATCGCCTTGCCGGCGGCGTCGTAACGCTGGGCGAAGACTCCTAGGCCCCAGCCGTCCTGTTGGCGGGACTGCCAAGTGTCGACGAAGCCGCCGTCGGCCAGCGACGCCACTTGCACCGCGCTCTGATCGCCTCCCGTGTAGGTATTGACCCGAAACTCCGCCCCTTGGCTGCCATCCGCGGCCGTCAAGCGGCCGTAGATCCCCCAGCCCGAACCGTCTTGCCCATTGGACTGCCACAGCACCACGTGCCCGCCGTTGGCCAGCACCGCCACCGCCGGCGTCGTCTGGTCGCCGGCCGTGGTGGTATTGACCACCCCTTCAGCCGATTGCGCCAGCGAGGCTCCCCCGCTCCCCTCATCCAATGGGGCGAAAGCAACAGAGCGAGAACCCAACCAAAGCGACGACACAGACATTTACCTCTCCTGGAATAGAATATTATTGGTTTCATGGACGCTTCAGAATCAATCCGCAGAACGTGGCAAGCTCTCTTCACACCAAACAGCACGGGATGACCCAACCAAATTCAGAAACTTCCTCTTCTCAGACTATTAACCTTATCACCCTAGCTAAAAAGGCGATTTTTGAAGATAGCCCAGGCCGAAAAATAGAATCAACCATTGAAATTGGGCAATTTGTCGCATAATGACCCAGCCTGTGCTGAAACATGCCAATTGATTGGAATCGCACAGCTAAAAGCTTTACTGCTCATCGATCGCTTTCTGGAATGAGAGCTGCTGTAGCAGAAGAATCCCGTACAAATGCGCCATCGAGGCACTTGAGATGGATTCCGGTCGCACCTCCCTCTCCCTGATTCGCCAAATATTTTTGAGAAAATCAGCGATTACGATCAATTCATTCTCCTATAGAGGCCCCATTTTTGGGTCATTCATGACCCATCGCGCCGCCTGATGGGTACGCAATGACCCATGCCATGCGTCAGCCGCCTCCCAAGCATCCGTGAAAGCGTAGGAAATCCGCCTCCCGCCTGCATGGCATGGGAGTTGCTGTTCCGCTGCGCATAAGGCCGCCGCCTGACACACGGCCTCACCGCTTTCCTCAGGGGAGATGCAGCATGAAAGCCAAAGCATTCCGATTCGCTTTTTTGACCGTGTGCGCTGTCGCCACCGGCCTCTTCGCCGGGCCGGCGCGGGCCGAACGGAACCTTTATGTCTACACCTCGATGAAGGAATCGATGATCGGCCATCTCAAGGCCGAATTCCTCAAGCGGAACCCCGACGTCAAGATGGACGCCCAGTCCGCCGGCGCCGGCAAGCTGATGGCGAAGATCGCGGCGGAGCGGGAATCCGGCAAGATCCTCGCCGATGTGCTGTGGACCTCGGAAGTGCCGGATTTTTATCAGCTCAAGCAAGAAGGGCTGCTGCTTCCCTTTATTCCGAAGGATATCGCAGCGCTGCACAACCCCTTCCCCGATTATGACGGGTCCTTCACCGCCGTGCGGTTGGGCACGCTGGGCATCGCCTACAACACCCGCTTCGTCAAGAACCCGCCAAAGAGCTGGAACGACCTGAAGGGCGCGGACTTCAAGGGCGCTTTCGGCGTCGCCAACCCGGCGTTGTCCGGCACCGCCTATATGAGCGTCGCTGCTCTGGTCAACGCCTTCGGCTGGCAGTATTTCGAGGATCTGCGGGGCAACCGCGCCAAGATGGCCCAGGGTTCCGGCCAGGTGGTGGATGACACCGCCTCGGGCGATCTGAAGGGCAGCCTGGCGGTGGATTACATCACCATCGACAAGATGCAGAAGGGCGCCACCCTGGCGCTGGCCTATCCGCCGGAAATGCTGATCATCCCCAGCCCGATCGGCATCTTCAAGAACTCGCCGAACCAGGATGCCGCCAAGGCTTTCATCGACTTCGTGCTCTCCAAGGATGGACAAGCGATCATCGCCGCCGAAGGCACGCTGCCGGTGCGTGACGACGTGCCGCTGTTGCAGGGCTTCAACCTGCCGACCGTCGCCGAAGCGGTGAAGCGCGCGCTGCCGCTCGATTACCCGAAGATGATGGCGGAGAAGGAAGCCACGGTGAAAAAATTCGCCGAAATCATGCAGAAGAAATAGTCCTACAATAATTGGCGGACAGGCGGGGCTATCATGGCCAATATAACCATAGAAAATATAAGCAAGCGTTTTGGCGCCAAAACGGTGCTTGATGGGTTGAATCTGGCGGTGAAGGATGGTGAATGCTTCACCTTGCTGGGCCCATCGGGATGCGGTAAATCCGTGCTGTTGCGCCTGATCGCCGGTTTTGACACACCCGATTCCGGCACGATCACCATCGGCGACCGTGTGGTCGCCGACCCGACGCGGAATGTTCTGCTGCCGCCCGACCGGCGTGGGCTGGGCATGGTGTTCCAGGATTACGCGGTCTGGCCGCACATGACCGTGGCCGAGAACATCGCCTATCCGCTGAAGATCGCTCGCGCAACCCCGGCGGCCCGCACCGAAGCCACCCGCCGCGTCGTGGCGCTCGTCGGTCTTACCGGGTTGGAAGAACGCCTGCCCTCCCAACTCTCCGGCGGGCAGCAGCAGCGGGTGGCGCTGGCCCGCGCGCTGGTGTCGGAGCCGCGTTTGCTGGTGCTGGACGAACCGCTGAACAACCTCGACGCCAATCTGCGCGAAGAGATGCGCTTTGAGATCAAGGCGCTGCAGCAAAAGCTCGGCATCACCGTGCTCTATGTGACGCATGACCAGGAAATCGCCCTGGGCATCGCCGACCGCTTGGCGGTGATGGACGAGCAGGGCCGGATTCGGCAGATCGGCACGCCGGAAGAGATCTACGAACGCCCCACCGACGCCTTCGTCTTCCGTTTCATGGGCATCGCCAACTTCCTGCCCGTCCGGCGTCAGGACGACGGCTGGATGGCCGGGAGCGGCGGGGTGCCGTGGAGCGGCCCTCCCCCTTCCCGTTCAGACTCCCTGGTCGCCGCCGGTTTTCGCCCCAGCGACGTGATTCTGGCGCGTGGCGGTGCGGGAATGCCGGGCGTCATTCGCCGCACCAGCTTTCTCGGCGCCAGCGTGGACTATCTCATCGACCTCGGCGGCACGTTGATCCGCGCCGCCTTGCCCAGCCATGAATGCCTCGCCGGCGGCCTGATGTTCGCCGAAGGGGAGTCCTGCCGCATTTCCCTGGACGGCGTCCAATGGTTCGCCAGCGACGCCTTACAGGAAGGTGCGACGCCATGAGCAGCACAGCAATCATGCCGGACACCCGCGCCCCATCTTTCCTATCGCGCATCGGCACGGCGCAAATCCTGCTGGGGCTGTCCATCGGCATCCTGGTGATTGTCGTCGCCGTGCCGGTGCTGCTGATCCTGCTCAACTCCTTGTGGGTGGATGGCCAATTCAACGCGCTGGATGTCGTCAAGGTTCTGACGCAGGGCGAAACCTACCAGGCGCTGCTCAACTCCTTGATCCTGGCGGGCGGCGTCACCATCACCGGAACAACAGTCGGCACCTTCTTCGCCTGGCTGGTCAGCCGCACCGATTTGCCGTTCAAGGGGCTGATGAAGGTTCTGTTCCTCATCCCCTTCATGCTGCCGTCCTTCATCGGCGCGCTGGCCTGGAAGATGTTGCTGTCGCCGCGCGCCGGCTACATCAACCGCCTGTTCATGGATTTCTTCGGTACCGACACGCCGCTGTTTGACATCTATTCCTACCAGGGAATCATCGCCATCGAGACGATGTACCTGTTCCCCTTCGTCTTCATCCAAGTCAGCGGCGCGCTGGAGCGGATGGACCCGACGCTGGAGGAATCGGCGCGCATCTCCGGCGCCAGCCTGTTCACCATCACCCGCAAGATCACCATCCCGCTGGTGCTGCCCTCCGTGGTCTCCGGCGCGTTGCTGATCGCCCTGTACTCCATGGCGCATTTCGGCACGGTGGCGGTGCTGGGCGTCGAGGTGGGCATCTACAACATCCCCACCCTGATCTATGAGAAGATTCACCAGAGCGCCGGCAGCTTCGCCTCCATCCGCACCGCCACCGTGCTGGCCTCGGTGTTGGTGATGACGGCGGCGTTTATCTTGTGGCTGCAAAACCGGGTGTTGTCGCGCGGTCATTACCAGATCATCGCTGGCAAGAGCTTCCGCCCGACTGAGCTAAAACTGCGCGGCCTGCGTATTCCGCTTTTGATCTTCTGCCTCGTCTATATCGGCTTCACCATCGTACTGCCGACAGCGACGATCTTCTGCGTCGGCTTTTTGAAGACCTATGGCCTGCCGATCGCGCTTGAGAATATGACGCTGCATAACTTCTCCTACATTCTGTTCGAATGGGATCTGACCCGCGGCGCTATCGTCAACAGCCTGATGCTGGGCTCTTCGGCGGCGGTCATCACTATGTTCGCCGGCGTCATCATCTCGTATGTGATCGTCAAGATGAAGGTGCGCGGCAAGGGCTTGCTGGAATTCCTCGGCATGCTGCCCTTCTCGGTGCCCGGATCGGTGATCGCGCTGGGCGTCATGCTGGCGTGGAGCGGTAAGTTCGGCGTCAACATCTACAACACCGCTTGGATCATTCTGCTGGCGTATATCGCGCGCTACATGGCCTTTTCGCTGAAGGCCAATTCGGCGGCGCTGGAGCAGGTGCATGATTCCCTGGTCGAGGCGGCGCGGGCGTCCGGCGCCACGATGTGGCAGGCCCTGCGTGATATCGTCATCCCGCTGGTGCGGCCGGGCATGGTGGCGGCGTTCTTCTTGATCTTCCTGCCGGCGCTGCGCGAATTGACGGTCTCGGTCATGCTCTATGGCCCGACCACCCGCACCATCGGCGTCGCCATCTACACCCTCAACGAAGACGGCGAAACGGTCTACGCCGCGGCGCTGGCCGGTGTCGCGCTGATCCTGATCGTGATCGGAGAGGGCACCATCAAGCGCCTCTTCAAGATCGGCATGAAGAAATAAGGGGCGGGAATCATGGGCTTCATCGAACTGAGGCAGGTCACGAAGCGTTTCGGCTCCGTCACCGCCGTTGACCGCCTGGACATCTCGATCGCCCAAGGCGAGTGCCTGGCCATGCTCGGCCCATCGGGGTGCGGCAAGACCACGACGCTACGCATGGTCGCCGGCTTCGAGGATCTGGACGAAGGCGAGATCCACGTCGGCGAGCGGCTGTTGTCCGCCAAGGCGAAGAACTTTTACGTGCCGCCAGAGCACCGCAACTTCGGCATGGTCTTCCAGGCCTTCGCAGTATGGCCGCATTTGAGCATCTTCGAGAACGTCGCCTTCCCGCTGCGCATCCGCAAATTGCCGGCAGCCGAAATCAAGGCGCGCACCGAAGAGGCGTTGCTTCACACCAATCTGCTATCAGTGGCGGCCAATAGCCCCAATGATCTGTCGGGCGGTGGGAAGCAGCGCGTGGCGCTGGCCCGCGCGCTGGCCATCCGACCGGACGTCATGCTGCTGGATGAGCCGCTGTCGTCGCTCGATCCGCATTTCCGTGAGGAGATGCGTTTTGAGATCAAGGATTTGCAGCGCAAATTCGGCTTCTCGATCCTGTACGTCACGCACGACCAGTCGGAGGCGATGGCCTTGTCCGACCGCATTCTGGTCATGCGCAACGGTGTGGTGCAGCAGATTGGAACGCCGGTTGAGGTCTATGGCGACCCGGCCAACCGCTTCATCTTCGAGTTCATTGGCCTGTCGTCCTTCCTGCACGTCGGCCTGACCCCGGAGGGGATGGCCATCGGCGACGAGAATTATCCCTGGCCCAAGGACCCGCCGCCGCCAGAACTGATCGCCCAAGGGCGGGCGGTTCTGGCCGCCCGGCCTTCCGAGATCAGCTTTACCGCCGAGGGTGGCGTCCGTGGCGTGGTGACGCGCAAAGCCTATCTGGGGGAGATCATCGACTACCGGATCGCTGTTGGTGGATCGGAAGTTCGGGTGCAGCGGCCACGCCGTGACCCCGGACCGGCGGTGGGCGAACCTTGTGGCCTGCTCTACGCCTCACCGCGCTGGTATCCTGATCGGGAATGATGCTGTACCCTCCAGCCCGCGCTGGCTTCCACCGGCGCGGGCGGCAACAGTGCGACGGCTGAGATGGAACGTGATCGCAACAAAATCTATGCGACGGTCGGCATCCTTGGCCGTCGCCTTCACGCGTTTGTGCGCGATCCCGAACGGGCGTTGCAACGGATTGGCAGGACGGCCAGGTTGCTGCGCCGGGGGGATTTTCGCATTTTTCTCGACCGCCTGCTCGGTCGGCGGGAGGGGCGTCACTCCGTCGAAGACTACGCCCGGTGGATTGCACGCTACGACACGCTTCGCGCCAAGGACTGGAAGGCTATCCATCACCGCCTCGCCACAATGGCTTACAAGCCGCTGATCTCGATCATCATGCCGGTGGCCAACACGCCTGAGCCTCTGTTGCGCAAAGCCATGGAGTCGGTGCTGCGCCAGGCATACGCCGGTTGGGAGCTGCGCCTTGTCGAGGATTCGACGACCACGCCTCACACGCAGGACCTGCTGCGAGAATACGCGGCCCGTGACCCCCGCATCACGGTGCTGCCCTGCGCCGAGGATGGCGCCAGAGATGGCGACGGCATGAACCGGGCGCGGGCGGGCGTAACGGGAGAGTTCATCGCCAGTCTTTATCCCGACGATGTTCTGCGTGAACACGCGCTGTATGTCGTGGTGGAATCCCTCAATCAGCACCCGGATTCCGCACTTCTCTACAGCGATGACGACACGATCGACGAACACGGCGTTCGCCGCTGCCCGCACTTCAAGCCCGATTGGAACCGTGACCTGTTCTTATCGATGGACTTCCTCAACCATTTGACGGTGATCCGCCGTTCCCTGGTTGAGGAGGTGGGAGGATGGCGGCCCGGTTTTAAGCGGGCGCAGAATTATGATCTGCTCCTCAGGGTCCTGGAGCGTTTGGACGACGGCGCCCGGCACGTTACCCACATTCCTTTCATCCTCTGCCATAAGCAGGCAGCAGCAGGGTCGATGGAACCGCATGAGGACCACCCTCTCAAGGCGGTCCGGGAACATCTGACACGGTGCGGCGTCAACGCCGTGGCGGAACCCGGCTGGGCTCCGGCCACCGTGCGCGTGCGTTATGCCCTGCCCGCCCCACAGCCCCTTGTCAGCCTGATCATCCCGACCAAGGACAAGGCTGACCTGCTGCGCGGCTGTGTCGAGGGTATCCTGCAACGGACCGATTACGATGCATTCGAGATTCTGATCGTCAACAACCGCAGCGTGGAGCCCGAGACTTTCCGGTATTTTGCGGAAGTGGCCAAAGACCCCCGAGTCCGGGTGCTCGACTGGGATTTCCCGTACAACTACGCGGCGGTGAACAATTTCGCCGCAGCAGAAGCACGGGGTGAAATCCTTGGCCTGATCAACAACGACATCGTCATCACTCATGACGACTGGCTGAAGGAAATGGTCGGGCATGCCCTGCGCCCGGAGGTTGGCGCGGTGGGAGCCTTGCTTTACTACGGCGACGATTCAGTGCAGCACGCGGGGGTGATCGTCGGCATGCTTGAGGTGGCCGGGCACGCGCACAAGCACCATCCTCGGGACAATCCCGGCTATTTCCAGCGCGCGAAAGTCACCCAGGAACTCTCTGCGGTCACGGCGGCTTGCCTGCTGGTGCGTAAGGCGGTTTATCAGGCTCTCAACGGCTTGGATGAGACGAATTTTGCCGTCGCCTACAACGATGTCGATTTCTGCCTGCGCCTGCGCCAAAGCGGCTACCGAATCATCTGGACGCCGCATGCCGCGCTTTACCACCTGGAATCAGCCTCTCGTGGGTCAGACGACACTCCTGAAAATCGGCGACGGTTCCAGAGCGAAGCCGCGCGCATGAAGCAGCGCTGGCGTGAAGAGCTGCTGAAAGACCCCTTCTACAACCCTAATTTGACGCTTGATACCGAAGACTTCGGTCTGGCCTTCCCATCCCGCGTCGTCCGGCCCTGGCTGGCGGCGACAGCAGAATCCGGATCGGACTGAGCCGGACTCCGCTGCTCCGTTCGATCAAACAGCCAGCATCGCCACGCCGCAGGCGGCCACGGCGGCCCCGGTCAGGCGAACCAGCGCGCCGCCGATCTTAGCCGCTGCGACGCTGCGGAAAGCGGCGATGCCCAGCAGGTGCAGTAGCCCGGTCGCCCCGACAAAGCCAGCGGCATAAAGGGCCGGAGCGGCGGCGTCAGGAATCTCGGCGCCATGGGCATGACCGTGGAAAACGGCGAAGACGCCGACAATCGCCGCGCCCAACACCGGCGATGGGCGCACCGCCAACGCCACCAGCGAGCCCAGCACCACCAGCGACGCGGCGATGCCCAATTCCACCGACGGCAACGCCACACTCTCCAGGCCCAGCAGACCACCGACCAGCATCATCCCCATGAAGCTCAACGGCACGGCCCACAGCGCCCGTCCGCCGCGCTGGGCCGCCCATAGACCGACGGTCACCATTGCCGCCAAATGGTCCAAACCACCGAAGGGATGGGCGAAGCCCTGCTCAAAGCCGGCGCCGCCGGCGCCGCCCGTGTGGGCCTGCGCCGCCCCGGCAAGACCAATCAGACCGGCGGTCGTCACCGCGGCGAGGATACGCTGTGTCGTCGTGTGCATCGTTGCGCTTCTCCGATTGCCCATCTTTGGGATTAGTAGGAAGTCTTTTGAATTTTTCATACGCACGCGGAACGGTCAACAGCGATGCGCGATTGGACAGCCTGTGCTAACCACATCGTCAGGATAGCCAGAGGATAAGTTGGATGGATCGCGTCACCGTGTCGCTGGACGACGACCTGCTGGGGCAGTTTGACGCGTATATTCACCGCACCGGCTACGCCAACCGATCAGAGGCGGTGCGCGATCTGATTCGCGCGAAGCTGGAAATCGACCGGCTGGAGCGCGACCACGCGCCGGACTGCGTCGCCTGCGTCAGCTACGTCTACGATCATCAAGAACGGGAATTGTCACGCCGCATCACCCAGGCGCATCATGCCCACCACCACCTGACGCACTCGACGCTGCACGTCCACCTGGATCACGATACCTGTCTTGAGGTGACGGTGCTGAAGGGCCACACCGACGCGGTGCGCGCCTTCGCCAACACCCTGATGGCGGAACGCGGCGTGCGCCACGGTCGGTTGCACCTCGTCCCCGCCGACGTCAGCATCGTCCCGCATTCCCATGGCCCGCATTCCCACAGCGAACACAGCCATGACCACGCGCCGCACCCGCACCATCACCCGAAGACGTAGCTTCCCGTGGTCACCCCCCATGGTCAAACCCCCATGGTCAAACCACCGTCTGCACCTTGCGATTCTGCTCACGGGTCTTGAGGAAGCGCAGGTTTGGGAAATCCTCCTGCGCGCGGTTGAGATGCCAGGCGTTGCGGGCCAGGAAAACCAGCGCCCCGTCATGATCCTCGGCCAGGGCTGAGCGGTTCAGGTCGATGAACTTATCAAGCTGGGCGCGGTCATCCGTCTCAATCCAGCGCGCGGCGTCCACCCCCGCCCCTTCGAATTTGGCGCTGATGTTGTATTCCGCCTCGATGCGCGCAGAGAGCACCTCGAACTGAAGCGGGCCGACAACGCCGACGATCCAGTCCGCCCCCGACAGCGGCTTGAACACCTGGGAAGCGCCTTCCTCGGCAAAGTGCTCCAGGGCTTTGCGCAAATGCTTCACCCGCATGGGGTCATCAAGCCGGGCGCGCTGCAAAAGCTCCGGCGCGAAGCTCGGTACGCCGGTGAAGCGCAATTCCTCGCCCTCGGTGAGGGTGTCGCCGATGCGCAGGCTGCCGTGGTTGGGGATGCCGATGATGTCACCGGGCCAGGCTTCCTCGGCCAATTCGCGGTCACGGGCCAGGAACAGCACGGCGTTGTTCACCGCCAGCAGCTTGCCCGAGCGCATGTGCTTGAGCTTGGCCCCGCGCCGGAACTTGCCGGAACACAAGCGGACGAAGGCGATGCGGTCGCGGTGGTTGGGGTCCATGTTGGCTTGGACCTTGAAGACGAAGCCGGAGACCTTCTCCTCATCAGGGTTAATCACGCGCTGCTCAGCCGGTTGCGGGCGCGGCGGCGGCGCGTTCTCGGCCAAGCCGGTCAGCAATTCCTGCACACCGAAATTATTGATAGCCGAGCCGAAATAAATCGGCGTCAGATGACCGGCGCGGTAGTCGTCAAGCTCAAAGCGCGGTATCAGGCCGCGCGCCATCTCAACATCCTCACGCAGCTTCGCCACCGCGTGGTCCGGCAGCAAATCATCGAGCTTTGAATCGTCGAGGCCGTTGCACTCCACCCCCCCGCTCACTTCGTCGCCCTTGGTGCGATCCATCAGGATCAGACGGTCGCGGATCAGATCGTAACAGCCCAGGAAATCGCGGCCCATGCCAATCGGCCAGCTCGCCGGGGTGACGTGGATCTGCAACGCCTCCTCGATCTCCGAGATGAGGTCGAAGGGGTCGCGCGCTTCGCGGTCCATCTTGTTGACGAAGGTGGTGATCGGCACGTTGCGCAAACGGCAGACCTCGAACAGCTTCAGGGTCTGCGCCTCGATGCCCTTCGCGCCGTCGATGACCATCACCGCGCTGTCCACCGCCGTCAGCGTCCGGTAGGTGTCCTCCGAGAAATCCTCGTGGCCCGGCGTGTCCAACAGGTTGAAGGTGCGCCCGTCGTAGTCGAAGGTCATCACCGACGCGGTCACCGAAATGCCGCGCTCGCGCTCCACCTTCATCCAATCCGACCGCGCGCGCCGCTGGTCGCCGCGCGCCTTGACGGCGCCCGCCATCTGAATGGCGCCGCCGAACAGCAGCAGCTTTTCCGTCAGCGTGGTCTTACCGGCGTCGGGGTGCGCGATGATCGCAAAAGTCCGTCGCCGGGATACGGCGTCCTGAAGCTCGCTCATACGCGCTCCCGTACCTTTCTGAAACCATAGCGAAAAATAGCGAAAAGGGCCGGGGGCAATCGCCGCCCCTCGACCCCGTCATTGTCGATTAAATAGTCGCCCGCTGTATCAAAGAGCAAGCTCGGCGATTTGCACCGCGTTCAGCGCCGCCCCCTTCAGCAGCTGGTCGCCGCAGACGAAGAGGTCAAGGCCGTGGTCGCCGAACACCAGATTGTTGCGGATGCGGCCAACCTCGACATCGAACTGGCCCGAGGCGTTTATCGGCATCGGGTAGACGCCATTGACCGGATCATCGGTCAGCTTGACGCCGCTGGCGTCAGCCAACACGCGGCGCGCGGCGTCGGGCGTCACCGGCTGAAGGGTCTCAATGGTGATCGCCTCGGAATGCGCACGGTAGGTCGGGATGCGCACCGCCGTGCAGCTCAGCGCCAGATCGGGCAAGCCCAGAATCTTGCGCGACTCCCAGGTGACCTTCATCTCTTCCTTGGTGTAGCCATTGTCCTGAAAGGCGTCGATCTGCGGGATCAGGTTGAAGGGGATCGGGTGGCGGAAGACGCTGTTGCGGACCAGCTTGCCGTCCAGCGCGTTGCGGGTCTGCTCCTCCAGCTCGGCCATGCCCTCCGCCCCGGCGCCGCTGGTCGCCTGATAGGTGGAGACGATGACGCGCTTCAGACCAAACGCCTTGTGCAGCGGGCCGAGGGCGACCACGGCGATGGCCGTCGTGCAGTTCGGATTCGCCACCAAGCGGTGCTTGGCCGGATCGAAGGCCGAGGCGTTGATCTCCGGCACGATCAGCGGAATCTCCGGCTCGTAACGGAAGGCCGAGGAATTGTCGATGACCAGCGGGCCGGCGGCGGCGATGGCCGGCGCCTGCGCCTTGGCGAAGTCGCCGGAGACGGCGAGCAGCACGACATCGCAATCCTTGACCAGATCCAGCGTGTATTCTTGCAGGGCGATCGCGCCATACGGCGTCTCCATCACCTTGCCGGCGCTGCGGCCGGAGGCGAGCAAGCGCAGCTCACCGACCGGAAAATTGCGGCGGTGGAGAACCTGGACCATCTCGCGTCCGACAGCGCCAGTGGCTCCGACGATCGCGACCTTACGTAAAACGGGGGAATTGGCAGCAGACATCTAAACGTTACTCCGTCCAATATGGCGCGCCCGGCCGGGCGGTGGACCGGAGCCCTGATACGACAAGGGCCCCGTCCGTGTCCGGCGAGGCCCTTGTCGTGGATCGTGTTATGCAATCACCGCACACCAATCCTCGACGGCCCGCCGCTGCGGGTCGTTTTAGTGGTGGTGGTCTTGGTGGCGAAGCGATTCATGGCGTCATGCATACGTGACGGCGCGGGCGTTGTAAAGCACCCGCGCTTGGCGTCACTGCAAAAGCGGGGATCTGGGCTTCGCAAGCCAAGAAAATCCCCTGAAAGCCCTGAGCTCGCACCTCCGTGAGAATGACGGGGGCGTTGCACGGCTTTGTCATGACTCTTCTCCTTCCCGGTAAAAGGCTCCCCGTTCAAAGCGGCTGCGGGAATTGCGCCTTATTTTTGATGGCTTGTTGGCAGTAAGGACAGCACGCCAAGCCTTGCAGGAGGGCGAGGACAAGGGCACGGCGGAGGTTGGCGATAGACCAGAGGCGCCGGGAGCGGATGGTGCGGGGGCCGGTCAGGACGGCGTGGTGGCTTTTGGGAGTTGTGAGAGGGAAAGACAGCGTTCCTGGACGAGGAAGCCGTAAGCGGCGATGCACAGAGACAACGCGCCAATAGAGAGCTCTTCAGAACAACCAAATCTAAACTTGTCCATCAGCAGCGCTATCTGCCGCCAAACCCGGCCTGTTCGCCTACAGCGAAGGCTATTATAATCGCCAGAGGGCTACAGAACCCCAGAGCAGACCGAGCTTCTGGCCGCTTAAATCCGTGTCTAGCACTACTCTGCCAGCCCTAAGAGCCTATTCCAGTAGGGATACGGCCTCCCAGACGGTAACAGCACAGGCGAAGTGAAGCATGGCTTGATAGGTGTCGGCCCGCTTTTCCCAGCGGATCAGGATCCGGCGATAGCGGTTGAGCCAGGAGTGGACGCGTT
>JAVBJZ010000034.1:0-6783 GCA_031546725.1 Azospirillum sp.
TGAAGACGGTCCTTTTGATAGGCCTCGGTCGAGGTGGATTTCAGCTCACCGACGATTTCTTCCAGTTCCTCGGCGCAGGTCATGATGGTGTTGGTCGCCGCCTCGGTGGAGGAAACCACCGCGTTCAATTCATGCGAAGCCTGGATAAACTTGTCTTCCTCGGCCAGCGGATGACGCAGCGCCGCCATCTCCACCTTGGTCGCTTTGATACGACCGGAAATGTCGGAAATCTCTGTCTGGATCTGGTCGATCTGCTGAACATCCATGGTCAAGAAGCGATCGAGTTTTGCTTCTATCTCTTGAATGGCCCGAAGGACCTCGGTGTTGTTGACCGTGACAGCCGGAAGAGCGGCTACCGCCACTGCTTCAGTGCTGTCGTCATTGGCGCTGTAGGAGCCCCCGTTGCTGCGCTTTGACCTTTGCAACTCGGCCATAAATGGTTTTTGCGTCTGCTTCATGAGGCCCCCCGCCTCTCCTTTCGGCCACTCGGTTGCTGCGCTCTGGTCGGTTTCCCAGGACCAAACATCAACGTACCGACAGCGGAAAATTTAAAAAATTTATTCCATGCCGTTTGATTTTTCAGGCCTTCGCTTTCCATCCCCTAACCGAACAGCGAGTCGATTGCTGACTGGTCAAGCGGCGTCGGCGCAGCGCCTGCAGCAGGCGCGGGAGCCGGTGCGGGCGCTGGTTTGGCTGGAGCGGGTTTGGCCTCTGCTTTAGGCGGCGCCGGTTTGGGTTTTGGCTTCGGCTTCGGAGCGGGAGCCGGCGCCTCTTTTGCATCGGCGGCGTCGGCCTTCGGCGGCGCAGCCGCCGGAGCGGGAGATGGTGAGTCGAACAGGCTGTCGACATCGGCCTGATTGACCTTCGCCGGCAAAGGAGCCGGGGCGGGAGCGGGCGAATCAAACAAGCTGTCAACCTCGGCCTGGTTGACCTTCGCCGGCAGAGGAGCCGGGACGGGAGCGGGCGAATCGAACAGGCTGTCGACGTCGGCTTGGTTGACCTTCGCCGGCAGAGGAGCCGGGACGGGAGCGGGCGAATCAAACAGGCTGTCAACCTCGGCCTGGTTGACCTTCGCTGGCGCAGCAGCCGGGGCGGGAGATGGCGAATCAAACAGGCTGTCAACGTCGGCCTGGTTGGCCTTCGCCGGCAAAGGAGCCGGGGCGGGAGATGGCGAGTCGAACAAGCTGTCGATACCGGCCTGGTTGACCTTCTCTGGCGTGGCCGACGGCGATTCCGCCCCGGAGATAGGCGGCGTAATCGGCCCGGCGGCAGCCGGTATGGTGTCGAACATGGAGTCCACGTCGTTCTGGCTGACACCTTGGCCATCGAGTTGTGGACCATTCAGCAGATGCGCGTCGGGCCGCTTATCCGTGTTCTCGTGCTGAATCTTGATTTCCGCCAGTATGTCTTCGCCAAAGACACTGATCATGGCGTTGATGCGCTGCTCGATGTAGCGGAGTGCGTTGACCACCTTGCTGGTGCGCTGACCGGTCAGGTCCTGGAATGAGCAGGCGGTGAAGATGTTGCTGATCTCCACTTCGATCTGAGCGCACAGATCCGCGTTCGCCCCTTCGGCGCGAAGCCGGGACGCCACCGACATCAGCGACTCCGCCGAATTCAGGATCTCGAAGGAGGCCCGTTCGGTGGAGAGCACGATGGCGTCCAGTTCGTTGGTCGCCGAGAGAATTTTGTCATTCGCCCCATCCGGCGGACGCAGAGCCGCTACCTCGCGCCGCGCCGTCTCGATGGAGGCCGCCATCTCCGTCAGTTCACGCCGCAGCACATCGACGTGCTTGGCCGCTTCGGCAGCCTCGCTCTGCCGGTGCCAGGAGACGCGGAACTCCGTCAGCATACGGCGGATTTCCTCCCCCGCGCCCCCCATGGCACGACGATGATAGCGTCGCAGGAACGCACGCCCTCTCGCCGTTCGCGCGATCGCATCTTCGATCCGATCGAACTCTTCGTCGCTCAGTTGCGGCAGCGTGTCCACCCGCTACTCCTTACCCACCGATGACAGACTGAATCTTCTGCTTCAATGTGTCAGCGTTGAAAGGTTTAACGATATAGTTGTTCACGCCAGCCTGCTTGGCGGCGATGACGTTTTCGGTCTTGCTTTCCGCCGTCACCATGATGAACGGAGTCGGCGCCAGCTTGGCGTCCGCACGAACTTCCTTGAGGAGCTGGAGACCGGTCATCGGCTCCATGTTCCAGTCGGAAATGATCATATCGAACTTGGCTTCGCGCAACTTCACCAGGGCAGACACGCCATCGCCTGCTTCGTCGATGTCAGTGTAGCCGATCTGGGTCAGTAGGTTCCGAACGATGCGTCGCATGGTGGCGTAATCATCGACGACGAGGATCTTCATCTAGGCGTCTCCGCTTCTTCCGTTAGCTCAGCTCGACCCCGTACTTCATGTACGGTCTGCGCGAGTGTATTGCCTGAAATCGTGGGAAAAGTCATCCCCTTGAGGCCTTGTAAACCGAAGGGGGTAAACAATGAGTTTAGCTCTGAGAGCAGCGTCGAAAAATCCCTAGAAAGAGCACATCTTTTTTTGCTCCTCACCGGGGCATCGGTTCTGTCGCGCTGGTAAGCCACGCGACGGTGTCTGCATCGAGAAGTGGTGACAAGGTTTTCTGGACCACGGCATGGTAGCTGTCCAGCCAATCCAGTTCTCCCACACTCAGCAACTGGGGCATGACCAGCGTCCGGTCAATGGGGACCAGCGTCAACACCTCGAAATCCAGCATCACCCGCTCGGGCTGCGCCACGGCGGTGGAAGGGCGCACCACAATGAGATTTTCGATGCGAATGCCGTAGGCGCCGGGCTTGTAATAGCCGGGTTCGTTGGACAGAATCATGCCCGGCTGCAAGGGCGTGGGGTTGGGCAGTTTGGAGATTCGCTGCGGCCCTTCGTGCACCGACAGATAGCTGCCGACTCCGTGCCCCGTTCCGTGATCATAATCCACCCCCGCCATCCACAATGGCAGGCGCGCCAGCGTGTCGAGTTGGGAGCCGGTGGTGCCGCGCGGGAACCGCGCCGATGAGAGCGCGATGTGCCCTTTAAGCACTTGGGTGAAGCGCGTGCGCATCTCGTCGGTGGGCGCGCCGATGGCGATGGTCCGGGTCACATCAGTGGTGCCGTCCAGGTATTGCGCCCCGCTGTCGATCAAATAGAGGGAGCCCATCTCCAGGCGCCGGTCGGTTTTCGGTGAGACCCGGTAGTGGACCACCGCGCCATTCGGCCCCGCCCCTGAAATGGTCTCGAAGCTCGTGCCGCGGAAATGCTCACCCTGGGCGCGGATGTCCAGCAGCCGCTCCACCGCCCCCAATTCCGTGACCGCGCCCGATGGCGCCGTTTCCGACAGCCATTTCAAAAAACGCACCATCGCCACGCCGTCACGCCGATGAGCGCGCCGCGCGCCGTCCAGTTCGACCGGATTCTTGCAAGCCCTGGGCAAGGCGCAGGGATCGGTGTCGCGCAGGATGCGCGCTTTGGCCGCAACCAGACGGTCGACGATCCAGGCCGCCGTGGTGGTTGGGTCGATCAGCACTTTCCGCCCCCTTCGTCCCAGAGCATCAAGCGCCTCCCCCATCATCGCCAGCGGACGCACGGTCACATCCTTGCCAAGATGCGCCTCGACGCCGGGAGTCAGCTTGCGCTGGTCGATGAACAAATCCACCCCGCCGTCATCGGCAAGAATGGCGAAGCACAAAGGCAGCGGCGCACAAGGAACGTCGCCACCGCGTATATTGAGCAGCCACGCGATAGCATCCGGTTGTGTCAGCACGGCGGCGCCAACGCCGTCGCGCATCAGTTCGCCAGCGATACTCGCTCGCTTGTCCGCCGCGGTCACCCCGGCGAAGGCCAGATCATGCGCCACCACAGGCGCCAACGGCGGCAGGGGCTGGTCGGCCCACACGGAATCGATCGGATTCACCGCTGTGGGAACGAGAGCGACTCCCGCGCGTTCCAGCGCCCCTCGAGTCTTTTCCACCCAGCTTATGGTGTGCAACCATGGGTCGTAGCCAAGCTTGGAGCCAGCCGGCAATACCGAGGCCACCCAATCCGGCAACGGATCATCGGTAAGATGCTTGTGGTCATAAAGACCTTCCGCCACCTGCTGGCGGGCCTGGAGGGTGTAGCGCCCATCGACAAAAACAGCGGCATGCCGCGCCGCGATCACCGCCTGCCCAGCCGAGCCGGTAAAGCCAGTCAACCATGCCAAACGCTCGGCGCGCGGCGGCACATACTCGCCTTGATGTTCGTCCCCGCGCGGCACGACAAAGCCGTCCAGCCCCTGATTTTTCAGTGCATCGCGCAGCTGGGTCAAGCGCGCGGCATGGTTGGGGGACGATGGGTGGCGATTCGCCCTCTCCGTCCGAAGCGCCCGGAGGTGCTCCACCAATTTCACGGGCAGGTCCTGGCCGATCAGCACCAGCCAGGCATCCGCATCCCGTCCCGGCGGCGCGGCCAACACCCCCTCGATCAAGGCGCGGACCTCGTCCGAGGTCCGCATCACACCGGCTTCCTTCAGCAAGCCAGCCAAATACCCGTCATCAGGGGCGTCGCACGAGGGAGTCTGCACCGTCCGGTCTCCGAAAACCTTATTGCGTCAAAGAGGAAGACTAATACTCTGTCAGCTATAATTCGCGGAGCGCGGAAGCGCGACTGGGCCGTTGAGGCCCCGCGGGCTCGTGCCCGCGGAGGCAAGGGCGCGGATGCGCCCGCCCGCCGAGGGAAAAGAAAAAAACGAGTGTTCAGTCAGTTGTGATCGGAGGATCACAACTGACTGAACACTAGAGCTGGCGCGGGTTCAGGACAAGCCTTATCCCCGTATCCCTCTTTCACCCCCGCAGGATCAGCGTGCTCCATTCGCCCATGGGGATACGGGCGACCAGACGCAGCCCTTGGGCGCGGTGGGCCTGGATAACATGCCGCTCTTGCCGCGCCAGCAACCCGGCCAGCACGGCATAGCCACCCGGCGCCAGCATGCGCGACAGGCGCGGGGCCATGCGGGCGAGCGGGCGGGCGAGAATGTTGGCGGTGATCAGCCGGTACGGCCCATGCTGATTAACGATGGGCGTGTTGTAACCATCGCCGCCCTGGGCATGGATGAGGGGGTGAAGCTGGTTGATCCGGGCGTTCTCGCGGGTGACGCGAACCGCCTCTGGATCGATATCGACGGCGACCACCGGCACACGCCACGTCCGCGCCATCGCCAGCGCCAGGATGCCCGAGCCACACCCCATATCGAGCGCCGCACCGAAACCATGGCCGAGTCCCAGCATCTTGGCCAGGCGATCGAGAGCCAGCAGACAGCCCTTGGTCGAACCGTGCTCCCCCGTGCCGAAAGCGGTCGCCGCATCGACCAGCAGGCCGACGGAGCCCGGCGGCGCCCCCTCTTCATGGTGCGAGCCATGCACGAAATAACGCCCGGCGCGGATTGGCGGAAAGGCTTGATAGGTGTTTGACACCCAGTCGATGGGCGGCACCGGCTCGATCACCAGATCGGGTTCGGCGATACCCAGCGCTTGCGCCAGCACGGCGACGCGCGCGATCAGCCGCGGTCGATCGGCTTCACCATAGAGTGTCGCCTCAACCAGCCATAAGACCCCCTCCTCCAACTCGAAGGTGGAGACGGCCTCGGCGTGATCGCCCACCGCCTCGGCAAAGGCTTGGGCGTGAATCTCCGGGACAGCAAGCGCAACGCGCCAAAGCTTGGGTACAGGCATGGGTCGGTCCGGTCGAAAGCTGATAGACTTCAGGCTTGTATCATTCCGATACAGGGCGCGCTTGTATCATCAAGCCACCCGGACACGAAGAAAATCACGACACCGAAAAAGCTTGCCCCGAGAGCATACCGCCATGTCCCGCACCGAACGCCTTCTTGACCTGATCCAGATCCTGCGTCGCCATCGCCAGCCGGTGCGTGGCCGGGCTCTGGCGGACGAACTGGGCGTCAGCCTGCGGACCCTCTACCGGGATATCGGCGCCTTGCAGGCGCAAGGGGCGCGGATCGATGGCGAACCGGGGGTCGGCTATATCCTGCGCCCAGGCTTTATGCTGCCGCCCCTGATGTTCTCGCCAGAGGAGATTGAAGCGCTTGTCCTTGGATCACGGTGGGTCGCCGACCGGGCGGACAGCCAGCTAGCGGACGCCGCGCGCAACGCCTTGGCGAAGATCGCCGCCGTGCTCCCAACCGAGGCGCGCGACGACCTCCATGCGTCTGGACTGCTCATCGGGCCGGGTGAAACCGGCGCCGCTGAAAATGCCGAACTGGCGACCATCCGCCAGGCGATCCGCTCCGAGCGCAAGCTCGTCCTCACTTACCACGACCACAGCATGGCGCAGACCCAACGGACAATCTGGCCTTTTGCTCTTGGTTTTTTCGATCGCGTGCGCGTCATTGTCGCCTGGTGCGAACTGCGCCAGTCGTTCCGGCATTTCAGAACGGACCGGATCGCCGTGCTGACACCGACGCCGACGCGCTATCCACGCCGACGCCAAGCGCTTTTGAAGGAATGGCGAGAGGCCGAGGGCATCGGCACGCCCTAGGTGTTTAGTCCTGGCATTTGATGGGTTGGATCGAGCCTGAATCGTTCAGGCTCGGAAGCTCAGGTTTTGCCGATGTATTCGTAGAGAGTTAAGCCTCGCAGGGTCTTCAATCTTCGCCCGAAGTTATAGGCTGTGATGAAGTCCGCGAGGTGTTTTTCGAACTGGGCGTGATCGTCATAGTGGAAGCGCTTGACGGTGGCTTCCTTGATCGTCCGGTTCATGCGTT
>JAVBJZ010000004.1:0-14786 GCA_031546725.1 Azospirillum sp.
GACCTGCGCTTGCTCGCCTTCAACGAGGAAACGCACCACATCACCGCGGCTCTGGCTTCCCAGCAGGAGGAATAAGCATGGACACCCCGACAGACATGGATTCGGTGCGGGATGAAATCCTGCTGGCCACACTGCCCAACGTTGTCTTCGACGGGTGGAGCGAGGCGGCGTTGCGTGATGGCGCCAAGACGGCGGGTTACGATGCGATCATGGCGCACCGCGCCTTTTTCGGTGGCGCGCCAGAGCTGGTGGAGCATTTCGGCGCCTGGACCGACCGCCGCATGGCGGAAATAATGGTGGCGGACCCGCGCTTTTCCGCGATGCGCACAGGGGAAAAGATCAAGCTGGCGCTGCGCACCCACTTCGAGGTGCTGGAGCCGCACCGTGAAGCCAAGCGCCGGATGATGGCCTTCCTGGCGATGCCGCAGAATGTGGGGGCGGGCTTGCAGCGGCTGTACCGTTCGGTTGACTGCATGTGGCGCCTGGCTGGCGACGATTCGACCGATTTCAATCACTACACCAAACGTGCGCTGCTTTCCGCCGTGCTGAGCACCGCCACCTTCTACTGGTTGGATGATCAGTCGGAAGGGCGCGAGGAGACCTGGGCCTTCATCGACCGTCGCCTGGCCAATGTGGCCTGGATCGGCAAGACGGCGTCGGCAAAGGGTGGTCTGCTCTGGCTTCTGCCCAACCCGGCGCGCTTTGCCCGGCAGCTTCGCCAGCACACCGCCAGCCCTCAGATGGGCGAGGCCACCGAGCGCATGGCTGAAAAAGCCTGACGCCTCTCCCAGGCGTCCGGGAGGATGCCTTGGTTTGGCGCCTACTTCTTGCGGAAAGCGTCGAGGGTGACGACTTCACCGCGCTTGGGCGGTGATTCCTCGGTCGAGGGCGCCGGCTCCACCTCTTCCTTAGCCGGGGGATGGCTAAGCTGCGCGATTTCGGCGGTATCGGCGACCGGGGGAGGAACGGGCTGGAATTGCAGGGCGAAGTTCACCGACGGATCGGCGAATGTCGAGATCGCCGCCAGCGGAATTTCCAGACGTTCATGCGTGTTGTTGAAGCTGAGCGTCACCGTGAATCGGTCGTTATCGACCTCCAGCCCATAATATTGGTACTGGATGACGATGGTCATCTCATTGGTGTACTGGGCGGCCAGATAATCGGGGATGTCCACCCCCGGATACTGGGTGCGGAAGGTGATGTAAAAATGATGGTTGGCGGGTAGCCCACGATCAGCGGCTTGGCGCAGCGCGTCACGCACAACACCCCGCAAAGCGGTCTCAACCATCTTGTCGTAACGAAGCTGCTCTTTCGCCATTCTTTGAGCCGGCCTTTGAAAAATCACGATGGGCGTTTCAAGCGGCCCATGTTTTCCGCCTTCGCCGACAGGCAGGCTGTCAACGATAAATCACCATTACCCTATCAACAGCAACAGACCTTGTCCATTCCCTGGGGCGCCGGAAACAGGGCAATCGGGTAAATGATAATATTCCTTTTATTAAGATAACCGTCATCCCCGCGGAAGCGGGGACCCAGGCTTTGCGCAAAGAAACTTCTTGAAAATACTGGGTCCCCGCTTCGGCGGGGATGACGAACATATTAAAACATTGAAGACTAAAGTCTTATTTATAAGAAAATCACCCTTCATCCGATTACCCTGGGGCACCGGAAACCAGAGGCGCGCCGGGTGGAAACCCGCTATTCGCCATCATCGTGGCGGAGCTGACACAGAACAAAGCCGCGACCGTTTGAAGGAGCCGGTTTGGAGTCTGTTCGGGGGATGGGGAGGAAGCGCGGGCTTCTGTTGCTAGGCGCCCGCCGACCCCACCCTCAGGTGCAAACCATCAGGGATTGAATTTAGGTCACCAGCCGCAATTAAGCAGCGAGGCGAACCTGAGCAACGTTGTCATTGGCAACTATTGCAAATGGCCCGATAACGGCGGAACCATGCCGACCCGCACTGAATACCGTTCCCAGCCAGTCGATCCCATTTCGGCCCCGTCTGCACCCAACGCCACTCTCTTGCGAGAGCATGCGGGTTGGATACACAGTGGAGCCGCCGGGAATTGAACCCGGGTCCTGCGAAAGTACTTGCTATCCCGATCTACGAGCGTAGTCGGGTGTTACCCCGACGCTTTGGAAGATAATCCAGTTCCCTTGATGTTTCAAGGAGCTTGGCTATGGCCAAATTATTGCCAGGCCGCGTCGATGATTTCGCAGCCTTTTTCGTTCAGGCTTTTGTCGACCCAGCTTCGATCAAGCGTGCCCAGGCGCGAAGCCTGCGTCTTGGCCTGATCGTTTTGGGCGAATTTCTGCACGACAGGCAAGAGGGCGGCGGCGTCCTGGCGGGGAACGACAACCACGCCGTCGCAATCGCCGAGAATGATATCGCCCGGACAGATGTGCACACCGCCACAAGCGATGGGCGTATTGACTTCGCCCGGCCCTTCCTTATGCGGACCGCCGGGGGTGATCCCCGTGGCGTAGACGGGTACACCCATGTCGTAAAGCTGGTCGATGTCACGGATGGGCGAGTCGATGATGATGCCGCCGATCTTCTTGAAACAGCCAAAGCCATGCATGACGGCGCCGTAGAGGGCATTGCCTCTCACACCGGAGCTTGAAACGACGATGATGTCGCCTTCCTGCGCCAGATTCAGCGCCTTATGCAGCATCAAATTATCGCCGGGGCGAACATTGACCGTCAGCGCCGGGCCGGCCATGGCCCCGGTGAAGGGGCGGCTCATCAAGCGGAAGTCGGAGGACAGCGCCGAAGAACGCTTCATGCAATCGCTGACATTGGCGGCGGCTAATTTCTTGTATTCATCGATAACCTCTTGCGGAGGCAGGATGCGTTTTGTGTACACACGAAACCCAATAGACACGGCTTTCCTCCTGTCATATTTCCCAAAAAGACGTCAGTCGTCGTAAGCTGCTGAATAGCCCCGCTTGATGACCTCGTCCGGCAGTTCGCCTTCCCAGCGGGCGACGACAAGCGTCGCGATGGCGTTGCCCACGAGATTCGTGGAGGTGCGCCCCATGTCGAGGATGCGATCGACCCCCATGATCATGAACAGACCATCCATGGGCAGGTTGAAAGCCAGCACGCCGGCGGAAAGCCCCATGAAGGCGGCTCCGGGAACTCCCGCGGACCCCTTTTGCACGATGAGCATCATGCCCAGCATGGCGAGCTGCGTCGGGATATCCATGGGAATGTTGTACATCTGGGCGATGAACATCAGGGCCAGACATTTGTAAATGGAAGACCCGTCGAGATTGAAGGAATAGCCGGCGGGCAGAACGAAACCCACGATATGCTTGGGCACGCCGAAGCGTTCCAACCGTTCCATCAGCGACGGCAGCGCCGCCTCGCTGGAACAGGTGGTGAAGGCCAGCAGCAGAGGCGTTTTGATGATCCTGATCACCTGAAAGAAATTCACCTTGATGATAAGGCAGGCGGTGACCAGAATAACAACGATGAAAAAGGCGAGGCCAAAATAAAGCGTCAGGATAAGCTTGCTGAGAGGGATGACCAAGCCGAGGCCATATTTACCAATGGTCCAGCCGATGAATGAGAACACGGCCAAGGGGCTCAGATACATGATATAGCCGGTGACCCGTAGCATGGCGTCGGACACCGAAGCCGCCAGGGCCAACACCGGCTTGCCTTGCTCCTTGGCTGCGGCGACCGCGACGCCAAAAAGGCACGAGAAGAAGACAACCTGCAACAAATCCGCTTTGACCAACGCTCCGAAAATATTATCGGGAATAATGGACTGGATCAGTTCGACTGTGCTCTTGAAATGCACCGTATTGGGGGAGACCGCTTCTCCAGCCACCTTGATGAGTTCGACGCCGTGCCCTGGCTTGAAAACATTGGCTAGAATAAGGCCAAGGATCATGGCGATGGTGGAGGCAAAGGTGAACCATAGCAGTGTCTTCCCGCCGATACGCCCCACCTTCTTGAAATCGCCGGACCCGGCAATGCCCATGACCAGCATGGAAAACACCAGAGGCACGATGATCATTTTGATCAGCTTGACGAAGGCGTCGCCCACCGGCCGCAACTCGACGGCCCAGGAAGGGCACAGATACCCAAACACACCGCCGGCGATAAGAGCGCTAAGAATAAGGAAGGGAGAAACCCCTTTCTTTTTCTTTGTGGTTGGTGTTTCCGCCCCAAATCCATCCGCTAAGGCAACATCCGCCATCATTCTCCCCTCATGTTGAGTGATAAACGCGTATTGGTTCGTCGTAATCAGACAAATCTACAACTGCCCATGCGTCCTCATGTAAGGCACCAACCCACCAACCTGCAAAATAGCCACCAAGGATGGATGCAGAGAGCCGCATGAGAAATATTCGTTGGTGCTTTTGTTCTGTACAGTAATAATACCGTTGGTAATTTCTACTTTTATTATATTGTTTTCACTCATCGACGACGTATCGCAGCACGCAAGTAATATTCCGTTATTTATGGCGTTGCGGAAATAGGTGCGGGAAAATGATTTCGCGACAATGGCCGGAATGCCCACCCCGACGACGACGGTCGCCGCGACCTCCATGGCGGAGCCGCAGCCGAAATTCTCTCCGGCCACCAGAATGTTCCCTGGCTGCACACGCTTTGCGAAACCGGGGTCCAGATCTTCCATGAAATACTGCGCCAGATGGGCTTTATTCTGGTTATCGCGTTTGCGCCGAGACGAAATGATGTAGTCGGTATTGATGTTGTCACCGACGACTCTTGCCTGGCCTTCAAAGTTGATGCTGCTCAAGCGCGTATCTCCCGAGGATCGGTGATGACTCCGGTCACCGCCGCCGCCGCGACGCTGGACGGAGAGCCCAAGTAGAGGGAGGCCTTCACATTGCCCATGCGGCCAAGAAAATTGCGGTTTGCGGTGGTAAGGACGTTCTCTCCGTCCGAGGGGATTCCCGCGCTGGAACCGCAGCAGGGGCCGCAACCCGGTGGCAGCACATAACCGCCCTTGCGAACGAATTTCTCCAACAGGCCAAGACGCGCCGCCTCGGCGTAAATGTTCCGCGTGGCGGGAACCAGGAGCAGCTCGAAACCGGGGACGACCTTGCGATCCCCCATGACGGCGAGGGCTTTTTGCAGATCTTCCAGGCTGCTGTTCGTGCATGTGCCGATGACCCCCATCTGGATGGGCGTGCCCGCGACATCCCGCACGGGAACCACGTTATCCGGGCTGTGGGGTTTGGCGATCAGAACGTCCACCGCGCCGAGATCGACGGTGATGTCACGCTCGTAAACCGCATCGGGGTCTGGAGATACCGCCTCCAAATCCTCACCGGGAAGCCACGCGCGCAAGACGGCGTCGCACGGCATGATGGCGGCCTTGGCGCCCGTTTCCGCCATCATGTTGCAGATCGTCATGCGCTCGTAGACGGACAGCGAGGCGACGCCCGGCCCAGTGAATTCCAGCGCTTTATACGTGCCGCCGGACGCCCCGATATGGCCGGTCAGCCAAAGAGCGAGGTCCTTCGCTTCGACGCCTGGCGAAAGGTGACCGTTCAGGGTGACGCGGATGGTTTCCGGGACCCGCAGCCAGACCTTGCCGCTGATCATGGCGGAAGCCAGATCCGACGAACCAAGACCGGCCCCGAGGCAGTTGAAGGCCCCGTTGGTGATGGTATGGGAATCGGCGCCAACGATGATGCGGCCCGGCTTGGAGTATCCCTGTTCCGGCAGGATATGGTGGCAGATGCCCTCGCCGAGTTCAAAGAGGGTGCAAAGCCCCTTGCGGTGGAAGGCGCGCACCTTGTCCTGCAACCGGGAAACATCGGCGTTGGGGCACGGTGAATAATGGTCCATCACCATGATCACCTTGGCGGGGTCGAAGACCCCCGTCCCACCCATCTGCTCATAGTAATCGAGGGTCAGCGGCCCGGAAGCATCCAGCGCCATAGCCACATCAACGGAAGCGATGACGACATCGCCGCTGCGCGCCGGCCCGTTGGCGTGCGCTGAAATAATCTTTTCAACAACAGTCCTGCCGGTCATGACTACTCTTTCTACAAAGCCTTCATGCAGGCAGTGACGCCAAGGCCAATTTCTTTAATAATGCCAAGGCTATGCATGGTCTTTTCTAAGGCGCCGATGACGCAGAGAGCATCTGTGTCATAAAAATAGCCCATGTGACCGATGCGCAGCGTGTTCTCCTTGTATTGTCCAAGTCCTCCCGCGATCTGGATACGGAATTTTTCCAGTAATCCGGCCCGGATGGCTGCGCCGGAGGCGTTTTGCGGGATGAAGAACGTGGTCACCGACGGTGACGGGCGTTTTAAATTGGCGGGGGCCAGCTCCAACCCCATGCCGAGCAACCCTTCCCGCACCGCGCGGGAAAGACGCTGATGACGGGCGAAGACCTCTTCGCGTCCTTCCTCCCGGATCATCGTCAAGGCTTCCGTGACGGAACGAACCAGGGAGACAGGGGTCGATCCGGGTGTTTCCGGCGCGTTGGGCTTCTTGTGGAATTCCTTGCGGATATCGATGAAGTTCACAAAAAACCGGGGCAAAGTGGATTCTTCAGCGGCTTTCCATGCCCGATCGCTGAGAACCACAAACGCCACGCCCGCTGGAGACATCAGGCCCTTCTGGGATGCCGTGGCCAGCGCATCGATCCCCCATGCGTCAAATTCGATGGGGGCGCAGCCGGCCGAGCTGACCGCGTCCACGATCAGCAGCACGCCATGGTCATGCGCCACCTTCGCGGCCAAACGGATGTCGTTCGCCACGGAATTCCCGGTGTCGCTATGGCAGATGGTCACCGCCTTGACCTTGGGATTGGCGGTAATGGCGGCGGCCAAAGCCATGGCCGCCTCTTCGCCCGCGAAAGGTTCAGCCCAATCCGTCCAGATGGAATGCGGCGTCAAGCCGTAGGCCTTGGCGATCTTGGCGAACATGCCGCCAAAATTTCCGTTGGTGATGCAGACGATGTCATCGCCTGGCGACAATAAATTTGAAATACAGGCTTCCATGGCTCCGCGCCCGGAAGTGTGCGTCAACAAAATATCCTGTTTTGTGCCCAGCAACCACTGCATTGCCTGGGCGCAATCCGCATACAGGGCGTGAAACGCCGGCGTCCGGTGATGAATCATGGGCAGACTGCCCGCAGCCAATACCCGCTGCGGAACGCAAACAGGGCCGGGGGTATACAGGGTGATATCGGGATTCGGCTGCATGGACGTGCCCTTGCGTATTTTGCCACGTATTTTGCGTTGGGCACGGGAACCGGCGGAAAGCCTCCGCCTGCGCCATACCTCATAAGGGGTAGGCTAATGGAAATAAATTTTTCATGTCAAGGCAAAAATGGAAATATATATTTCCTTATGGCGAGGACGCCTTTTTGATACACCTATGGTGGAACTCTCGTCGGAAAGACGTCTTGCACATGGCGGAATATAGTTTTCACAATAAAATCAAAGATTTTTCCCTTACCGCGAAAGGGGCAAATCAGAAGGTCGCCGTGTTCCTGGTGGATCATCTTCAGGATGCGGCGTTTATGACTGTCGAAGAGGTGGCCCAAAGAACCGGCGTAAGCCCGGGGACGGTTTCGCGGGCGGCGAAAGCCATGGGTTTTGCTGGTTTTCCTGACATACAAGAGCAGATACGCCAGATTGTCCGCAGCAGCATCGCCCCCGTCGCGCGCATGGAAAAAATCGACCGGGACCGTTTCGACGTCAGGGCCTCGCTTCAGTTCGACATAGAAAATCTGCAATCCCTTTCGACGCACCTCTCATCCGAATCCGTGCAGAAGGCGGTATCTCTTCTCTCGAAAACAGAAACCATCCGTGTGATGGCCACCAGAAGCTCATACAGCGTGGCGTATTTCTTGGCGCTCGCCTTGAGCCAGATACGCGAGAACGTCTTTTTGATGGACGTGAAGACAGGTCAGCTTTTCGACGAAAGCAGGCGCCTGCGGGCGGGCGATCTTTTCGTGGCCGTCGCCCTGCCGCGCTATTCGCAGGATACGATTTTCATGACCGAGGAAGCGCGCAAAGCCGGCTGTCATATCCTAGCCGTGACGGACAGCCTGTTTTCCCCGCTGTCGGCGCTTGCCGATATCACTCTGCCGGTGCCTTATGAGTCACTCAGCTTCTTTAATTCCTATGTGGCCAGCTTCGCCCTCGCCAACATTCTGATTGCGCAGACGGCCGTCTGCCTGAAGAAGAAAAGCACGGAATCGCTTGAGCAACTCAACCGTCTTCATGAAGAGCATGCGGTCTTTTACACGTGACAGTTCAGGCTCGGAGCCTGGCTGCCGCCAGCGCCCGGCCCTGACCCAAATCACCAACGCCCTGGCTATGCCTTTGCGACTGGGCTAGGAATAGCCTGTACACACCTTCAAAGCAGTTGGATTGCTCATGCCGATCACGCCCGATCAGCGCGCCGAAATCGACCAGTTACGCGCCATCACGTCCCAGACCCGCCGCGCCACGGTTCCGGCGCTGGAAGACATCCTGTATGAGCCCGTCGATGTGCTCGACCATGGTTTCGTCCGGGTCATCGACTATATGGGTGACGATGCAGCCGTGGTGCAGGCGGCGCGCGTGTCCTATGGCAAGGGCACCAAGAAGGTCAGCGAGGACGCTGGCCTCATCAAATATTTGATGCGCCATCGCCACTCGACCCCGTTCGAGATGTGCGAGATCAAGTTCCATGTGAAATTGCCGATCTTCGTGGCGCGCCAGTGGATTCGCCACCGCACGGCCAATGTGAATGAATATTCGGCGCGCTATTCCATTCTTGACCGTGAGTTCTATGTGCCGTCAGCCGAGCAATTGGGCGGGCAATCCTCGAACAACCGCCAGGGCCGTGGCGGGGTGTTGGCGGGTGAAGAGGCGGCGCGGGTGCTGAAAATCCTGCGCGAGGACGCCGAGACCTGCTACGCGCATTATGAAGAGTTGCTGAACGTCCGTGAGGATGGCTCGGTCCTTGACGAGAGCCGCGAGGGGCTGGCGCGCGAGTTGGCGCGCATGAATCTGCCGCTGAACTACTACACGCAGTGGTACTGGAAGGTGGATTTGCACAATCTCTTGCATTTCCTGTCCTTGCGCGCCGACAGCCACGCTCAGTACGAAATCCGGGTGTACGCCGACGCGATGCTGGAGATGGTCAAGCGTTGGGTGCCCGCGGTGTACGCCGCGTTCTGCGAATACCGCATGGGCGGCGCCCATCTCTCGCGCACTGGCCTGGACATCGTGAAGCGGCTGCTGTCGGGCGAGCCGGTCACCCAGGAAAGCAGCGGTCTGTCCAAACGCGAATGGGGCGAACTGATGCAATCGCTGGGGCGCGGCGCGTAAAGCCAGGAGACCATTCAGAGTAACGGGTAGCAATAAAAAAAACCCCGCTGATGAGCCTCATCAGCGGGGTTTGTTTTGTCGAGCGCGAACCGAACCTTAGAACGGTGAGAGGATATCGAAGAGCTGCTGACCATAGCGCGGCTGCTGCACGTCGCTGATCTGGCCACGGCCACCGTAGGTGATGCGCGCTTCGGCGATCTTCTCGTAGCTGATGGTGTTTTGTGCGGTGATGTCTTCGGGACGGATGACGCCGGTGATGCGCAGATCGCGCAGTTCGTAGTTTACGCGCACTTCCTGCTGGCCCTGGATCACCAAATTGCCGTTGGGCAGCGTCTGCGTGATCAGAGCGGCGACCTTCAGCTCGATCTGTTCCTTGCGGGTGATGGCGCCCTTGCCGTCGTTGTCGCTGGTTGAATTGACCGAGGCCAGTTTGTTGGCGTCGGCGCCCAAGGGCAGCGCCTTGATCAGCTTGCTTTCCAACCCGAGGAGATTCGGTATGCCCAACCCCTCGCCGCCACTGCGTGACCGCGTGGATTCATTGTTCATCTGCGCCTGATCTTCGATCTTGATCAGCACCGTCATGATATCGCCGACCTGCTTGGCGCGCTGATCCTTGAAGAAAGCCTTGGCGCCGGAACGCCACAACGAGTTCGGATTCCGCTCCGCCGGCAAGGGCGTTGGCATGGGCAGGCTGACGGGCTGGTAGCCGGGCTGTGCGTAGGGGTCTTGGATCTTGCTAACCTGCGGGCCAGTTCCAACTTCTGACAGGCGTGTCATGGTGTTGCAGGCGCTCACCGAGGCGGCCAAGGCTGTGGCCAGAGCAAGACGAAGTGCGGTGTGGGCAAGGGAAGCGGTCATCAGAAGGTTCCTTAGTCCGTGCTTGCGGTTCATCTGACCGCACTTGCGCTTACGTGGTTACAATTACTTGTTTGCAATAGGTGTGCCAGTTTGAATGGCGACCTGGTTCGGCCCGGTGACGATGGTTTCGACAACGCGGTTCGACTGGGTGTTGGTGACGCGGATCACATCGCCCCTGCCACCATCTTGCAGGGCCTTGCCCTGGGTTGAGAGCACGAGGTTGCCGTTGTGCAGGGTGATGGTGACAAGGGATCCCTTGTCCACCAGACGCGGCGATTGCAGATCGCGTATCCGCACGGGCTGGTTTACCGGGACACCACGCTTCGGCGTCATGCCGATCAGCTGCGTCTCGCTGGTGGCCATGTCGCTGCCGGCTTGGTCGGCGCGGATCTCGATCCAGTCCACGTCGGAGGAGGCGACGATGTCGCCGGGCATCACGCGGTGGTTCAGCACCGGCATCTGCACGGCGCCATAGGCCCGGCCGGAAACCGGCTGCCGTATGGAAGTGCCGGGGACCACGATTTCGGCGGCGAAGCGCGCCTGGATCGGGCTGTAATAGACGTTCTCAACCACCAGCCCACCGCTGGGCTCCTGCCCGGCGGGGACCCGCAGCTCGGTGGTGCGGTTGTCCAGCTCCAGATGCAAGGTCCCGTTGGTGATGTAGCGCGCCAGCGCGCCGCTCAACGCGGCTTCCACATGGGTTATGCCATACACGACAGCCGGCGGCTCGGCGGCAATTGCCGGGCCGGCAAAATTTGCCAGGGCCAGGATGGCGCTGAGGAAAAGGGCAGCGGTGGTGCGCTTCATAACAGAGGCTCTCCAACAAGACGAACGGCGGTTCGGATGGCCGGTGCATTCGGCCTCCAGGCGCCCGCTTCTTGAAGGGCGCTGACGGCGGAAAACGGCCTTTGGCCACCAAAAGTCTCTCGCGCTGGAGCTTTTCCAGCGCTGGTGGCAGGCGGTTTCGACCGCCAAGAGCCTCTTGGCGCTGGTTGAAAAGCCAGCGCTGACGGCGAGCGACCTTTGGCCGCTGGGCCTCTCGCCCTGGCTTTCTCAAGCCAGTACGAGAGCCGCATCAAGCATTAACGCAGCTGACCGACCTGCTGCATCATCTCGTCCGTGGTCTTGATGACCTTGGAGTTCATCTCATAGGCGCGCTGTGCGGTGATCAGTGACGTGATCTCCTGCACGATATTGACGTTCGAGGTCTCCAGCACGCCCTGCAACACGCGGCCAAAACCGGGGGCGGCGGGGTTTCCGGTCACCGACTGGCCTGACGCCGGGCTTTCCAGGTACAGATTGTCGCCAATCGCTTCCAGCCCCGCTGGATTCACGAAGTTGGCGAGCTGGATCTGGCCGATGTTCTGCGGGGCGGTCTGACCGTCCAGCTTCGCCATGACTTCGCCCGATGGATTGATCGCCACATCGATGGCGTTGTTCGGGACGGTCATGGCCGGCTGCAACTGATAGCCGTCGATGGTGACGATGATGCCGTCCGGCGACAGCTTGAAGTTGCCGGCGCGGGTATAGGCCGTATCGCCATTGGGCAGCTGGATCTGGAAATAGCCGTTGCCGTTGACCGCTATATCCAGTTTGCCATCGGTAACGTTCAGGTTGCCCTGTTCCAGATCGCGGGAAATCGCCGCAACGCGCACGCCGGCGCCAACCTGCACACCCGTTGGCACGATGGTGCCGGAGTCCGACGAGGCCGAACCGACGCGGCGGTGGTTCTGGTACAGCAGGTCCTGAAACTCGGCGCGCTGCTTTTTGAAGCCGGTCGTCGTCGCGTTGGCGATGTTGTTCGAGATGGTCTCGACGTTGGTCTGCTGGGCCAGCATTCCGGTAGCGCCGATGGCGAGGCTGCGCATGGCTTGATTTCCCTTTGTCTCTTCGTTCAGGCCGAGCGGCCCAGCCGCTGGATGACGCCACGGATACGATCGTGTTCGTTTTCGATCATTCGCTGATTCTGCTGGTACTGCCGATTGATCTCGATCATCTGGGTCATCTCAAGCACAGGCTTTACGTTGGATTGCTCAAGCGCCCCTTGAGCCACCTTGGTCTCCGGCGGGGCCGGCTGTGGCTGTTCGTCGCTGGCGTAGAGGCCGTTGCCGACCTCCAGCATCTGCTGTTCATTCTTGAAGGTGACGACGTTGAGGCGGCCAACCGGACCCAGTTCAGTGGAGACCGTGCCTTCGCTGGTGATCTCGAGGGAGCCGGTTCCCTGCGGGATGGTGATGGGCTGGCCATTGTCCGAAAGCACCGGCAGGCCGCCGCCGTCCACCAATTGGCGCTGGTCGTTCAGGCCGAAGGCGCCGTTGCGGGTGTAGCGGCGGCCCGAAGCGGTGTCGACGGTGAAATAGCCGGGGCCGTTCAAGGCCACGTCCATGGGGTTGGCGGTGTGCACGACACCGCCGGGGGCCAGGTCGCGCACCACGGCGCGGTCCTGAACAAAACTGACTTGCTCGTGCATGGCCGGGCGCTCGAGAACCTCGGTGAACAGCACGCGCTGCTGCTTGAAACCGGTGGTGTTCATGTTGGCGACGTTGTTCGCCACCACTTCCATCTGGCGCTGAAGCGCGTTCTGGCGTGATAGGGCGATGTAGCTCGGGTTTTCCATCGTCGGCCTCTTACAATCTTGGCGCCGTTTGCCGCAGCAACGGTGATTATCCCTATGCAGGCTTCGTGCCAAACCCGAAAAACGCCGGAATTCCGCCGTTAGCCACACCCTGGGCAGGGCCTGCCCGGCAAATACTGCCGCGCTGCTCTGAAAGCACAATGCCACAGTTTGGTTAAGTAAAGGTTAGGACGGCTCTGTTGCGATCGGTTGGGGGAACCGCCCTGGGTGGGAAATTCCATCAGGTGTTCTCAAAATATTTTCGCTAAGCTCAAAGAAGCAATTCGCAGAAATGCATCTGGAGTGTGGGCATGTACGCGCATTCTGTTCCGAGTAAGAATGAAGAAGAGTGGGAACCGCTGCGGGATCATTTGATGGCGGTGGCTGAGCAAGCCGCGTCCCTCGCCGCTGTGTTCGGGGGTGACGCCGTGGCCTACGCCATGGGGGCCTTGCACGACATCGGCAAGGAAAACCCAAAGTTTCAATCTTACATCCGTGGACAAGGCTCCAGTATCGATCATTCCACCGCAGGGGCGGTGACCGCGCTTGATCGGTACGGCGACGTTCTCGGTCGCATGATGGCGTTCGGCGTCGCCGGGCATCATGCGGGCCTCCCCAATGGGCGCGTGGCCGGCGGCGGTCTCTCTTCATTGGCGGAACGGTTGAAAGGGCACACGGCGAATCGGCTGGACTCGGATCAGGATGTCGCGCCGGCTGAGGTGAATCTGTCCGCTCCCGTCTTGTCGGCGGGCTTTACACATAATTTTTCCAAGCCATTCCTGATTCGCATGCTGTTCTCGTGCCTGGTCGACGCCGATCGCTTGGAAACGGAACGATTCTACGCCCGCCTCAGGGGGAAGACGGTTGAACGAGGCTGTCCGCTGACCATGCAGGATCTGCGTCAGCGGCTGGATCTCCACTTGCTTAAATTCAAGGGCGAGACAGGGGAGGTCAACGATTTACGGGCGGAGGTGTTGGCGGCGGTCCGGGCCAAGGCGGACGAGGCGCCGGGATTGTTTTCTCTCACCGTGCCAACCGGCGGCGGCAAGACGCTGGCGTCCCTGGCCTTTGCGCTGGACCACGCGGTGAAGCACGGCTTGCGCCGGGTCATCTATGTGATTCCCTTTACCTCCATCGTCGAACAGACCGCCGATGTCTTCCGCGAGGCGTTGGGTGATGACGACGCCGTCCTTGAGCACCACAGCGGCTTTGACTTCGGTTCGCCGGGCGAGTCTTCCAAGACGGCTAAAGTCACGGATGACGAAGCGCGGGATGGCACGACAAAGCTGCGGCGGGCTGCCGAGAATTGGGACCGGCCCATCATCGTCACCACCGCCGTGCAGTTCTTTGAAAGCCTGTTCTCCAACCACCCTTCGTCATGCCGCAAACTGCACGCTATCGCCGGGTCCGTGGTGATCCTGGACGAGGCCCAGACCTTGCCTTTGAAATACCTGCGCCCCTGCCTGGAAGCGTTGCGGGAATTGGCGCGGGGGTACCGCACGTCGGTCGTCCTGTGCACCGCCACCCAGCCGGCGATCACGACCGAGGCGGGATTCAAGGATGGGCTGGATCATGTCCGGGAACTCGCCCCCAACCCGCAGGAACTGTATCAGCGGCTAAAACGGGTGACGGTCCAGCGGATCCCCGAACCGCTCGACGACGAAGCGCTGGTGGAGCGCCTGCTGGCGGAGCGCCAGGTCCTGTGCATCGTAAACAACCGGCGGCATGCGCGCGACCTGCTGCGCCGCGTTGCGGAAAAGGAAAAAGAGGGGGCGCGGCACCTGTCCACCTGCATGTGCGCGGCGCACCGCCGTGCGGTGCTGGCGGCGATCAAGCGTGACCTGGGCAACCCGGAAAAGCCGCTAGTTCGTCTGGTCGCCACATCGCTGGTGGAGGCGGGAGTCGATTTTTCCTTTCCCACCGTCTACCGGGCGATGGCCGGGCTCGATTCCATCGCCCAGGCCGCCGGTCGCTGCAACCGCAACGGTGA